>CAYPXR010000010.1:0-11538 GCA_964414585.1 uncultured Planctomycetaceae bacterium
CCATCCAAACTGTCGCCAATGCCTTGCGAAACTACGTCGCCACCGGCAAACTAACGCCGTTACCCGCCCCCGACATTGCAGGCGGCTGAAGAGTTACGAATTCCATTGCCCCGGCTGGGACCTCGGTTGGCAGGACTGGCCGAATTTCGGATCGAGCCCGCTGGAGACGGAATCGTCCTATTTCAAAGGCAACGGGACGTCATACCGAATGAACAACCTCTCCAGTGATTACGACAATTCGATCGGTTTCTACGGTCGGGCCGGCAACCAAATCCCCGTCCCGGGACAAACCATATCGTTCTTGGAAGCGCGCGTCTTCCAATCCATTTTCACGAATGACACTTGGGGATCGCTCCAACAGGGAGAGTTGACCGGCTATCACGAAAAAGCCGGTTTCTTTACCGTTGCCTACTCCGACGGCCACGCGAAATTCGCAGACTTCGGCGACGGCACCTATTACCAACATATCGACTGGAGTCCGCACACTGAATGGAATGAAACGGACGCCCGTGGAACCTGGGGACGGATGGATTGTTTTCCCGAATTACCGATCGGTGAACCTGTCTTGTTGCAAAGGTCGTCATCCCGACTCGATTCCCAAAATATTTCCATGAAAAGGGCAGACAGATGAAAAACCCATCAATTCATCGCCGGCACGCAAATGCTATCGTTGCCATGGTCCTTTCCGCCTGTTGGCTGATTCATTCCGCTGATGCAATTGCCGCCCCGCCGACTCTCGTCCAGGACATTCGCACGACTCCCGGCCCGGCTGCAAACGTGACGGCTTATCTGGGCGAATTCATCGAAGCTCCCTCGGTGGGCTTCTACTTTGTCTGCGATGGACCCGACGGCGCCGAACTCTGGAAGAGCGACGGCACGATGGCGGGCACCTCGCTGGTCCGCGACATCCGCCCGGGTCCCGAAGAATCCCGGCCCCATGATCTCCTTCTCTATGGCGACGATCTCTACTTCGCTGCCGACGACGGCGTCCATGGCGACGCTCTTTGGAAAAGCGACAGCACGCCTTCGGGAACGGTCCTCATCAAGGCCTTCCAATCGAACAGCAGTGGCGCGACGGTCCATTCGCTTACTGAGATCGGAGGCAAGATTCTCTTCATCGCGGAGGAAGATGACACCGGCCAGAAACTCTGGTCCACCGACGGAACGGCCGCCGGCACCCAAGTACTCAAGGACATCTGCATTAGTACGGACCCCGGCCGCTTGCTGAAGATCGGAAACCTCCTTTTTTTTACCGCGGATGACGGAACCCACGGCGTTGAACTGTGGAAGAGCGACGGGACGGAATCGGGCACCGAGATGATCAAGGACATCCGGCCCGGCCCGATCGATAGCACGCCACGCCAATTTTATGAATACAACGGTCTCTTGTTTTTTAGCGCTGATGATGGGACACATGGAACTGAGTTGTGGCGCTCTGACGGAACCGAAGACGGCACGTACCTCTTCCTGGAAACGGTTCCGGGCATTAATCCAAGCGTATACGATCTCAAATTTACTCAATGGAACGAGCGCCTCTATTTCCTGGCGGTCATTACCTACAATGTCGGCATACAACTCTGGGCTACGGACGGCACGCCGCAAGGCACATCAACCGTGCAAATGCCGCCATGGAACCTCAACATTCAGGCCTATGGCTTTACTGAATTAACGCCATCGCCGAGCTATTTGTTCTTTAGTGGGGGGAATAACAACACGGGTCAGGAGCTTTGGCGGACCGACGGTACGGCCGAAGAAACTCAGCTCGTCAAGGACATCGTACCAAATTCAAGTTCCAATCCCACGGGATTGACCGTCATTGGCAACACCGTGTTCTTTGCAGTGAACAAGGCGTTCCTGTGGAAGTCCGATGGGACACCAGCAGGTACCGTACTGGTCAAGAACGTCAGACCGGCACTGCCACAAGGAGCGAACATTCATTTTGTCACCAGCGTCAACAACCACATTTGCTTCGTCGCCAACGACGGCGTCAACGGCGAAGAACTCTGGACCAGCGACGGCTCCGAGGCCGGGACGGTTCTCCTCAAGGACCTTCGCCTCGGCTCGGCCTCTTCCCGTCCGCGATTCTTCAAACACCTCCTCAACTCCCTCGTCTTCGAAGTCGACACGGGCACGAACGATCTGCAACTCTGGATCACCGACGGCACCGAGGCCGGGACCCAGCTCCTTCGCGACATCCAGCCTCCCCTCGGCCATTCCTCCCCCCACTCGCTGGCCCCTGTCAACGGCACGCTCTTCTTCGCCGCCACCGACGACGCCGGTGACACCGAACTCTGGAAGACCAACGGCGTCTCGACGTCACGCGTCAAGGACGTCGTCCCCGGCGTGAACAGCTCCTCGCCGCGGGCTCTGGCCGCCTACCAGGACCGCGCCTTCTTCGCCGCCAACGGCGCGCAACTCTGGTCGAGCGACGGCACCGGCGCCGGGACTCAACTCGTCAAGGACCTTCGCCCGGGCGCCGATTCAACCTGCGAATTCCTCACTGCCCTCAACGGCCTTCTCTATTTCCGCGCCCGCGACAACACCGGTTACTCCCTCTGGAAATCCGACGGGACCGCCGCCGGCACCGTTTCGGCCGTCAACCTCTGGCCCGCCAACACCTCTTCGCCAACCGACGTCGCCAAGATGAACGGCTCGCTCTACTTCGTCGCCGACGACGGCGCGACCGGACAGGAACTCTGGCGCAGCGACGGCACGCCCGGCGGAACGTCGCTGGTCGTCGACCTCGCCCCCGGCCCCGACAGCGCAAACATCGAGCACCTCGTCGCCGTTTACGACCGGCTCTACTTCACGGCCGTCGACGATGACCACGGCAACGAGCTTTGGATCACAGACGGAACCGCCGCTGGAACGCATCTCGTACGCGACATCCGCCCGGGCGCCGAAGGCTCCCGCCCGCACAGCCTCGCGCAAATCGGCGGTCTCTGCTTCTTCGCGGCCGACAATGGGATCAACGGGATCGAGCTTTGGCGGTCCGACGGCACGGAAGCGGGCACCTTCATCGTCGCCGACATCGTCGCCGGAGAGGAGAGCGCGTGGCCCGATCACATCGTTCAAATTGCCCCCTTCACGCTGGCGATGTTTGCGGCCTACGACCCGGATCACGGCGTCGAACTCTGGCGCTCCGACGGCACCGGCCCGGGCACCTACCGCGTCTCCGATATCGCCCCCGGTCCGGCCTCGTCCAATCCCTCTTATCTCACGATGAGCGGCGGAAAACTCTATTTCCAGGCGGACGATCAAACGAGCGGCCGCGAACTGTGGGCACTCGACGTGGGCGATCTGCCGCCGCGCGGAAAACCGATCCCGGCTCAGTTTCTCGACCCGTAGTCGTCCGGCGAGAGTTTCGCGGCGATCACAAACTCTGCATCCGCTTCCAAAGTCCCGTCGCAACACTCGGCGCGTGATGCAGGATCGCCGACGCGTCGATGCTCACAACTTTCCGATGGCGCAGGGCCCATTCTCCGCCGATCAGGACGTCCTGAACGTGCTGCGGGCCGAGCGCGAAAAGCAGGTGACCGGCGGCGCTGTCACTGGTCAGCGGCGTGGCGGGAACGTAGTCGGTGACCACGAGATCCGCGGCGGTGCCGGGCGCTAACTGGCCGAGCGTCCGCCCCAGCAATCCACTCGCGGTCCGCGCGGATTGGGCGAGCATCGCGGCGATGTCCGCCGGTGATAATCCCGCCTTCGCGTCCCGGCTCTTGAACCAGGCATGGCGCGCTTCGGTGAACATGTCGCCGCCGATTCCATCGGTACCGAGCTGCACGCGCGAGAGCGCGGCCGGTTGCTTCGCGAGCGCGGTCAGCGGCGCGTAGCCGACCTGGTTGTTCATGTTCGATCGCGGGTTGTGGGCGATCGCGGCGACCTGCGGCGCGATTTTCGTCGCATCCTCATCCTTCAAGTGAATGCCATGGCCGAGGATGGAGCGCGAGGAAATGTCGTTCGGGCCGACGATCGCCGAGCGAGTGAGCCGCTCCACCAGCGGTGCTCCATACTTCTCCCGGCAAATCCGATCGTCGCAAGGGTCTTCGGCGACGTGGATATGAACGCCCGTTTGGTATTCGGCGGCGAGTTTCGCGCACGCCGCCAGTGTTGCATCACTCATCGTGAACGCCGCGTGCGCGCCAACCATGGCCGCGAATCGGCCGCTGGTTCGACGCCGGCACCGCGACAGATACCGTCGATTCTCCTCCAACCCCGCCGTCGCGCCGGCGTCCCCGTTGCGGTCCGTCATCTCGTAGCAGAGCACCGCTCGCAAACCGGCCCGATCAATGCCTCGTTCCAGCGCGTCGAGGCTCCCCGCGATGCAATTCGGCGACGCGTGATGATCGATCAGCGTCGTCGTGCCGCAGCGCAGCGCAGCCAACGCCCCGACGGCCCCGCTGATCTCCACCGCTTCAAGGTCCAGCGCGCGATCGAGCCGCCACCAGACGAATTCGAGGATGTCGTGAAAATTCACCGGTGCTTTAGGCGGCGGCGGCATTCCCACGGCCAGCGCGCTATAGAGATGCGTATGCCCGTTGACCAGCCCCGGCAGGACGACCGCGCCGTGGCAATCGATTACCTCGTCGCCGGGCTGCATTTGCACGATCGTGCCGACGGAATGAATCGTCTCGCCCTCCACGCGGATCGAACCGGGCGATGCCCCCAGCGGGTCGAGATGGAACAAATTGGCGTTGGTCAGAGTTAGCGACATGACAGCGAACCTTGATACTCCAACAAAGAACTAACCACAGAGGCACAGAGGCGCAGAGGATGAAGAATCATTCGGGCTAGAGACACCAACATCGTTTGTCTTGCTTCCGCTCAATTTTATCGTGCCTCATAGAACAAATCGCTTGATCCCGTCGCGGAGGTACGGCGTGTTGAAGTTTAGCAACAGTCCGCGTGACTTACCAAGCAAGCGGAGGTATGTCAGTAATTGGGCTTCGTGAACTGGCAGGAGTTTCTCGACTGCCTTTACCTCAACGATGACTTGGTCCTCTACGAGAAGGTCCAATCGATATCCGGAGCCTATCGTATGTCCCCGATACACAATTGGCACTTCGATCTGGGCTCGAAATTCTATTCCCTGCGCGGCTAATTCATGGCCCAAACATGTTTCATATGCCGATTCCAACAGGCCCGGGCCCAGCGCCTTGTGAACGGTGATCGCGGCACCGATGATCCCGCCTGTCAATGGGTCTACCTCCTTAACAACTTGGCCGGCACTCACTTTGTTACCTCACAAAATCTATTATCCAGTCTCCGTGCCTCTGTGCCTCTGTGGTGAATCATCACCCGCGAAAACATACTCCTCAATATAGGAAGCATAGCGCACCGCGAGGTCATCTGTGATCGCCGGACGGGTCCAGGTCAGGCACAGATTGAGACGATCGCCGTAGCGGCTGAAGACGGGGTTCCAGCCTGGGGGCGTCGCGATCGGACCACCGCCCCAGAGGTTGGTGACCGTTGCGCCGGCGAGTGTGCGAAGGGGGGACGGGATTTCACTGTAATAGGAAAAGCCGGAGGAAAAAGCGCCGGCGGCAAACGAATATTTGAAGATGAGCGGATAGAACCAGGCATGAACCCAGGATGCGGCTTCCAGGAGGGCCCACTGCGCCGCGTCACCCTTTCGGTCGAGGAACTGCCGGAGTTGCGAGGAGATGTCCCGTGCCAGCGCGGAAGCGTCGGCGACTATCTCGCGCTGAATGCGAAGTGTCGGCGTCACCAGGTAATTTCCAAACAGCGGCCGTTGAAAGGGAGTGTCGTCTTTCCCGCCCGGTCGGCGCACGCGCATCGGGAACGTGATCAGATACGCTTCGGTCTCCACGCGCTCGTCCCGATAGATCCGATCCAGGGCACGAACGACGGCGGCGGCCAGATGCCTGCCGTAGAGCGCCGGGCCGTCTGGCGTTGACTTCCTGGCGATGCCGCGAAAGCGTTCAAATTCTCCACCGCTCCAACAGCGATGCAAGACGCGATAGCCATCGAAACGGCTTTGATCGGCTCGCGGCAGATGCCGGACTTTCGAATGAACGTGTGCCTGTTGGTGCGACCAGCCGCCGGTGATGAGGCAAAGACGACCAAGTAGTGCTGTTTGCGAGAGGATCTTGACGGGTTGATCAAGAGCGGCCGACGCCGGCAGCGGCGATTGCCGTCGGGCTTCCAGTTCGGCCAGCAGCGATTGCGCACCCTCGGCATCCATGAAATAGTGCGGCCAACGCAGGACAAGCCGCGCGCGATCGCCGGGCAGATCGTAGTGTTCGAGTTGCACTTGAGGGCCGTCCGACGAGGTCCAGTCCGGCTTGAAGGTTTCAAATCGGGCGAGACGGTCTTTGTCCGCGCGCAAATCTTCGTAGCGGTAGGCCCGTTCGGCCGCGAATGCCGCTTGTTCGGATGACGCAGCCGGTATTTTCCAAAACGGACGCAATCGCCAAAACGAGGTGTGGATGGAGCCCATCGTGACGGGGTGGGCGCGCATCGCGGATGCCAGCGCACTCTTGACGATGGCGGGATCGAGCCGGGCGGCGAGGTCTATCGTCATAAAGGCGATATTCTCGCCATGGTGCCGGCTCGCGAGGAAACGATGATGTCCGTAAATGCAGTTGTCGCAGGGGTTGAGCGGGATGCGGCGGGGCGTTTTCATGGTCGTATCGCCCCGGCACGGACAACGTCGCCGCACGCCATCATGAAGAGTGGATCAACACGGTACCGATGGAAGGGCGACTCGAAGAACGACACGGCGGGGCATTATCCAAGAACCACGTCGGCGTTGCAACGCCCGATGGAGCAGTTGCGGTTACGAGGTCGGCGACGACTTGCGGAAAACGACCGTGACGGAATGGCGCGGGCTGTAGAGGTAACCGAACGTGCCATGGAAGAGAAGCGTCGGCGAGCGAAGGACCAGTCCGACGTGGGGCGGTTCCACGAGCGATTCAATGTTGTCGTCCAGCCGCTCCAGATAGGCACGGCAGAACGCCTCGTTCATCCCAAAAAAAAGCATCTCCATATAAAAGCGGCGGTAGAAGCGCTCGGCCGACAGACCCATGGCACGGCCGAATTCGACAAGGGCGTTACGAGTATATAGATGAAGGTGGTAGGGCATGTGAAGCTGATGCAGATGCCGGTGGGTTTGGCGAAGATCGATCTCGTCGGCGCTGGGTGTGCCGACCAGCAGCACGCCGCCGGGCTTGAGCAGGCCGGCGAGCTGAGCCATCAGTGGATTGGGGTCTTCAACATGTTCGATGACGTCCTGCAAGTTGACGAAATCGAACGATTCTCGTTGGAGGATCGAGGCGTCCCCGAAACCTCGCTCCCCCCCGTAGGGATCGTATCCGATCGCGCCCTCAAACCCACGCTCCCGGAGATAGGTGACAAAATTGCCGGAGCCGCAGCCATAGTCGAGCAGGCGGTGAGTGGACCTCAATCCGGCACGCCGCAGCCGCGCGCATAACCGCCCGTAGGCCAGTCGTGAAAAGAAATCCAATCGCTGGTCTTTCGTGCCATAGTCCCGGTAGTAGAAATCGAGGTCGACCAACTCTTCGCAATGGAGGCAGCGGCACTGGCTGCATCGCCAGACATGAAATTGCTGATCGGCAAACCGGCGGAGATTGCAGCGGACGCGGGCGCGCTCGCAATTCCGCGCATCATAGGCCTGTCCGCAGACATTGCAGACGGAGCGAGTGCCGGCGGAGACTCGTCTCTCTGATGGAATCGACTCAGCGGCGGTTGCGACGGAATTATTCATGGTCGGAGTGGTTGACAATGGTGATCGCCGTTGGCGGCCGAACTTTGGCCACGGATTCAAGCGACGCCGGGAAAAAGTGGAATTCCGGCGAATTCAAGGGCTCATCAAAGCGGAAGCGGACGGCCTTGACCCGGTGGTCAGCGTCCATGGCCGCAATCTCCGCCGTAAAGGACTTCAGGGAAAAACGCCGGCCGACGCGAAGCGGCTTTTTATTTCCCAAGGCCAGTCGCTGGGCGGGCGCATCGAGCAGCGACGACTTGCCGGTCATGAGCAGGGTGTGGGAATCTTCGAGTGAAAACTCGGCATGGTCGTCGGAAAGCCCGAGGTACGCAAAATCGACGTCCTTAAGACCCGTCAAGAATCTCATGCGATCGCCGGCGCAGATCAATCCCAGCGCGTCGGGCGCCTCCGCGATGATCAGGGTGTCGCCGTCGCGAAGCGGGGGCCTCTGCGACGCCACGGCTTCCTCAAGGGTCGTTCGGCTTTTCAATTCCGCGCGATTCATCACCAGGATCATTCCGATGCCGCAACCGATGCCCAGAGTGATGTTGGCAATATACAGCCAATGCCGAAGTACGAGCGACGGGGTCCCGCGCGTGGATGGAGGGGGTACCAGTGCCGCGGAGAGGATGTAGGCCCATCCCACGGTCGCCAAAAAGAGCGTCCGCGCCGACGTATGGATCGCCAGCGTCGGCGCCATAAAGAGCATCGCCCACAACAGGAAAAAAGGAACGCCCGCGTCGCCGGCGACGGTTCGTCGAAGACCGTAGGCGACGACGAGAACGACGACCGCCGCCAATCCCGCGACGGCCAATCTCTGTCCCTCGGTGCCCACCAGGAGGAGGTCTACGGGAAAGCCGATGGTCCAAACCGAGAGGTTCAGGAGGACGGCCGTGCCGAAGCGATACAGCAAATCTGAAGGGCCGGCTCCACCGCCGGCGGAGGTCATCACCCACGGACGAGACCACAGATAACTCACGAGATAGACCAGGGCGACGGCCACCAGACTGCCGGCCAGCAAGGTTGACGCTCGCCGATGAACGGCCGCCGACTGAAATCGGCGCAAGATCTCGTACCCCGCGACGATGAACGCCAGGGCAATGGCGACTTCCTTGCATAACAGCCCGACCGCGAAAGCGACCACCGCCGGCACGATGAAGACCGTCCGGCCCTTTCGAATCGTATTCCAATAGGCCGCCGCTGATATGGAGACCGCGAGGAGTACGAACAAATCGGTGCAGTTGGAGACCCATGTCACGGGCAGCGCGGCGGTCTGCGAAACGCCGACGAGGAAGGTCGCGAGCCCCGCGCGGATCTTGTCCTGTCCCACCCGGAAAAACAGATGGTTTACGGCCAACAAGCCGAGTGCGAACCAGATGAGATTGGCAATCCGGTAGCCGAGGGGGTTGGCCTTGAAGAGCGTCCACTCGGCGTGAATGATCCGCTCCGCCAGGGGTCGGAAATAATCGATCCGATGGGTGTAATCCGTCCACCACGGCAATGTGCCGCGCGACTTAAGTTCTTGAAAGTCCTGGTCCGACGGAGCAAAGCGAAATAGCCCCAGTTCATTGGACTGGCCGGACGCGTAGCGCTGCGTCTTTTCGATCAGCACCATGTCGTCGAACCAGAAGGGCAGCGTCGCGCTCCAACTGTAGACCAGGAGTGGAAAACCCAGCCAAAAGAGTTTGTAAGGCGCAGCCCGTCGAAGCAGATCGAATGGAAAGACCAACAAGGACATTCCGGACTCATTATGTGGGTTGGAGGTCGGTCGTCAACGAATTAGCGTCGGTCGGCCCCATGCGGGAGGACCTCAGGAAGCCGGGGTATTTGAGCCTTCCGCATAAGTCGTCCCTCGCCATTGGATGGCCCGGCCTCGCTGAACGTGAGCCATGGCCTTAAAACAAACACCTATCAGTACGAGACTTCCGAGCGGGTGCATTAGCGCATAAACCCAGGGCACTCCGGCCGTGCGATAGACGAGCCACGCGAGGTGGGTTGAAAGCAAAAAATGTAAGACGGCAGCGCCAATCCAGAATGGAAGCCAGGGCGCCGTAACACCGGATGCCCACAATCCAAAGAGCAGCGCCAACAATCCCAGCGGCAGGAGTGAAACAAAGTTCAGCGCATGGATCGTCAGGAGCAGTCGCGGAAGGGTCTTGATCCCGCCGACAAATGTCCGCGTCAAGCCGTGAATCGTCCGGGCGAGTGATCCGTAATGCCTTTGCTGGTACAGCTCCGGCGCAAGGACGAAGGACACCCGCTGGCCGGCGCGTTTGGCATTGCGGATCAGTTCGCTGTCTTCGTCGTAGATGTTGATGACGCTGCCGTGCCCGCCAATGGCCTCGTAAGAGGAACGCCGGGCAACCATCAGGGCGCTGCCAATGGCGTTGGGCCATTGGGGGTCGCTGATCTTTCGCGGGTCGTACCAGGCAAAGGTGACGGCGCCGAGCTGAGGGACCAGCAGCCGCTCCCAAAAATAGGCAACCTGCGGAGCGCCCATCGCGGCGATCCATTCCAGATGGTTCGACTCAAGCTGTTGAACGAGCGAAGACAAACAATTCGGCTCCAATGTCAGGTCGCTATCGACAAAGGCAATGACCTCGCCGCGAAACGTCCTCGAGGCTTCATGCAGCGCGTGGGGCTTGCCGTAATAACCCGTCGGCAATTCTGAAATGTCGATTCGTCGAATGCGCGGATCCTCCGATTGCAATGCCGCGATCACTTCCGGCGTACGGTCCTTCGATCGATCGTTCACGACGATCACCTGAAGGTTTGGATAGTCCTGCACCAGCACCGAGCGGATGCAATCGGCGATGTGTGACTCTTCGTCCTTGACGGGGATCACCACGTCCATCCCGGGGAGATCGCCACCGGTTCCGCTCAGGGCCGGTCGTTTGTGCTCCCTTCGGACCAGCAGCCACGTCTTCGCGCAATGCCAGCAAAGCGATAGCACGGCGATGCAATAAATCAGCAGGATGGAGCCGATGAGGATAGTCACTGTTGCTAATCCAGGCGGCGAGCGGAAACCTCCCCTCCGCCGCAGTAAGACGACCACCCCACCGCTCGGTCAGGAGGCTTCGCTAGTCTATCGGTTGAATTCACACGGCGTCAACGACGCCGGCACCCTATCACGCGTCGTCGGACCGCAACATCCGCAACTGAAAATGTTCATGTTCTGGGAGGTCTTCCGCCGGCCGCGCCACGGTGTTCCGTGGGAATTGGTCTACCAGGAGTCGTTTCCCAGCCGCCCGGAAGCGGTTCGTCGCGAGGGATACCTGAAGACCGGCAAGGGCCGCGAGGAACTTCAAGGACATTTGCAGAGCGGCGCCTCGCCTGCTCCGGGCTCCTTGTCAGCAAGCCCGCACACGTTATCATCATCCATATCCCGGGGCGTAGCTCAGCCTGGTCTAGAGCGGTCGCCACGGCGACAGGTCGCCGGTATCATCCATTTCAAGGCTCCATGGCTTCACAATACTTCGTGTATGTCTTACGCAGTGCAGTTACAGGCAGGCTTTACACCGGTTCCACCAGTGATATTGCCGATCGGCTGGCTCGGCACAACAGCGGTCGATCGATGGCGACGCGCCACGGTGTTCCATGGGAATTGGTCTACCAGGAGTCGTTTCCCAGCCGCCCGGAAGCGGTTCGTCGCGAGCGATACCTGAAGACCGGCAAGGGCCGCGATGAACTTCAAGGACATTTGCAGAGCGGCGCCTCGCCTGCTCCGGGCTCCTTGTCAGCAAGCCCGCACACGTTATCATCATCCATATCCCGGGGCGTAGCTCAGCCTG
>CAYPXR010000011.1:0-11398 GCA_964414585.1 uncultured Planctomycetaceae bacterium
GTCGGCGGCTGTGCGTTGACCTTTCCGACCATCGCGGTGGAGGGCTCGGACGCCTTCGACGCCTTCAGCCGCACCTACAGTTACGTCTACGCGAAGCCGTGGCGGACGATCTTTTACACGCTGGTCTCCATCGTCTATGGCGCGCTTTGTCTGCTCTTTGTGAAGTTTTTCGTGCGATTGATGCTCTGGTCGGTCCACCTGTTCCTGGGGCTGTCCATGAACTGGGGCAGCGCCAGCGTCGCCAAGAACCAGGTCGAAGGCGGGCCCAAGCTCGACGCGATCTGGCAAGCCCCTTCACTCACCGGCGAGGGTTCGTTCTGGGGCAGTTTCGATGAAGTAAAATTGGCCGGCATGAGCTGGTTCGGGCAACTTCTCATCCGCGGCTGGATTTATGTCGTCTGGGTCCTCGTCGTCGCCTTCGCCATCAGCTTCTTCTATTCCGCGAGCACGGTGATTTACCTGCTGCTCCGCCGCGAGGTGGATCTGACGGACGTGGAGGATGTCTATTTTGACGACCTGCCTGCCGGCGAGACGGCGACACCACCGGGCCCGCCCGCGTCACCTCCCGGCGGGACATCCTTGCCCGTCATTCCGTAATGCCCATCAGATGTTGTTAATGCCCGCCGTGGATACCCATGCCAAGCATGGCTTCGGCGGCCTCGGCCAGCGTTTCGCTGGTTGCGGGGTGCGGGTGGATGGATGAGCCGATGTCTTCGGCGACCGCGGCCATCTCCATTCCCAGGACGGCTTCGGCGATGAGGTCGCCGGCGTGTGCGCCGACGATCCCGACGCCGAGCAAACGCTGGGTCTTATGGTCGAAGATCATCTTGGTCAGACCGTCGGTGCGGCCCATCGAAACGGCTCGGCCGCTGGCCGCCCAGGGGAATTTGGTGATTTTCACGTCGAGCTTCTTTGACGCGGCTTCCGCCTCGGTGACACCGCACCACGCAACCTCAGGGTCGGTATAGACGACGGCGGGAATGCAGGCGGGGTCGAAGACCGTGGGCTTTCCGGCGATCGCATCGACGGCCACCTTGGCCTCGCGCATCGCCTTGTGCGCCAGCATCGGCTCACAGGCCACGTCGCCGATGGCGAAGATCCGCTTGTCGGTCGTCCGCCGCTGCGGATCGACGGTGATGAAACCCTTGGCATCGACCTGAACTTTGGTGTTTTCCAAACCGATTCCGCCGGAGTTGGGTTTACGGCCGACGGAGACGAGGATGCGGTCAAATTCCTCCGTGCGGTCCTGTCCGCCCATGGCGTAGGTGACGGCGTAGGCCGAGCCGTTTTTCTTCGCGCCCTTGAGCGTCGCCGAGGTGTTGATCGCTTTGATTTGCTTCCGGAATTTTGCCAGCAGCGGCTTGACCAGATCGGCGTCGGCCCCGGCAAGGACGCTGTCCAGCGCCTCCACGACGGTGACTTCGCTTCCGAGCGAGGCATAGACCTGACCGAGTTCCAGACCGATATAGCCGCCGCCGATGACGAGGAGCCGCTTTGGTATCTCCTGCACCGTCAGGGCGTCCGCGGCATCCCAATAGAATTCGCGCGGCAGAAGCGACTCGGGCAGCGTCTTCGCGGAGGAGCCGGTGGCGATGATGCAGTGTTTGAACTTGAGACGCGAGACCTCGGCGCCCTCGATGAAAACGCTTTTGGAATCCTCGAACTCGGCGGTCCCGTTGATGTATTCGACCTTGCGACCGGCCAGGAGGGTTTTGACGCCGCCGGAGAGTTTCTTGATGACGCTGTTTTTCCAGTCGCGCAATTTGGTCACGTCCATCTGCGGCTTGGAAAACGTGACCCCAAACTCCGCGACGTGGGCCGCCTCGCCGATGATCTTCGCAACGTGCAGCAGGGCTTTGCTGGGAATGCAGCCTTCGCGAAGGCAGACGCCGCCGGGGACGTCCGCCTTTTCGACGAGCGCCGTTTGAATGCCGTGATCCGCCGCCGCGCATGCCGCGACGTAGCCGCCGGGCCCGCCGCCGATGACCAAGAGATCGATTTCCTGCGCCAAATCACCAACGACCATGCTGTGTTCCTCGCTTGTGGGTCAGACTCTGTTGTGCTTCCAGGGGAGCGATTCTAGGGCGATCAGGAAGGGGACGCCATGAGACGAGGAATCATTTCGCCGAAGAATTGCGCGGTCCCGCCGAGGGCAAGGCCATCGGAGGGGCGATCAGCCATTGCCCGGATCCGCCCGGACGTGCCGGCCATTCGTGAAGTTAGGCAGAGCAGGTCAAGCCTACAAGACCTGCCGCCGTTCACGGCCCCATCGCGGCCCCCTGCACCGGCAACCCAAGCTCTTGCAGCTTGGCCACCATCACCGCAAACTGCGCATCCATCGGCGTCTCGCAAGACGGTCCCCAGCACTGCTCGGCGGACCATTCGTAGAACGCCTCCCACGCTTCTGGAGCACAGCCGCCCTCGGCTGTGGACCCCTCCCCAGCATTGCCGCCGGACATCATCGACGAACCCCCGCCCATCAGGCTCTCTTCTTCACACTCGTCGGGGATGCCGTCGGTGTCCGCGTCCGCGCTGATCTCCGCCGCGATGTCGCAGGCATCGGGGATGCCGTTCGTATTGCAGTCCCCGCACGCCGGATCGCTCGCGCACGAAGCGATGTCGCACTCGTCAGATTGGCCGGGAGCATCCGCATGGCCGGCCGGTCTTCAGCCGGCCCGCCTTTGCCACCCACTTCAGCGGTGGACTCAGAACTCCTCTCAACGGATTTCAGCCGGCTTCAGCCGGACTTGCGGATAGGATCGCGCATCGAGCTGGGCGGGGCCTTACGAGGGCCCTTCCTCACGAGGAACCGTCACGAATGGCATGTCCGGCCAGCCCCGTCGGTGTATTGAATCGTCTGCTCGCCGTCCGGACCCAGTCTCGGCGAACAAGATCACGAGGCCATTCTGCTCCGATCACGAACGTCAATAATTCAACCTGACACCTGTTCTGCCTCCAACCTGACACCTGTTCTGCCTCTTGCTCGCTGCCCCCTATGAACACAAGACGGCGAGACTGTGTTTTGCGATAAGTTCTTGATTGTTGTAATATTCGATGGTAGAATGGGTTGCGATTAAGTTTCACAGTTTTGAGGAGTTCCGTGCGGGCCCGCTTACGAAAAATAATTGTCGCCCTGATCGCCACTCTGTTTGCGCAATCCAGCGCACGCGGAGATTTAGTCGTCGAATCTTGGTTGCTCGATACCGGCGTATCGAGCGATGTGGGCCAAGCATTTCAGTTCTCCGACACGGTTCAAAATCCTTACCAAGAAATACAATTGGCCGCCCAAGTAAACTCCTATGCCACTGCGACTTTTGACTTTGGCTGGCTTGGCGACTCAGCCCACTTTGACCTTCAAACGAGCCATTATCTTGAACAACTCCGTGGTTTCACCGTCTCCGAGGGCAGCATCTATGTCCGCCCGGCTGTCGACACAAACATCAATCTTGATGGCTCTTGGCAATTTTCCTGGCCTAGTTCAGTGCTCGGCCAGACGATTATTTCTCTTGTTGCATACGATGTCGACGCGGACCAGGTTGTTGCTTTCGCGAACGCCGGAGGCGGCAACACCGGTCTAGGCCCACCCTACGGTGACCTGCATGTTCAAAACAACGGCGTCCTCCAAGCCGACGGATACTACCAAATTTATTATGTTGCCCAAATATATCACTCCACTTCCACGCCCCCCGGCACCCACGGCGAAGGCTCCGGCGAAATCCACTTCACCATCACCCCCGTCCCCGAACCCGCCACGCTCGCCTTGTTCGCGATCGCCTTCCTGATCCCCCGCCGCCGCAGTGGATATTACCACATGCGTACGCACCCTTCGGTTAGTGGATGAATTCCCGCTCGTCCGGGGAGGCGTCGTGCGTGCGGACTTTCGGCTGGCCCTCCATCCACTGCTCGTGATTGCGATCGGCCGTATTCAGCGGTTCGATATGGACGGTGGTTCGCGTCGTGGGCCATTTTTCGGTGATCGCCGACTCAATCTTGTGGCTGAGGGTGTGAGCGCTCTCGACGGTCGTCTCGGGCACGACGACCAGATGCATCTCGATATGACGTTCCGCGCCGGACTGCCGGGTGCGCAGCCCGTGGACCTCGATGAAGCGGTCGCTGTAACGCTCGACGATTTTCGCCAATTCGTCGATCTCCGTGGCGGGCAGCGCGGCGTCAGTGAATTGCCGAATAACTTCGCGAAAGATGTGCCCGGAAATAACAATCAGGCAGACCGCGACGGCCAGGGCGAGAATCGTATCGGCGATGGGCCAATGTCCCACGGCGCCCACGAGCAATCCGACGCCGAGTCCGCCCGTGATGTAAATGTGCGTTTGAAGGTGCAGGGCCTCGGCGAGGATGGCGGGGGATCTCGTGGCGCGGGCCTCCCGCATCAGGTAGAGCGAAACGCCAAGGTAGAAAATCGACGCGGCCGCCATGGCGAGACATACGTAGAGTGGAATCTGTTCGGGCGATTCGCCGCGCAGCAATCGGCCGATGGCCCGGTAGCCGATGCCCAGGGCGGCGGCGAAGACGAAGGAGCCTTCGACGGACGCGCCGAGGGCTTCGAATTTGCCGTGGCCGAATTGGTGGGAACGATCCGCCGGGCGCGCGGCAATCAGGACCGCGAAAAGCACGATGATCGAATCAACCCCATCGAGCAGGGTGTGGATCCCTTCGGCCACGAGACTCTCGAGGCCCAGAAACCAGCCCAGGCCGGTCTCGACGACGCCGACGGAGAAGCTCGCGGCAATGGCGATCTTGACGGCGCGGATGCGGCGCTTTGTTTCGAGCTGCTCGGGGGTCGGCAAAGATGGTGGCATGGAGCCGCCGGTGCTTTCTCGTACGCTTCAGTGCATCGAACGGGCGAGTCGCGTTGCGGCGGACGAGCGATTATAGTTCATTCCGCCGACGCTCGCCGCGTCGTCGACAGCAGCTTTGGGCGTTCATGGCTTCACCGCTCGCCACCGTCATCATCCCGAATTATAACGGCCGCCGGTTTCTGCCCAAGTTGATGGAATCGCTGTCGGTCCAGCGCGGTGTCGAGTTCGCCATCACGGTCGTGGACGACGTCTCGACGGACGATAGCGTCGAGTATTTGAAAGGCCAATGGCCGGGCATCCAGTTGATTCGCAACGCCGAAAATGTCGGCTTCGCGGCAAGCTGCAATGCCGGGATTCGTGCTGCGACGACGCCTTATGTCGTGCTGCTCAACAACGATACCCACGTTGAACCGGACTGGCTGGCCGAGGGCCTGCGGCCGTTCGAGGCCGTCGACGTGGGTGCGGTCGCGTCTCTGACTTTGCTGGCCGAGCCGCCGCACCTCGTCGACACGGCGGGGGACATCTACAGCGTCGCCGGTGGGGCGGTGAAGCGATGTCATCTCCAGCCGCGCGATCGGGTAGAGGGATTGAGCGACGCGCCTTTGTCGCCGTCGGGGGTTTCGGCGTTTTATCGCCGCGAGCTCGTCGGACAGCTCGGTCTACTCGATGAACAATTTGAGAGCTACTACGAGGATGTCGATCTGGGCTTTCGTCTGGCGTGGGCAGGCTATCGCTGCGTCTTCGCGCCGAAATCGATCTGTTACCACCACTTGAGCGCGTCGTATGACCCCCGAAGCTGGCGGTATCACTTTAACTCCGCGCGAAACGCCGAGATCGTCTGGTGGAGCAACATGCCCCGGCGGTGGAGATATCTGCCGGCTCACCTCGCATTTCTAACGGTTCAACTTGGTCACAAGGTCTTCCAGGGAGTCGGTCCTGCGTATGTCTCCGGCAAACTGGCGACGCTTGGTCACCTCGGACACATCGCCAGGAAGCGCCGGGCCACCGTCAAGAATGCCACCTTACCAGTGGCCAATGTCGAAGAACGATTGGCCCGCGATTGGTGGGACTTGCACGTTTGCTCTCGATCGAAAAATACGGGCGGGGGGAGCGGAACGTGATCAGTATTCTTACGGTCAATTATCATTCGGCCGACGAGTTGGTGCAGTTGGTGGCGTCTCTCCGCCGGTATCCCGCCAACGAGCCGATGGAGTTGATCGTCACCAATAACTCGCCGAGCGAGCCGATCCGATTGACCGGTGACGATTGCTTCCGCATCGACGTCGTCGATTCTCCGAATCGCGGCTATTCCGCGGGCATCAACCAGGCCTTCGGCCGATCCTCCGGCGAATACCTCATGATCGCCAATCCCGACGTTCGCGTGACAGCGGGAGCGCTCGATAAGGCCATCGGTCATTTGAAGGACGAACTCCAAACCGGCGTCGTCCTTCCGTTCCTTCGGGACAGCCACGGCAACGTCCAGCATTCCGTTCGTCAGTTCTACACATGGTCCTCGGCGATCTACGCCCGCTCGCCGATGCGATGGCTGGGCGTCCGGCCGGAGTTCTTTCGGCGCTACCTTTGCGAGGACCTGCCGCGCGATGTTGCGACGCCGGTCGATTGGGGGCTCGGCGGGGCGATGTTCCTGCGGCGGCGCGATTGCGAGGCGGATCGCATCTTCGACGAGCGGTTCTTTCTCTATTTTGAGGACGTGGACTTGTGCTATCGAACGTGGCTTCGCGGTCAGAAAGTCATGTATTGCCCACAGGTCGAGTGCGTCCATGAACACCGGCGTTCAAGCCGCAATCCCTTCACGCGAGCCGGCTGGCATCATTTGCAAAGTTTTCTGTCGTTTGCGGCGAAATATGGCGGCCTGCCACAAAGGCCGGCGATTCAGTCGGCCTGACAAAACTGCGCGATGCTCCGGAGCCGATGTGCCCAGGTGTGCTGAGCGTTGAGGGTCTCGCCAAGGCGGGCGTCGGGTCGATCCCCGCGTTTTATCCGTTGCAGGAGTTCCGAACGAGACGCGAAGGCGAGGCCCGCGAGGTCAACGTCCTCCATGACCGATGGCTTGTCACCGATGCCTCGATAGAAACAGGCCAGCCCCGCCGCCAGACCGTCGAGGAGGGGCTCGAACGGGCGTCCGGAGAAATCCAATAGGATCATGGCTTGATAGCGAGACAAGAGTGGCGGCGTCTTACGGGGAGATGGCCATTCGCCGCGAGAATAAAGCGCAAAGTCGGAATTATTTTCCCAACCGCTGCCATACAAATCGAAATCGACGGAGTTCACTCGGAGGGTCTTGAGATACTCCAACCGGACGATTGCAGGCCCAAGCCGTTGCCGGATCCGCTCCACCAGGCCTGCACGGACCTCATCACTGACCAGTTGGATACGGATTTTTTTTTCCGCGGCGGAAAGGACGGTCGCCGCCTGATCGTCGTCGTATCGATCGCACTGGCTTGCGAGTATGGTCTTCGCGGCGTCCCAAAGCCGGCAGTGCGAAGCCAGGTGCAGCCCGGCCGCCTCGGCGGATGGATCAACATAGTCCGCCAGAACGACGAGGCCGCGTGATTCCGAACCGGTTGATCCCGAAACCGCCGCCATTCCGGACTGTGCCGCGGGCGGGATGAGCAATATGTTGGATTCCGGAACTCCGTATTGAACAGCTTGAATCATTTGCGATTCGTTCACGACGCCCAGTCGAGTGTGGGATCCAAGCTGCGCGAGCCACTGCTCTGAGAGCGGCTCGGGATGGGTGCAAAAGACCATCGCCGGTACATCCGAGAGCGGGTAGGGCAGCATCGGCGGCGTTATGTCCAGCAACAGGCAGATGGACGGGTCGAGTTCGCTCAAGGCCTGAAGAATCCCGAACGGGTGGACCATCGCGGGACTTTGCAAAACGAACCGCTTGCACGTCCAGCCCAGGTCTTCGGCGGCAATTTCAATGATTTCCGCAGCCCTGCGAATACGGGCGTCGGCGATCGTTGAAAGGACCGCCAGGACCGGCGATCGGGTCGTCGGCGCGGCAGGGGCCTTCCTGGCCGTCGATTCGTGGAAACGGGTCGCCCGATGTGCGGTCAGCCGGGAGTTGATCGCTGCGATTCTCTGCGAAGCATCGGCAATTTGCGGAGCCTCAAACCAGGGCCACGACAGAATACGCGTTGGCTCGACGAAGCCGTCATGCTGGGTGAGAAATCGTTCCAATTCCTCCCACGCGTCCGACCCGACGAAGAGAAGCAATCGCCTGTCTCGAAGGTCCGCCGAGAAATCGTAAAGCCGCAGGGCGCATTCAGCAGCCCAAGGCTCTTCCTCGACGACCATGACTGACTGATGCGGGGCCAGGCGCTTTAGCAGCAATTTGATTTCCGCGCCCTGACCCATTCCAACGAAAAGGGCATTTCCGTCGGCGGCGTTAAAGGCTTCCATCAACGCCGCGGCGCGAACCGTCGGCATGGTCGTTCGCCCAAGCCAGCACAGTCGCTCCTTTCCATCCGACCAGACATAGGTGCCGGCCGCGTCTCGCCCATGAACAAAACAGAGCGTTGAGGGCCCCCGGGACTTTCGAATGAGGGCGGCCCCGGCCTGCGGAAATGCTTCGAGAGCGGACAGATTTTTGAGGTAGATCGCGTTGTCAGGCGGGCCGTGCGCAGTGGCGGTTGTCGTCGCGCTCAAAATAAGCGTCCTTGCCTATTGAAGAGAGCCAAACCAGCGATTCGCGGCAACATAAGTCAGAAATGCGATCCACGAGGCATAGATCACGGCGACGAAAATGACCTTTCCTCGGGTGACGCGAGGGGCCAGTTCCTTCTCCCAGGCTCGATCGTCATCCTTTACGGCCGTACTCATGGCGTATCACTCCGAGGGCGTCGGGGCGGTGGATTTCTTTGATAGGTCGATTCGATAAGACTTATCAAAGGCCGTCTCAAAATCGTAAACGTTTTCAAAATCCCGAATGTCGTCGTGCGGCTGTTTCTGGAGAACGCCGTGATCGACCAAGGCGAAGACCATCCTCCCGAAATCCTGAGTCGTTCGGATGCCCCAGTGGCGAAGCACGATGGGGGCCAGCAACCCCCATTGTTCGGTCGCCAGATCGCGGAGCCCCCAACAAAGATCCTGCCCGTCTACGTGAAGATTCAACCGCTGCGCCGCTGCCTCGAGGCCGCCGGATTCTTCAACGAAATCGGCGATCGTGGACGGAACGTCGTCTCGGGCGAAGAGTTTCGGCAAGTCGGACAATTGAGCCCCTTCCGACTCCAGCCACTCAATGACCCCGCGGGCGGCCTTGGCGATCTGGCCATGCGTCTTTTGAACCGTGTAATCCAGGCCTTGTCGAAGGAACTCAAAGGCCTCGGGCCGGTACTTTCCCAGCCGGTCGGCGATCGCCTCGATGGGGCTCTGGGTCGTTTGTGACACGCTCATCTTGCACCACCCCCGTGAATCCTCTCGGCTTCACTTCACTGCCGAAATGATAGCAGAATTAGTTTCCTTGTCCTTCACCGTCTGCGCCACCGCCCCCTGGGGGAGGCCCGCGATCGCCGGAAGGGCCTTGTGGCCCTTGCTCCGAGGGGCCTTGGCCACCTTTGAAACCCTCCGGTGGTCGATGTCGACGGCCTCGTCGCCGACGTCGCCGACCGCCGCGACGCTGATCTGGTTGCGGGGGCCGATCACCCGGAACGGCCTGGTCGGACGACAAACTCTCACCCACTGCCGGCGGGTTCATATCGGCAAAATCGTTCGATCGGGAATCTGATGGCGGTGCGACAGTCTGGCGGTCCTGAGGGCGTCGCTGTTCCATGGATCCGCCTTGAGGACGGCGGCCCCGATCTCCATCGCGACGAGGACTTTGGCGGTCTCCCATGGGTCGCTGTTCGCCAGGCACCGGCATGGCCACATTCTGCTCCAGCACTTCTTCGAAGCCGACCGTCTCGACCAGCCCGTCCGAATCGTATTCGATGGTCAGTAATTGAGTGAGAATCTGCCGGTCGCGGACCGTGCCCGCGCCCCGGTCGGTCCGGACTCGCAGCCCCAGCCGGGGCAGTTTCTTGTTCAGATCTTCATAGCCTTCGTGCTCATAGCGGAGGCAGCATCTCAGCCGCCCGCAGCGCCCGGAGACTTTCGCCGGATCGAGGGTGGCCTTCTGAAGTTTGGCCATCCGCATCGAGACGGGCCGCAGCGTCTTGAGAAAATTCTTGCAGCAGCACTCCCGCCCGCAAATCTCGTAATCCGCCACCAATCTCGCCTCATCGCGCGCGCCGACCTGATGCATTTCAATCCGCGTGTGAAAGTCGTGGGCCAGATCGCGCACGAGATCGCGGAAGTCGACGCGGTCCTCGGACATGAAATGAAAGACGATGCGCTCTCCGCCGAACAGGTGCTCGCAGGCCACGAATTTCATCTTCAGACCGTGTTGGCGGGCCAATTCCCGGGCGCGGGCGAGTTTTTCGCCGCGGCCGTCGTTGAGGTGTTTTTCTTCTAGGAGGTCCTGCGCTGTCGCCGATCGGAGGATTCGGCCGGATTTGAGCCGGTAGAAATCCGGCCCGCTGTTCTTGGCGTAATCCAGGATCTGCTGGCGCTTGATGGATTTGTCGCAGCCGGTGCAGGTGAGGCTGACCTGTTGTCCGATCTCGATGCCTCGCATCGTTTGAATGACGACCTTGGCGCCGCAGCCGAAGAGCATCCCCGGGGCGTATTTGAATTCCCCGATGAAGCCCATGTAGCCGTAACGCACGGCGCAGGTGGGATAGATCTTTTCCAGCCCGTTGCCGCACTTATGATCGGGGTTACAGCCGCTCGGTGAGAAACTCGCGCTGCCGTACGGATCGGTCTTATTATTCAGGACGGTCAGATTCGCAACCATCCGCGGTCCTCTCTCGAAGGGGCGGGCAATGATTCCCGCCTCGGTACGGCTTGACCGACCGTCGCGGCCGTCTTTCACAGGCTTTCCAGTCTGAAGCCCGACAACCGCACATTATAGCGACCTTCGACGGCTACGCGAGGGCAAGTGCCATTCGGGCTCGATCTTCTGAGTTTGGCACGGAACATGCATAGAATCCCGTAGGTCACATTGGCCCTGTCTGGAGGTGCTGCCATGACGCTCGAAATTAGTCACGAAGAGGTGGAGACGCTTCAGGAATTGATTGCCGATCGGCTCAAGGACCTTGGCGTCGAGATTCATCGCACGGATCGCCCCGCATATCGTCAAAAGCTGGAGGCGATGAACGCGACCCTTATCGCGTTGCAGGCGAAATTGGAAGAGGCTCACGTTGCTGCTTGAACCGGCTGGAAAGGTCCTGCAAAGACCTTGCCCTTTGTCGCATCTCACCAAGCCGGATTGGGCTGCATCAAAACAGGGCCGGTGAATCCTCTTCATGGTCGGCCGGCGACGCCGACGCGCCGTGCAGCGTTGTTTCATACGGCCTTTCTGTTACCATACATCACTCGTTGATCGCTATTCACGTTCGGTTCACACCCCGGAGGTTTGCCCCCATGCCAGGTGAGAAGATTACCCGTAGCTCTGACGGACGATTGTCCGTTCCCCATCGCCCGATCATTCCTTTTATCGAGGGCGACGGCACCGG
>CAYPXR010000012.1:0-27410 GCA_964414585.1 uncultured Planctomycetaceae bacterium
TGCCATGCAAGCGCTCTCCCAACTGAGCTACGGCCCCGGGGATTTATTTTCAATGATTAGAGGCGGTTCGGGGTGCGATGTCAAGAGTGCGGCGGCCGCGGCGGCCGGATCGGCGGCGGCGATGACGGCGTGGCTGACGGCGATGGCGAATGGTCGCGGCGAATGAAGTTGCGCAACATTTTGCGACGTGATGCCGCCGATGGCCACGATCGGAAGGTCGCTCATCGACGCCAGTTCTTCCAATAACGACGGCCCTTGCACCGCGACCTCGGGCTTGGTCGGCGAGCGAAACATCGGGCCGACGGCGATGTAATCCGGCGATTCCTTCAACGCGGCTCGAAACTCCGCGGCGCTGTGCGTGCTCTTGCCGACGAGCAACGTCGGGCCGCCGATCCGCCGCGCATCGACGACCGACAAATCATGCTGGCCGACGTGAACGCCGTCCGCGCCGACCAGCCGGGCGATGTCCGCGCGGTCATTGATGAAGAGCAGCACGCCCTGCGTAGCCGTCAATTCCCGAAGAAGGCGAGCCCGTTCCAACAATTCGCTGTCCTGCAGTTCCTTCTCCCGAAGTTGCAACACGCCCGCGCCGCCGGCCATCGCCTTCCTGCAAACGTCCAGCCAGTCGCCGCGACAAAGCGATGCCGTCACGAGAACATGCAATCGCGCCTCCGCCAGTTGCTTTCGACGCGGCCCGGCGAGCAGAAGATCCTGTTCGATCGTGTAAAGTTCATAGCGAAATTTTTCCACGCGCGGCGCAACGGCGGCGCTGCCGGTCTTCGCGTACTCTTCAATGCACCGCAGCGCCTCGACCACCCGTTTGAGCGCCGCGGCCGCAACATGGGCCGGACCCTCGCGAAGGTATTCATCCGCGGCGTTAATCCGGGTCCCCACGTCGCCGGGCGTATCGCGCTCCGCCAGCATCGCCATCGGGCCAATCGCGGCGGCGACGGACGCCAGTTCGTGACGAAGACCCTTGATGCGCGAGGTCAGACCGGCGTCGTTCAAGACCATTCGGGCATGCTCTTCCACGACGCGCAACCCCTCACGGGCGCGGTTCAAATTGGCGTCCAGGATTCGAAACACGGCAGGGTCCATGCGGGAATTGTATCCTGAAGCGAGATCGGAGACTCGCCGGCGGGGCAATGGGCAAATCGTCGATAGGTCGGTAGTCTGTACAGGATGACCGGCGGAAAATGGCTCGGAGTGACATGAAAAAAGCAGTCGTCATCATCGGCGTTCTCGCGGTCGCCGCGCTGGCCTGGCTTTACAGCCGGCAGGGGCGTTCGACGGGGCTCGTCGTGTCGGGCTTCATTGAATCCGACGCGATTCGCGTCGGCTCGCGGGTCGGCGGGCGCGTCGCGGAGGTTTCGGCCGCCGAAGGAAAGCGCGTCGCACCGGGAGACATGCTTTTTCGCCTCGACCCTTTCGATCTCAACGAACAGCTCGCGCAGGCCAAGGCGTCGCTCGCGGCCGTCGAGGCCGAACACGCGCGGTTGTCGGCGGGTTATCGTAAGGAAGAGATCGAACAGGCCCGCGCCAAGCGCGATCAGGCGGCGGCGACGCTCGATCGACTCGTCGCCGGTCCGCGACCACAGGAAATCAAGGTCGCCGGCGAGCAAGTGAACATTGAGCAGGCCGGGCTGGAACTCGCGCAATCGGATTTCGATCGGCTGAAGCGACTGGAGAGAAACGATCAGGCCGCGCAGAGAGAACTCGACGAGGCGATGCGGACGCTCAAGGCGGCGCGATCGCGCGTGGCGGCCGCCGAGCAGCAGCTCGCGCTGCTTCAAGAGGGCACACGAAAGGAGGATATCGCCCAGGGCAAGGCCGCCTTGGCCGAAGCGGAACAGGCCTTGCAACTTGAGGAGCAGGGATACCGGAGTGAAGACATCGCCAAGGCGGCGGCCGAAGTCGCCGCGGCCAGGGCCCGCGCCTCCGCGATCGAGACGCAGATGAAGGAACTGACCGTCGAATCGCCGTGTCGATGCGTCGTCGAGGCGATCGAGCTTCAACCGGGCGACCTCGTCGGAGCCAATGCGCCGACCGTCTCGCTCCTGGATCCCAATCGGCTTTGGGTGCGCGCCTATGTGCCGGAGGGCCGGATGGGAGAGGTTCGACTGGGGCAAGCCGTTCCCATCGAGGTCGACAGCCTTCCGGGCGAGCGCCTGCGCGGCCGCGTGACCTTCATCGCGCAGGAGGCGGAGTTCACGCCCAAAAACATCCAAACGCCGGAAGAACGCAGCAAGCAGGTCTTTCGCGTGAAGGTGACGCTGGAGGAGGGGCTGGATCGCGTTCGCGTCGGAATGAACGCCGATGTTCGCTTTGACGAAGCCAAAGGCAATTGAGGGAAAGAGGCCCGCGCCATGAACGAGTCGGTGATCTCGGCGCAGGGGCTGACACGGCGATTCGGCGAGTTCGTCGCGGTGCGCGACGTGACCTTTGACGTCACGCGTTCGAGCATCTTCGGCCTGCTCGGTCCCAACGGCAGCGGAAAATCGACCTTGATCCGAATGCTCTGTGGCGTCCTTCGACCCAGCGAGGGGAGCGGCCAGGTCCTCGGCATCGACATTCGCAGCGACCCCGAGGCGGTCAAACGCCGCATCGGTTACATGTCGCAGAAGTTCAGCCTCTACGCCGATCTGTCCGTGACGGAAAACCTTCGCTTCTACGGTCGGGTGTATGGCCTGAGCCCGAACCGGCAACGCGAACGCGAGGATGCTGTTATGTCGCTCACCGGGATCGGCGATTACACCGAGCGACTGGGGAGTGAACTGTCCGGCGGCTGGAAACAGCGGCTGGCGCTGGCGTGCGCGCTGATTCACGAGCCGGAAGTCCTCTTCCTCGACGAGCCGACGGCGGGGATCGATCCCGTCGCGCGGCGGGAATTGTGGGATCTGCTCTTCGAGTTGTCCCACCGCGGCGTGACCATGTTCGTGACGACGCACTACATGGACGAAGCCGAGCGCTGCACGCACGTCGGCTACATCTATCAATCGCGGCTCATTGCCCTGGGGCGGCCGGCGGAGTTGAAGATCGGCGAGGCGGTCACGCCGCCGGGCACGCAGCGCTATGAAGTCCGTTGCGCGGCGCCGGCCGATGCGTTGGCCCGTGCCCGGCAAGTCGCGGAGGTCCGCGATGCGACGATGTTCGGCGATACGCTGCATGTGCTCATGGAGGAGGGCCTATCGCCGGAAGTGCTGCTCTCGCGCCTCGCGCCGGGCGAATCCACCGCGTCGTTTCGCTCGATCGGCCCAAGCCTGGAAGATGTATTCGTGCTATTGAGCCGCGCGCAAATGGTAAAGGAATCTGCTATCTGAGCCGGGCGGCGCAAGCCCCCGGCCGAACACGCGTTGGCCTTAACAACGTTATTCGCGCTCGCCCCCAGGCTCGCGCCATGGGGCTCTGATTGCGACCAAGCTTTGGCGGCGACGCCGCAACCTGGAGAGCAACATTTCCAGTGGCAGAGGGGATGTTGAAAGGGATGGCCGTCAACCGGCGAGCAGTTCGACGGCACGGGGTCCCAGCGCGCCTTTGAGCTTGGCCAGGGCGCGGATTTCGATCTGGCGGACGCGCTCCTTGCTGATGCCCAGTTCGCGCCCGATCTCGTCGAGCGTCTGGGTATCCGCGTCGCTCTCCAGTCCGAAGTGTCGTTGGAGAATGACGCGCTCGCGGTCTTCGAGCGTCTTGAAACCGTCGGCCAGGGCGAGCTTCAATCCCTCGATCGGCGTCGGCGCTTCGGCGTCCGCTTCGCCGGTGACCGCCAGCAATTCCTCGCAGCCCGTCTGGTAGCGATCGACGTGCGACAGTTCGTCGGGGACGCTCCGCGCGAAGCCGCGCGAGATCGCCCACGTCCCGTAAGTGCTGAACCGGAAGCCGCGGGCGTAATCGAATTTCTCGACCGCTTTCATCAACGAAAGATTGCCGTCGCTGACCAGTTCGAAGAGATTGATCGACGCACGGCCGAAGGTATGCCGCCGGGCGATGCTGACGACCAGCCGGAGATTGGCCTGGACGATCTGGTTCTTGATCTTGTTGGCCTCATGGAGTTTCGATTCGACGGCCTGGATGTCCGCGGCGGTCGCGCGCTCCGGCGAGGCGGCGATCTTGCGGCGCAGCATTTCGGCCTGATGGAGAAGAAAGTTCATCCGCCGGAACGAGTCGACCTCCTCCTCGCGGGAGAGCAGCGGCGTCTTGTAAAGTTCCTGCAAATAGGCCGGCACTTCGCTCGGCGTGCGCGTCAGCGTGACGTCGGTGACGGTCTGCCCGCGGTCGCCCAGCGGTGGTGCGCCATCCAGTATCTGCTTCTCAGCATCGCGGGCGTCGAACGTTTCATTGTAGACATAGGCGATCGGTTGAGCGGCGAACTCCGCCGCGCGGGCCCGGGTCAACAATCGCCGGATATCGCTTTCTCGTTTTTCAAATCGCTTGCACAGCGACGGGATCGACTCGCCGGCGACGAACGCCTCGCGCACCAATCCTGCTTCATCGAGCGCTCGCGGCTGCTCGGCGCGGTCGAATAGGGCTTGATCGGGATGATCGCGGTCGAAGCGCCGCAGCGTGTAGCGAATCGTCTCCACCGCGCGGCCCGTCTCTTCGGCGAGCTGCATCGTAATGGCATGGAGCGACGAACGCTGTCCGGCGACCAGGATGCGGGCCCGATCGATGATTCTCTGCCTTTCCGCATCGCCCATGACGGCGAATGCGGAACCGCGCCGCACGAGGTCAAGGTTGTGAGCAACGAACCGTTGCACGTCGCGCGCCGGAAACGACAATCGCGGCTTTTGATCGGCGGCGACATACCACGCTCCGGGCAGACCGCGATATCGCCAGCGCGAAATCGTCTTGGTCGAGACGTTGAACCGCCTGGCCAGCGATTCGGCGTCGAACAGACCGCCGCCCGCCGCTTCCACGGGAATCGGGCTTTCAACGGTAAGATCGTCCATCAAATCGATCAGGTCGGCTCGCAGCGCCTCGCCGGAAAGGACGGCGTCCTCCGACTTGCGGCGCGGGCGATAGCCGGTGATCGTGAAGCAGATAAAGGAGTGCGGATAGTCCCGCTCGGGATCGACCAGTTCGATCGCGCGGGCAATGCCCGAAAGCTGGCGCAGGCGATGGCGAATCGGTGAGAGGGCAAGCTCGTGAGCGAGCTGCTTGATCTCAGGATGCCGGAACGTCTTCACACAAGCCTCCAAGGGCGGTTGGGCGGTTCATGGCGGATCGTTTTCGGCAGGCTGCCCCAAGGAGAGTCGCCCGGGCGAGGACCGGAGCGCAGAGGGCCATGATCCGCAGTACCACCTATATTATCGCTCAGAAACTCGGTAAAGTCAAATGGGCTTGTTACTTACCGTAATACGGCGACCCGGAAAAAGAGGGCCGCTCCAAGGAGAAAAACCCCATGACATTCGATTCTAACCCTCGAAAAAGCCATGTTTTCCAGCTTGCCATGATTCTGATGATCGGGCTTGAAAGCGCCGTCGGCGTCCGGGCGGAGGTTCCAAACCATCCAAGACGGCCGGTCAGTACTTATTCGATCGTCGCCCGCGATCCGGCGACCGGCGAGATGGGGGTCGCGGTGCAATCCCATTGGTTCAGTGTCGGCAGCGTCGTCCCCTGGGCCGAGGCCGGAGTCGGGGCCGTAGCCACCCAGTCGCTGGTCGATCCGACCTACGGACCGCTGGGGCTCGAGTTGATGCGCCTGGGAAGGAGCGCGCCCGATGCATTGGCGGCGCTGATCGCCGGCGACGAGGGTCGCGACGTTCGCCAGGTCGCCATGATCGACGCAAATGGTAAGGTCGCCGTGCATACCGGCAAGAAATGTATTCAGCCCGCCGGAAATGTGCTGGGTAAGGACGAACAGTTTTCGGTGCAGGCGAATCTGATGTCGAACGACCGCATCTGGCCGGCGATGGCCAGGGCCTATCGGGAGGCCAAAGGCGATCTCGCAGAACGCATGCTCGTCGCCCTGGAAGCGGCCGAAGCGGCGGGCGGCGATATCCGCGGCCGACAATCCGCGGCCATCGTCGTCGTCGCGGCGAAGTCCACCGGCAAGCCGTGGGCCGATCGGAAATTTGACTTACGAGTGGAAGACAATCCCGCGCCGCTCGTCGAACTTCGCCGACTGGTCAAGTTGCAAAGGGCCTACGCGCACATGAACGCAGGCGATCTGGCGGTCGAGAAGAATGATTTCGCATTGGCCGCGAAGGAATACACCGCCGCCCAGACCGACGCGCCGCAGATCGTGGAAATTCCGTTTTGGATGGCCGTTTCGATGGCCAACTCGGGTCATTTGGATGAATCACTGCCGCTCTTCAAAGAAGTGTTCGCGAAGGAGCCTGTTTGGGCGGACCTCGTCCCCCGTCTCGTCG
This sequence comes from uncultured Planctomycetaceae bacterium, assembly GCA_964414585.1. Lineage (GTDB taxonomy): Bacteria > Planctomycetota > Phycisphaerae > UBA1845 > UTPLA1 > DATEMU01. The sequence continues at coordinate 6,369 of CAYPXR010000012.1, forward strand.
GCTCCGGCCTGCTCAAGGACGACCCGGCGATGCTGGCAAGGATCCAGGCACAACGACCTCCGAAATGAAAGTTTGGGTACGGGCCTTCAACGCCGGATGGGTAACATCATCATCCGCGACGGCACTTTCCGGTTGTGGCGCCGCTTGAACGCGAATACAATCCCCACTTCAACCGGCGACCGACGAGGCACGTCTCCCTGCGTGACGGACGGGCTCGTCGCTACGGGGCAATTCCGATCTTGACCACGATTAAACTGCTCATCCTTGATGTCGACGGCGTCCTGACTGACGGACGGCTGCCCTACGACGCCGGCGGCTGCGATACCAAGATTTTCCATGTGCAGGACGGCGGGCCGATTCGTTTATGGCAATCGACCGGCGGCGAGGTCGCGGTCATCAGCGGCCGCCAATCGCCCGCCGTCGAAACGCGCTGCAAGGAACTCGGAATCCGCCAAGTTTTTCAGGGCGTCAACGACAAGGTCCCGCCCTACGAGTCGATCCGCGAGGCGTTGTCCATTGAGGATGACGAGATCGCCTTCATCGGCGACGATCTGCTCGACGTGCCGCCGATGCGACGATGTGGCTACCCCATCGCCGTCGAAAACGCCGTCCCGTCGGCGAAGCGCGTCGCCCGTTACGTCACCCAGCGCCGAGGCGGTGAGGCGGCGGTCGCCGAGGCCATCGAAAGACTCCTGCGGCACAACGGCGTCTGGTCGGACGTCCTGAGCCGGTTTGAAGCATGAACCGAAAACGAATCATCCTGATCGCCGCCACCTTCCTCCTGGGCTTGGTCGCTTATTGGGGCTTTTCGGCCGGCGATCGCAAAGTCCAGCCGCGAACGGCTTCCGACGCCACCCGCCGCGTCCGTCAGTTCGTCTCTCGACCGACAACGCAGGCCGTCCAGACGATCAGCGACGCCGACATGACCTTCAGCCCCGGCGACATGACCCGCGTCCGCGTTTATGACGAAATCTCCGGACGGCTCAAGTATGTCTTCGAGGCCAAGAGCTGGGAGCCCATCACCCAGACGGACTTCCACCTTCGCGACTTGTTGATCCAGATCTTCATGCCGCGCGGCGAGATCACCTACATCAGCTCCGACGAGGCCCAGGTCACCCTCGCCCGCAAGGCCCGAAGCCGCGTCGACCCCCGGCGCGGCTGGCTCAAGGGCCACGTCCAGATCACGATCGATCGCACCACGTCGGCCTGGCGCGAGGCGAATCCGCAACTGGCGGACCGCTTCGCCCACCCGGACGATCTCATCAACATCCAGCTTCCCGAAGCAAAGTTCGACATGGACAGCGCTGAACTGATCGCCGATGGCGAAGTGCGCGTCGACAGCGTCGAGGCCAAAATCGAAAACGTCCGCGGTCTGACCCTCCAATGGGACCAGGTGGACAACCGCATCGATGTTCTTCGCTTCAATCACGGCGGAACGATGGCCCTGCGCCGCGGCGGCGGGATGGTCGATTTCGCGATGCCCGGCACCACGCGCTCGAAGTCGTCGAAGAAAAAATCCGGCGGCGCCGCGGCGACGAGTCAGGCGGCGCGCGAGGCGATCGCCGCGCAGATCAAGGTTCCGCATGCGCAGGTAAATACGCCGATGTCCATCGACGTCCCCACCGCCGAAGAGGCTGCAACGGAAATCCGCCTCGAAGGGGGCGTCGTCGCCGCCAACACGCCGATGTCGATTCCCGACAGCGCGCAACCGGTCACGACGTCGCAGCCCGCATTACCGCCCGGCGCCCTGCGCAGTCCCGACGCGCTCGCCGCCGATATTGACTCGTTGCGAACCGAAGCCAAGGCCGGCGCTTCCGGCGACGTCCTGAAAAGCAACGTCCTCGAGACGGTGCTCAAGAAGGGCGCTCCCAAGGTCCATACCTACCGCGCCGTCTTCACCAACAACGTCATCGTCGAACAAAAGGACGGTCTCCGCACCCTCGGAAAGATCGAGGCCGACAAGCTCGAGATTAATTTCGACTTCGGCAAAAAGCAGCGGGCGTTGGCCTCGGGGCGGCCGGCGGACGGCGAAAAGCCGACGGTCGAAGCGAACGCCGGGAAGCCGACCAGCCGGCCCGATCGACCGGCCGCCGTCGACGCCCCCGACAACCCGGAAGACAAGACCAGGCTTATGCTGACGTGGGACGGCCCGTTGGAATTGCGGCCAATCCGCGTCGATCCCGCCGAGCAAACCGGCCAGCGTTTTGACGCCATCGCCACCGGCAAGATCGTCAAGCTCCAAAGCGAACAAGGCACCGGCTCCTGTTCGCAGCTCGTCTATCGTCACGAGCGCCGTCAGGTCTGGCTCTCCGGCATCGGCGACCAAACCGTCGAGATGGCCGTCAGTCCGACGCGACGGCTGTCCGGCCATGAAATTTTCTTCGATCAACGGCGCGGTCTGGGCCGGATCGACGGCGCGGGACTGATGATCGACGAACGTCTGGACGAAGCGGGCGACGCCAACCCAGCGGAGGCGTTTGCCGCGCTTTCCGGTTCCCCGCGCGACACTCCCAGGGCCAAGACCGAACGCCCGCCCGTCCATATCCGCTGGACGCACGGCGTCGATCTCGAAGTCGGCACGCGCGAGGTCGACACGATCAACCCGGCGACGGGTCTCAAGGAGACCAAGAACAAGGAATTTCTGCGCCGCGCGTGGTTCCACGGCGATGTCTCGATCGTGCAGGGCGATGAAACACTATCCGCCGACGAAGTCGCCGTCACGTTCGGCCTGCCCATGAACAAGGAGGAGGTCGCCGACCACATCCAACACCTGAACATGACCGGCGCGGTGAAGCTGGCGCGGGCCGACGAGCTGATCTCCGCGGAGCGCCTCGACGTCGAGATGACGATCACCCCCGACGGGCGCAACATCCCGAGGATCGTCGACGCAGCCGGCAAGGTTCTCGCGCAACAGGGTCGGCGCGAGGTTCGCGCGGAACAAATGCAGGTCGTCATGAATCAGTTCTATCCGCCGGAGTACCAGGCCCCGGACGGCCGCATGATCCAGCCCAAGCCGCGCCTCGGCATGGAGTCGATCGACGCCTCCGGCGACGTGTACATCAACGACCCCGATCAGAACCTCAAGATCAGCAGGGCTCAATCCCTCCAGGCGACGATGCGCGACGGCAACAAGCTCATTCGCTCGACGATCATCGGCAGCGATCCCGACCGCTACGCCTGGGCCCGATTCTCCGAGGCGGCCATTCACGGCCATCACATTGACATCGATGTCGACGGTCAGTCCGTCGATGTGCCGGGTCCCGGCTCGGCCTGGATGTTGACCGACCAGGACTTCGGCGGGCGGAAGCTTTCCAAATCCACGGCCGTCAAGACGACGTGGCGCGACCACATGCAGTTCCGCCTCAAGAAGGACTACGGCATCTTCGTCGGCAAGGTGCACAGCGAATCCGACGCGTTCTCCATGAATTGCGACAAGATGACGGTCCGATTCGGCCGCACGCCTCCGCCGCCGGAGAAAGCCGACGAGAAAACCAAGCCGCGGGGCTTCTGGACGCTGGGCGCCGTCACCGACGACAAGGCGGAGGTTAAGCGCGTCGAAGTCACCGGTTCGATCGGTCTTCAAAAACGCCCCGTCTATATCGTCGCTGAAGGCAACGCCGAGGCCCTCAGCAGCAATTACACAACGCCCGATCCCGGCGCGGTCGCCCGTCTCAAGAGCCGCGCGCGAATCGCCGCCGAACAGATCGCCGTGGACCTTCTCGCCCAACAGATGTCCGTCCCCTTCAAGGGCACGCTGCTGATTGAGGACTACCAGTTGGACGAAAATCGTCCCAAGAGCGGGAGGCCGCGCGACGACAGCGGCCCGGCCATCATGAACGCGATGCGCAGCGACGGTCCCAGCCAGACGCTGGTCACGTGGGAAAACTCGATGGATTATTTCGTCGACCGCAACCTCGTCGCCTTCGACCGCGCCGTCTCCATGGTCCATCGCAGCGGACAGGAGATGGTGCTCAAGGGCCAGCTCGCCGCCGCCATGAACCTCGACGTCGAGAAGATCAAGCACATGGCCAAGGGCAAACGCGCCACGCTCTCCTGCGGAAATCTCCTGTTGGAATTCACCGGCGGCGCGGGCAAGAGCTACAGCGCCGCCGACCCGTTGATCCGCGCGACCGATCTCCAGCGTCTCATCGCCAAGGGCGCCGTGCACTTTCAGGAGGACACGAAGAGCCTCATGGGCGAGCATTTGCAATATCTCCGCGACGTGAACGAAGTCCGCCTCGAAGGAAGCGAACGTCTCGAAGCGCGCATCATCGATCAGGATGAGCGCTCGCAGCGATTGTCCATGTGGAAGGGGCCGATTCTCATCTGGGATCGCAAGTCCAATCGAATTGAAGCGCCGCAGGCCACGATCACCAGCAGTCGCCGCTAGGCGATCGGCACGCTGGATGTTCACGCTAACAGCATGACGCGACCCCTTCACACGCATGGTGCGTGCGCGCACAAAATTTTTTTCAACCGCGCTTGCCTTCCCACATCGACGGGGAACAATTGAAACAAGAAGGCCGAGAAAAAAGGCCGCGTTTCGCCGGGCATCAACATATCTCTGGTGCCCCCGTGATCTAAAAACGGCGAAGACCGGCGGCCGGAAGAAAGCCTTCGAGGTCCGGCCGATCGGCCGGGCGAGGTGTTCGCCAGACGCCCTTGGAATCCGGCGTCATTTGCGGAACGAAACAGAACTCGCACTTCGACGATTCGTTCCCGGTAACGAGAGTATCGCGTTCGTCCGACGAATCTGTCGGGCCGGCGTCTAAACCGAAGGTTGGAAACGGGAAAGCGGCAGGCGGTCCGACCGCGCGTCGGACCGGACATGGGCGTCCGCGCGAAAAGCGCGGCGAGCGACGAGGAATTGCGAATCATGAAGATCGGCGACGGCCAACTCGATCCACGGATTCGCCGGAATATTCGGCATCTTTCTTTCCTCCGTTCAGGCGGTCGCGAAACAAAGCGCGGCTTCCTTTCGAGGCAGTCAACACGGGGAGTGGGTTTGAGACTGCTCGGCGAGGTCGGCCTTGTTTCGCGGCCCCTGACGACGGGAAAGGTGAACGATCATCGACATTTCGACTTCAACGATGGGGGGAAGGGAGCCACCCGGAGTGGGACGCATCAGAAGCATTCGCCTGCCGCGGCAAGCGCTCATCGACGTTCGACGCAGGGCCCGTCATCGACCGGCCCGGCCCCGGACGCCGAGCGCCTGCCGCGCAGGCCTTCAGGTCAGCGCACCTTCGTTTCGAGGGAATTGGAGTATGCCTGGCAAGCAGGGGAGAGAAGCTCCTGCAAGCTCAACCGCGGCCGGTCGGAAGGAAAATGCTGTCGGGATACGTGCGTGACATGGCTCGCCCCGCGCGCATTCTCGACATAAGTCGCTTTCCGGTGGGGTGGAGACCGGCCGCGTGAGCGTGTGGTGGACCCGTGCTAATTTTACGGGGAGAGGCGCGCGGTCTTCCACTAAAAATAGGCCGTGGCGGATTGCGGGAAATCCGCCACGGCCGCTTTTTTCAAATGACGAATGTCGAATTGCGAATAGCGAAAGGCGCGGGGCTCCCTGTTCCTATCTGTCGTCGCTCACGGAAGCGATTAAGGTCCGTGAAGCAGAGATTCGAACTCGCGACGGGCCTTTTCCAGGTCCGCCATTGGACGGTCGCCGGTCGTGCGTGACAAAATGAGATCACCCTCGAAGCCCGCCTCGGTCAGCGATGCAAGGAAGCGCGGGGCATTCAGATTGCCCTCGCCTTGCGCGACCTCGTATCCCGCCGCCTGCGGCGTGCCAGCCACGGCATCGCGGGCGCGCACCAACCCCACGCGCCCCAGCAACGTCTCCGCCACCTGATGCGGGTCCTCGCCCTGCATGAGCATCGCCCCGCTGTCGAAGCACGCCGCCAACTGCGGGCAGTTGATCTCCGCCAGCCAGCGGCCAAGCTCCGCCGCCGACACGCCCGCCGTTTCAATCGACACCATCACGCCCTTGCGGTCCGCGTCGTCGGCCAGGATCGTCAGCGTTTCCCTGAATCGCGCCGCTCGCTCGTCCACCGACATCTCCCCTATTGACCCCAGTGCCGTCGAGACGATCGGTACGCGAAGCGCCGACGCCAGGTCCATGACCTGTCGCATCATCTCTAATCGCCGTTCGCCGGCCATCCCGTCCGCATAGCTCGCGCCGCCCGCCGGGCCGCGCAGGCTCGACAGTCTCAATCCGAGGTCGCCCAGATGCTTGATCAAATGCCGCTGCCCCGTCCGCGAAAGCTCCGACGGCGAGATCGGACCGGTCACCGCCGAGACGTCGATCGCCCGAAAGCCCAGCGCGCGTGCCCGCCCCATCGCGGTTTTCGTCTCCAACCGCAAGTCATCGAGGCACAACGCCAGTTCGGAACGCTTCATGGCACCATCACGTGAGGCAAATCGGCTCGGATCGTTTATAACTCCCGGTATCGCGCGATACAACCTCGCGCACAAGGAGTCCCGAAATGTCGACGATCGTAAAGACCGCCCCCGTCATCGTAGCCATCTTTGCCGGCGCCGCCCTCGTCGCCTGGGGCGAGGGGCCCAAGGCCTCTTCCGGCGCGGCGTTCAAACCGGTGCAACCGTTGGAAAAACTCATGGAAGGCCAGAAGCAGCTCATGGGCCAGATCAAAGACGCCATCCAGGACAAAACCTGGGACGAAGCGCAAACGTCGGCATGGATCCTCGCGGAGATGGCCAACGTCAATCAACACGAGCGGCCCAACCCGAAATATCGCGAACTGGCGACCAAAATGTCCGGCCAATGTGTGGAACTGGCGACCGTCCTCAAGAAGCGCGATCAAAAGGCGGCGATGGATCAATCCAAGGAAATCGCCCGCACGTGCAAGAGCTGCCACGACCAATTTGCAAAAAAGAAATAGGCCCGGTTGGAGAGGCGGTTAGGCGCGGGCCTTGGCTTCGTTCTGTCGTTCGACGAGCTTTTTGAGGCTGTCGTCCGGAACGGAAACATAGGTGCCGCCGGTGGCCCTCGCGATCGGCGAGAGGTCCTGTTCCGCCGCGCCTCCCAGGCCGATGACATGGACCACGGCCCCGGTCTGTTCCGCCCCCTGTTTCAGAACTTCCATCTGCTGGGAATCGACCGGCTTCGACAGGACGAGGAAGACTTCGTCGGCATACCAATTGGACGCCACCGAGAGGGCCTTGGTCAGGTCTGTCCGGCCGCTCGCCAATCGCCCGGTCAGGATGCTTCGCGCGCCTTCCAGTTCGGTGGAGGGCTCGGCGGTCTCAACGAAAGTGACGCCATCGCGGGCCACCGCCAGGATCACGCCGAATCGACGGGTACCCTTCTCGATGGACTCGTTCACCGAATTAGTCAGGACGGCGACGTCGTCGATGTACGGCGCCATGGTCGCATCACCGTCGACGATATACCCGATCGTCTTGCCGGACAGCGGAATGCCGAAATAGTGCGTGATGGGATTGACCGCCAGCAGGTTGGCCTTTGCATCGTCGGCGTCATTCGTTGTTCGATTGACACGATCGTCCGACTGCGAGACCAAGGTCGTCCACCGATCAGGCGAGGGGTGCGTCTGCGACGAGAACCCGAAATAAAGTGGAACGCCGACCACCAGCGTGAATCCGGCGATCATCGCACCGACGCGCATTCGTCCGGAAAGCGCGCTCCAGGATAATCTTCCGCCGAGCGAGGGGCCGGCGACGCGCGGGGCGCCGCGGCGAGACGGAACTCGTTCACCTGCTAGAGCCGGTCGTGTTGGTCGTGGACTGGATGAAGAAGCCGAAGGAGCGTGTGCGGCCATCGAGCGGGGGACCGACATCAAGTTGCGGCAATACTGGCATCGGCAGTGTGCGCCGATGAATGCGGGATCGAGATCGAGCTCTCGACCACAATGCCTGCACTTGACTCGCAGCGACATCGGGCAATCTCCCCGACGAAGGTCGTCCACCCTGGACCTCAGGCGACCACGACGAACACCGCCAAGGCCGCCGCGGCTAAGACTCACCGTGGCGACAGACTTGCACGTTTCATGCCTAGAGCGGCAGTCGCACTAAGATCATATCAGTCCAAACTCCAAATATACATGAAAACCGGCCTCTTTGTCCAGATTTCCGGCAAATTGATGTTAAGAAGATTGATATTCTGGGTCGCTGGGTGAATCGGGGTGGAAGCGTAGATATTCGGGGTCCAAGCCAGGGGTCGATGATAAATAACGGCGTGGGCAGCACTTATCTTCGCCCGGCCCTTGGCCGCCTCGATCGCCTCCTGAAATGTACCTATCCGATCGACCAGGCCGTTTTCCAGGGCCTGCTGGGCACTGTAAACCCGGCCGTCCGCCAATTTTTCCACTTCCGCCCGGCTGAGTTTCGGTCGCCCGGCGGCGACGACCTGCACGAATTGCTGATAAAGACTGTCGACCAGACCTTGGAACAATTTTCGCTCGTCGGCCTTCATCGGACGAAATGGCGAGCCGGCATCCTTGAAAGCGCCTGAGGTAATCGCATCGGCGCCGATGCCCAGCTTATGCATCGTCTCCGACAAATCGATCATCTGCATGATCACGCCGATCGAGCCCGTGACCGTCGTGCGCTGCGCGATGATCTCGTCCGACGCGCAGGCGAGGTAATACGCGCCGCTCGCGGCCACGTCCTGAAAATACGCGATCACCGGTTTGCCGGTCTTTTTCTTGAACGCGAGAATCTCCTGATACATCGAATCGCTGGCCGTCACCGATCCGCCCGGCGAGTTGATTCGCAACACCACCGCCTTCACGCGATGATCCTCGGCCGCGACCGTCAGCTTCTCCACCAACAGCGCTACCGGGTGTTCCCCTTCCGAAAGCAGCGACGGCGTATGGGCGTTCATCAGGACGCCGGACACATCGATAATCGCGATGCGGTCGCTCACCCAGCCGGGGCTGCGAACGACGATTTGTTCCTGCAAGGACTGGTCCGCCGGGACCGGCGTAATCTTGAAACCGCCGCTGGGGGCGCATCCGACCGACAAAGAGAACGACGCAAGCAGGAATCCAACGGTCGTTTGGAAAAGGGGTACGCGCATCGAGAAACCTCCGTGTTAGTGATCCGCCGGAAAGGTAGCGTATCAAGCGAGCGAGCTATTGTCGATGAGTCAGGCTTGGTGGCTTTCCATATTCCGAGTAGTACCACTCAAAGGCCTCCCGGAGGCCATCTTCAAACCGGTGGCGCGGCTGCCAGCCCAGCAGCTTCCGCGTGTAGGAACAGTCGATCCGCTGCGGAAGACCGGTCAAGGAGATGGCCGATCGCCGCATGACCGCGCTGGCGGGCCACCGGTGGACAAAATACTCTCCGATCCATCCCGCGAAGAAGGCGATTTTGAAAGGCACAGTCCGTTTGATGCGCGGCAACCCGAAGCCGTCGGCCATCGCGTCGAAGTATTCCCTTTGAGTGATCTGTTCGTGCGGTCCGGCGATCAGGATTTTTCCCGCCGCCTCGGCGGACGAACCGGCCAGCGCCAACGCCTCGGCCACATCCCGAACGTCCACCAACGCCAGCAGGTTGGTCCCGTCGCCGAGGATCGCCGCCATCCCCCGCGTCATCACCGGCTCCAGGTAGTCCTTCATCACGCGATTCCGCGGTCCGTACAGGTACCCCAATCGGACGATCACCCACTCCATCCGCGGTCCGCTCCGCTCGCGCACGATCGCCTCGGCGCGGAATTTGGAACGCGCATAGGTGAACCACTTCGGCGGTTCCGGCGACGGTGTGAATTCGTTGACGACGCCGGCCGTCAGGAGATCGGGATGATAAATGCCGCACGAGCTGACCTGCACGAATCGGCGGACGCCGGCCTCCCGCGCCGATTCCAGCAATCGCTGCGTGCCGGCGACGGTCGTGCGCTGAAAGTCCTCTTCGGGTCCTTCAAACTCCACGCGCGCCGCGCAGTGATACACCACCTCACCCGTTCGGCATCCTTCGGCCAGCGCGGACGCGCTCTCCAGATCGCCGGTCACGACCTCCGCGCCGAGGCCCTCCACGAATTCGCGCCGGCTCCCCGGGCGCACCAACGCGCGCACCTGGTCTCCTTGCGCCACAAGGCGCTCGATGAGATGGCTCCCCACGAACCCCGTCCCGCCGGTGACGAATGCGCGCATGGTACCTCCGCGGCCTGTTCCGCAGGCGCAGCCCGAAGTGTAACCTCGCGTCGCCGTCGGGCCGAATGGCCCCTAATACAATGGGTTGATGACCATTCCCGTCGCCAGCTTCGGGAAGAAATAGGTCGACTTCTGCGGCATCAGCTCTCCCGCCGTGCAGATGTCGCGAAGTTCCTCCATTCGCGTCGCCGGCATCAACGCCGCGATTCCCGAATTCACCCGGGCGTCGGCGATCGCCTCCTGCATCGTCTTGTGATAGTGAATCGTCGGCGGTTTTCCGTCGCAGAATTGCGGGCCGATGATTTCGTCCACCAGGTAACGATGAAAAATGGAGTACGGTGACTTGCGCCAGGCCGGCTCGCGTTTGGGCTCCAATTTGGCCAGCAGATCCGGCTCCTTCGGCGACAGCAACGCGCACGCCTCGCTCTTGGCGATGTAGATGCCGATCGTCTGCGGACCCGCCACGGAAAGGAGCTTGGCCAATTCCTCCGCCGACTGCGGCTTCGTCACCGGCGACCACGTAAACGATTCCGACAAGGCATCCCGCAGCATCGCCGCGGTCGCCGTCGGCAAATCGACAATCGAGCGGAAGTACGGTTGAATCGTCGCCCCCGGGTCCTCCATCCCGCAGAGCACCGCGAGCACGTAATTGATCGGATCCGTCGGCGTCAACTCGCCCGTCTCTTCCGTCTCACGATCCCGGTACATCAGCGCCGTCGAGTATCGATGATGCCCGTCGGCGATGAACACCGGACTCTTCGCGAGTTTCTCCCGCACCGCCCGGATGACGCGCGGGTCCGTCTCCATCCACAGCTTGTTCTGCACCTCGTCGAGCATCGCCGACTGATCCGGCTCGCGATGCACCGTCTCGTCAAACAGCGCTGCGACTTCATTGTCGGCGTCGGGATAAAGACCGAAGATCGGGCTCAGGTTGCAACGCGTGGCAATCGTCAGCTTCAACCGGTCTTCCTTCGGACCGCCGAAAGTCTGCTCGTGCGCAAAGACCGACCCGCTGCCGAAGGGCTCCAACCGCAGCCGTGCGAAAAACATCTTCCGCGTCAGCGTCTTTGCCCCCAGGCGATAGGTCTGGTGATAGACGTAAATCGCCGGCTTCGTGTCGCGGACCAGGCAGCGAATATCCAGCCAACTGGTCATCTCTCCGGCCGCCCGCTGATAGACCGCGTCCGGGCCGGCGGATTTCGGCGGGACAAACGGCAGATCGATCGCGACGATATTATGCTCGTCCTTGCGGAGCAATTTCGTCTTGTCCGCCTCGTCCAGGATGTCGTAAGGGGGCGCGACGAGATGGGAGATCTCGCTCTCGCTGTATCGAATGGCTGAGAAGGGCTCGATCTGAGCCATGGGCGATTTTTCCTCGCGTCGTCGCCGACTACTCCGGCGGCCATATTCCTTATTATCGGCGTCCGTGTCCAGAGCGACCGCGACGGGTCGTCTTCGGCTTCCGACAACGCCGATCCTCGACTATCGTAATACAGGCAGCCGCACCGCGGCCGGGAGCGCCATGAACAGCGACTGGAACCTGCGAAAAGAACTCTGCGAGATCGCCCGACGGGTCTATGATCGCGGCCTCGTCGCCGGCACCGACGGCAATATCTCCGCCCGCGTGCAGGGCGACCAGCTTCTCATCTCCCCCAGCGGCTCTTGTTTGGGTATGCTCGATCCCGGCGATTTCGTGCTCATCGACCATGCGGGCCGCGTCATCACCGGCCGAGGCCGGCCGTCCAGCGAGCGGTGGATGCACATCGCCGCTTACGCCGAACGCCCCGACGTCGTCGCGGCGATTCACGCCCATCCCCCCGCGACGATCGCCTTCACCGTCGCCGGTCTCTCCATGTCGCAATGCGCCCTGCCCGAGGTCATTCTCGCCTTCGGCCAGGTCCCGACAACCGCCTACGCGACGCCCGCCACCGAAGAAGGCGCGATTGTCGTCCGTGATCTCATCAAGCGCTTCGACGCCCTGGTTCTCGACCGCCACGGCTCCATCACCGTCGGCAAGTCCATCCGCGACGCCTTCTTCAAACTGGAAAAACTCGAGCACGGCTGCCACGTCATGCTCATGGCCCACCAGCTCGGCCCCGCGCGCAATCTCCCGCCGGAGGAAGTCGCCAAGCTCGGCGCCCTCCGCGAACAACTCGGCCTCGGCCGCGCCGACGACGTCGCCGGAAGCTGCGTCCCCCCCGGCACGCCGATCCCCCGCCTGCCCAAGTCCGGCGAGCGATATTGATCGAAATCGTGGCCTGACGATTCGACATCCGCGCTCAATAATCGGTGGATGGCCTACCGGTCCTGACGTACTCTTTTGAGATGAGTGCTTTACCAATGACCCCGACCATCGTCGCCCTGCCCAAACCCTCCGAAATGTCCCGGGCCATGCTCGCCCGCGACGAATCCTACGACGGCGTCTTCTTCATCGCCGTCAAGACGACGGGAATCTTCTGCCGCCCCTCCTGCACCGCGCGCAAACCGCTCCCGCGAAACGTCGAATATTTCGGCGTCGCCCGCGAAGCCATGCTTGCCGGCTATCGGCCGTGCAAGCGCTGCCGCCCAATGGACGTCGACGGCCGACCGCCGCAATGGGTGCAGCGACTTCTCGACCGGATCGAATCCGACCCCACCGGGCGAATCAACGATCGCGACCTCCGCGCGCTCCACGTCGATCCGGCCCGCGCCCGCCGTTTTTTCAATCGCAACTATGGAATGACCTTTCAGGCCTATCAAAGGAGTCGAAGAATGGGACTCGCCCTCGCCGAAGTTCGAAATGGCGCCGACGTCACCCACGTCGGCCTCAAGCACGGTTACGAATCCACCAGCGGATTTCGAGACGCCTTCGCCAAGGTGTTCGGTCAACCGCCGGGCAAGGCCCGCGCCGCCGCCGATTGCATCGTCAGTGCATGGTTGACGAGCCCGCTCGGTCCGCTCCTCGCCGCCGCGACCACCGAGGGCTTGTGTTTGTTGGAGTTCACCGACCGCCGGGCAATTGAAAAACAGATCGCGGTCCTTCGCCGACGGATGAACCGGCCGATCGTCCCTGGTAAGAACACTCACCTCGAACGCGTCGAGGACGAACTCGCCCGCTATTTCGACGGCAAGCTCAAGGAATTCAAAACTCCGCTCGTCATTTCCGGCACGCCGTTCCAGGAAAAGGTCTGGCGGCGTCTGCTCAAGATTCCCTACGGTCAGACCTGTTCCTACGACGACATGGCCCGCGATATCGGCCAACCGCTTGCCCGCCGCGCCGTCGGCCGGGCGAACGGCGACAATCGCATCGCCATCGTCATCCCCTGCCACCGCGTGATCCGCGCGGACGGCGCCCTCAGCGGCTACGGCGGCGGCGTCTGGCGAAAACAATACCTGCTCGATCTGGAACGCCGTGCGGCCCAATGACCATCGTCTTCCCCGCTTGAACAATGGCAGTGCAAGGGCAAGAGAACCCCCACTGCTCTGAAGACTTCTATATTTCGATGCGCGAACGGGGATAGTGCCTTGCATAAAAAAGACGCCCCGGCGCTGGGCCGGGGCGTCGGAGGGAAAGCTCCATTTGGATGGAGAGAAAGAGCCTTATTGCAGCACGGTATCGGAGCCGATCGCGCGGCGGAGCTTGCTGATGGCCGACAGTTGAATCTGCCGCACGCGCTCCTTGCTGACGCGCATCTGCTTGCCGATGTCTTCCAGCGTTTCGCGCTCGCGACCCTCCTGGGCCGGGAAGCGCCGCGCCAATACGGACTTCTCCACGTCCGTCAGGGCCGCATGGTCCAGATGCAGAATCCGTTGCAACCGCTCTTCGAACAGGGCGCGTTGATCGTCGTGCCGAGACTCGGGAGCGTCGCTCTCTTCAAATTCCGGATCCCACGGACCGGCGACCTTGCTGCGCCGCTTGGAGTCCTGCATCGCGGCCCGCGCGAAGGCGCGGAGGATCGCGTTGCAGGCGTAGGTGCTGAAGCGGAATCCGCGCCACGGGTCGAACGTATCGACGGCGCGGAGCAGGGCCATCATGCCTTCGCTGGTCATCTCCTCGCGATCGAGGTTTTCAAACCGGCTTCGGCCGATCAAATCGTAGACCAGACCCAGGTTACCCTCGGTCAGGCGCGTTCGAATCTGGTGATAGCGCTGCACCCACAGACCGTACTGCCGGCGGACCGACGCGCTGGGCGCGCGGCTCGCGGACTTGTACAGCTTGCTCAGGCGATATCCGCAGAAGTGAAGCTGCTTGAACAGCAGCGTCTCTTCGTCGTGGCGCACTCGCCCCGAGCCCGCCGCCGGACCCGGCCAGACCGCGAACAGCCGCTCTTCAGTGCCGCGGTGCCGCAATTCATCGTTCATGATGTAGGGCGGCGGCGTCATCCAGCTCTTCAGAGCGCGACGGTCGGAAAGTTTTGTCGTAACTCGCAACATCAAACTCACGCGTCCAATCCCGGCTCGCCCGGGGTTCAACGGTCATCAAAGGTCCGGTCGTTTCAGGCCCCTATTCGTATACTGTCCGGGGCACTTTTTGTTCTACTGACAATGTCCATACCAAACGCGCCAATTCCGGCGATTTCACGAAATTTTTATCACCAGCCTGCCATTCCCAGTCCAAGCCAGTATCAGAAACACAACACGTTTTTGCGCTTAACATTATTTATTATAAATATTTACGGACTATTCGCAAGCAATTTCACAGGAGCCTTGAAAAACAAACCCCTCTATTACTTAGACACCTCAGGATGGCCGGGGTTACTGCTACCTGTGCCAATGTGACAGATTCGTTGCACGCGGAATGGCAAGGTCCGTCTGCGCGGCTGATAGATTGTTATCGGACCTTCAATTGCTGGAGATCGAAGAGCCGGTCCGGGGTTGCAGAATGGCGCCAATGCCGTCGAAAAACGCCGCTCCGGCTTGCTGGAGGCCGGCTTCGGCGTTCGCCGGATCGGTGATGAAGGTGTTTAGGCCATCCACCGCGGCGGGTCCGTAGCCCTCGCGGAAGCGCTTGGCGATGTCGGAGCTGAAACAAGAAGGGGCGACCAGCAAAGACGCCGTGGAGGCGTAAGCGAGGAAGCGTCGGGCTCTTTGAAAGTATCGGCGGTAGCGCGTCATTACGAATTCTCCAGGCTCGGCGGCAGAGGTATTTCCCCTGATCTTCCAGGTTATCGGCGCAAATTTGACGCCGTGTCCAGCCCTCCATTAGCGGATGAATTCAGGCCATGAATATCGGCCCTTGTCTCTTCAATCGTTTGATGAATCGAGCCTTCCGGCGTCCCGATGAACGAGATGATCCGCGCCGTTTCCCTGCTCGCAGGGTGACGCTGGTTGACTCCGCGCGGCATGGGAGATCTAACGTTGGGACGCCTCGGAATCATCTGGGTCATCGGCCTGTACGCGACGGGCCCGACGTCGCCGGATCGACCGGAGACAAACTTCGTATCCTCGCGAATCGAAGACCGCGTCGTCAAACGGTTTGATTTCGACGAGCGAAAGCTCGGAAACTTTGAGTTGACGCCGATGAACTGGCGTCAACTCTCCGGTCCCGGCTTTCCGCGGTTCCTGGAGCCGCGCCTCGATGGCGATGTGGGCCACGAGGCGCCGCCTTCGTTTCGACTAGCCCTGCAGGGCGGCAGTCTGGCCTGTCGCTACCTCGCCAAGGACATCCCCGTCCATCCGGATAGCGATTACCGTATCTCGGTCTGGGTCCGGACATCGAAAGTCGTCCATTCCGAGGCGTACATCAGCGCCTGTTTCCTCGACCATGCCCTTCAACGGATCGACGCGAGCAGCGTTCGCAGCGAGCCGGTCCGCGATGCGAGTGATGAAGGAAAGTGGTGGGAGGTCTCGGTCCTGCTCCCGGGCGGATACCCCAAGGCGCGATGGATCGGTTTGTCCTGTCAGTTGGAACAGCCGATCGAGGGGCTGCATTACCAGGATGATCCGCGGCCGATCGAAGCGCGAGATCCCCTGGCGGAGGCGTGGTTCGACGACCTAACCGTGACGCGTTTGCCTCGCGTCTCGTTGCGAATGGAAGCGCCGGGAAGCGTCTTTGCGGCGCACGAGCCGGTGACCTGTTTCGTTCGCGTGGCGGACGTGGACGGTCGCGGACTTTCGGCGTCGTTGGAAGTGCGGGACGCCGATGGAAAATCGTACGGAAACCAGACCATCCCGATCACCGGACAAAGCGGCGAGGCCTGCTCGGCGGAATTGGGCCCACTGCCGCCGGGACGATTCATGACGCGACTCAGCGTCCGTTCCGAGGGTCACGAGATTGCGTCCTGCGAGCGGACGTTTGTACGGTTGGGACCGGACCTGCGCATGCATCGATCGCGGCGCGGCGGGTGGGGTTTGATCCTCGATGCGACGGAATCAGGAGACCAGCGGGCGGTCGAACGACTCGTCCGGCTGCTGGCGCCGGATGCCGTAAAAATCCCGTTGTGGCGGGCGGATATGAATGACGAGGCCGTGGTCCTCGCGGATCGGCGAGTCCATGGATTGATGCGCGCCCTAGAGGAGCGATCAACTTCGATCGTGGGCGTGCTCGCCGCGCCGCCGGCCGGATTGTCGGAACAACTGGGTCATCGCGGGATCTCGGTCGTGGACGTCTTGTGCGCGCCGGTCCATCAATGGGCGCCGTACCTGGGATTCCTGTTCAGCCGTTACGGCGATCGCGTGAACGCGTGGCAGATCGGATCGGACGACACCAACGCCACGGCGGAATCCGAACGGATTTCCCGCGCGACCGGTCAATTGCGCGAGGCGCTGCGTCCCTTGAGCGGGGCGTTTCAAATCGCGGTTCCTCAAAATGCGGTGGTTCGGACTTTTTCGGGGCCCACGACGGCGGATGTGGATTCCTTCTTCGTCGGTGCTGAAATCGGCGCGGATCAATTGAACGACCAACTCAAGCCATCGAGCGACGCCCGACAGGCCCGGCGCTGGGCGACGTTGGAGCCCCTCGATCCGGCCAGGTATTCGCTTCGAGTCCGGCTCCGCGAAGAGACGCGGCGCAGGGTCCTGGCGCTTCACGCGGGAATGGAGACGGTCTTCGTCCGTCAGCCGTGGACGTTCGACGGCGTCGCCGGCGACCCGTCCGTCGCGCCGAGTGAGGACTTCATGCTGTTCAGGACCCTTCAGCAGACGCTGGGGGGGTTGTCGCCGATGGGCCGGGTTTGGCTGGACGACGGCGTGTCGGCGTGGCTCTTCGGGGACGCGAAGCCCGACGACGGCGCCATGGTGATATGGACCGATGGCGATGAGGATTCGCCGCGGCGGATCGTGACGGACACCGCGCCGGCGGCCCAACTGGTGGATATCCAGGGACGGCGCGCCGAGATTTGTGCGGTCGACGGCGGAATGGAGTTTTCCATCGATTCCATGCCGGTCGTGCTCGCACCGGTCGCGCCAAGCCGCGTGCGGACGTTGGCGAGCTTTGCCGTCCTTCCGACGATCGTCGCGCCAACGGTGCAGGAGCAGCGCTTGCAGATCTCACTCCGGAACCATGGAACGAAGCGGATGGTCGGGTCCATGCGATGGAACATCCCCGTTTCGTGGCAGATCACCCCGCAAATGGTCCCGATGGACCTCGCCGCGGGGCAGGAAACCCAAATGGCGGTTTCATTGCGGCTTCCGAGCAATCAAGCTGCGGGCACTTACACGCTGATCGGTCGATTCACCGGCACGGGCGAAGGCCAGTCGCCGATGACGTTCCGGACGCCGATCGTCGTCGGATCGCCGGAATTGGATGTCAACGTGCTCACGTGCGTCGAGGGGCGCGGTCTGCGAATCGTGCAGCGCGTGACGAACCGCAGCAATCGCACGCTGAATCTGCGGGGCCTTCTGATCGCGCCGCCGGTGGCCCGGCAGGTCAGCACGATCCGCCAATTGGTCGCCGGCCAAACGGCGGTGCGAACCTATCACGTGGAAGACGCCGCCGCCCTCACGGACCGATGGATTCGCGTATCCGTGGAGCAGGTGGACGGCCCGATCCGGCACAATGATGTTGTCAAGATAGAGTAGCCCGTTACATCGCCGGTTGCGCAAGATCGCTCAGTGGGAGGGGACGTCCATCGAGGCGGCCGGCGCTCGCGAGGCGGTGGAAGCGGCTGCGGCTGATGGCCATGCGCAGGAAGAGGTGCTCCGCGCCGGTCGATTTGAAATATTTGCGCTCCTGGCCGACGAGCTGCATCCCGGAACGTTCGTAGCAGTCGATCGCGCGTTTGTTGTCCGGGAAGACGACGAGCACCACTTCCTTCGCGCCGTATTCGACAAAGGCCCGGGCCAGCAGGGCCTGCGCGAAACGTGAGCCCAGGGACTGACCGCGACGGCCGGGATCGATGATGAAATGGCCGATCCACAGTTGCGTGGGCTGGCCGGGGATTTCATTGAGCTCGGCGTAGCCGCATGGCCGCTGCGAACCGGTGGTCCAGAACAGAAAGCGGTTGCGTCGATGGGGTCCCCAGGCGGCGACCTTTTCCGCGGTGACGGGCGGCGGCGTGCCGGGCGCGAGCCAGATCAACTCCTGTGACGTGTGAATCCACGAAGCGACCAGCGGGGCGTAGGACGATGAAAAAGGAGAAAGATAACAGTCCGGTCTTAACGGGACGGTCGTCGTAGCGCAAGGATCGGCGATCGAAACGGCATCAGGGCTCATCGAGCAGGTGTCCTAATTTCGTCCGCTTGGTTTGCAAATATCGGCGATTGTGCGGGTTCGATGGAATCTGCAACGGCTGTTGTTCAACGACCTCGAGTCCGTAAATCGTCAGGCGGCTCGTCTTTTTCGGATTGTTCGTGAGGATGCGGATGTGCCGGATCCCCAGGTCCCGAATGATCTGCGCGCCGACGCCATAGTCGCGCTTGTCGGCGGGAAAACCGAGCTTCTCATTGGCTTCGACGGTATCGAGCCCCTCATCTTGCAAACGATAGGCGTGCAGCTTGTTGGTCAGGCCGATGCCGCGGCCTTCCTGCCGAAGATAGACGATCGCGCCTTCACCGGCGTCGGCGATGCGCTGCATGGCCTGTTCCAGTTGCGGGCCGCAATCGCACCGCTGCGATCCGAAGACGTCGCCGGTCAGGCATTGCGAGTGAACGCGGACGAGAACCGGGTGATCGACGGGGATCGGATCGCCGGCGGCGTCGAATTTTCCGACGTTTCCCATGGTAAGGGCGACGTGCGGTTCGGAATCGACGACGGAGGAATACGCATGCAGCCGCCATTGCCCAAACTTATTATCCAGCGGGATCGATTCGATCCGGATGATTGAACGCTCGCGCTGGAGACGATATTCCACGAGGTTGGCGATCGTGCAAATCTTGAAGCCGTGCTGCCGGGCGAACGCAACAAGATCGTCGAGGTGGGCGATCTCGCCCTTGCTATTCAGGATTTCGATGATGACGCCGGCGGGATTGAGGCCGGCGAGTTGCGCCAGATCGATGCTCGCTTCGGTGTGACCGGCGCGGACCAGCACGCCGCCGGTCTTGCCTTTGAGCGGGCTGATGTGGCCGGGGCGGCGCAGGTCGGAGGGTTTCGCGTTGACATCCAGACAGCGGCGGATCGTGCTGCAACGGTCGGCGGCGCTGACGCCGCTGGTCACGCCGAACTCGGGCCCGGCGTCGATGGAAACGGTGAAGGCCGTGCCGTGCGTCGCGGTGTTTTCGTTGACCTGCGGATAAAGATGGAGCCGTTCGCACGTCTCGGCGGTCAGGCTGAGACAAAGCTTGCCCGCCGCCTGGCGGATCATGAAGTTGATCATCTCCGGCGTGACGAGTTCGGCGGCGCAGACGAGATCGCCCTCGTTCTCGCGGTCTTCGTCGTCGACCAGGATGATGAACCGCCCGGCCTTGAGTTCTTCAAGGGCCTCGGGGATGGTGCTGAACGGACTCTCTTCGATGCCCATCGATCAATCTCCACCGCTTCGGGGCTTGCCCTCGGCGGATGCCGTGCTCGCGAAACGACTGCCCAGACGGATGTAATCCAGGGCCGCAAGGATGGCGAGGACCGTCGCGGCGTACCAGAGCGCTTCGGGCAGCTTCTCGACCTGCCTCGGCAGACTGGGCCAAAGCAGGATGCATAATACTAGTGCAAGTTGGACCGTCGTGCACCATTTGCCCAGCCGGCGCGGTTGGATAAAGACGCGCCCGGTGATGAGATAGAGGACGCCGAAACCCATGGAGACCAGCAGGTCTTTGCCGATGGCCGCGACGGCCACCCAGTTCGGCAGGCTGAGGACCGTGTCCGTTCCTTCGGTCGTCCGGACGTGAATGCCTTTGACGGCGAGGATGATGACCGAGAAGGTGATGAGCAGCTTGTCGGCCAGCGGATCGAGGAAGGCGCCGAGCGGCGATTCATCCTTCAGCCGACGGGCGAGGTAGCCGTCGAGCAGATCGCTCAAGGCCATGAGGGCGAAGATCACCACGGCCGCCCAGCGCACCCACGTCCGATCGGCCTGATCCAGGTTCAAAAGACAAACGACGAAGGGTCCGATCGCCAGGAGACGCCCGAGCGTGATCCGGTTGGGCCAGCCCATATGGAGGGTGGTCGCCACGAACGAGAAGTCTAAGCCGGTGATCCCGGCCTGTCACGGACCATCGAAAACGGATACATTTCCAGCCCATGGATGTCATTCAATCCAAGATCGATCCATCGTCCAAGCCTTTCAAGGAGAACCAGGCCCACCTTGAAGGTCTGGTGGCCGAGATGCGGCAGCGCGTCGCGCAGGTCAAGCAGGGCGGCGGTGAGGCGGCGATCAAGAAGCACACCGATCGCGGCAAACTTGTCGTCCGCGATCGCATCGAACATCTGGTCGATCCGCAAAGTCCCTTTCTCGAACTGAGCCCGCTCGCCGCGTGGGGGATGTACGACGACGACGCGCCGGGCGCGGGCATGGTGACCGGCATCGGGCAGGTGCAGGGGCGGCAGTGCATGATCGTCGCCAAC
>CAYPXR010000013.1:0-42127 GCA_964414585.1 uncultured Planctomycetaceae bacterium
GAAACGGCGTTGGGACATATCGGCGGGATTCTAAGCCGTTGGAGGCGGAAGTGACAATGTATCGAGCAAGTTCGGATTGCGGATATTGGATGATGCGAAGTGAGTCGGAGTTATCCGAAGACGACCTCCACCAACGAACAATCGTCGATGAAGCCGTCCGTGCCGTGGTAGGACTGTACTTGTTTGACAATGCGGTCCACGCGTCGGCCGTCTCCGGCGTGGGTCCCGGCCATGACCCGGGTCAAGCCGTCCACCCCCAACATCTCACCGTTGCCGGACTTGGACACCTCGAATGCCCCGTCGGAGAAAACGTAGAGCCGCGCGCCGGGCGGCAGGATGCGCGAGTGGGTTTCGAATACGGCTTCGGGCAACAGGCCGAGGATGATATTCGGAGTCTCCAGGGAGGCGGGCGGGCCGTCGGACTTTTCGAACATGATCGCCGGCGGGTGACCCGCGGTCGCATAGTGCAGGGTCCGCGATTTCGTGTCAAACGCGCCGTACCACATCGTCGAGAACTTGTTGTTGTTCTCGGTCATGGGAAAGGCGCGGTTGAGAGCGGACAGGACGTCGCCCGGCTGGTCGAAGCGGGTGTTCGGGAGCGTCTCGCGGCGGAGGGCGTTGTGCATCGAGATGGAAAGCAGCGACGCGCCGACGCCGTGGCCGCAGACGTCGAGCAAATAGATGACAAACCAGCGATCGTCGAGCCAGTGATAGCCGAAGAAATCGCCGCCGAGCTGCGACGAACTGATGAATTGCCAGTCGGTCCGGATCGGGCCGCCGAGCTTCGGCGGCAGGAGCGATTTCACGTAATCCGCCGCTTCGGCCAGTTCGTCGGCCAGACGTTTTTGCGTCGCGGCGAGGGCGTCCTTCACCTCGATCAGCGCCCGTTGCGTGCGAATGACATCGACCATGTTCAATTCGTGCTCAGCGACGGCCGCCAGCTCGCGAAAGGTCTTCAATTGCCGATCGTCGAGCGCACGCGGGCGTCGATCCGCGAGACAGAGCGTGCCGACGTTTTGACCGTTCGGCCCCGCCAGGGGATAGCCGGCGTAGAAGCGGATATGCGGATCACCCGTGACGAGGGGGTTGTCGTGGAATCGATCGTCGCTTTTGGCGTCGGGGATGATCAGCGGTTCCTGCTGGAGGATCGTGTGACCGCAGAAGGAAACGTCCCGGCCGGTCTGGTCGGCGGTGACGCCGCACTTGGACTTGAACCATTGCCGGTCTGAATCGACGAGCGCGATATAGGCCATCGGCACGTCGAAGACGCGCGAGGCCAGCCGGACGACGCGATCAAACCGTTCTTCGGCCGGGGTGTCGATGATGTTCATCGCCCGCAGCTCGGTGAGCCGCTGGTCTTCGTCCAATGGAATGGGCGCGGCGATCATCTTTCAATTCCCTGTCCGGCACGAACCGCTTAGTATCGACGGCGTAGTATAGGCACGAAACGGCGGTGAGCCACGGAGGCGAAGGCATGGTACTGAAGCTCTTCCAGGTCGATGCGTTCACGTCGAAGGTCTTCGGGGGCAATCCGGCCGCGATCGTGCCCTTGGAACAATGGCTGCCGGACGCGACGCTTCAGTCGATCGCGATGGAAAACAACCTGGCGGAGACGGCGTACTTCATACCCGCCAAGCCGGGGGAATCGGTCGACTTTCATCTGCGGTGGTTCACGCCGGTGCTGGAGATGGACCTTTGCGGTCATGCGACGCTGGCGTCGGCGCATGTGCTGATGCGGCATCTGGGCTATGGAAAAAACCAGGTGCGATTCATGTCGCGAAGTGGTCCGCTGGCGGTTGAGCGCGAGGGGGAGCGACTTATCCTGGATTTTCCGTCGCGACCGCCGGAACCGCGGGAGGTGACGGCGGCGCTAACGGCGGCGCTGGGAGCGCGGCCGAAAGAGCTGCATGTGGCTCGCGATTGGCTGGCGGTTTACGAGTATGAAGATGCGGTTCGCGATCTGCAACCGGATTTCGCCAAGATCGCGGCGCTCGATGCCTTTGCCGTGATCGTCACCGCGCCGGGCAAGACAGTGGATTTCGTTTCGCGCTTTTTCGCGCCAACGGCCGGTGTGCCGGAAGACCCGGTGACGGGCTCGGCGCATTGCACGCTCATTCCCTATTGGTCGCGGCGACTCGGGAAGAAGACGTTGCACGCGCGGCAGATTTCCAAGCGCGGGGGTGAAATCTTCTGCGAAGATCGCGGCGATCGCGTCAGGATCGGCGGCCACGCCGTCACCTATCTCGAAGGAAGGATCGAGCTATAATGCGCGGACGGCCGATGTAATTGACAACGCTGTATCGAGGAGCCCGCCCATGGATGCGAAGCACGAAACCCGCCCGATTGTCATCGACGAAACGCCCGGCAAGAAGGCTTATTGCCAGTGCGGCCACAGTGCGACGCTGCCCTATTGCGATGGGGCCCATTCGCGGCTGGATACCGGCCTCAAGCCGATCGTGATCGACGTGCCGGACACGGGCAAGAAAGCGCTCTGTCAGTGTCACCAGAGCGGAAACAAGCCGTGGTGCGACGGGACGCACAGCAAACTGCCGAAGTAGCAACTCATCGCGCCGCATCGGTCGCCGGCGGCTTCGCGAATTTTTTCCAAACGGGATACATCGCCGCAATTCCGGCCAGGACGCCGAGCGTCATCAGACTATCCTTCTTGCCGGTTCTCAATTGGTTGGAGGCGATGGTCCATGCCACGATCATCTCCCACAACACCAGGACGAGGGCGATTGCGATGCCGGCCGGGGCTCGAAAGGCGTGTAATGGGAAGGGCCGTCCGGCTTTTTGATCGCGCCGACGCAGCACGATCAAGCTGACGTAGCTCATCCCGAACAAGATCGTGCTTGCCAGAAAATAGATGTTGACGATTTCACCGAAGGATCGATTCAGGACGAACGCGCAGGCCACGGCGGCGACCAGCGTCAGCGAGGCGATCGGGGATTGGCCGGGCGACATCTGCCCCAGGGCCTTAAATGTCAGTCCGTCCCGGGCCATGGCGTACATCACGCGCACGTTGGACAAAAAAGTCGAACTGATTGAGCCCAGGCAAATCAGGATGCTGACGATGAGGATGAGCGTGTCGATGGTTCCGCGACCCGCATTGCCAAAGGCCATGCCGGCGGCGCTCTCCGCGCCGCGCATCCGTGCCGGCGTCGCCCCGCAAAAGAGGGTGTAGTTGAAGAAGCAGTAGACAAGCGTCAATAGTCCCGCGGAGAGCAGCAGGGCTTTGGGCAGCGATCGGCGGACGTCCGTCGTTTCCTCCGCGAGCTTGGCGGAGTCCGTCGCGCCCGAATAGGCCCAATAGACCAGGACGAAGGCCAGCATGAATTCGCCGAAGGTCGTGGTGCCGGCGGCCTGTTCCACGGGCAGCGGTGTCGCCCGTCTGCAGAGGGCCATGACGCCGACGGCGATGCCAAGCAGCGCCGCGATTTTCAAGGCGCTCAGGATGTTTTGTACGACCGCGCCGGTTCGCAAACCAGAGATATTGACCGCCGTGACGAGGACGATCGAGGCGCATGCGAACATCGTCGGCCAGCTCGTTTGCGAAAGTCCGCAAAGTTCCGCGGCGAAACGGCCGAGGGCCGCCGCGATGGTGCCGGCGCCGCCGCCGACGATGAAGATCGTGTAAGACCAGCCGAAGAAGAAGGCGGCGAATTCGCCGTAGGCTACCTTGAGGAATTGATATTCGCCGCCGGCCAGCGGTAAGCGCGTCGCCAATTCCGCTGTGACGAGGCATTGGAGATAAGTGATCACGCCGCCGAGCAGCCAGGCAAAAAGGATGATCCACGGGGACTTCAGGTGCACCGCGATGTCGCCGGGCGTGGCGAAGATTCCGGAGCCGATGGCCACGCCGAGGCTGACGAAGACGATCGTGGCGGGACCGAGGATTCGGCGCAGCAGGTCCGGCGCGGATTTTGACGGGTTGGAGACGGAGGGCGATTCGCCCGGGGTCACTTGAGGAACGCCTCGCCGGTGATTTTCTCGTAGGCCTCGATGTATCGGGCGCTGGTGGCGTCGATCACGTCGCGCGGGAGCTTCGGCGCGGGATCGGTCTTGTCCCACTGGCCCTTCGCGCACAAGCCTTCGAGGTAGTTGCGGACAAACTGTTTATCGAAGCTCTCCTGGTCGCGGCCGGATTGATACTTGTCCGCCGGCCAGAAGCGGCTGGAGTCGGGGGTCAGGACTTCGTCGATGAGGATGATCCCGTCCTGCGTTTTGCCGAACTCAAACTTCGTGTCGGCCAGGATGATGCCGCGCGATTTCGCGTAGTCCGCGCCCTGGGTGTAGAGCGCGAGCGTCTTGTCGCGCAGCTCGGTCATGACATCCTTCCCGACAAGCTCGCACGCCTTCTCAAAGGAGATATTGATGTCGTGGCCGCTTTCCTCCTTCGTCGCGGGGGTGAAGATCGGCGTCGGGAGCTTGGCGCATTGCGTCAGGCCCGGCGGGAGCTTCACGCCGCAGACGGTGCCGCTGGTTTGGTACTCCTTCCAGCCGCTGCCGGCGAGGTAACCGCGGGCGACGCACTCGATGGGGACGACCTCCGCCTTTTTGCAGAGCATGGCCCGGCCGCGCAGATCGCTTGCCAAAGCCTCGAAGCCTTTGGGGGCCTCGCGATCGACGATGCCAATCAGGTGGTGCGGACTAAACGACGCGAATCGGTCGAACCAGAACTTGCTGAGGGCGGTGAGGACGCGGCCTTTATGGGGAATCGGGTCGGGCAGTACGCAATCGAAGGCGCTGAGCCGGTCCGTGGTGACGATCAACAGGCGATCGCCCAGATCGTAGATATCGCGGACCTTGCCGCGGCGGACGTTTTTTCCCGGTACGTTGGTTTGGCTGATCACCGACGCATTAGACATGGATACCAGACCTCCTGTCCCCCGACCTCCATCCGGAGAGCACCATGGCGAAGCGCCGCCCGACTGTCAAGTTGTGGAGGATTTCGTGGAAGGGCGTGGGGTCGATCTTATTGGGGCCGGTCGGCGTCGCCGGTTTCGTCGGACGCGCCGTCTTCATCGATCTTCAAGTCGTCCTCGTCGAGCAGCTTTTCCCCGCTGATCTCGTTAATTTCGCGGTCCAGATCGAGCGTTCCCCAATCCGAGGCGGTCGCGGGCGCGTTGGGATCCTCCGCCGTCGCCCCTTCGATCGACGTATCCTGGTCTCCGATCGACGGCAACTCCCCTTCCAATGCCGTCGCCGCCGATTCGCCCGCCTCTCCCGAAGGTGTCTCCGGGCCCGGCGACTGGGCGTCGGTCTGCGACTGAAGTTGCTCGTTCTCCGCGCCGGATTTGAGCTGCGCCACCTCGCCGCCCGGCTCGCCCGGCTCGTGGTATTCGTAAAACTCGCGATAAGCCTTGCGGAAGTAGCCGCCCGCGCGCGTCTCGACCCGATTGAGCACCGCCCCGAAAATCCGCGCATTCATGGTCTCGAGCTGCGACTGGGTTCGCTGGAGGGCGCCGCGAGACGTTGAACGATATTGACAGACCAGCAGGACGCCGTCCACCGCGCCGGCCAATACCATGGCATCGCTGACGAGCAGAACCGGCGGGCCGTCAAAGATCACCTGGTCGTACCGGGCCCTGGCATCGACGATCAAATCGCGAAGATAGCTGCTTCCCAAGAGTTCCGCGGGATTCGGCGGGATCGGACCGGCGCCCATCACGTCCAGACCGGGCACGGAGGTCGGCGTCACGACGTCGTCGAGGTGCGTCTGACCGATAAGGGCGTTGCTCAATCCCTCTTCGCGCATGCCCTGGAAGATCCGCGGTAGACTCGCCCGGCGGAAGTTCGCGTCGATCAAGAGCACGCGCCGCCCGCTGAGGGCAACGGAAATGGCGAGATTGGTGGACACCGTGGTCTTGCCGTTCCCGCCGCTGGGGCTGGTGACGAGAATCACGCCCTGCTGTTCGGCGGGCGCGCTGAAGAACAGATTGGCGCGCAGATTTCGGAACGCCTCCGCCACGATCGAGTGCGGCGCATCCAGCGTCGCCGTTTCCACCCGCGGAATCTCGACTTCATCGTCTTCCGTCGAAGGAATGGTGCCGAGGACGGGAATCGACTGACGCAGCACATCGCGCGGTGTCCGAACCGATTTGTCCGCCATCTCCAGGAGCAGCGCGAAGCCGAGGCTGAGCGCCAGTCCCAGCAACGTGCCGACGGGCACCCAAATCTCCCACTTCGGGTTGGAGCGGCGCTTGGGGGCGATGGCCCACGACTTGACCTCGATCTGGACCGATTTTTCCTGCCGGATGACGATGTCCAACAGGTGCTTTTGTTCCTGGAGCTGTTCGTATTGGATTTTGAGCTGATCCCGCTCCTCGCTCATTCGCTCATAGCGCGCCAGATTGTTGTCCCGGTCCTTCTGTTCGTTGCGCGCTTCGAGCAATTGTTCCTTGAGCGTGACCAGGGAGTCCTGGGCCTCCAGGAAATTCCGCTTGGCCTGCTCCATCTGTTCCGATTGGAAACCCACGACCTTCCGCGCCCGCTCCTGCGTGGCGCGGTCCGCGGCGACGTCGCGGGCGGCCTGCGCCTCCTTGACGACCCGATGGTTCGGACCGTATCGGGCCGCCGCCGCGTTCAACTGTTCTTCCGCGGACTGATATCGTTGATCGAGTTGATAAATGAACGGATCCGAGTCCAGCAGGTGTTGAAGCTCGGCGGTGATCGGCAAATCCTCCGGGCTGACGTTTTGCATCGCCTCCCATTGGGCCTTCTTTCCCAGCATGTCCACTTGCAATTCCGTGACCAGCGCCGTCAGGGTCAGGAGCCGCTCTTCGCTTTCCTTGGCCGACGTGCCCATCACTTCCGCGCTCTGTCGAAATGTTTCGATTTCCTTGTTCTTGGAGTCGAGGAAGTCCTTGGCCCGCGCCAATTCCTGGCCGAGCTGATCCTGGTTCTTGCGGATTGAATCCCGTTGCTGGCGATCCACCAGCGTCAGGTATTTCCCAACGATCGTGTTGACCAGCGTCGGCACCTCCGACGGTATTTTCCAGGTCACGGATACGCCGACGTAGTTCGAATCCCGAACCGGCTCGGCGGACAGAATATCGCTCAGTAAGTCGAGCGGATCCTCATCCTTCGAAATGCGTTTTTCCTCGGCCTCGCGAAACCAGGTCGTATCGCGAAGATCCGGGTCGTCCAGCGCCTTCAGCAACACTTCCGGACTCTTGACCAACAGGGCCTGGTCCTGAAGCAGTCGGGCGACCTCTTCTTCCTTCACATCCTGAGTCTTCATGGGCTCCATCACATTGGGAGGGCTGATCGACTGGACCAGCACGAGCGCCATGCCCCGATATTGCGGATAGAACCGAATCGCCAGGAAGGTCGCGCCGACCGTCAAGGCGATGAATAAGAGCCACAGGAAAATGATCATGACCATCCGCTGACGAATGATTCGAATTACGTCAGCGCCGGACATCCCCGATCCGCCCCCGGCCGGC
This sequence comes from uncultured Planctomycetaceae bacterium, assembly GCA_964414585.1. Lineage (GTDB taxonomy): Bacteria > Planctomycetota > Phycisphaerae > UBA1845 > UTPLA1 > DATEMU01. The sequence continues at coordinate 7,449 of CAYPXR010000013.1, forward strand.
GCAGGCGCAAACGAAGGCCGGGCCATCGAATTCGACGGCACGCCGATCGGCTGCTGGGGGGTGGCAGCGGTCAATGTGGTCATGAGTAGCTCATGGGCCCCTGCGCCCTTCAAGGCGCGCCCGGTTGTCGGCGGACCGCGACCAAATCGCCCGCCTCATTCCTTTTCGACTATTCGGACCCTTGGACTCCGCCCTCAACCGGCCTGCCGGGGCGGCATGTCCGGGGGTATCGGCTATTTTTGCGCCTTGTCCAGTTGAGCAATCGCCTCATTGATCTTAGGCAGAAACGGATTGTCGGTCTTGGAAGCCTCGACGGCCTTCTTCGCGGCTTCCAAACGAGCCTTCGCCTCTTCCGTTTCGCCATTCTTCATGTAGGCGACTCCCAAATGGTAAAGGGCCGGTACGTTATCCTTATCCACCTGAAGCGCCCGCAACAGTGTTCCGATCGCCTCGCCGTGACGATTGGACAGGGAGAGGGCCCAACCCAGCGTGTCGAGAATCTCGGGGTTATTCGGTTCAAGCCGCTTGGCGCGCTCCGCATAGGGAATCGCTTCCGCCGGCTTGGACACCTCATCCGAGAGCAAATAGGCAATATTGTTGAGCGCCACGACGTTGTCGGGCTCCCGAGTCAGGACTTCCTCGTACTTGGCCTGGGATTCCGGATATTTGTGCAGACGCTCCAACAGAAGCGCCTGGGCCAGGACCGAGAAGGTGATATCGGTGTCCTTGGCCGCCAGTTTGTTCAGCCGAACGGCGACCTCCAGGGCCTCCTGGTCCTTATTGCTCATTTGCAGCAGGTTCACCAGCACTTTTTGCCGTTCGATGTCTTCCGGTTTCGACTCGGCTCGTTTCTTCTCCCGATCCAGCGCCGCATCGCCTCCAAATGTGTCCACCATCTCCCGCACAATGCGGATATAGACGGATACGTCGGAGCCGGCGCAAGCCAACGCCCGGTCATACGTCTCCAACGCCTTGTCGTCGTGTTTGGTCTTGCTATACGCCCATGCGATCGTCGCCAGGGCGAGCGGCATGCTCTCCAACATGCGTGTGGAGAGCTTTTCACCGGCGTAGTCGACAATGACCTGTGGACGATTCGCGAGCTTGCACGCCTTTAACAAGGCGACGACGGCATCCGACCGGTATCGGCTCAGCTCCGCCGCCTTTTGATAGGCCTGGACGGCCTTGTCCATGTTCTGGGATCGCTCGCCGATCCCGCCCAACAACATCGCCCATTTGTAATCGCGCGGGTATTTCCGCATGTAGGTGTAAATCAAGTTTTCCGCGTCAGTGAACCGGGGAGGATTCATCCGCGCATAGATGTCGATGAGGGCTTCGGCCACCGATTCCTGATCCGGCTTTTCATCCAGAATGGACCGAAGCTCCGAAACCGCGAGGTCGCCCTGACCCGCCTCCAACAGGGATTCGGCCAGCGAGATGCGATGTTGATAACCGAAGCCGTTCGGATTGAAGGTTTTCGCCTTGCTCAAGTCATCAATGGCCTGGCGCCATTTTCCCATCAGCATGAACAATTGCCCGCGCTGCCACAGCGCCACGGCGTTGTCCGGGTTTTTTTCCAAATGCGAGTCAAACGCCTTCCGCGCCTGCTGCACGTCGCCCGCCACCCGGTGATAGGCCCCTTCAAAGATCATGCCCTGGGCATCGTTCGGGTATTTTGCCAGGAATTCGTCGATCCCTTTGCGGGCGGCGTCCAGATCGCCGATCGCCAGGTTGAGTGCGACGATTCGAGAACGGGTGGTCAACGCTTCCGGAGCGTCGTCCGCCATCTGCTTCAGCGCGCGATGATAATATTCCAGCGAATCCCGATATCGATTCGTTCTGGCATAATATTCGCCCGCGGAGATGAGCGTGGCGGTGGACGGATCGAGGCTGACCGCCAATCGGAAGTGCCGGTCGGCCGTCGCCAGGGACTTCTGCAGTTCGAAGAACTGACCCATGAAGGTCGCGACTTTGGCCTTGCCCTCCTTGTCCGTCTGATTTCCCATCAGTTCCGAAAGAATCGCCTCTCCTTCCGACGGTCGATTGACGTCTTCGCGGCCGAAGAACCCGGCGATCTCCCGCGCCAATCCCAGGTCGTTCTTCGAAAGCGCGTAAGCCTCGCGATAAACCTCGGCGGCCTTGTCGTACTGAGCCATGTCCGGTAGACCGTACAGACGCGCCAACAGAATCAGATTCTGGAGGTCTTTGGGATTTTCCTTTCGAATCTTCTCTCGAGAGGCGATCCCGACCTTGGGATTCTCCTTTTCCTTGACGATTTGAAGCTGCCTGCGCACCCATTCGTCTTCCGGAATCGCCTTGAACGCGGCTTGAAGATACTTCTCCGCTTCTTTTTCTTCCCCATCCTTGAGCGACATGTCCGCCAGGGCGCGATTGGCGTAGCCGTTCGTCGGATCGATCTTCAACGCTTCCAACAGCACGTTTTTCGCATCCGCCCGCCGGCCCGCGGACATGTAGGCCTCGGCGAGATAGGTCCATCCCAGCGAGTTCGTCGGGAATTTCCGCAGGCCGGCCCGCATCAGGTCGATGGCCTTGTCATATTCCTTCTTGGCCAGGGCCAGACGGCCTTCCGCGATGGCGCCCTCCGTCCCGTCCACGTTGAGCTTCGCGTTTTTCTTGACGTAGCCTTCCGCCTTGTCCCAATCCTTGTTGCGCAGGGCCATCCGGAATTGCCGATCGAGGATCGGCGGGGCGTCGGGCTTGAGCTTCTCGGCTTCATCCAGATACTTGGCGGCCTCATCGAATTGGTCTTTGGACGCGTAATAATCGAACAGGCCAACGGCGCGAAGGAAGGGATCCTTTTCTTCCTTGCAATAAGCCAGCATTCGCTCGTCTCGTTTCGCCGGATCCTGATCTTCCGCCAGCTCGAATTCCATGCGCTGATAGATCCGGTTCTCGGGTTCCTTCGCGAGCAGCGATTTCACGAAAGCCCGCGCCTCGTTCATCCGGTCCGAGGTGCGATAGAGACCGAGCAAGACGCGCATGGCGTTAATGTTTTTCGAATCCTGGTCCAGAATCGCCTTCAATTTCGCCTCGGCTTCGCTGTACTTTCCGTTCAGGACGAGGAGTTGGGCATTGGCGATGTCATTTTCCGGAGTGGCGCCCAATCGCTTGCCTTCCTCCTGCGCCAATTCAATCTGACCCAGTTGGCGATAGGCCTCCATGCGCAGTTTGATCGCGGCGGGATCGTTTCGCAGATATTCGCCCCGTGGACCGGGATCATCGGCCTTCAAATACATCAAGGCCTGCGTCGGCAGATTCTGTTGGAGGTAGATTTGACCCAGACGGACCTGCAGTCCGAAGGCATTGGAATTGAGGCTCAACGCCTTTTCCAGCGCGGTCCGCGCCGCGCCCCATTGTTGTTTCTTCGAGTAAAGGTCGCCGAGTAGGACCTCGAGTTCAAAATGGCCGCGGGCTCCCATGACGCGCTCCGCCGCTTCGGCCGTCTTGATCGCCTCGACGTACTCTCCCTTGGAGTTGTACAACTGGGCCGTCAGGTATCGAACTTCCACGGAGTCCGCATCGAACTCCTGCTTGAGCGTGTCGAGCCACTTCTCGGCGGATTTCAGCGATTCCTCCCGCTTGGCGGCTTTGGTGTCATCGATCGCGGCGAGACGCGCTTGTTCCAAATCATAGAGAAAAAGTTCCTTGTAAAAGAACAACCTCGCCATGTTGTTTTTCAATTCACGAAAATGCGTGGTCTTTGGAATCTCCGACAGACCGCGACGATAAATCGCGAGTTCCTCGTCTTCGATTTTCTTGCGCTTTTCGGGGTCCTTTTCCGCCCGCCGTTGGAGCTTGAACGTACGGGATAACTCTTCGAAAACACGCCCGTCTTTCGGATCGATCGCCAGCGCCGCCATCAGCACTTCTTTGGCCTTGGCGGAATCCACCGGCACCTTCGACGCATAGGAACCGTTGTACAGGGACGCCAGCACCAGGTGGGCTTCGACTTTGGACTTTTCCGAGTCCACCAGCGATTGCAATATGGCCATTCCCTCTTTCGGGTTTCCGGAGATGATCATGAACAGCGATTGGAGCTGTTTGAGTTCCGTCAACTTGTCCGGAGCGGAGCTGCCGCATTTGTCGATCGCTGTTTGAAGGATCGACTCCCGGGTCTTGTCCAAGACCTCGGCTTCCGGCTTGTGACCCTCGAATTCCTGCTTTCGCGCCGTCGTCCAAAGGTGCCGCGCCAGCGCGTCGACCACCTTCGTATTCGTCGGGTCCAGCTCCAGGGCCTTTTTGAGCGCCTCCTCGCCCTCCTTCTTGTAGCTGTCGTCCTCATTCTGAAGGAACAACATCGCGATGCCCATCGCCTGTTGCGCCAGCGGCGATTGGGGCTCGACTTTTACGAGTTTTTTTGACTCATTCAGCACGCGGTTCCACTGCAGCGTCGAACCGAACAGGCGCGCCACCTCCAGCTCAATTTCGGTGGTCAGTTGCAGCGCCGATTTGAGCTGTGGATTGCGCACCAACGCGTCTCGCAGGCACTGTCGCGCGACGCCGAGCTTGCCATCTTCGATCTCGCACTTCGCCGCCTTCACCAGGTATTCGGGGTTCTTGCTCGGATCGCGATGAAACGCCCGGATGTACGTCTGGCCGGCCTCGTCATATTTCTTTTCATCTTCCAGCTTCCTGGCATCCGTCTCGTACACTTTCGGATCCTGGCCCGGGAGATTCGCCAGTAACGCAAAACCCGTCACCGCCAGAAGCAGCATTCCCGCCAACGTCAAAAGACCCACGAGGTTTCGATTCAGTTTCTTCGCCATGCTAGTTCGCCCTAACGAGTGTGCCTGTTCTCCGCGGCAAATCCGATTCCCGATGACACGGCCGCGGCTTCTTGAAAGAAAGGTGGATTATACCCCTTTTGCGGCCGTCTGCCCCTGGCTTTCGGACTTCAATCCGGCGTCGGTTGGAGGCCCCCCTCGTTCCCATCCTTTCAGCGGCCAGTGCGACCGCACCAGTTCGGCGATCACTTTGTCCAGGACTTCGCGGGCCGCCTCATCCAACTCGGTGACGTCGCCGTTCTCATCTTCGTCGTTGCGACGTTCCTTGATCGCGACTTCCACCTTGGAATAGTAAAGATGAGTGTCCAGCGGGTTGGCCATTCGGAATCGAACCCGGTCGCGATGGCCGTGGAATTCCCCATTGACGCAAATCGTGTAATAGACAAAGGTCCTGGCGTTCAATTCGCGCGGGGGATAAAACGACAGCCGATGAATCTCGATCGTCTCGCCGAGCAGAGGAAGCCGCATGTTCATCGTCTCATCGCTGGCCTGGGTGAACGCCCCCTGAAAAAAGCACTCTTCCGGAACGTGCGGCACCTGATCGACCACGCCGGTGTAATAGGTCACGGACATCGTGCAACCGCGAGCGCTGCCGCCGCCTTCCTTTGGCGCCGCGAGGGTCCAATTGATGTATTCCTTCGTCCCGAGTTCGTCGACCGTCTCCGGCGGGAGCTTCATCGAGTTAATGACGTCGAGCGGCGCCAATTTCGATCGATCGAAATCGGCCAGCGGCTTTCGGATCGGCAACGGGCCCTTGATCAACCGAAGGGATCCCTGGCTTTGCTTGACTTGCAGGTAGGCCGCGAATCCGCAAAGGACGATCGCGCACGCCATGAAGTGGAATTGATTGCGGCGCGCGCCGGACATCAGGCCGGTCCTCCGTTCAACGAGGCCTTTGTCGGACCCGATCGTTCGTCTACATACAGATGATCGAGGATCCAAAGGAAACCAAGATAGATGCCAAACCCCATGGCAAACATGAGGAGTCCCAGCACGGTGTGGGGCGTGCCGGACGCCAGATCCCCATAATCATACATCTGAAAAGCGCCGGTGATGATCACGCGCAAGACGTTGCAAAACAACGCCACCGGCACGACCAGCAACGCCATGGCCACGCGCTGCCACGCCGGGCGAGGGGTAAAATAGGCCGTCGCCAACCCCAATGCGACAAATGCCATCAACGATCTCATCCCGCTACACGCCCCTGCCACCGTGAAAGTGCCGTGATGTCCGCCTCTCATGTAGTACGCGATATTGATGCCCGCTTGTTCGATCTCCGCTCCCGGAAATAACCTCAAAATGAAGCTGGCCACGCTCGCCGCCCCCTGTTGCAGAGGCTGTGTGAGCGAACGATACAGGCGATCCGGAGGCGGAATCGCCAGAAACAAGAAACCGATCGGAAAAATTGTGATCTTGAGCGTCCGCCACCCCCGGATCGCCAGCACCAGCCCCAGGATCACCCCCACCAGCGATAACGACTGGGGATATCCAATTTGCGCGCGAATCGACCATAGAAAAACCGACATCGACATAAAGATGAGGACCACGCCCCAGATCGATCCACGATGTTCCCCGGTCACCAGCTCCCGCCGCTTGAGGTTGATCAAATAGAGCACGAAGAACGGGATCACAAACCCGTGCGACCAGTCCGGATTTTTCCAATAAACGTAAAAGCGGAAGAAGTGCCCGTGATATATCCAGCACACGATCGCAACCAGCGCAATCAATTGAACGATCCCCGACGTCCCCAGGGCTTCCCGCCAGGAAGGCGTGTCGTCCACCGGTCGCCGTGCGCCGCTTCGGCCGCGCCGCATTCCCGTTTCGCCGGTCACGATGTCTGTCGGTGCGTCCATGTCGATCCCAATGCCGAACGGATTTCCGACGGCCCGCCGGCTGTTCGGAGGTCAAACCGGGTCCCGCGAATCATAAGGGCTCTGGAAATTCCGGCGGCGACCGTTGTCGCCATTCCGCGCGCGGACGAGTGGACTAGGGGATCGGAAGCCCCTTGAGCTGGGCCTCCTGGATCCGCCGCTGCTTGATCTGCTCCTTGGCCTGGAACGAATCGCTGTCCGCGAAATTGCGATCATACACAAACCCGAAGCCGTAGCTGAACCGAAACGCGTTTCGCAACACCGCCAGGAACACCGCCGCCGGCGTCGTACCCACGTTCACGATGTCGTTGGGCTTCAAATAAAAGTCCGGCGCATTTCCCGCGAAGATGGCGTCCAAATCCAGTTGGATGATCTGTTCTTCATCCTGACTGACCCTGCGCACCAAATCCGCCCGTGACGGCCACGCCAACGGACCGAATCCGCCCGAAGACGCCACCGCCTCTTTCACCGTCAACCGCCGGCCCGTCAATTCATACGCACCCGGCCGGGCGATGTTGCCCATGACATAATACTCGCCCACGGCACCGGGCGGAACGTTAAGCAGATCATACGGTCGAATGACGACATTGTATCGCGGATCGCCCGCGAGGAGTTCTTTCGTCGGAATTTCGATAATTCGAACCGGCGCCGACAGCGTTTGGTCCGGCATCGTCGCATCGCCTTCCGACGGACCACTCGAATTCAACGGCATCGTCGTCTTCTGCGACGTCGGCTCGACGGTCTTCATCACCCAGGCGCCCTGCTCGGCGTCCCACATCGGCGTTTGCCGCGTGGGCTGAGGCGCGCCTTCAAGGATCTTCAACTCGTCTACCATTCCGGAAGGGACGCCCACCGGCTTGTTCGGCGCCGGTGACGACTCCGCCGACGTTGCCGGCGGACTTGGATTCGCCGCCATCGCCGACGTCGGGGCCGGGGCCGCCGGCGCTTCGACGCCTTCGAGAATCTTCATCTCATCCACCGTCGACGAAGGAGGGGCCGGCTCGGACGCCGCGGGGCTCGCCGATCGCGACGTCGACGCCGGACCGGACGACGTCTCCGACATCGTCAGCGTCGCCGGCCATCGCCCCCGGGTTCCCCGGGCTACCATGTCCGTCGCGGGGCCGCTGCTGGGAATCTCCAGCATCCCTGCCTCGGCGCCCCGTCGAAATATGTAGATTTTGTCGACCTGCGGCGGAATCCCGCCCGCATCCGCGATCGCGCTCAACAGTCGATAGTCCGGCTGCGGAATCTCAAACGACCCCGCGCGCTGAACGCTTCCGATCACCGAGAATCGTCTCGACCGCGTGTCCAAAAGCGTGACTTGAACTTCCGGGTCCGGAAGGATCCCCGCCGCCCGGATCTGTTCCTTCAATTCCAATTCCAATTCCGCCGTCGTCAGGCCCGCCATCCGCACCCGCCCCAGCACCGGGATCGATTCAAAACCCGAATTGCCCAGCACGAACTGCTGGACCGTCGCCTGTCCCGGGACCATCAACTCGAAAATGGAAATGGTGAGCGTGTCACCGGGCGTGAATCGATGCTCCTTGTATTCCGGAACCAGATCGTCCGCCGAGGGTTCTTCCGCGTCCTGGATTCCGACGGGCTCCTCCAAAATGCTCAACGAGCCGCGAATTTCGTTCCGCCTCGAATCCAGGAATTGCCCGCTCTGCGTCGGATCGATAAACCCGTTTATTAACCACTGCGCGCTTTCACCGCCGGGCTTGCATCCCACGCCGCTCAGCAGTAACCCGAAAATACCGACGGCCGTCATCCAGCTCGCACCCGATCGCGAGCGTGCGCAATCGTCGGATTTCGATCGACCAGCCATCACGACTTCGATGCCCTGGGATTGCCGGAAAACAAGCACGTCTGCACTCCTTGAACGAACGGCTCTCGACTTTCACCCATCTTCTCGCGTGCTGATATCGTCACACCGCAAGGCCAATAAAAAACAATCCGGCCCCGCGACGAACCCAAACCGTCGCGTGCAGGAACCGCTCGCGCCCGCGCACAAAAATCGCAGGCGGCCGATAATTTCGACGCTCATTGCGCGGTCTCATTTCAAGGGCTTACTGGTGTCGTCCGCTTCAGTCCTGATAGTCCATCTCCATCGCGACGATCCCTCGCGCAACCCTTGCGCGCCGGGCAAAGCGTCGACGATCCGCCCGGACCGCCATCGGCAAAATTCGCCGAATTCGGCAAGTTTTGCGCCCCTGAAAGATCTCAGCGATACGTGTTTTCAAGAGTGCGGGGGCCATAGACCCGTCTCTTCTTTATCCTGCTTGGCGCACGGGCCGATAGTCTCTGAGACCGATCACCGACCGATCCTCGTGCCTCGTTGAACCGCCAACTCGAAGGAACTTCAAATGATCGACGTCGTCATTCTCGGCGCGGGCGGACACGGGCGGGTCGTCCTCGATATCCTTCTCCAGGCCAAGCGGCTCAAACCGGTCGGCTTTCTCGACAACAATAAGACGCTCCACGGCCGCCGAATCGACGGCCTCCCCGTCCTCGGCGACATCTCCATTCTCTCCGACCTTCATCACCGGAACGTCCGCGGCGCGGTCGTCGCCATCGGCGACAACGGCGTCCGCCGCGCCATGGGCGAACTCATCGAACAGAGCGGCCTCAAATTGGAAAATGCCATCCACCCGTCGGCCCAGCTTGCCACCAATGCCTCGCTGGGCAAAGGCGTCGTCATCTCCGCCGGCGCGCTCGTCTGCGCCCATTGCCAGGTCGGCGACTATGCCATCCTTAACACAGGCTGCATCGTCGATCACGAGTCCATGATTGGAACCGCCGCCCACATCTGCCCGGGCGTTCGCCTCGCCGGTCACGTCGTCGTGGAATCCGGCGCGTTCATCGGCATCGGCGCGACCGTCGTGCAAAACGTCCGCATCGGTTTCGAAGCCGTCGTCGGCGCCGGCGCGGTCGTGACCCACGACGTCGACCCCATGACCACCGTCGTCGGCGTCCCCGCCCGCGTGGTGAAGGATTGCCCCACCCCTGGCGAATTCACCTCGCTCCTCTCCCCCCGCGCTTCCGACCTCCGGGATCCCATGCACGTCGCTTTCCGATGACTCTTGGTGTCCGCAAATTGAGTTGCAATCGTCCGGCCAGCCCAATTGGACCTGGTGATTGACCCCCGTCCAACCTCGAAAACCCCCTTCCCAACCCCAAAAACCCCTGTTTGCGATCAGCCGCCCCCTAAACAAAAGATTTTCCAACTGCCGCATAAGGGGCCGTCGGGAACCGTGTACGTATTCCAACGGCAGCCATCGGCGGCCCGACGGACCACACGTGCGGTCCCGTCGCGTGAAGTCGCCGGTCGGCCGGTACTTGGAAAGGACGAACCTATGTCTGATGCAAAGAGAGTGGACGGAGGCCGGGCGACGTTTGCGAGATGCGCGATGGCTTTGTTGACCGTCGCCGGGATCGGCGCGTGTGATACCGCGCCGGGCTTCATCGCGGGGATGGGGAGCACCCTCGGCACGATTAACTACCAGGGCGTGAATTACACGGTACAGACCGACGCGTCGGGAAAGATCAGTCGCATTATTCTCGACGACGGCTCGTCGATCGATATCAACGGCGCCAACCCGACCTTTAACACGCCCGACGGTGGAATGTTCGGCTTCACCAACAACGGCAACGGGACGGTCACGGTGGTGTTTAATCTGCCCGGCCTGGGCTCGGGCCAGTTCAATGTGAACGGGCCGACCAACGCGCGAGTCAAGGGCTTCGAGGCCAATCACGACAGCGGTGGGACCACCGCCGCGAGCGCCTGTGCCGAGCTGGCGGAGACCTGCGAGAACATCTCGTTCTTCCTGGAGGTCGTTTTTCCGATCATCCGGTCGGACGTGATCGATGCCATCGTCCATAACCAGGCAGGCTCAGACCCGCTCGCGCAGACCATCGCCCGACCGCTCGTGGAGGCGGCGGTCGACAGCGAAATCAACAAGGCGCTGAACTTCTGCGCCGGCGTGCAACTCATCGCTCTGGTCGGCGCTCCGCCGTGCGACCAACCGTAACGAGCGATCGGTGGCGGGGGCCGGGCCGCCCGCGCGACGACGCACTTCGAACCAACTGCCGGGCAGGCGTCGCCCCATTCCCGAAAAATTGGATGTGCCGTCCCCCGTTGGCCCCCGCCCTCTCCGCTGAATTATGGGCCGCACGGACTCAACTTACTTTTCCCTCGCCAGGGGCCGATGTACCGATGGTCGAGAAACCGCGGTGCCGCGGCCCTCGATGGGGGAATTCGCCATGCCTGACAACCCCTCGGAAGAGAAGAACGCTTTTCCCGGCGCTCCGGCCGACCTCGGTGAACCGCTCGTCAGCACGCTTGACGATCCCGGCTTTGCGGAGCTGGTGCGAATTTTCGTTGACGAACTGCCGGTCAAGATCCAGACGCTCGAAAACTACCTTCGCGTCGAGGATTTCCGGCAACTGGCCAACCTGGTCCATCAACTCAAAGGCTCCGCCGGTGGTTACGGCTTTCGACCGATCACCGAATCCGCCGCCCGACTGGAAAAAACGGCCAAGGAGGCGAGCGATCTGAAGATGCTCGACGCACAGATGAAGGAACTCGTCGACCTGTGTCGCCGAGCCACCCCGGCACAACATCCTTGAGGCGATCATGGCCACACGAACCCTTGTTATTGACGACGACCCGGCAACCCTTCGTCTGATCGAGAAGTATCTCAGCCTCAGCGGTTACGAAGTCCTGACGGCCTCGAATGTCGATGACGCGGTCCGCATCGTCCTCGACCAGGCCCCACCGATCATCATTACCGACTACGACATGCCGGAAAAGAGCGGCACCGAACTCTGCCGCATCCTCCGGCAGCACGAGGGCGTGCGCTTTATTTACATCGTGATGATGACCGCCTCCAACGACATCGGCCATCTCGTCGAGGCCTTTGACAGCGGCGCCGATGATTTCGTCGCCAAGCCCGTCAATCCGCAGGAGCTGCTGGCGCGCCTTCGCGCCGGCGTGCGGATCGCGAGGCTGGAGGAGGACGTTGACCGCCGCACCCGCGAGATCCATCTGCTCAACGCCGAGATGGCCAGGACGAATGAACAACTGGCCCTGGTGAACGAACGGCTGAAGAAGATGGCAGTGACCGACGAACTCACCGGGCTTCCGAACCGCCGCGAAGCCATGACCCGATTGCGAGAGATGTGGGCTGCGGACGAACGCTACGGCTGCGCGTTCGGCTGCATCATGATCGACCTGGATCATTTCAAAAACATCAACGACACCTTCGGCCACTCCGCCGGCGATCAAGTGCTTCAGGACGTCTCCCACGCTCTGCGGCAAAAGATCAGGGCCAGCGACATTGCTTTCCGCGTTGGAGGAGAGGAGTTTTTGATTCTCTGCCCTCATACCGAACCGAATGGCACCGAATCCTGCGCGGAAAAACTGCGGCAGTCCATCGATGAGTTGGCGCCGAGCAAGGCCGGGCGATCGCTTCATGTCACCGTCAGCCTCGGCGTCGCCCATCGACTGCCCGAAATGGACGCCCCCGAGGAGATGCTCCGCCGGGCCGACGAAGCCCTCTACGCCGCCAAGAGGGCGGGACGCAATCGAGTCATCTGCGCCCAGCCGGATGCCATCGTGCAATCGGGGCGATAGAAGCTTGATCGTCACCCACGAATCCCGGATAGTCTCGGCGATGAAACGGCCCTTCCACGAGCTGGCCGCAAGGCTCGCCACGATCAATGGAACCCGCGAAGAGCGGATGAACACGTTCGTCGATCTGGCCTGGGAAGCGTTTCATTCGACCGGCGTCTCCTGGATCGGTTTTTATCTCCATCACGGCAAGGACGAACTGGTCCTCGGCCCGCGCCGAAACAAACCGGCCTGCTCGCCGATCGGCCTCCACGGCGCGTGCGGCAAATCCTTTCATTCCCGCAAGCCCCTGATCGTCCGCGACGTCGCGGAACTCGGCGAGAATTACATTGCCTGCGATCCGCGCGACAAGTCGGAAGTGGTACTCCCACTGTTGGATGAAACAGGCACCTGCTGGGGCGTGCTCGATCTGGACAGTTACGACGTCGGCGCGTTCAACGATGACGATGTGAAGGGCCTGACACTCCTGCTGCAAAAGGCCCGTCTGATTTCATAGATTCATCCGAAATTTTGGCAATACACCCGGCGTACCGACGTTTAGGATTAGGGAGATCCCGCACCCTCGCGACCACCAGAGATGATTTATGATCGGACCGACCGTCTTGACGTGCCTGGTTTTCGCCGTCGCGTTGGGCCAGCCCTGCGATCCGAACGATCCAACGGTTTCGCTCTACGACCTTGGCGCCGGCACTTATAAGACTTTTGAAGGAGGACTCTATTCCGGCGGTGTCAATGTGCGTCCGCCGGCGCACGAGTCGGCCGGCGTCGCCATCGCGCAATCCATCGTGCCGCTGACGACGGCCGGTGTTCAAGATCCCAACGGTCGAATCGGGCTTATCTCCATCGGCTTTTCCAATATGACCCAGGAATGGCGCACCGGCGCCGTTGGCGATCCCGCCAGCATTCCGTTGACCTTCAATTCCAAGGCGACGGCCCTGCAAATCTCCGGCGTCGTGAACGATCGAGTCCTCATCATCGACGGCGCCCAGGGCAATCAGGACGCCTTCGACTGGGCCCACGATCCGCCCGATCTCCTGAATCCGCCCTGGAGCGTGGTGCTGACGAGATTGAACGGTCCGATCTACAACTCCAGCGTCCAACAAGTGCAAATCGCCTGTGTCAAGATCGCCACGCGCGGCCCGTCGCAGTGCATCGCCGCCGACGGCAGCTCCACCGGCGATGCCGGCGCACTGGCGACCAACTTCGCACAAGTCGCCCGCAATCTCAAAACCGTCTTCCCCAACATCAAGCTCGCCTACTTCGTCAGCCGCAGCTATGCCGGCTACGCGTTGACCAACGGCAATCCCGAGCCGTTCGCCTACGAGCAGGGCTTTGGAATCAAGTGGATGGTCGACGCCCAGATTCAAGGCAATTTGACGTACGGCGATCTCACGTATCAAGGAAGCGGCGCGGCGGTCCCGTGGATGAGCTGGGGCGCGTACCTTTGGGCCAACGGCCTGACGCCGAACGGCCTCGGCATCAGTTGGGACATCAACGATTTTCGTCCCGACGATCGCACGCACCCGGCCGCGGGCGGAGTCGACAAAGCCGCCAACGCCATGCTCGACTTTTTCTTGACGGATACGACCACGCGCCCCTGGTTTGGCTGGCAATGTCTGCACGGCGACGTCGACGGCAACGGCCACATCGACGGAGGCGACATCGGTCCGTTCATCGACGTCCTGCTCAATCCGATAGCAGCGCCCGTCGCCGCACAATGCCGGTCGGATGCCAATAACGACGGAATCGTTGACCTCGGCGACATTTCGTATTTTGCCGACTTAGCCGTCACCGCGCCCTGAATGAGAGCCTACGGCACCGGATCAAACCCGCCCGCGCAGCCCGGTCGGCAACGAAAAATCCGTTTGATCCCCAGCCAACCTCCTCGCCACGGCCCGTGGCGATCGATCGCCTCGACGGCATACTCGCTGCACGTCGGAACAAAACGGCAGCTTCCGGCCAGTAGCGGACGAACCGCGACCTGATACGCGCGGATCATCATGACGAAGATGGCGGTGACGATTTTGCTCACGACTCCGCCCGTCGAAACGCGAGGCGATGGATCGTCCGCCCCTCGCGCAGGTACTTGATTTCGAAATTCGTCTCCGTTCGTTCGCCGGCCGTGCCAAAGTCCGCATCGTCAAACGGCGTCGGCGCCAATTCCGGGCGCGACGTCAGCACGGCCTGAATCTGATCGAAATACTCCGCATGGTCGGTCTGCACCGCGAGTCGCCCACCGGGCTTCAAAACGCGTACCGCTGCGTCGACGAAATCCGCCGTGAGCAATCGCCGTCTGTGGTGGCGCTTTTTCGGCCACGGGTCGGGGTGATAAATGTGCAGCGCCGTCAGACTCGCCGGCGGCAGGCGATGCATCACGAAGTGCTTCGCATCGGTCCGCATCATTCGAACGTTGGTCATCCCCCACCGCGCCATCCGATCCGCGGCAAATTTGTAGAACTTATTGGCCCATTCGATGCCGAGATAATTCCGATCGGGATGTGCCTTCGCCTGCCGGAGAAGAAAACCGCCTTTACCGCAACCGATTTCCAATTCGACGGGCCGTTCGTTTCCGTACAATTCCGCCAGAACGACCGGTTGCGGCAAGGACTCCGCCACGACGGCAATAGCTTCGATTGCGAGCATCAAAGGAATTATAACGGCTTGGATTCTTCAGCCCCGCGCCGGCGGCCCAGCAACCAGCCGATCTCCTCCGACCTCAATAGGTAGGCGGCGCCAAGATAAACGAGCCCCGCGCCGACGAGCGGCACAAAGACTTCCACCGCCCGCGTGCCCGTCCGACCCAGCGACGTCAAATTCATTCCGCCCGCCCAGTGGATCAGCCACCAGGCCGCCGCACCGGCCAGCGCCCCGCCGATGAGCATCTTGGACGTAGCCTTGATGATCGCTCTTGCGCCGATCCGCCCGCGCAACCGTCGCCGCAACAGCCAGACCGAAACCAGGACGTGCATCGTCGCCGTCGTCGACGTGCTGATGCCGAAGGCCGCCTCTCGAATGGACGGCAGCCAGACAAGCGACAAGCTCAAGGCCATGTTGACGACGACGAGGCTGCAACCGATCCACATCGGCGTCATGGTGTCCTTCAAGCTGTAGAAGCCGCGAAGCAGAATGTGCTGCGCGCAAAAGGCGGGCATCCCCAGGCCGTACCATTTGAGCACCCATGCGGCCCGCGCCGTCGCCTCGGGTCCGAATCGACCGTGTTGAAAGAGCAGCGCGACGATCGGCTCTGCGAGCAGAATCATCATGATGCCGGAGGGCAGTCCTTCGAAGATCGCCACGCGAATCGACTGGCCCAGTGTCTCACGCAGACCCGCGTAGTCCTCGCGGCTGGCGTACAGGCTGAACATCGGAAAGACCGCCGTCGCCAGCGAGATCGCCAGGACGCCGAGCGGAAATTGATAGAGTCGCTGCGCGTTGTTGACCGCGGACAAGGCTCCTTCGTGCAGGGGATAACTTAAGACGAAGCCGAAAAACGAGAAGGTCGGCGGCGATTCCGGTCCATGTGTCAGAAAAGTGCAAATCTGCGCGTCAAAAAAAACGCTGAAAAGCAGGACCCCTTGCCCGATGACGACGGGAAAGAACATCCGAGCGATCCGACGTACGTCCGGATGGCGATAGTCCACCGACCAGGGCACCTTGACGCCGTTGGACTTGAGCACCGGCAGGATCAACAGCAGTTGCAACACGCTCGCCGCCAGGACGGACAAGGCGACGCCGTAGATCTGGCTTTCCAGCGGCTTGCCGATCATCGGGCCGACGAAAATCACGCCGATGATGTTCATGATGTTGAGCACGATGGGCATCAGCGCCGGCACCGTGAAATGATCGAGGCAGTTGAGAATGCTCGACAGCAGGGCCAACAGGCAGATGGAGATCATGAACGGCATCATCACGGCGGTCAGACCGAGCTGGAGCGTGCGCATCGGCCCGCCGGGATAGAAATGCCAGATGGCCAGCACGCCGAGTTCGAGGAGGATCGTCGCGCTGCAAAGGATGACAACCATCAAGCCGGCGACGCGGCCGAGGAGCACCCACGCCTCAGGCTTTCCTTTTCGATCGAGCGTTTCGGTGAAGACGGGGATGAAGATCGCCGAGAGCGCTCCTTCACCGAAGAGCCGGCGAAAAAGGTTGGGGATGAGAAAGCCGTAGTTGAAGGCGTCCTGCACCCAGCGCTGGCCGTAAACGTGATTGAGGATGATGTCGCGGGCCAACCCCGTGAATCTCGACAGGAGCGTGCAAGCGGCGATGAGTTTGGCGGACCAGAGGTAACGCGAATCCCGCGACATAGGCTCGGGACTATATCGACGGGATTTGGTCCACTCAATTAAGCCGAGCCGCGCAGGGATTCGACGATTTCGCGCATGACCTTCGACACGGGTAAGTCGGCCATCCGCCGCAGCGTCACCCAACGCCCGTCGTCATGGCCGCCGGATTTTTTGACGGGCCGCCTGGCCAATTCGAACCGATGTCCCACAAATCGAATCTTGCGGTGGGAGAGCTGCCATTCGATGTCGCAGAACAAGTCTCCCGCCGGTTTGCGTTTTGAACCGGTGTAGCGAAGCGCGATTTTCATCGCTGCCTTGGCCGCGGAATCACCGTTGAGTACTGTTGTCGGCAGCTCCCACAACCCGCCCCACAGTCCGTCGTCCGGCCGCCGCACAACGAGCCAACGGCCGTCTCGCGCGATGGCCGCCACGACGTGCGTCTCACTTTTCACGGTCGGCCGCCCCGTCTGAACCGGCCGTCGCGCGACCGTCCCCGCAGCGAACGCCTTGCAACAAGTTTTCAAAGGACACTCGCTGCATCGCGCCGCGCCTTTTGGAAGGCAAACCCTCGCCCCCAACTCCATCATCGCCTGGTTGAAATCGCCGCAGCGCGTCGGCGGCATGAGAGATTCGGCAATTTCCCACACGGCTTCCTGACCGGCTCCTCGGCGCACGTCTCGTTTCAGATTCGCAAGCCGGGAAACGACTCTAGCGACATTGCCATCGACGACCGCCGCTCTTGTTCCGTAGGCAATGGAGGCCACCGCGGCGGCGCTGTATCGACCGATCCCTGGCAGAGTTCGCAATCCCTCCAACGTGGTCGGAAACTTGCCGCCGTGTTCGGCGACGACCGTACGGGCGGCGCGGTGCATGTTCCTCGCCCGCGCGTAATAGCCCAGACCCGCCCAGAGACGCAGCACTTCCTCCAGCTTCGCCGCCGCCAGCGCCTTTACCGTTGGAAATCGCCGAAGAAACTTCTCATAGTAAGGCAGCACGGTCGCCACCTGCGTCTGCTGAAGCATGACCTCGCTGAGCCAGATGGCGTAGGGATCGCGGATCCCACGCCAGGGCATGGCCCGCTTGTGCCGGTCATACCAGGGCAGCAACCGACGATGTATGTTGGCGATCGTTCGGTTATGAGTTTCCGCCATGCCGCGGCATTCTACTCAAACGGCGGATTCAATTCTGCGACACTGGAAGACGGATTTCTCCCACCGGGGATCGCCCATTCGTCGGCGTGAGTTTCAAATCGAACTTTTCCTGCAAAATCTCAAATACTCCCGGCGAAACGAACGCGGGCGGGTTCGGGCCGAGCGTAATTCCCTTGATGCCCAGGGACCGCAGGGTGAGCAGCACAGCCACCGCTTTTTGCTCGAACCAACTGATCACGAGCGAAAACGGCAGTTCGTTCACGCTGCAATTGAACGCCTTGACCACCGCCCCGGCGACGGCAAAGCCCTGGCGCCGACGCAGACGGTTCTCTTTCCCACCGAAGAATTCCATTCGGTGCTTTCCGCGGATCACGATCTGTGCATTCAACGGCTGGGCGGGATGGCCGGATGGGTGAAACACCTTGTCGATCTGGTCGAGCGTATCACTCTGCGGGATGCGTTAGGGCGCGTGGCGGGGCATCTGCCCGCGGGGGCCCACCAGAACGAAGTGCACCTGCCGGGCCTCAAGCGACACGTGGCGAGCCATTTGAATCTGACCAGCGAGACGCTGTCGCGCGTCCTGCGCCAACTTCGCGACGAGCAGATCATCGAGACCGACAGCGAGGCGATTCGCATCCTCGACGAGCCGCGGCTCCGCCGTCTCGCTGAAGGCGAAGGGGCGCAGGAGTCTGACGACCAGCCCTACCCCTTCGATCGTGTAGCCGCCTTCCACAACTCCCGAAACATCCCGGCCAAATCCGCCGGTTGATGATGTGCATTCAGCCCGCTCGGATTGGGCAACACCCAGACCTTTGCGGCGGCGAACGGCTCCGATTGTCGCCCGAGCTTTGCCTTCGGCCGGTCGAACGCGATGCGATAGGAGGTCACGCCCAACACGGCAATGAATCGCGGCTGGTATCGTCGCACCTTTCGCTCCAGTCGTCTCACGCCGCGCCTGAGTTCCAATGCCGACAATTCGTCGGCCCTCGCCGTCGCCCGGGCGACCATGTTTGTGATTCCCAATTTGTATTCGAGCAAACGCCGACTTTCGAATGGCGAGAAGAGACGCGGCGTGAACCCACCCGCATGGAGCGCCGGCCAGAAACGATTGCCCGGCCGGCCGAAATGGTGTCCGATCGCGGCCGTGTACAGGCCCGGATTGATGCCGACAAAGAGCACGCGAAGGCCTCGCCCGATCACATCCGGCACCGTCTTGCGGCGCGCCGCCTCAAGATCGGCGCGAGTCGGCCGCCATAGGGGCCTGGGGGACGAATTGGAAACACCCGTTCCCATCGCCAGCGATGTTAACATACCGTTTCCGGCGGGCATGGCCGTCCACCGCAGCCGCATCGCCTTTCGAAAAAATCTTGAGCGATTTCTGATGTCGGCGCATGAAAAAACCGGTTTTTCGCCAAAAGGGCAATCACGACCAAATTGAACCACCGCGTTCCGTTGGGCTTGCCACGGCAGGCCGCTGGCGATAAACGCCTGTGGAGACCGTTAGTTAGGATGGGGCCATTTCGTCGATAATATGGGGGGAAGCCGGTCCGTCGTGCGGACCCTGCTCATTGTCAATCAAGGCCGCTTTCGTTAGACTTTTTCATCCGCTCGAAGCAATAGCGATTTGGAGAACATGACAATGTCATCTTTCATCACGCGACTTTATCGCCGGAGGAAGGGCTGGATAATGGCCATGGCCGCGCTGCCGCTTTTCCAGGCCACGGGAACGTGCGATCCCTTCACGCTGAACACGCTCGTCGTGCAGCAACTTGCCCAGACGACGTTTGGGGTTTTCGCCGGCTCCATTCAACGGGTGGCGTTACAGTACCTACCGGGTTCAGACGTCATTCAGGGCCTGCTTGGAGGAAACCCCAATCCCATCATCAACTGAGCATGAGGCGTGTAATTCGAGTACGAGCGCCAGCCAAGGCGATTCAGCGAGAGCCCTAACATGACCCAACGACAATGGAATCGACATCGGTGGATACGACGCGTGGCGATCATTCTTGCGGCCGCGCCGCTCTTTCAGTTTTCGCAGTGCAACACGGGTTTCATGCAGGTCTTAATGACGTCCGTCAACCAAGCCCCGTCCTCGTACTTTCAGACGATTAACGGTCTTGTGCTTTACCCGATCCGATTGCTGTTGGGCGGCGGATTCGGCGGCCAAGGCACGGGTACCGGCACTGGCACCGGTACGGGAACCGGGACCGGCATCGGCACGGGTACGGGAACCGGCGGCGGCTTCGGCTTCTAACGGCTTAAACGTCAGGCTGGATCGGCCGCCAACTTCGGCGCGACGTCGGCGAGGACTTGCGCATCGCAAAACGCCCCGTGGCGGATTAGAAACAGGCACGCCTGCGTCACGTCTTTGGCATCCAGGCCCGATTCTTCGAGCAGGCGTTTGGACATGGTGAAATCGTCGGCCGAAGCATTTTGCGGGTGCGACCCCAGCGCATTTCGAATCCGGTTGAAAAAATCGATCGCCCGCAACCGGCGCCCGATCCGTTCCTCGTCCGCCGAAATGTCCTCGGACCGGGGCATCTTCATGTACGCCGAAGCGCTCTCGCCCGGCGCCAACTCGAACCAGACAACCCCTTTGCGCAGATAGCGTTCGTAATAATCCGCGGGAATCGCCCGGACGATGTGATGAAATCGCTGTTCCGGCAGCCAGCCCGCGAACGCGGGACAGGTCACGACGACATTCGTGCCGTTGTAATGAAGGTTGTCGCCGATTTTCACGGAAACGCCGTCGAGCCGCTCTGCGAGAAACTCCTGGAGCGCCGCGGCCACCTGAGCATATTGTTTCGCTGGAATCATCCGTGCTCGCTCGCTCAGTCGACCGCCCCCAGCCAGTCTCTATTCTGCCAATCGCGGGCCGCTGCGCCAACTGATGGCCCTTCCGCGCGGGAAAAAATTAATAAATTGAACGACCGATATTGTGCGTTCGCATTCACTTCAATTTCGCTGCCCAATTCGATCCCGCTCCGGTACGATGGCGATTTGGTCGCAAAGCTCGCTGGACATCGATTGAATCCAAGGGCCCTGACGTGTGCCGCCCGACCCTGATTCATCAAACAAGGGCCATCTTGATGGCGATTCTACTGGCCGCGGTCGTTGCCGCCGTCCCGGGCTGCACGAGACCGCGCCCCGTGCCTGATGACACCACACGTTCATTTTCCGGTCGCGATGATATCCTCGATCGCTGTATCGCGGCCTACGCCCTGGTCGATACGCTTCACGCTCGCGGCACGCTCTCCGATTTTCGCCATGGCGCGCGGCGCGTGGCGCCCGTCGCATGGGACCTTGCCCGGCCCGACCGCTGCCGCCTCCAGATCGACGGGGATGTCGCCATCGTCAACGGCACGGCCTGTTGGACCTATCGCGCCGCGACGGGCCGATTCATGGGAAACCGCACCTCCACCCGGACGCCGATGGAGACCTCTTCTTCGCTCCTCTCCGACGGCGCTCCGTTTCTGGTTCCGACGATTTGGGAGCGCGGCGAGGCCGCCTTTGGCAAGGATCGACGGCGGGGTTACGCCGATTGGCAATTACAAGGCGTTGCCTGGTCCGACGAGCGGCCGTGTTACGTCCTGTTCAAAAAGATGGCGTCGCCGTCAGATCGGGAATCTCTTCTTCGGATTTGGATCGATCAGGACCTCCTGCTTCTGCGTAGATGGTCGCTCGTCATTCCCGCGCCGGATGGCCGCGAAAGGATCATCATGGAATACGCCGATCAAGAACTCATCGTGAACCGCCGATTGCCCTCCGATATTTTCCAGTTGAGTCCCCCCGAGCCCCTCGATCGTCCCGAAAATTCTGTGAAAACCGAACGCCCGACCGAAGATAATTCGACCGGCCCCTAAAGAACTGACGCTTCGAGTGCAGAAAGTCGTGCAGTGAAGACCCGCCGAACGTGGACACCGATCCTCATCTTCCTGCTCGCGGTCGCGCTGCGCGTCTACCGCCTGGACTCCGTCCCGCCGCCGATCAATCAGGACGAAGCCGTTCATGCCTATGATGCACGCTGTCTTCTCGCATTGGGCAAGGACCACTACGGCGAAAGCTGGCCCATCTTCTTCCGTGCCTTTCGCGACTTTCATCCGGGGCCGTTTGTTTATCTGCTGATCCCGCTGCAAGCGATCTTCGGCATGAACGTCTGGACAACCCGTCTGCCGGGAGCCCTGATCGGCGCCCTGGGCGTCTGGCTGCTTTATCTTCTCATACGCCGAATCTACAACGATCGAGCCGCCGCGATGGCCGCGGCCTTTCTCGCCGTCTCCCCGTGGCATCTGCATTTAAGCCGCCTGGCCTTTGAAGCGTCCACGTGTCCGACGCTGGTGGTCCTGGCGATTTTGATGCTCGTCGTCGCGGTCCGGCGGCGCGACGAAAGTCTCGGCGCATCGCCGAATCGCGGCGAACTTTTCTGCTGGCTTGCCTCCGGCGTCGTCTTGGGTCTCGTCTCGTGGACTTATCACGCCATGCGCGTCTTCATCCCTCTGCTTCTGCTTGGGCTGATCGTCAACTATCGTTCGCACCTTCGCCGATTCATGGCCGTGCGGCAATTCCGGACGGCCGTGATCGTCTGGACCGCCGGCCTCTTCGTCGGCCTCCTCCCTTTTCTCTGGGCCTGGGCGTGGCACCCCGACGAAGCCTGGGCCCGGGCCACTTCCGTCTCCATTTTTCACGCGGCCGCAGGATTCACCGACACGGCGACAAAGTTCCTTCAAAACTACGCCCGAAATGTCTCGCCCGATTTTTATTTTGTGAACGGCGATCATTCGCTCATCCAATCCGTCGGCGGATACGGTCAATTACACTATTACTGCGTCCTTTTGATTCCCCTGGGGCTGTACCGCGTCGTTCGCCGTTGGCGCGACGAGCCGTTTACCCGGCTGGCCGTGTGGTGGGTGCTCATTTCGCCGATCCCCGCATCGCTTGCCGTCTGCGCCAGCGGCCACTGTCTTCGTTCCGTCGGCGGCCTTCCCGCCTACCAAATCCTCGCTGCCCTCGGCGCTGATCTCGCGCTCGCTTCGGCGCTACGGCGCTCTCGCCGGTGCTACCTCATCAGCCTCCTGGCGGGGACTCTCGTCGTCGCGGTCAACGCCGCATATTTCCTGCGAATTTTCTTTGTCGAATATCCGATCGCCGCCGCCCAGTCCATGCAGTCCGAATGGCGCGACGTCGTCGCCGAGGTCCAATGCCACAAGAAAGACTATGACGCAGTTCTGCTGACCACGGTCGGCACAAACCAGGTCGGGATGCTCTACCTATTCTGGAGCGGCCTCTCGCCCCAGGACTATTTCGCCGGGCCGCCGGTCGTCCTGCGCGGCAACGTCTACGACCAGATCGTTGAAATCGGCAACGTCTATTTTTTGTCCAGCGACGTGCTTCCGCTCATAAAGCCGGGCAACAGCAGCCATCGGAAATACCTGGTCGCCGAAAGGCCCAGGATTCCCGTCCCCGGCCGCGAGCTGCAACACTTTAACTACCCCGACGGCCGCGTCGCGGTCATCCTTTACGAGGTCCGCGCCGATGATCTTCCAACGACCAGCGCCCCCGCATCAGAAAACCCACCGCAGCATCGCCAGTAGCATCAACAAGACCGCGACGACGAACCACCACCGCTTCCATTGGCCGGCGCGCGGGGAGACCGGCGTGATCCAATCCCCACAATGCGGACATTTCTGGGTATCTTCGGTGACGCGGCGGCCGCACTCCGGGCAGACCATCTCCGACAGCACGAAATCGTCGAAGTCGTCGTCGACGTCTGACGATAACGGCGCATCGGGGTCGTCGTCCCACGAATCGTCATCGCGCGGCATTATTTGACAAGCCTGAGCAGGTCCTTGAACCGCGGATGGTCGCAGCGCTCGACCAGCTCAAAGATCAGCGCTTCGGTCGTGGAGATCGTCACGCCGGCCTGTCGCATCCGCGCCAGCGATGTTTTCATGTCCTGCGTCCGCCGCGAACCGACGGCATCGACCGCGACGAACGGCGCGTAGTCCACGCGCAGCAAATCCAGCGCCGTCTGTTGAATGCAGACGTGCGTCTCCAGGCCGGCGAGGATGACGTGTTCGCGGCGCGTCTGTTGCAGGGCGTTGCGGAAATTTTCGTCCCGCCAGCAACTGCACGTCGTCTTGACCAGCGGCCCGTGGGCGCTGGCCAGAATATCCTTCAAGGCCGGATCGGTCCGCCCCAGGCCCGCCGGGTTTTGCTCCGTGTAGAGAATGGGGATGTCCAGCACCTTGGCGGCGCTGATCAACCTGGAAATCGACCCGATCACCGACTCGCCGGGGCTCGTCGTCACCGCGGCGAGCATCTTCTCCTGCACATCAACGACCACGAGCACCGCGAGCGGCGATTCCAATACTGATACGTGCGGCATGATTCATCCTCGACGAACCGCGAGTATAGCGGTCTTTCCCGCCCGCTCCCAATAATCCGCGCTTTCCGCTTGGATTCGCCCGAATCGAAAGGTATGATGAAGGTGTCGGCTGGCTCGCCCTTTTTCATTCCCGAGGAGGAGGACGTCTTGTCCGTTCGTGGGAAGGTCGTATTGATCACCGGCGCCACCACGGCCATGGGCCGCCGGCTCATCGGGCTGTTTCTAGAGGAGGGCGCGTCCCTCGCCCTTGGCGTTCGCCGTCCCGCGGAACTTATCCCCCTTCAAAACGACCTCGCTTCGCACCAGGAAAATCTGATGGTGGTGCCGTGCGACGTCCGCGACGAGGAAGACGTCATCCGCATGGTCCACCGCGTCACGCGCCGCTTCGGCCGCATCGACGTGCTCATCAACGCCGCGGCGATCGTCGGCCCGAAATCGCCGGTCGTGGATTATCCGATCGATCCCTGGCGAAACGTGATTGCCACGAATCTGACGGGGACGTATCTGCTGTGCCGGGAAGTCCTGCCGTGGATGACCCGCCAGGGCCGCGGCTCGATCATCAACGTGACCAGCAGCCTCGCGTCGTCGGTCCGACCGGAATGGGGCGCCTACCTCGTCTCCAACCACAGCATCGATGGATTGACCCGATTGCTGGCCGCCGAGGTCAGAGGTTCCGGCGTCCGCGTGAACGCCGTCGAAGTCGCCGTTCCGACCTCCACCGCCGGCCGCGCCGATGACGGGCAGGGGTTGCAAGTCTTCCTCTGGCTCGCCAGCGACGACTCCGCCGCGAAGAACGGCGAACGCATCCGCGCCGCGGATTTCGTCAGAGCCGCGGGATGATTAGAACGTCATTTGGCCCTATCGCTTATCTTGATTGGGGAGCACTCCAACTCACATTGCCCCTTTTATCGTACAGTTCAATTTTTGGGCCGTTTTCATCATCGCTGAGCTTTACTTGAGATTTTTTCGGCGGATTCTTCAATTCAAGGACTGGTGTTCCTTTCCAAGTCTTCAACACTGCTTTGGGATGATTCTCATTCGCGCCTTCGCTTCGGGGGTCAAAGACCTCGACAGCTGCACATGGCCCAAATGAAACCATGCTGGCATGACAGTGCGTATGGTCATCCGGCCCGATCGAAATATACGCCATGCCATCCTCCTTCATGACCGCCGAGACCGTCACCCAATCCTTGCCACTTTCATCGAGAAACACGAGGGATGCGCTGTCGTCGCCCGCCTCCCAAACGCCTCGCTCGTGCCCCTTCTTATCAACAAGAACAAATTTCTGCGCCGAAATGACGACGGGGGTTTCGGAAGGCTTCCTTTCTGTTCCCGATACGCTTCCGATGTACGTTCCTGCCAAGAATACGATGGCGATGATCAGGCATGAGCGGTTTCGAATCGATTGCAAAGCCATTTCAGGACTCCTTTGCAAGCAATTCTAACAATGATTGCCGCTGAAGTGCGGCTGCTTTCGAATATGAGCGTTATTTTGAAGATTGAAACTCTTCTAACCACGCCATCTGGATCGCTTCGAGCTTCGCTTCATTCGACGCCTTCGGATCGTCGCCGAATTCTTCCAGGGCGATGACCCAATCGTGCAGATCGGTGAAGCGGACGGTCAGCGGGTCGGTTTCCGGCCGCTGTTCGTGAAGGAGGATGCCGAGGTCTTCGCTGTCGAGCCACGTGAGTTTCTTGGGCATAGAAAATTACCAATCACGAATGACGAATGACGAAAGGAAGAGGTGCATTACTCTTTTTTTGTCATTCGTCATTCGTCATTTATCCTTCGTCGTCATACCTTCCGCCCCGTGCGGTTCTCGCGCCAGGTTACGGTTCCAATTCGGAATGCGTACCTTCACCGACTTCTTGCCGTTCGGGACGCACTGGCAGCCCAGGCGGCTGTTGTGCTTCAGATCGTACGCTTCCTCCAACTCATCCTCTTCTTCCTCCGTGGACGCGCTGCAACTGTCGAGTCCTTCGAGGACGTGGACGTGACACGTGCTGCACGCGCACACGCCGCCGCAGGCATGGTCCAGCTCGATGCCGTGGCCCATGCAGATGTCGAGGATGGAGCCCGGCAGACCGTGATCCTCGTAGGGAATCTTCGCCGGATCGATCTCCAGCACGTGCTCCGTGCCTTTTTCGTCGATGACCGTGAGCGTGTACTTCTGTTCCACGCGGTGCTCGGTGTCCTTGATGTAGGGGTTCTGGCCGCCCATGTTGTTTCTCCCAGTCTATCTTCCCGCCGTTGTCGTCTCCGGCTTTGCATCCTGCCGTAACGCCTCCGTGATCGCCAGGTTCGCCAGCGACAGCGTCATCTTACCGAATTCATCCAATGCCCGGTGCAGCTTTTCCGCGTCGTCCGTCTTCGTGGCGAGATCGCGCAGGACGCGGATCGATTCTTCCAGCGCGAGTCGCTCCTCGCCCGGCAGCTTGTGGCCATAGCGGGCCAGCGTCTGCTCCGTCTTGTGCGTGTCAAACTCGACCTGGTTGCGCAGATCGATCAGCCGATGAGCGGTCATGTCCTCGCGGGCGAAGCGGATCGACTCCTGCTCGATTCGTAGGATCTCTTCGCTCGTCAGCCCGTGCGACGGGATGACCTGGATCGACGCCTCGGCGCCGCTCCGCTCTTCGCGGGCGGTGACGATCAGGATGCCGTTGGCGTCGATGAGAAATTGCACGTCGATCTTGGGGATCCCCGCGGGCATCGGCGGGATGCCGCGCAGGTCGAACGTCGCAAGGCTGCGGCAATCGGCCGCGAGTTCGCGCTCGCCCTGGAGCACGTTGATCTTCACATTGCTCTGGCCGTCGATGAAAGTCGTAAATCGCTCGATCGCCTGACAGGGGATTCGTGTGTTGCGAAGGATGAGCTTGCCCATCGCGCCGCCCATGGTCTCGATGCCGAGCGAGAGCGGCGTGACATCGAGCAGCAGGGCGTCGTCGCGGCGACCGCTGAGGACCTGGCCCTGCACGGCCGCGCCGAGCGCGACGACTTCGTCGGGGTTCAACGCGGTGTAGGGCTTGCGTCCGAACAATTCCTCGACGCGTTGGCGCACCGAGGGGATGCGGCTCGACCCGCCGACGAGCACAACCTGGTCGATCTGACCCGGCTGCAATTTCGCGTCGGTGAGGGCCTGACGACAAGCGGAGAGCGTCCGCTCGATGAGCGGCGCGATCATCGCGTCGAATTCCTTGCGCTCGATGGTCCGGCGATAGACGCGGCCCGCGCCGAGGTCCAGTTCGATGCTGGCCGAGGGCTGCTCGCTCAGGCGAATCTTCACGTCCTCGGCGAAGAGCCGCAGGGCCTGGCGCGTGGAGGGGGCATCGATCTTCACGTTGAACTTTTCGGCGACTTCCCGCTCGACCAGTTGAATGATCGTCCGGTCAATATCGTCGCCGCCGAGGTGCGTATCGCCGTGCGTCGAGATGACTTCGAAGACTTCGCCGGAGAGGCGAAGGATGCTGACGTCAAAGGTCCCGCCGCCAAGATCGTAAACGGCGATCGTCGATGTTTCGCTCGCGGCGGAAGCGGGTTCGCCGGGCGCGGTGCCCGTACACTTGCTCTTGTCGCCGATGGGCAGGGAACCCGCGCGGGCCGGCGCGGCGGGCGTTCGAGTGCCGATGCCGTAGGCCAGCGCGGCGGCGGTCGGCTCATTGACAATGCGGACGACGTCGAGACCGGCGATTCGACCGGCGTCGCGCGTGGCCTGGCGCTGCGAATCATCGAAATAGGCCGGGACCGTAATGACGGCCTTCTTGATCCGCCGGCCGAATTGTTTTGCGGCGCGGTCCGCCAGCTCACGGAGGATGAGGGCTGAGATTTCCTGCGGAGTGAGCAATTCGCCGTTGATGTCGACCTTCACGACGTCGCGCTGGCCTTGAACGACGAGGTAAGCCAGGTGCGGCAGTTCATTCTTCAAGTCGTCGAGGCCCAGCCCCATGAGCCGCTTGATCGAATAAACCGTCGATTGAGGATTCTCCACGGCATGCTTTCGGGCCTCCCAGCCGATGGTGACCTTACCGGTCGGGGAGAACGAGAGCACCGACGGCAAACGACCCTCGCCGCTCGCGTCGCGGATGATCTGCGGACCGCGCTCGTTGGCGTAGGCCACGAGGCTGAACGTCGTGCCGAGATCGATGCCCAGAATGATGTCGTCTTTCGTCATTCCTTTTCGCCTGCCGGCGACGGCTCAAACTGTGCCAGCAGATTATCCAGATACTTCAGGGCGTTCAGTTGCTGGCGAAGCTCGTCGCGCGTTTCCGGCGTACCGCCGGGCAATGCGTTGCAGAGCTTCGCAATCCTAGTCACGGTCTCGTCCCGATCGTTGCTCACGCCGGCGCGGATACCTTCCAGCGTGGCCGCATCGCCGCCGGCCTTGGCGTCTTCGATCTCCTCGCGGAGCATCATGACGCGACTGAGCAAATCGGCCGGCACGCGCTTGTCCTGCGCGGCGGACTGGCCGCCCGCCGATTCGAGCAAATATTCGGCGCGATGCCGGGGATCGCTGAGCACCTCGTAGGCCCGGTTGACCGACGCCGAGGCGCGCAGCGCGAACGATTGCATCTGCGGATCGCCCGAGGCAAAGCGGTCCGGGTGAATGTTCTTGCTGATGGCCAGGTACTTGCGGGCGAGTTCCCGCGGATCGATCTCGTAGGATCGCGGCAGGCCGAAAAGCTCAAAGTAATTCGCGCCCTGAACGTGCGCGAGGAGCTGATGGCAATCCTGGCAGACGAGCGGCGTCTGCGCGAGGGCCTCGCACGTCGTGCATTTCGTGGGGATTGCGACCGTTTCGATCCGGGTCATGACACGATCCCCCAGACGATCGGCACGGCCGCGAGCCGCGCGGTTAAGCGCTGAAGCTGCTGCCGCATCCGCAGGTGTGCGTGGCGTTCGGGTTATTGAAGACGAAACCGCGTCCCATGACTTCGTCCTTGAAGTCGACCGACACGCCGGTCAGGTAAATGTGGCTCTTCGGATCGCAGATCACCTTGACGCCGTGGACGTCGAACTCTTCGTCGTTTTCGTTCATGTGTTCGGTGAGATCCAGCGTATACGAAAATCCGCTGCACCCGCCGCCTTTGACGCCGACGCGGAGATAGGTCTTGTCCGCGGGGAGCTTTTGCTGATCGATGATCGTCTTAACCTCGCTCGCCGCCCGTTCTGTCAGTTCAATCGCCATAGCCTGATTCAACTCCTCGTTACCGAATCCCTTCGGAATTCCTCATTCAAGTCGCCGCGTTACTTCGCGCCGGCGACCGCCGCCACCTCGGTCTGCTTCTTCTTGTAATCGCCGATCGCCGCGCGGATGGCATCCTCGGCCAGCACGCTGCAGTGAATCTTCACCGGCGGAAGCGACAGCTCCTTGACGATGTCGGTGTTCTTGATCTGGAGGGCCTCGTCGACCATCTTGCCCTTCATCCACTCGGTGGCGAGGGAACTGGAGGCGATCGCCGAGCCGCAGCCGAAGGTCTTGAACTTGGCGTCCACGATCCGGCCGCTTTCGTCGCATTTGATCTGCAACTTCATGACGTCGCCGCACTCCGGCGCGCCGACGATGCCGGTGCCGACGTTCGGGTCGTTCTTGTCGAGCGAACCGACGTTTCGCGGGTGCTCGTAGTGTTCGACGATTTTTTCGCTGTATGCCATCGTATCTGCTCCTGCCTCTTGGCCTTTTTTATTCTAAGACACTCGCCTTTTTTTTACACGCCCTGTCAATGCGCCGCCCATTGCACCTTGCTCAAATCGATGCCTTCCTTGGCCATCTCGTACAGCGGGCTCATTTCGCGCAGCCGCTCGACCGTCGAGCAGACGCGCTCGATCGCGTAATCGATTTCCTCCTGCGTCGTGAACCGCCCAATGGAAAAGCGGATCGAGCTGTGGGCCAGATCGTCGCCGCGACCCAGGGCCTTCAGCACGTAGCTCGGTTCGAGCGACGCGCTGGTGCAGGCCGAGCCGCTGGAAACGGCGATGTCGTGGAAGCCCATCATCAGGCTTTCGCCTTCGACGTAGAGGAAGCTGATGTTCAGATTGTTCGGGATTCGCTGCGTCGGGTGGCCGTTCAGGAAGATCTCGTTGAGCCGGTTGAACAGGCCGTCCTTCAGCCGGTTGCGCAGCCGGGTGATCAGCTCGATCTCTTCCTTCTGGCTCTGGACGCAAATCTCGGCTGCCTTGCCCATGCCGGCGATTCCCGGCACGTTGAGCGTGCCGCTGCGCATGCCGCGCTCGTGACCGCCTCCATGGATGATCGGTTCGAGTCGGACGCGCGGACTCTTGCGCCGGACGTACAACGCGCCGACGCCCTTGGGGCCGTAGATCTTGTGGCCGGAGGCGGAAAGCATGTCGATGCCCATCGCATCCACGTCGATCGGCAACTTGGCGAAAGTCTGGCAGGCGTCGGTGTGGAAGAGGACGCCCTTTTCCTTGCAGAGCTTGCCGATCTCGGCGATCGGGTTGATCGTGCCGACCTCGTTGTTGCCGTGCATGATCGAGACGAGAATCGTCTGATCCGTCATCGCCTCGCGCACCTGCTCGGCGCTGACCATGCCCTGGTTGTCCACCGGCAGGAAGGTCACGTTGAAACCGTTCTGCTCCAGGTACTTGCAAGGGTCGATCACCGCCTTGTGCTCGATGGCCTGGCTGATGATATGGTTGCCCTTTTCGCGGTACATGAAGGCCGCGCCTTTGATGGCGATGTTGTTCGACTCCGTCGCGCCGCTCGTCCAGATGATTTCCTTGGACGAGGCGCCGATCGCGTCGGCCACCTGCTGCCGGCCCTTCTCGACCGCCTCCTCGGCCTTCCAGCCGAACTCGTGGTTGCGGCTGGCGGCGTTGCCGAAGTCGCCGCGGAAATAGGGCAGCATCGCATCGACGACGCGCGGGTCCACCGGTGTCGTCGCGTTGTAATCCATGTAGATGGGCAACTTCATAAGACCGACTCCCTCCTCACCACATGGCCTTCAACCGAGACCGGCACGCGACCGTTGCCGTAATCCCGATCGTACGCAATGTCAGCGAGGGTCACTTGATTCAAAAACCCTTTCAACTTTTCGTGTACCTTTCGCACCGTGCGCGTCACGGGGCAGACGTCCAACAGATCGCACAACGTCTCGCCGGGCTCGTGGCCGGCGCACTGCACGATTTTCACCGGGCCTTCGACCGTCGAGATAATCGACGCGAGCGTGATTCGCTCCGCCGGCATCGCCAGCGTGTAACCGCCCTTGACGCCGCGAATCGAACGGACCAGCTCGCCCTGGCTCAGGACCTTGAGCACCTTGATCATCAGCGCCAGCGGCATGTGAAACCGCTCGGCGATCTCGCGCGCATTGCAAATCACGCCGGGCCGCTGCGCCATGTGCGACAGCGCGATGATCGCGTAGTCGGTTTTCTTCGTCAGCGCGAACACGATCGCGAATCCTCGAAACACCGGGCTCGTCAACGGACATAGGCAATATAGTACCAATTCGGTACTATATCAATATGGCTTTCAGACTGAACTAATGATCAGGCCCATAATTATCTTAATATCTTATTGGCACACGACTTATAGACGTGGGCGGCACTAGGCCTTGGGCCTCGCCTTTTTCTTTTTTCCGTAAGTCTTGGACCCGGCCAGGATGGCTTCCATCGCGGCGATGTATTTCTTCGCGGAGACGCGAGCGATGGCATTGCCGATGGCGTCGAGCGCGACGTCTTCGAGCTTCTTGAAGCGAACGCACGACTTACCCATGTCCAGCTTCTTGCCGCTCTTGGCCCAGTCCTTGCGAAACTTCTCCTCCTGCTCCTTGCTGCCGTAAACACACATCAGGTAAACCGCCATGTGGTTCTTCTGAGACGCGAGGCCCGCAAACGGCAGCGGCTGCTTCGGATCGCAATGATAGCCCGCGGGATAGATCTCGTGCGGGACGTAATAGCCGATCATCCCGTATTGCATGCCCTCCTCGAAGTCCTTGTCGAGGTTTTTCAGGATCACTTTCCGTACGGCTTCGAGGGCCGCCCGGCGATCCTCAGGAAGTCCGGCGAGATATTCTTTGACGGTTTTGGCTTTGCTCTGCACCTCAATACTCCCTCCAAATCATCGTTTTCGAACAGCCCGAAACCAGCTTCCACAGGCCCCGCTAGTCTAACTCCCCGAACAGGCCGGTACCATCCGCCTTCATCCTGTAGAATCAAGCCGGTCTTGGGAGACAAACCAATGCAATACATGGTCGTCGAACGATTCAAGAAAGGTCGCGTCGCAGACATCTACCGCCGCTTCGCCGACAAAGGCCGAATGACGCCGGAAGGGCTGCACTTTATCGAGAGCTGGGTGGCGGCGGACATTTCCATGTGCTGGCAACTGATGGAAACGGACGACGCCGGGCTGTTCGACCAATGGACTTGCCACTGGAAGGACTTGGTCGATTTCGAGATCGTACCCATCATTCCCTCCGCCGAGGCTCGCAAAAAGGCCCTCCAACCCATCTGACCGGGCATCCAGATCGAGAAAAAGGTAGGCGTGGAGTCCGGATTCGCTTAGACTTGCGAAAACGTTTCGCCGCCAAGGCTTCCGCCAGGGAACCCCACCATGCCCTCCGTCGTTCAGCAGCAGCTTTCCGGCCTCGATTGGTCCTTCATCGCGGTCTACTTCCTCGTCGTCATGGGCATCGGGTTTCACTTCGCCAGAAAAACCAGGAACTCCACCGACTACTTTCTCGCGAGCCGACACGCCGGTTGGATCGCCGTCGGCGGGGCGCTTTTCGCCGCGAACATTTCGTCCGAGCATTTCGTCGGTCTGGCCGGCGACGGCTACACCAGCGGATTCGCCGTGGCACAGTTCGAACTCTTCGCCGCCGTCGCCTGCATGCTGCTCGGATGGGTCTTCATTCCCTTTTACATCCGCGCCGGCGTCTTCACGATGCCGGAGTTCCTGGAGCGCCGGTACAACAAGCAGTGCCGGACCTACCTCACCGTCATCAGCCTGATTTCCTACGTCATCACCAAGATCGCCGTCACCCTCTACGCCGGCTCGCTCTTTCTCAACATGCTCTTCGGATGGGACCTCTACACGTCCAGCTTCGTGCTGGTCATCGCCACCGGCATCTACACCATCGCCGGAGGGCTTGCCGCCGTCATCTACACGGAACTCCTCCAGGCCTTCGTCCTCATCGGCGGCGCGGTTGGCCTGACCATGATCGGCCTTGCAAAAGCCGGCGGCCTCTCATCGCTCATCGATTCAGTCCCGATGACGCATTGGTCCATGCTCAAACCCCCCGGTCACGCCTACCCCTGGCCAGGCATGATCTTCGGCCTCCCCATCCTCGGCATCTGGTACTGGTGTACGGATCAGTACATCGTGCAGCGCGCGCTCGGCGCCAAAAACGTCGACCACGCCCGCGGCGGCGCGCTCTTCGCCGGGTTCCTCAAGATCCTCCCCATGTTCCTGCTCGTCTTTCCGGGCATCATCGCCCTGAAGCTGTTCCCCAATGTCCCCGCCGAGCAGTCCAACACGATCTACCCCAAGCTCACCATGCTTCTGCCCGTCGGCGTCAAGGGCCTCGTCATCGCCGGTCTCTTCGCCGCGATCATGTCCTCACTGGCCGCCTGCTTCAATTCCTGCGGCACCATCTTCACCATGGACCTCTACAAACCAAGCCGCCCCAACGCCTCCGAACGCGAGCTGGTCTTCGTCGGGCGAATCGTCACCGTCGTCATGGTCGTCATCGGAATCCTCTGGGTCCCGATGATGGTCTACCTCGGCGGCGGTCAACTCTACCAATACCTGCAAAAGATTCAGGCGTACATCAGCCCGCCCATCGCCGCCGTCTTCCTGCTCGGTCTCTTCTGGAAGCGGCTCAACGGCGCGGGGGCGCTCGCTTCGCTCTATGCCGGGCTGATCCTCGGGAGCCTGCGATTTGTTCTGGAATTCGGCATGAACGCCGGCAGATGGAACCTCGGCGCGATCGAGCCGCTGATCACCATGAATTTTCTGCACTTCGCGATCCTGATGTTCGCGGTGTGCGTGCTGGTCCTGATCGGCGTGAGCATGGCGACGCCGGCGCAGTCGGACCGGCAATTGCACGGCCTCACCTTCGCGACGACGCCGAAGGACGCCCACGTCGTGGCCATCGCCGACAGCACGCGGTTGGGCCGGCGCCTGACGATCCTGGGCACCATCGTCCTGATCGGCATCCTGCTCGCACTGTGGGCCGTGTTCTACGTAATGATTCCGATGAGAATCACACACTAGAGTGGATTTCGCCTTCGCGCAGCGGCTCGCCCAGTCGAGTCGCCGTGGCGACCGGCGCCCCTGCCGTAACTGTTTACCGTCTTGCAATGGTTCGCGTCGATCAGTCCAGTAGCTGGCGTCTCGTCTGCTGATCGTCTCACGATCAACAATTATCCGATCTTCTATATGAATGCGGCAGTCGGAGAACTGCGGGGAGCTGGCCATGGATGGCAGCCGGTTGATACGTGCACTGAATGCGAAGACTGATCAGGGCCGTTCCCACTGGCTGCAGTTGGAGCTTAATGCCCTGCATCGACAGCTTGATCAATATCACGAAGACATGCTGG
>CAYPXR010000014.1:0-5004 GCA_964414585.1 uncultured Planctomycetaceae bacterium
GGCACCCCCTCTCGCATCCTAGATTCTCATGACAAATGGCTCAGGGAAACAATCCATCTTTCCCCAGGAGCCCCGGGCGTCGAGTTCGTTGAATTCCGTGTGGTCGTCGAAATACTTGTGCTGGTAATAGGTTCCCTTTCCGAAGTCCACGAAAGCGGCATGGCCGTCGCAATAGATCACGTTGAAGAATCCGGTCTTGGCATGGTAGCTGATGAGTTCACCCGGCTCGAGAAAGCCCGTGACTTCGTTCGTAAAGAGCGTCTGGAACACCCGCGCTTCCATCCAACCCACCGTCGTGGACGTATCGGGGATGCGGTTGATGGATCGGCCGTAGATCCCGTTGGTATTGCCGTCGTCATAAGGCAGGTTGTTCATGCGAAAGGCCACGCCGTTGCCCTTGAAATAGGGTGATTCGGTCTCGCGCGGACTGCTGCCGAAGCCGGGCCACTCCTGCCAGCCGAGCTCATTCCCGGGGCATTGAAACGTCTCAAACACGCCGCGAGCGCCGGGGGCCGTATTCGCGACAATTCCATTGTCGCCATACATGATCCTGTTAAAGGGCCGGGTTCGCGGATCCATCTCGTGGCCCCAGCCGAAGTAGTTGAAGTTTCCATCGCCGACCATCGTTCCCGGACCGCCGCCGTATTCGGCGTATCCCTCATAAATGAAATGGGTCGCATAGGGGTGAACCGGACCGATCACGCCGTTCGGGTCATCGCTGGCATAGGTCTGGGCGAGCGCTCCAATCGCCTTCATATTGGCTTGATCGCGCACTTTGCGAGCCTGCTGAAGCGCGCTGGAAAGCGCGGGCAGCAGGATGCTGATCAAGATTGCAATAATGGAAATGACGACCAGCAACTCGATAAGAGTGAAACCCGACGATCGGCGATTCTTTGATGTCATGATGACCATTCCTTTTCTGTCATGCCTTCCGTGACGAATGAGTCTGCACACCCACACCAAGGCGTGGCGCTCACCAAAAGCTAACCTCGTGCACATTCCCACTTCACGATCGATGGCATGGATTACCGTTTCGATCCGTGAGGCGCATTCAACTGACCCGTTTGGTGTGGGCTCTTGCAACCATTCAGGTCAAAACAATCTTCCACCGTAGTAAAAAACTCGCGACCGGTGGAAAATATTCCAAAACTACCACTTTCTGATGTGGATTATAGCTGCTGACCAAATGCTCGAAAAGAGGATTCTGACTTGAAAATTGACTTTCGAGGGGGGCCTAGGAGTATCAGTTGCCAGCAGAGAATATGCGTTAATTATCGATGAAATATGATCTTATACTCGAACACTGGCTGGCCAATGGCAAATCGACTCGTGCCTAGACGGGTAACAGCATCAAATAAATAATACGATAATAGTTATCCGGTTAAAAATCGGCCCATTGCGGCGTCCGCCCCGCCCGCGCATCCCGACTCCTTCGCAAGTCTCTTTGAACCAACGAAGAACCCAGGTAACGAACCCCCCAAAGAAGGGGCACGTCAATTTTTATTTAAGCAATTGAGACGCTTTATCGACAACCTGGCCACCTAGAATTTGGGAGGAGATCTCGCACTTCTCCCCGCTTTGAAAAATGTTTTCGACGAACTCGAAATCAAGTCGGATTCTCCCCGAAGCGATCACGTGATCCACGTTGGACCGACGTTGACGCACGTTGGATTTTGAAATCGTATCCGCATTCGCGGGACAAAAAGTCTGCTCGTGCCGCGCTGTTCTGCCGGCCGGGCTTTTCATGGAGGGGAATTCATGTTCACTCGATTTTCAATGTTGGTCACGACCGGTTTCGCCATCCTTTTGGGGACGACTCCCGCCCGCGCGCAGGTCGGCGAACCTGTCGGCTCGTTCAACGTCCTGGTCAAACAGGGGGGCACGACCGTTGCGTCAAAGACCGTCACCATCGGCTTTCCAGGCGCCGACCTCGTCGACCTGAAAGCGACCTTCCAGGACGGCGATCCGGAAGACCATACCCAGATCGGTACGATTGGCCCGAGCTTGTCCCCGATAATTTTGAAATGCGTTACCGAGGATAACGCCCTGTTCCGCCTTCTGCACATGTACATCGACGTTCCGGTGAGTCTGGCCGACATCGATCACGCGGGGCCGACGTCGCTTTTTGACCCGAACGGCGCGCCATTGGTGGACGTGACCGTGACCGGCATGACCTTCGCCGGCACGTCTTTCGCCACGCCCCAGGTGGGGAACGATAGCGGGTTCTATGTTTCCTTCATGCGGGACATCCAGGGCCACTTTTACGAACTTCCGCAATCCAATCCCTACAACTTCCTGGGGCACGGAATTTACGACATCCAGGTCCCCGGCTCGTCCTATCTCGACGGCAACGCGGGTCAATATGCTTTCTCCGCCACGCCGGGCGGCAGCGTGGATTGGACATGGGGCGGCATTCTCCGACCGACGCCGCTGCCGATGGATACGAAAGTTCACAACGGCACGTCGAGCGGCGTCCAAAGCGCCGATCCCGGATATGTCTTCGAACTGGGTCTGGCGGTCGCGTTTACCGGAGTGCCCGAACCATTGACGCTGCTGCTATTGACCCCCGCGCTATTATGGATGCGGCCTCGTCGCCATTCATGAAACAACGTCGATTAGATCGACCGGTCCACCGCCGACGCAATCGACGATAATTGCCGCATCAAATCCGCAAACGTCCGCGGCGTGATCGACTGGGCCCCGTCCGTCATGGCGTGTTCGGGGTCGGGATGCACCTCGATCAAGAGCCCATCCGCTCCCGCCGCGATGGCCGCCCGGCTCATCGCCGGCACCATGTAGGCGTGGCCGGTTCCTTGTGACGGGTCGATGACGATCGGCAGGTGCGACTCCCGCTGGATGGCAGGAATGATGCCCAGGGCCAGCGTGTTGCGAACATACGTTTCGTGGGTGCGGATGCCGCGTTCGCAGAGGATGACGTTGGTATTGCCTTCATTGATGACGTATTCGGCGGCCAACAGGAATTCATTCAGCGTCGCGCTCCAACCGCGCTTGAGCATGACCGGCTTTTTCGTCCGTCCCGCGGAGACCAGCAGGTTGAAGTTGTGCATATTCCGCGTGCCGATCTGAAGCACGTCGGCGTACTCGGCCACGAGATCGACTTGATCGATGCTCATCACTTCCGTCACGACCGAGAGGCCGGTTTCGTCGCCCGCCTTGCGCAGCAGCTTCAACCCTTCCTCGCCGAGCCCTTGAAACTCGTACGGATTCGTCCTCGGCTTGAAGGCCCCGCCGCGCAAGCCCACGGCCCCCGCGGCTTTCACGGCGAGCGCCGAGGCCATGATCTGTTTTTCATCCTCGACGCTGCACGGCCCGGCGATGACACAAACTTTCTTCCCGCCGATCGTCGCGCCCTTGCCGATCGAAATGACCGACGGTTCGCTTTTGACCTCTTTGCTGGCGACCTTGTATGGCGAGAGGATCGGCACCAGCCGATCGACCATCGGCGCATTCTCGATCGCGCTCATGTCGATTTGGCGCTTGTCGCCGATCGCCGCCACCACGGTCCGGTCGGTCCCGACGATGACATGATCCTTGAGGCCGCGCTCGCGCAGGAGCTGGACGACGTGCTGGACGTCCTGTGGCGTGCAACCGGATTTCATGACGACGATCATGCTGAATCCTCGACTCGTTCCGCCTGGTTTGGGATTATCGGCCAATTCGGCCCGTCGCAAAAGATAGTTCCGACGTTTCAATTGCCCATCCGGCTGCACTAGAATGGCCCGCCCATGCCGGATTCCTCGGACATGCTCCGTTTTG
The DNA here is from genome assembly GCA_964414585.1 of uncultured Planctomycetaceae bacterium. GTDB lineage: Bacteria > Planctomycetota > Phycisphaerae > UBA1845 > UTPLA1 > DATEMU01. The sequence continues at coordinate 3,778 of CAYPXR010000014.1, forward strand.
AAGACGTCGCCAAGGTCTACGAGCGCCGCGGCCGTCCGACGCGCGCCCTGGACGGTCTGTCCCTCAGCGCCGCCCGTGGTGAATTCGTCGCCGTCGTCGGGCCCAGTGGTTCCGGCAAAAGCACGTTTCTCCATCTTGCCGCCGCGCTCGACCTTCCGACCGGCGGCCGGGTTCAAATTGACGGTAAGGATACGAGGGCGATGACTGAGATCGAGCGCACCGAGCTGCGCCGCTATCGCATCGGCCTCGTCTTTCAATTCTTCAACCTGCTCCCCAACCTGCCGCTCGATCGTAACATCGCCATGCCGCTGCTTCTCGACGGCAAGCGATTCGCCGCCGTGCGCCCGACCGTCCACGCGATGATCGAACGCATCGGCCTGGCTCGTCGCGCGACCGCCTATCCCGATGAACTCTCCGGCGGGGAGATGCAGCGCGTCGCCATCGCCCGCGCGCTGGTCACCGATCCGGCGCTGCTGCTGGCCGACGAGCCGACCGGCAACCTGGACTCGGCGACCAGCGCCGAGATCATGGATATGATCCGCGAAACCGCGCACGAAAATCAGCGGACGACCATTCTCGTGACGCACGATCCCGAAGTTGCTGCCAAGGCCGATCGGATCATCCGCATTCGCGACGGCCGAGTCGAAGCCGACACACCGGCAGGAGTGCAGTCGGCGTGACGATCTCCTCCATCTTTCAGCAATTGCTCTGCACGACCCCCCAGCACGTCCGCCGGCACCCGCTGCGTTACCTGCTCTCCGTCGTCTCTATCGCCGTCGCCGTCATGCTTTTTGTCTCCATGCGAATCACCCAGGAGAGCATCGTCCACGCCTTTCAAGGCAACCTCGACGCCCTCGCCGGCCATGCGCAATATCGCGTCGTTGCGCCCGGCGGCGTTGACAAACGACTCCTGGAAAAAATTGAAAATACGCCCGGCGTCACGGCCGCGCCCATCGTCCAGACCGCGGCAACCCTCACCGAACACCGCCAGTCGGTGATGGTGCTGGGCGTCAGCCCCGCTCGCGAAGCCAGGCTGCGCGGCTATCAACTGGAGCAAGGCGTTCAACTCGACCTGCCGACGCTGCTCTTGAATCGCGACGCCGTTGTCATTCCCCGCGTTCTCGCCGAGCGCTTTGGCTACCAGCTCGGCGACCAGATCGGTCTCGCCGGCCCTGTAGCAACGGGCCCTTACGCCGTCGCCGGGATTCTCCGTTCGGACGGTCCCGC
>CAYPXR010000015.1:0-4402 GCA_964414585.1 uncultured Planctomycetaceae bacterium
CCAGATCGCGCGCTGCTTCCGCGACGAGGACCTCCGCGCCGACCGTCAACCGGAGTTTACGCAGATCGACGTCGAAATGGCGTTCATCCAGCCGGAAAACATCATGGGCCACGTCGAAGCGTGTATCGCCGAGGTCGCCAAAGTCGCGATCGGGCTCGACGTGCCATTGCCGCTCAAACGCATCAGTTACGCGGAGGCGATGAGAAGCTACGGACGCGACGCGCCCGACCTTCGCTATGAGATGACGATCAAGGATCTGACGCCGCTGGCGAAAAAGATGTCCTTCAACGTCTTTCGCCAACCGGCCGACACCGGCGGCGCGGTGCGATGCATCGTTCTGCCCGGCGGCGCGGAGATGACGCGCAAGGAATCGGACGGCCTGGTCGAAGAGATCAAAGGCATCGGCGCGGGCGGTCTGCCGCTGGTCAAGGTCGCCGTCGAAGGCGGCAAGACCGTGCTGCAAACCGGCGTCGCCAAATTCTTCGATAGCGAAGCGCTGGTGCAGGAACTCCTGCAGGCCAGCGCCGCGAAACCCGGCGATCTGATTTTTTTCGCCGCCGACACCGAGGCAAATGTTTCCAAGTATCTCGGCTGGCTGCGCTCGACCGTCGCCGAGCGCCGCGGACTGATCCCCGGGGACAAATGGGCGTTTTGCTGGGTCGTCGATTTTCCCATGTTCGGCTACGACACCGAGTCGAAGGCCGTATTTCCAATGCACCACCCCTTCACCAGCCCGAAGGATGAGGACCTCGCCTTGTTGCGATTGGACAGTCCGGAAATCGCGCCCGTCGAGGATTTGCTGAAGGTCCGCGCCAAGGCCTACGACATCGTGCTCAATGGCATTGAACTCGGCGGCGGGTCGATCAGAATTCACCGCAGCGACGTACAGTCGAAGGTCTTTCAGATGCTCGGCCTTACACAAGAGGAGGCCAAGGCCAAATTCGCCTTCCTTCTCGAAGCCTTGCAATACGGCGCGCCGCCCCACGGCGGCATCGCGCTCGGGCTCGACCGCATTGTCATGCTCTTCGGCGGATTCTCGTCCATCAGAGATGTGATCGCTTTTCCGAAGAACGCCAAGGCGGTCTGCCCGCTGACCGGCGCCCCATCGCCGGTGACCGAGTCGCAGCTCAAGGACCTTGGACTGAACATGCTCAAGCCCTGATCCGGGGTTCCTTGTCTGAAACCGCCGATAAACAAGTGTGACGGCCCTTGCCACGCCTGAGTTCGATCTCGCCCGACCGTCGGCGCGCCCCGATGTGCTGCGCGTGCGCCTCGCTCGCGAGAACGACACAGAACTCGCACGATATGGATGGTCGCAACTGCTGAACGCCGTCGGCGTGAAACATCGTTTCACGAGCGATGCTCCATCGGCAATTTACTACGGCGCGGACGAAAGACTTGGTCACGCGGCATCGATCTGGGTTCAACCCGACGAATCCCCCTTCGAGCCCGGCTCACCGCCGCCGCACATGAACGATGACGGACCGCTCCGATTCGACCTGGCGAGGGCCACTGCCTATTGGCTGACGTTGGCAAGCGAAAAAGCCCCGACGCCGCGCGACGAGCACGGTCGCGTCATGGGAGCGCAAAGCACTCTGGGCAAGATCGGCGCGCTGCACTCACCGCCCATCGAAAGCTACGCGAAGAAACTGACGCAACGACTTCGGGAATCAGATCAAACCTGTGAATTCGTTTCACGATGGCCGTCGGGGCGAATGTATGCGGTCGCGCTGACGCATGACGTGGATCGACCGGAGCGTCCTCCCTCCGCGCTTTCGGATGTCTGGCGAGCGTTGCGGTTCAAAGACGGCGGATTCCGTCGAGCCTATTGGGCGCTCGCGAGCCAGCTTCGCGCCCACGGCCTGCTCGGCGCAATCGGCGGTCTTCCGACGCGACGTCGCGAATGGGACTTCGACGAGATTTGCCGATTCGAAGCGAGCCTGGGATTTCGATCCTCATTTTATTTTTCCACCGTCTCTCGCACCGACGGACATCCCCTGGACGTTCAATACGATCTGTCGGCCTCGCGATACCGTTCGGTGATGACCCGATTGAACGACGGGAGTTGGGAAACCGGACTCCACGCGGCCTATCACACGTTTCGCGGACAGCCGGCGATGAACGACCAGCTTGGAATACTGGCGAGACGCACACCCTCAAAGATTTCCGGCGTGCGCCATCATTACCTGCTGGTCGACCCGAGCGACCCCATCCGATCGCTGACCGAGCACGCCAGGGCCGGACTTCTCTACGATACCTCACTTGGATTTAACAGCATGCCCGGCTTTCGCTGCGGAACCGCCCTGCCGTTTCAGCCGTTTCATGACACGACCGGCTGGATCCGCGATTTCGTTGAGCTGCCGATGACGATCGCGGACATGCAACTGCCGACAGACGACGTCTCCGCCGCGATCAAAACGGTCGAGACCCATCTCGAAACCGTTCGCTCGCTGGGCGGTCTCGCCGTCCTCAACTGGCACGTCGGCCATTGGCATTCGACGCCGGCCTGGCGGGAAAGCTACATCGCCGCCTGTCGAATGATCGCCGACGACCGTGCCGCCTGGGTCACGACCCCGAGCAACATTGCCAATTGGTGGCTCGAGCGCACGGCCGCACTTTCCGCCTGACGCGCGGCAACTCTTGCGCCCGGCGATGGCCCGAAGGCCGTCAAGCGCCCTTCGATGATGACCCGATAAACATAGGTCGGTTCGCCTGGAGGCCCCCGCTTTTTCCATGCACGCACCCGTCATCCGCGCTCTCGGCGTCTCCAAACGATTCCGCCGGGGCGATCATTTCGACTCCCTCCGCGATCTGATTGCCGCGCGATTGCTGCGTCGCCGAATTCATCGCCCCCCCGGCCAGTCCGATTTCTGGGCGCTCTCCAACATCCATTTCGAAGTCCGGCCTGGCGAGGCCTTCGGCATCATCGGCCCCAACGGCGCGGGCAAGAGCACCCTGCTCAAGCTATTAGCAGGCATCTTGCGTCCGACCAAGGGCCGAATCGACGTTCAGGGTCGAATCTCCGCGCTGATCGAGCTGGGCGCCGGCTTCCACGCCGACTTGACCGGCCGCGAAAATATTCAACTGAATGCCTCCATCCTGGGGATGTCCCGCGGCGAACTCCACGACAAATTCGACGACATTGTCGATTTCGCCGGCATTGGCGAGTTTCTCGACACGCCCGTCAAACGCTATAGCAGCGGCATGCACGCGCGGCTGGGCTTCGCCATCGCCGCGCACGTCGAGCCGAAGATCCTCCTCGTGGACGAAGTCCTTTCCGTCGGCGACCGCGTCTTTCGCGCCAAATGCATGGAAAAGATGAACCGCTTCCTGCAGGAGGGCGTTGCCGTGGTCTTTGTCTCGCACGACCTCAGCGCGGTCGGACGCTTTTGTCAGCGCGTGCTGGTACTTTCCGGTGGGACCGAACTTTTCTGTGGTCCCGCGCACCAGGCCATCGGCCGCTACTACGAGGCGTGCAGCGAATCGCTCATCGAAAAACGCGCCAACGGACGAAACGCGGTCACCATCAGCAGTCTTCAATTAGAGAGCCCGCCGGGCCGGACAACCGCTACCCTCCTTCCGGGCGCGACCGTTCGATTCACCTTCGACGTGACTTTTCACGAATCGATCCCGCACCCTTCTTACGGACTTTCGATCGTCCGCCTGGAAGATCATCTGACCGTCCTTGAAACAAGCAGCAGTCGCCTGGGAATGACGGCCCCCGCCGCGGGCCCGGGGGATCGTCAGCAGGTGGATTACGATTTTCAGATGAACTTGCTTCCCGGCGAATACGCCGTCGGCCTGCATGTTCGCGATCGCGACGCCCTCACCTACGCCATCGAAGAACCCTACGCGGCTCGGGTCATGGTCATCGGCGAGCGCACGACCGGCGGCGTCGCTCACGTCCATCCACGCGTGGTCATTCACTCGGCCGTAAGCCCGAAAATCGATCGTCAACTCGCCCCATCTGTCGTCGGGGCTTAGGAATCCTGGAGAACAAAAGTGCCTGTAAGGACTCATTCCTGTTCCAACCTGCTTGAAGCGGTCTCCGCGTCACGCGTATCGGTGCGTTCCTGGCGCCCCGATGACATCGGCGAAATCAACTCGCTCTTTAACGATCCATCCGTGCGACCCGGCGCCGCCGAAGGTCCGCCGCGAACCGACGCACAGTGGGAGTGGGAATTCGATTCAACGCCGCAAACGACGCCGGCCTATTTCGTCGCCGAACAGTCGGGCCGTATCATCGGACTGCAAGGCTACATCCCGATCGACCTGCTCCACAACGGCCGTTTGATTCGCTCGGGAAAGGATGAAGACACGCTCGTCCACCCCGATCATCGCGGGCGAGGCGTCCTCGATTCGCTGTACCGACGGCTCTTCGAACAGGCCTCCAAAGATCGCG
>CAYPXR010000016.1:0-45564 GCA_964414585.1 uncultured Planctomycetaceae bacterium
CATGGCCAGCTCCCCGCAGTTCTCCGACTGCCGCATTCATATAGAAGATCGGATAATTGTTGATCGTGAGACGATCAGCAGACGAGACGCCAGCTGCTGGACTGATCGACGCGAACCATTGCAAGACGGTAAACAGTTACCGTGATCGGAGCAGAATGGCCTCGCGATCCCGTTCGCCGAGACCGGGTCCGGACGGCGAACAGACGATTCAATACGCCGACTGGGCTGGCCGGACATGCCATTCGTGACGGTTCCTCGTGAGGAAGGGCCCTCGTAAGGCCCCCGCCCAACGCGATGCGCGATCCTATCCGCAAGTCCGGCTGAAATCCGTTGAGAGGAGTTCTGAGTCCACCGCTAAGGCGGGTGGCAAAGGCGGACCGGCTGAAGACCGGCCGGCAACGCGGATGTTTCCGGCCAATCTAACGAAGGCGACTTCGCGTCGTGAGGGAACGACTCGGCGTGCGGCGATTGCAATACGAACGGCATCCTCGATGCCTGCGACATTGCGGCCCAGATCAGCGACGACGCGGATACCGACGGCGTGCCCGACGAGTGCGAGGAAGAGAGCCTGATGGGTGGGGGCTCGTCGATGATGACCGGCGGCGGGGAATGGGACGAAGCGGCCGCGTGGGAAGCGTTCTACGAATGGTCGGCCGGGCAGTGTTGGGGACCGTCGTGCGAGACGCCGATGGATGCGCAGTTCTCGGCGTTGGTCGCGAAGCTCCAGGAGCTTGGGTTGCCGGTGCGGGGAACGGAGATGGGGCCGTAGTGCAAAACCGGGCGCTGACGTTTCCGGCTCGGATCAGGGTGCCTGCGTCATCCACGAGGGGTGACGCTACGGCCGGGCGGATGACCATACCCTTCGAAGGTGCGAAGAACCCTATCGTCTGCGGTGCCGGCGCGAGAGCGGGAACTTGCCGCTGAGGCTCGGGCCCGACGGCGGCGCCTGCGCGGCGACCTGCGTCGCAGTCGCGGCGGCGGGCGTCGGGAGTGATGGGCTGGTGCCGTGAGATGGCCCCGGTCGGTCCATCGACTCGCGCGGCGGCGGCGTCGCCTGGAAGCCTTCGATCTCCAGCTTCGCGATCTGCTTGTTGATGAGCATCTCAATCTCGGTCAGGTCATTGCCCTGTTCGCGAGTCACGAAGGTGATCGCCCGGCCCGACGAGCCCATCCGCGCGGTTCGCCCGATCCGGTGGACATAGACCTGGATGTCCTGCGGCAGGTCGTAGTTGATGATGTGCGTGATTTCATGGACGTCGATGCCGCGCGCAGCGAGGTCCGTCGCGACCAGCACGGGAATCTGGTGCTTGCGAAACCGCTCCATGATTCGCTCGCGCTTCTGCTGGACCAAATCGCCGTGTATCTCGCGGCAATCGATGCCGGCCGCGTGCAGCCGCTGGGCGACTTTGCGGGCCCCGTGCTTGGTGTTTGTGAAGACGATCGCCAGCTTCGGGGCTTCCTTTTGCAAGACCAGCCGCAACAGCTTGAACTTGTCCCACGGCTCGACAACGCAGTAAAACTGCGAAACTTCTTCGACAGTCAAATCGTCCCGGGAAACATTGATCTCCGCGGGATCGGTCATGTACTGTTTGGCCAGCCGGCGAATCTCGTCGTCCAGCGTCGCCGACACGAAAACCGTCTGATGCGGATGGGTGATCCGGCCCAGAATCTTGCGGATGTCGTCGCGGAAGCCGATGTCCAGCATCCGGTCCACTTCGTCCAGAATGGCCATCTTGACCCCGTCGAAACTGATCGCGCCGCGCTGAAGCATGTCCATGACGCGGCCGGGCGTGCCCACGATGACGTGCGGCTTGCGGCCCAGCGCGTGCATCTGTTGCTTCATCGCCGTGCCGCCATAAACCGGCACGCAGTGGATCTCCATGAATTGCGCAATTCGCCGAAACTCGCCGACGATCTGCGCCGCCAGCTCGCGCGTCGGAGTCAACACGACCGTCTGGAGCCGGCCGTGCGGATCGACCATCTGCAAGGCCGGCATGCCGAAGGCGGCGGTTTTGCCGGTTCCCGTGCGCGCCTGCCCGAGGACATCGCGGCCGGACAAGACGACCGGCACGATTTCGCGCTGGATCGGCGAGGGCTCGGAAAAGCCCATCGCCACAAGAGCCCGTAGGACGGGCACTTCCAATCCGAGATCGGCGAAGGCTTTAGGGAGATCAGGATGTCGCTGCATGGCGGGCTAGATCAATACTCTTTCTATGGGACCATCGATTCGACCGCGGACATGGTAGACCGCAACTCTCGAATTAACAAGTAGTAGCCTTTGGTCATACCGTCGGTCCTGATTCCGGTCGAGACTATCGGCTCTGGATTCCATCGGGCGGGTTTGCCTAACGTTGATTGGGGGGATTCCATGGACAACGACGTTAAGGATGTTCTCGCGCTCGTCCCGCTCGACGAGGCGCTGGTCGATCGCCAAATGCACCGCGCCGCCCATCGACGCCTTTTTCGGGAGATGGTCAAAAGCGAACTCGAAGCCGGGCCGTTGACCTGGCTTCGCCGGCGCGCCCTGGTGAAATTCGCCGACCGTCTGGAAATAGACCGATTCGAGGCCCGGCTCCTGATTCGCGGCGTCGAGTATGAAGGGGCGATGATCCCGCCCTGTGCCCTGCCCACATTCCAGGAATCCATGGACCTGGAAATCTCCATCGAACGCAAGAAGGCCGCCGTCGTCCGATGGCTCATCATCGGGGTGCTGATCGCCATCAATTATTTCCTGATTCGTCGTGGCGGCGGCGCATCCTCCTGATCGACCGAATTGCCGCCTTCGTTTTTTCCTCATATGCTCTTCTGATATGTGGCGCGAATACACCCGCGAGATCCCCGCCAGGCCCGGCTGGTCCGTCGTGTCCGCAGGGACCGCCCTCGCCCTGTCGACCAGCCTCGCGTGGGTGCTTACGTCTCGCGCGAATTCGGCCGCCGGCCTCGGTCGAACCGAATCGCCCGCCTATTGGCCGATCTCCTTTTCGGTCCCTTCCGATGCAAAAACGCTGCCGTCCTGGGAAGGCCAGTCCTTTGATTACGATGAAACGGGAGACAATGGTTCGATCGGATACGCCTGGCCGACCGAGCGCCGCGACACGAAAACGCGGCTGCTGATCATCTACAAGCTGGTCAAGGCGGGAAGCCGACTCGAAGATATCGGCATCCAGTTTCTCGGCGAGGACCTCGCCGAGAGCGAGACGGTCGAAGTCGGCCCGATGTCGGGTCGAATGTTGACCCGGGTGTCCATCGCCCGGGGAGAACGCCTGTACTCCGCCGTCGCCTGCATCGACGACGGTCTGGCCTTCGAATTGATCCTCCTCGCGCCGCCCGGCGTGCGCAACGCCGAGGGACTCTTCCGGCGGATTTGCCGATCGGTGGCCTTCAAGGACTGGTATCTTCCTCCTTTGGCGGACGCCTTTTTTTGACGTGAACAGACCCATCAGGAAATCATGACGACCCTTTGGATGATCCTTCTCCTCGCTGCCAGCGGCCAAACCGGCGCGCCGCCCGCCGCCGGGGACGGGCTGGCCGATCCCTGCGTCGACGGGACCTACGGCTATTCCATTCAACCGCCCAGCGGGTGGCAGGTCCTTCGACAGCGCGTCCCCGAGCGCCACGGCGTGACCCTGCTTCAAATGTCGCAAGAGGTGGCCGCCTCGCTGACGCAGGAAATTGTCCTGAAACAGACCTCGACGACGAAAAAATCGTCAATGGAGGACATGCTCAAGCGAATTTCCAGCGCGCTCGAGCTGGAATTCAGCGACATTTCCATACTCTCCCAGCAGACCCAGCAAATCGCCGGTCGGCCCGGGGCCGTCCTTGCCGCCAGCTTTCAACGCGATGGTATCAAACGGCTGCGGCTCGAGGCCCTCATCGAAGCGAAGCCGCAAACGTATTACGTCCTCCTCTACAACGGTCCGTTCCAGCTCCGCGCCAGGAGCGAGCCGCTTTTTTACAGCGTGCTCGGCTCGATTCGTCTCTTGTCCAACAACGTCGACGACGCGGAAATGAAAGTCGCCCTGGAGGATGGCATTCAGTTGCTCAAATCGCTCGATGCCGAAAAACTCCAGAAGGCCGTGGTGCCGGAGGAGTTTCTCAAGTTCGAGCGCGACGGCAAAACCATCGGTTTCGTCGCGATCTATCAGGCGACCGGCGACTGGGAAGGCCGCCACGGCATCCGGATTCGCGAGCGAGGCTGGACTTTTGAAAACGACGGCCGCGCCCGGCGTTTGCAGAATTCGATGTTCATCAGCAACAATCTAAAGGACGAGCGATGGAAAACCAGCATCACGACGCTCGTGCCGGCGGCCGCGAATCGGCCGGACTATCTCGAAGTCGCCCTCGAAGAAGGACTCCGCAACGGAAAGGTGCTCCTGACCAATCAGACCTATTCGATGGACGCGCCCGCCGTGGCCAACCCCGCGCTCGAAGTGCCGGAAACCTATGCCCCCCGGGCCATCATTCGAATGCTCCCGAGGCTCCTCGGCGATCCGGCCAAAAAGCGCAAGCTGGCGTTCGTGACGTTCGATCACGTTCGGGCGGGGATGGTCGCGCGCGTCGTCGACTGCCAGGGCGAAGACCACGATGCCGGTGTCCATTCCGCGCACGGCGTCTTTCGCCTCGACGACCGCGAGGGGTTGGCCGCCGATCCGACGCAGCTCTTTGTCGATTCGACGGGACAAACCCTGCTCGTCAAGGCCGGGCCGATCACGATGACGCCGGTCGACGGCAAGGAACTGGAAAAACTCTTCGGGCCTCGAATCGACGCGGCGCAGCAGCGCATGGCGGAATTGGAAGACGCCTACAACAAGGAAAACGCCCGCGTCGGACGCAAATCGCCAAAACCCGCGGCCAAACCTCGCACCATCAAATAATCAGCATCGCATCCCCGTAACTGTAAAAGCGGTATCGCTGCTCGACCGCTTTTCGGTAACCCTCGCGCGCGAATTCGGCTCCCGCAAATGCGAAGACCAGCGCCAGCAACGTGCTGCCGGGCAGGTGGAAATTCGTGACCAGCGCGTCCGTCGCCCGGAACCGATAGGGCGGATAGATCAGGAGTCGGGTCCGGCCTGAACCGGACCGCACCCCCTTTTCGTCGGCGCAAGTCTCCAAAACGCGAACGCTCGTCGTGCCGACGGCGATGATTCGGCCGCCGTTGGCACGGGTCGCCGCAATCGTCTCCGCGCACGATGGCGAAAGACTGTATGCCTCGTCGTGCATTCGGTGGTCCGCGAGATCGTCGACGTCGATCGGTTGAAAGGTCCCAAGCCCGACATGCAGGACCAGTTCGGCAATGGACGTCCCCATCGACCGGATTTTTTCCATCAGAGCCGGCGTGAAATGCAGCCCCGCCGTCGGCGCGGCGACAGAGCCGTCCTGCAGCGCGTAGATCGTCTGGTACTGCTCCCGATCGAGACGATCCAGCTCCGCATCGCCGCCTTCGCGCTTGATGTACGGCGGCAGCGGCATCGCCCCCACCGTTCGCAGAATCGTCGCCGCCGAGTCGATCGGCTCGACGCTCACCTCGCACTCGCCGCGTTCCAGACGCTTCAACAGCGTCAATGTCCACGGCCCGCCGACAAGATCCAACGGCTCCCCTTCGCGCAGCTTTCCCGCACCGGTCAATAGCACCCGCCACCGCCCCGGCGAATCCTCATGCACGAACAACCCCGGGATTCGCCCGCCCGTCCGTCGGACCGCCGCGAACCGCGCGGGCAAGACGCGCGTCACATTGAGTACGAGACCATCGCGCGGCGTGAGATACTCCGGCAAGTCCGCGAATCGCCGATGCTCGATTCGGCCCTCCTGCCGATGAAGCACGAGCAACCGCGCCTCGTCGCGCCGTTCGAGCGGGCGCTGCGCAATCAATTCCGATGGCAACTCGTATTGCAACTCGCTGATCTTGATGACGGCCTCCCGTTCGTCGCAAGCTCATCACCGACGCCGCAACCCGCCGATAAAAAAGCGGTTAGGCTTTTTCGGGGCCGCGGCTTTACCTCGGCCTCCGACATTTCCTAGAATATAGCATGTCGCGCCCGCCGCGCCGGGCGAATCAGATATCTCGCACAGGAGCCGGTCGGCATGGCCCCGATCCCGCAGACGCATCCGCTTCGACGCTGGTTCGCCGGCCTGGTCGAAGACAGCTTCCAGAAGCAGATCGGCCTGGGCGATCCATCCCTGCTCGATTACATCGTCGACCTGCTCACGGACTTCATCCACGTCGAGCGGATCAACCTCCTCGGCGACGGCAGCAACCGCCGGATCGAAAAAGTCGCCGAGATGGTCAGCGAAGTCGAGATCGGCCCCTCGGCCACCAGCGAAGACCGTCGCCGCTCGGTCCACCGCCACATCGGCGACTTCACCCTATTCTGGACCGGCGTCTATCCCGAAAACCTGCGCCGCCTACAGCGCAAACAGGCGGCCGATTTTCTGCTCAACTATCTCGACCAGGGCAAGCGCTCTTACGCGATCGCCTCGCGCCTGAGCAACGACGACTCCCGCCCGCCCGCGTCCGTCCTCTCGAAGCTCAGCAGCGAATTTGAGTATTGCGTTTACGGCCTGGGCCTGGTCCGCAAGGAATGGGAACGCACCAACCCTGCCGGTCTGACCCGTGTCGATCAGCTCTGGCGTTAGGATCGACTCCCCGACGCGACCCCCGGCCGGCCTACCCCTCGCAGACCCCTCAAAATTACCCCCTATTTCCTCGCCCAACCGGCACTTTGGGGCTTTTGCACGCTACCAATCCGGGTTTCAGGCGGCCTAGAATCAGTGTTGGCCCAATTTGAAAAAACGAGGGTATGATATAACAGTTACGTTAACGAGCCGGGCAAGGACTTTTCTGTGCGACTACTAATGGATCGAAAAACCAAAAACGTCACCCTCAAGGACATCGCCGACAAGCTCGGTCTGTCCGCCATGACCGTCTCGCGGGCCCTCTCGGGCAAGGAAAACCTGGTCAGCCCGGACACGGCCCAGCGCTGCCGCGAAGTGGCCAAGGAGATGGGCTACTCGCCCAACCTGATGGCTCGCAGCCTGCGCGGCGAGGACCTCAGCACGATTGTCATGTTCGCCGAGGAGATCTCCAGCCATCATTATCTCGCCGAGCTGGTCGATATCGTCTCGCGCTCCATCGAGAAGCGCCGCTTCGGCGTCATCAGTTGCCAGTCGATGGGCAGCTTCCACCAGGCGATTCGTAACTTCCGCCTTGCCGGCGCCGTCGTCATTGCCCCGCCGGAGGAATTCTACAACGACCCCTACGGCGAAAAGGAATTCGGCCTCTATCGCCAGACCCCGACGGTCATGATCCACAGCGCCGTCGATCAAAACATCTTCAACGAAGTCAGCCCCGACATCACCGCGTTCAATTATCACGCCGCGTGCCATCTCGTCGAACTCGGCCATCGCCACCTTGCCTATCTCGGCGGACCGCGTGCAGAAAACGAACCACGCTGGTTCGATCTTCGGCGCTGCGGCATCGAGCGGGCAATGGCGGAATACGGCATCCCGGCGAATCAGTTGCGCCACCAGGCCTGCCCGGATGCAAGCATGGGCGCAACAGCCCTCCAGCAACTCTTGACGCGATTTCCCGAGACGACGGCGGTCATGTGCATCAACGACGAAATCGCCCTCGCCGCGGTCGTCGGCGCGCAGGAAATGCACGTGGAAGTGCCACGGGATTTGTCCGTGATTGGTTCGAACGACATCAAGATCGCGGCCTTCTTCCGCCCGGCCCTGACGACGCTGGCGATCGACATCCGCGGCATGGTCGAGACCGCGCTCGACCTGCTCTTCGACGAAATCAGCGAGCACCGCGAAGTTCCAGGTCGCGAGCCGATCAAGATCAAGCTCCCGGCGAACCTCATCGTACGCGATTCGACCGCCCCGCCGCCGAAGCGGTAGCGGCCGGCGCCCCTGCCGGCCGGATCCGTCGCGAGGTCTACCGCCCTGCGTACATCTCTTCGTAATACTTCTTGTAATCCCCCGACGTGATGTGATCGAGCCACTTCTGCTGTGACAGGTACCAGTCGATCGTCCGCGCGAGACCCGCCTCGAAATCAACTGATGGCGTCCAGCCCAGCTCGATCTTAATCCGCGATGCGTCAATGGCATAGCGGAAATCGTGGCCGGGGCGATCCTTCACAAAACTGATCAGACTCTCGGGCTTCTTCAGCCGTTTGAGAATCGCCTTCACCACGTCAAGATTCGTCTTCTCGCTGTTGCCGCCGATGTTGTAAACCCGTCCCGGCGCTCCGCGCGTGAGTACCGTCCAGATCGCGCGACAATGATCCTCGACATAGAGCCAGTCGCGAACGTTCGACCCGTCGCCATAGACCGGCAGTGGCTTGTCGTGGCGCGCGTTGTTGATCATCAGCGGGATCATCTTCTCGGGAAATTGGAACGGCCCGTAGTTGTTCGAGCATCGCGTGATCAGCACCGGCAGGCCAAAGGTGTGTCCAAACGCGGCCACGAGATGATCCGCCGAGGCCTTCGACGCGCTGTACGGCGAATGCGGATCGAGCGGCGTCGACTCGGTGAAAAGGCCGGTCTTCCCGAGCGATCCATACACCTCGTCGGTGCCGACCTGAAGAAATCGCAAATCGCCGCAGTCGCGCGCGACCTGCAACATGCTCAGCGTCCCCTGCACGTTCGTGCGGATAAACGCGGCCGGGCCGGTGATCGACCGATCGACGTGGCTCTCCGCGGCAAAATGAACGATGGCATCGGCGCCGTGCTCCTTGCAGACGGCAGTCACGGCGGGCGTGTCGCAGATATCGATCCTGGCGAAGACGTAGCGAGAATCGTGCGCGATCTCGGAGAGGTTTTCGAGATTGCCGGCGTAGGTCAGGCAGTCTACGTTTATGACGCGAACGTCTGCAAACTGGTCAAGAACGTAGCGGACAAAATTGGAGCCAATAAACCCCGCCCCGCCCGTCACGAGGACCGTCTGAGGAGAAAAAGTCGTCACTTACCCTTCTCCTGCGACAACAATTTCTGCACGTGGTCGAGCGATTCAAAGGTGCCGGCGTCGCTCCACCAGCCGCGCAGAAAGCCGTAGGTCAAATCGCCGCGGGCAATATACGCGTTGTTCACGTCGGTAATTTCCATCTCACCCCGACCGGAGGGCTTCTGTTTGCGGATGATGTCGAAGACGCCGCCGTCGTAGAAATAGATGCCGGTGACGGCGAGATTGGTCTTGGGCTGCTTGGGCTTTTCGGCGATGCCGGTGATCTTGTCGCCGACTACTTCGGCAACGCCGAAGCGCTGCGGGTCCGACACTTCCTTGAGCATCAACCTCGCGCCGGAGGCCTGCTCGGAGAATCGCGCCACCTCATCGCGGAGCGAATCCTGAAAGATGTTGTCGCCGAGGATGACCGCCATCTTCGACCCGCCGCAGAAGTTCTCCGCGAGCCCCAGCGCCTGGGCGATGCCCCCGGCCTCGTCCTGCACCTTGTAGGTGAATCGGACTCCGAAATCTTTGCCAGAGCCCAGCAAATTGACCACGTCGCCCATATGCTCCAGGCCGGTCACGATCAGGATTTCCTGGATCCCCGCCCCGCTGAGTTTTTCCACGGGGTGATAGATCATCGGCTTGCGCCCGACGGGCAGAAGGTGCTTGTTGGTGACTTTGGTAAGCGGCAGAAGGCGGGACCCGGTGCCGCCGGCAAGTACGATTCCCTTCATGGCCAATCCCTCTGAGCCCGACTTCGTAGCGAGACCCACATTCTTGGCAAGTTGAGGTATTTTTTCAAGCTGAACTCAGGAGGATTCCAGAAAGCCCGCCGGCGGCGATCAACCATGACGAGTTGATTCGGTGCCTCATGAGCAGAATCGCACTCGCCAGTGCGATGATTGTTGTGGGCAGATCAATGACTGCCGCGTGGCCGAGCCGCCAGGCGACCACGGCCATCAAGGCCAGCGATGCCGCGTTGAGACCGTCCAGGAGTCTTCCCGCCCATCTCGATTTCCGCAAGACGCCGACGAACGGCGCGCTGATCGCCACGAAAAAGAATGCGGGAAGGAAGATGCCGATCGTCGCCGCTGCCGCGCCGGACGGGCCGGAGAGCAAATAACCGATGAACGTCGCAGTTGTAAAAAGCGGGCCCGGCGTAAACTGCCCGACCGCGACGGCGTCGAGCAATTGCCGCTCGGTCAACCAGCCCAGGCGCTCGACCAGATCGCCGCGAAGAAATGCCAGCAACACATAGCCGCTGCCGAAAAGGACCGAGCCGATCTTGAGGAAGACCGCGAACACCGGCCAGAGTCCCAGGGGCACGGTGATCGATCCGGCTGTCGACACCGCTCCAGCAAGGGCTCCCTGAATGGGAAATGGCGCGATCGCCACGAGCGCAACATGCTTGCCTCGCTTCGCCGAGAGTTGCTCGGCGACGAACACATATGCCGCCGCGCCGAAGAGTACGATCAATTCATGGACGCCGAGAAAATTCGCGGCCGCCGCGACGACGCCGACCGCCGCCAGGAATCGAGATCGGATCGCCGTCCGGCCCAGTCGCCAAAGGGCTTGCGCCACGATGGCGATGATCACCGGTTTGATGCCGTAGAGCAGACCGCCCGCGGCAGGCAACTGTCCGAACCGCACATAGATCCAGGCGAGAGTCGCGACGATGATCGTCGCCGGTAGGATGAAGCTGATTCCCGCAACCAGCAAACCGCGAACGCCTGCCCGTTGATAGCCGATATGGATGGCCAATTCGGTGGAGTTGGGGCCGGGGATCATGTTGGTCACGGCGATCAAATCGAGGAAGCCTTGCGTGGAAAGCCAACCTCGCCGACGGACCACCTCGTCCTCCAACATGGCAATGTGCGCCGCCGGCCCGCCGAAGGCCATGGTGCCGAGGCGAAGGAAGAGGGCAGCAAGCTCTCGAAGCGGAGTCATGCGTGCGATCGAATGCGGCTTCAGACTTTGGGCGTGAACTGCGCCAAGTCGTAGATGCCGAACTGTCTCTCGATTCCTGCGACGCGGTCCACCATTTTTTCAAAACCGTCTTCGCCGAATAGTTTGTGTTCCCGCTCCTCAAAATCCTCGCCCAACGCGCCGTATTCGTGTGGCGTGATGATCTTGCGAAGCGCGGGAAAGAGCACCGTGTCCTCGCGGGCCTCGTGCGGATTGTACATCCGAACGAACTGCCGAAGGGAGTCGGCAAGCCGTCGTCGGTCGCCGGCGTCATTGAGCGCTTGGTGGTTCGATAGCTTAAGCGTCGTATCGGTGAGACGCCGTCCGGTTTGGTGTTGTGCGACCAATACGTCGACGAGGTCCACCAACGTGTTCGCCTTACGCATCCGTGGAAACAGGAAGTCTTCTTCGAGTTTCTCGTGATAGTCCTCAATGAAGTGGCGGATGATTCCGGCCGCGTCGGCGAGAGGCTCGGGCGGCAGGTCCTGCCCGGCGTCGATTCGCCGGACCGCTTCGCCATAGACGAGAAGGACGCGCTTCAGGACGCCGTGCTCGCGCATCAGGTCCTCCGCCGGCGAAACCTCCTCCTCATCGGCCTCGTGTCCTTCCGGGCCCGCTTTCAGGCGTTCGCCTCCCGCGCAGCCGGCTAAAAGAAAACCAGTGCCGGCGGCGCCTCCCACGGTGCGAAGAAACGCGCGGCGGCTTGTTTCGTGTTGATTTTCCATGTCGATCTCCCGTTTTTTTGGTACTGGTACAGTTTGATGTGGAGCAGCCGCCCTCGGCTGCTTTCTTTGCATCAAACTGTACCGGTACCGTCTTATTGTTCTGGTCCTCGCCGGGTTGACTCACCGTTGCCGAACTGCTATTATCGCTTTACGATATCGTACAACGATAGCAAGTGCGGCGACGAGGTGCAATGTCCGACGCAACCCGGCAAGACCTTTTTTCCGGCCTGATCCGCCTGCACGTGCTGCACCATGCCTGCGAAGGACCGGTCTATGGACTGTGGATCATCGAGGAACTCGGCCGCCACGGTTACAAACTGAGCCCGGGGACGCTGTACCCCGTCTTGCACGCGCTGGAACGCCGCGGCTTGTTGCGCTCGGAAAACCACCGTAACGGCCGTCACATCCGCCGGCTCTACCGCGTGACGCCGGCCGGGCGGCAGACCATGAAGGACGCCCGGCGAAAGGTCCGGGAGCTTTTCGGCGAACTCTTTGAGCATGAATTGCGAACAGTATTTGGGAAAAGGGGCCACGGGCACGGCAATGCCCAGGCCACGAAACGCAAACCGCGCAGGCCGAAAGGGTGATGCCTGCGCTAAGCTTCATTTATTGGGATTATGCCATGAGTTGGATTCAGACCATTCCTGATGATCGGGCGACGGGACTGCTCGCCCAAATCTACGAAGAAACCCGGGCCAAGTGCGGCAAGGTCATTAACCTGGTCCGCGTGCAGAGTTTGCGCCCCGACACGATGGCGATCGGCCGAAATTTCTATCGTCATCTGATGGACGGCCCCGGCGCGCTTTCGCGGTTTCATCGCGTATTGATGGCAACCGTCGTATCCAAGATAAACGGTTGTTTGTACTGAATGGAGGCTCACGAAGCCGACCTCCGTGCCGAGGTCCCCGATGCCGCGCAGTTCAAACGGATACAGGACGATTACCGCAACGCTCAACTCGATCTCCAATCGATGACGTTGCTCAACTTCGCCGCCAAGTTGACGCTCCGGCCCACGGAAATGAAAAAATCCGACGTTGATGCATTGCGGAATGCCGGCTTCACCGACGAGGCGATCCTCGACGCGGTCCAGACGATTGCCTATTTCAACTATGCCAACCGCGTCATGGATGCCCTTGGGATCGAACCGGAGCCCGAGATGCGCCATCGACGGCGGTCGGATTGATTACGGGCCGGCAAATTCGACGCCTTTTGCGAGACTTGATATACTTTTACCCGATGTAGATGAATGGCCGTTTGCTGTTATCAAATCACGAGTTTGACGGGGGACACCGAATGATTGTTGGTCAGGAACACCATGCCATCGCGCATCGACGGCGATCGATTCACATCGCCGCGGCCCTGACGGCTTTCTTCATCGTACTGGGCCTCGCCTCGCCCGCGCGGGCTTACATCGGCCCCGGCGCCGGCTTCGCCATCGCATCGTCCCTCTTTGTCATCGTCTGGACGATGTTCCTCGCCTTCCTCACGATCCTCCTCTGGCCGATTCGATACGTCCTCCGCGCGATCAAGGGACGCCAGGCCTTCGCGCGAAGCAAGATCGACCGGCTCGTCATCCTCGGACTCGACGGAATGGAACCGAGCCTCGTCGATCGTTTCATGGGCGAAGGCAAAATGCCGAACCTGAAGCGGCTCAAGGAAATGGGCAGCTATCGCCTGCTCGGCACGACAACGCCGCCGCTGTCGCCGGTCGCCTGGTCGAGCTTTCTGACCGGCGTCAATCCCGGCAAGCACAATATCTACGACTTCCTGAACAGCGATCGCCGAACCTACCTCCCGAATCTTTCGTCGGTCTCGATCCACCCGCCGACGCGTACACTAAAGCTCGGCAGGTACACGATCCCGCTGAACAAGCCGGAAATTCGTCTGCTTCGCAAAGGCAAGCCCTTTTGGAATACGCTCGGCGAACATGGCATCTTCACCTCGGTCATCCGCGTGCCGATCACCTTTCCCCCGGAGAAATGCCGCGGCGTGGTGTTGTCGGCGATGTGTGTGCCCGACCTTCGCGGAACGCAGGGGCTGTTTTCGTTCTACAGCACACGACCGGCAGGCGAGGAGCGGACCGGCGGCGAGCAGCACGTCGTCCGGCGCGAAGGAAACGAGGTGCGCTGTGAACTGATCGGTCCCGACAACAGCATGAAGGAAGGCGCCGGCGCGATGAAGGTGCCGTTCACGGTGCGGATCGGCGGCAAGGGTCGCGACGCGACGCTGGAAATCGGAGACGAAAAACATCCCTTGAAGCTCGGCGAGTATTCCGATTGGATCACCGTCGTTTTCAAGGCCGGCGCCGGCGTCAAGGTCAACGGCATCTGCCGCTTTATGCTGATTTCCACCGAGCCGGAGTTCGAGCTGTACGTCATGCCGATCAACCTCGACCCCGAAAAACCGGCGATGCCGATCTCTTATCCCGCCGCCTACAGCACCTACCTCGCCAAGCAGTTTGGCAGCTATGCGACGTTGGGCCTGGCGGAAGACACGTGGGCGCTCAACGAAACCCTGATCGACGACGACGCTTTCCTGGAGCAATGCGTCTCCATTGACGGCGAGCGCGAGCAGCAGTTCTTCGACGCCCTGGACAAGACCAGCCGCGGTCTCTGCGTCTGCGTCTTCGACGGGACCGACCGCATCCAGCACATGTTCTGGCGCTATCTGGAAAAGGACCATCCGGCCTACCCCGGCAATCTCCATCCTGACACCTACAAGGCCAACGGCCACGAAAAGACGATTGAGGATTTGTACGTCCGCATGGACCGCCTCGTCGGGCAGACCATGAAGAAGGTCTTGAACGGCGACGACGGGACGATGCTGATGGTCATCTCCGACCACGGCTTCTCGCCCTTCCGTCGCGGAATCGACCTCAACCGCTGGCTCATTGAAAATGGCTACATGAAATTGAATCCGGACGCGAAGCCCGGCGAAAAGTTCCTCGCCGGCGTCGATTGGGCCAACACCCGGGCCTATGCCCTGGGCCTGGCCGGCATGTTCATCAATCAAAAAGGACGCGAGGCCAAAGGCATCGTCGAAGCCGGCGAGGAAACCCGCCGCCTCAAACAGGAAATCATCGGAAAGATGAACGGACTCAAGGATCCCGCCAATGGTCAAGTGGCCATCGTCAAAGTCCGCGACAAGGAAGAGGCCTACACGGGACCCTATCGCGAGACCGCGCCCGACCTCGTCATCGGTTACAACCGCGGCTATCGCGTCGGATGGGACACGGCCATCGGGCGGATCACCGCGAGCGTCTTCGCCGACAACACCAAGGCGTGGAGCGGCGATCACTGCATCGACCCCGATTTGATCCCCGGCATTCTGTTCTGTAGCCACAAAGTCCTGAGCGAGTCCCCCCGGTTGATGGATCTCGGCCCGACCGCGCTGGACCTTTTCGGCGTCAGCGTCCCGGAGAACATGGACGGCGTTCCGCTCAAGGTGGACACGCAATCCTCCGTCGTTGCGAGTGCCGCATGAGCAGGAAGGTCCGCCTGATGGCAACGGCTCTGCGGCGAAGCGGCGTCCTTCTTCTCGCGCTGGCCATGTTCGCCGGCCTCGGCGGATGTTGGAAGAAGTCGACATCGGCCCACGGCAAAAAGATGCTGGTCCTCGGCTGCGACGGGATGGACCCGAAGCTGGTCCGCCGGATGATGGACGCAGGCCGCCTGCCGAATTTCTCAAAACTCGCCGCCCAGGGCGGATTACTTCCTCTGACGACGAGCATCCCTCCGCAAAGTCCCGTCGCCTGGTCGAACTTCATCACCGGGGCCGGACCCGGCGTTCACGGCATTTTCGATTTCATCCACCGCGATCCGACCAAGCAAGCCCTGCCTTATTACTCCACCAACCGCATCACCGCCGGAAAAAAGAGCAAGCCCTGGTCGCTGGGTAAGAATTACGAAATCCCCGCTGAAGTCATTACCCCCTGGGTCTCGACGGAAGAGAACGAACTGCTCCGTCGCGGAAAGCCGTTCTGGGATTTTCTCGACGCCGCCGGGATTCCCGTCCAGATGTACAAGTTGCCCGCCAATTATCCGCCAAGCAAATCGATGAACGATCACGTCTGCTGCCTGGCGGGCATGGGCGTGCCGGACGCCATGGGACAACTGGGAACCTATCAGCAATTTTCCACGAAACCGCGTCAGGAGAGTCGCTCGCCCGAGGGATACCGGCTTCCGCTTCGGTGGAATGGCGCGCTCAGCGCCTTTGTTGGAACGCTCTACGGCCCGACGAATGAATTCCGCCGCAAGAACCCGCCCATGACGATCGAATTGCGAATCTACCCCGATCCCGCCAACGACGTCGCGAAAATCGTCTACGTGAACCAAAGCCCGACCGGCGACGAAACCGTCGAACTCGTGCTCAGCGGCGGGCAATGGAGCGAATGGAGCCCGATCCGGTTCTTGAAGACGCCGGTGGGGCCCTCGTTCGAAACGATGGCGCGGTTCAGTTTTCAGCACATCCATCCGGAAGTGGAGCTGTACGTCACGCCTCTGAATTTCGTCCCGACGGCGTCCCCCGTGGTGTTTAGCGAACCGCCGAACTTCCAAAAGGAGATCGGAGAGGCCATCGGCCCCTATCACACGCAAGGATTCGCCGAAGCGTTTAACGCCCGCAAGCACCAACTGCTGACCGACGAAGAGTATCGGGCCCAGGCCGCAACCGTGCTCGATGAAAGCTCGCGGATGCTGGATTACGCCCTGGATCGCTTCCAGGACGGCTTGCTCTTCTTCTACTTCTCGAGCACGGACCTCCAGGCGCACATCTTCTGGTGGGACTCCGACGAAAAGCACCCCTGTCGCAGTTCGGCCGACGCGAAGAAATACATGGGCGTCATCGAGGATATTTACGTCAAAATGGACGACGCGCTGGGCAGGGGCATGAAAAAGCTCGGACCCGATGCCACGGTCATCGTCATGTCCGATCACGGGTTCTGCAATTTCAAAAAATGCGTCGGCCTTTGCACCTGGCTGCGGGACGAGGGCTACCTCGTCGCCAAATCCAACGCGATCCTGAACTCCGACTGGTCCAAGACCAAAGCCTACGGCCTCGGTCTCAATGGCCTCTATCTGAATCTCAAGGGACGCGAAAAATACGGCATCGTCGATCCGTCGGAGCGCGATGCGCTCTTGAAGGAAATTTCTGCGAAGCTCCTGGCCCTCAAGGACCCGGAGACCGGCAAACCGGTGGTCCGCCGGGTCTATCGCTCCGACGAGTGTTATCAGGGACCGGAAGCCAAAAATGCCCCGGACCTCTTGATCGGCTACGATCGCGACTACCGGGCCAGTTGGGCGACGTGTCTCGGTGAATTCGACAAGTCGGTCATCACGGACAACACCAGCGCCTGGAGCGCGGACCACTGCATCGCCCACGATGTGGTGCCGGGAATCGTGCTTTCCAACCGGCCCCTGGCAATTCAGGATCCGGCCCTGATCGATTTGGCCCCGACGATCCTTTCGGAATTTGGACTGTCCAAGCCGGAGACCATGGTCGGTCGAAATATCTTTGAGAAAACGGGCGATCGAGTGGCAGGCCGCTAAGGCCGCGATTCGGCGACCGGGGAGCAGACTCGTGTTTGGTGGAAACGTAAAATTGGACAAGGCGCTGCTGGAGCGGGCCACGCGTTACGCAAAAGTCGCCGGTTACGCACACGTGGACGAGTTTGTCGCGCACGCACTGGAAAACGAACTCAAACGATTGGACGACGCCAAAGGCGAAGGACAGGAAACAGACCCGGCCGTGTTGGAACGATTGCGCGGGCTGGGGTACATCGAGTAGCCGACCGACCGATCGGGACCTGCCCCGATTGAGGAATTCTCTTGAACTTCCTGACAAAAAACCTGGTCTGGCTGGGCGACGTGTTCTTCGCGTTTCTGGCGATGTTTTCCCCAACGGTCATCCTCTGGATTATCTCCGCGCTGATGGGCGTCGTGATGCTCCTGGTCTGGCGCTACACCTCCAATCAGGAAGCGATCGCGGACGTTCGCCGAAAAATTTCGGCACACCTGCTCGCTTCTCGCCTCTTCAAAGACGACTTGTCCGTGACCTTTCGCGCGCAAAGGCAGATTATCTGGCAGGCCCTTCGACTCCTGCTGCATTCCATCCGGCCCATGCTGATCATGACCGTTCCATTCGTGCTCGTCATGGCGCAGATCGGCCTCCGCTATGAGCATCGAGCCGTGATGCCGAGACAGTCGGTGCGCGTCAAAGCCACGCTCAAGCGGGCCGACGCCGTCATGAAGACCGGCTGCGAGCTGCAACTGCCCGGCGGCATCACCGCCGACCCGGGCGATCCCTGCCGCGTGACGCCGCTGCGAACCGTCGATTGGCGGTTGAGACCCGACAATCCCGGCGCTTATCGCTTGAGTTTCGGCAGCGGCTCAGACATCGTCGAAATGCCCCTGATTGTAGGCGCGCGATTTCCCCACTTGAGCAGCATCCGCGGCGGATCCTTCTTCGAGCGATTGCTCTATTCCGCCGAACCGTCGATCCCCGAATCCTCGGTCTTTGAATCCATCGAAGTGTATTACCCGAAACGGTCCACGCCGATCTTCGGGTGGGACGTGCACTGGCTGATCTCGCTGCTGGTGCTGTCGATCCTGTTCGCGCTGATCTTCAAGCCGTTTCTCAAAGTTCACATTTGAGTCGGCCGGCATCGACCGGGCCGTTGCGCCCCCGTCAGCGGGCGCGAAGGACCGCAAAAAATTCCCTCTCGCCCGACTTGAACTTGATTCGAACGCCCTTGGCCACGGCCTCGGGCGTCAGAACGTCCTTCAACTGCCCCGCGTTTTCGATGGGCACGTCGTTCGCACGGACGATCACGTGGCCGACGCGAAGATTCGCGGCATAGGCCTCTCCAGTCGGATCGACCTTGGTGATCAAAGCGCCGGCCCGATCGTCACCGGAAACTTGAAATCGCTTGGCCAGGCGCTTCGTCAACGTGCAGGCCTCGAAGCCGAGGCTCTCAAAGTCCTTGGACTCCTCTGCCGCTTTATCAGAGAGTTTGGCGAATTCGCGTTCGTCGGAAGCGGACAGGCGCTCAGGGCTGTGGATTTCGCGAAGCGTTTCCGGCGACAGCCCGGCGGGCCGCTCACCGATCGTGACCTTCACGTCGCTCGCGGAGCCCTTGCGCCAAACGCTCAGCGTCACGTCCGTGCCCGGCGTCGTGTCGGCGATGATCTCCTTGAGAAGGTCGTGATTGCCCACGGGCTTTCCGTTGTAGGCCAGGATGATGTCCTCGGCCTGCAAACCGCCTTTTTCCGCGGGGGTTTTTGCACCGATCTCCCCGACCAGCGCGCCCTGGGGATCCGAGAGGCCGTAGGCGGTCGCGGTCTTGCTGTCCACCGCCTGGATCAGAACGCCCAGAAACCCGCGAACGACCTTCTTGCCGGCTTTCAGTTGGTCGGAGATGCGAACGACGGTGTTCGACGGGATGGCGAAACCCACGCCCTGATGGCCGCCGGAGTCAGTGGCGATGGCCACGCTGATGCCGATGACCTCCCCGTGCGTATTGATGAGCGGGCCGCCGGAGTTGCCGGGATTGATCGGCGCGTCGGTCTGCAGCCAGTTCTTGTATTCGATGTCGACGTCGACTTCGCTCCGCCCGACGGCGCTGATGATCCCGTGCGAGACGCTGTTGCCGAACTTGAACGGGCTGCCGATCGCCAGAACGATGTTGCCCACCGTCGCGGCGTCGGAGTCGCCGAACTGCGCCGGGTGAAGGTGGTCTGCATCAATCTTGATCACCGCGACGTCGGTCTTGTCGTCCGTCCCCACGATCTCGGCGCGAAACTCGCGGCCGTCCGACAGCGTCACGCGGATCACGTCGGCATCCGCGACCACGTGGTTGTTCGTCACAATGTGCCCCGCTTCGTCGATGATGACGCCGCTCCCGGTCCCCGTCGTGGGAATGGGCTGAAACCCCTGGTCGCCGAATAGCTTCTTGAGCTCTTCGTTGACCGCCTCATTCACGGCCGAGGACTTGATGCTGACGACCGAGGGCTTGACCGCCTCGGCGATGATGCTGAAGGCCCGCGACAACCGGTCCAACTGCGCCAGCGCGTCCTGGTCGCTCTTGGACAACTCGGGAAAGCTCTTGGCGACGACGTTCGGTCCGTCGAAGCCGCGGGCCGTCGACAAACCAAGGGTGAAAATGCAGCACCCGGCAAGGACGCAGATGACCGGGATGCGATGAACCAGGAAACGAACTGGCGTGCGAGAAG
This sequence comes from uncultured Planctomycetaceae bacterium, assembly GCA_964414585.1. Classification (GTDB taxonomy): domain Bacteria; phylum Planctomycetota; class Phycisphaerae; order UBA1845; family UTPLA1; genus DATEMU01. Next base: position 19,866 of record CAYPXR010000016.1, read on the forward strand.
CCAACATGAAAAAACCCTCCCGGGTCAATCGCGGTACTGCCACTGGCGACTTGGAGTCCCGGCCGACGCCCCCGCGACCGGCTGGTCAATAGATCGGATGAAAGCCGGTGCGGTTTTGCGCCTTCTTCGTTTCAGGGAACCCCAGGATGCGTCAGGGCAGAACCCTCCGATTGCCGCCTAAATTGCGCCCGGTTGAGACAAATGATACCCCGCTCTTCTCGGACGCGATAGCCCCCTCGATTCGATGTGACGGTAAACCTCCGTCCACCAATGATAGGCCGGCAAGATCCCCGCGTGGAAGCCTTTTCTTAGAATTGCGTTCGATAACGGAGATCGAAAAATCGCCCGCGGCGTGCGACCTCGTTGATTATCAGCACCCGAGCTGCTCTTCCTGGCTCTTAAGAATGGAGGAGAGTTTGCGCACTTGCTGGCCGGTCACGCTCTGCCAACTGACTTCCGCGTCGTCGTTCAGCAGCACGCCGATCCGCCGGCACGCCAGAAGGACCGTCGTATGATTCTTGTTGCCCATCAAACGGCCGATTTCCGGAAACGAAAGGTCCGTGTGCTTTCGCGCCAGGAACATGGCGACGTTGCGGGCCAGCGCGATGGTCCGGCTCTTCCGCGACGTGTGCAGATCGGCCGGAGTCATGCCGAAATAAGTCGCCACGCTCTGCTCGATGTCGCTGACCGTCAGGATGCGACCCGTCTGCTTGAGATGATCTTCCAGCGCCTGCCGGGCCGTCTCCAGCGTGATCGGGCTCTTCATCAGCGAGGCAAAGGCCAGCAGCTTGACCAGGCAGCCTTCCAGCTCGCGGACATTCGCCTGAATCTTGTCGGCGATGTAGTGAATGACCGGCTCGGGCACGACCTTGTCCATCCGCTGCGCCCGGCGGCGGAGAATGTCGCAGCGCGTCTCAAAGTCCGGCCGCTCAATCCGAACGACCATGCCCGACATCAACCGCGTCACCAGCGACTCGGGCAGGTCCGTGATCATCCGCGGGTGGGCATCCGATGCGAGGACCACGCGCTTGCCGACCGCCTGAATGTCGTTGAAAGTGTGAAGGAATTCCTCCTGCGTCGCCTTCTTGTTGGCCAGAAACTGAATATCGTCGAGCAGCAGTACATCGATCTCGCGGTAGCGATGGCGGAAGGCGTCGAGCTTGTGCTCGCGGAGGGCAAATAGGAATTGGTTGGTGAACTCCTCGCCCGAGGCATAGACCCAGCGGACTTCGGGTTTGGTCTCGGCGAGGCTGTTGGCGATGCCCTGAAGCAGGTGCGTCTTGCCAAGGCCGCAGGCGCTGTGGAAGAAGACGGGGCCGGCGTCGCGATCGGGGTTCTCCACGATCGAGCACGCAATCGAATGCGCGAGACGGTTGGTCGCGCCGACGACGAAATCGTCCAGCCGGCCCCGAAGCTTTCGGGCCGGGCCGAGCGCTGCGGGCGTTCCATTCTTGCCCTGACGGATGGAGCGCTCCGCGTTGTTCTCGATGAACGCGGCCTGGGAATTAAGCTGGCTCTTGCGCATGTTTCGGAAGAGCACCGGGTCGATGGAGAAACTGATCTCCACTTCCTTGCCGACGACCTCGCGCGCGGCCTGCGAGATCGCGTCGGAAAAGTGATCTTCGATCCAGCCGCCGATGAAGAGATTCGGCACGCCGACTTTCATGAATCCGTCGGCGCACGTCAGATGCGTCGAGTTTTTGAACCAGACTTTGAAACGCTGGGGACCGATAAGTTGTTCGATTCGAGTGCGAATTTTTTCGACGGGCTCGTGAAGTTGGACGGACACGGCGCGCTCCTTCCGCAGACGCGAACGCGTGATTTGCGTTCACGGGATGACAAAAACACAGTTTCGTTCAAAGGTAAGACGCGAAAAAGAGGCTCGCTCCATGCTCCTCCGGCCAGCCGCGATGTCGTCCCGATGGGTCATCGGCGTCGCGGGTTCGTCTTACCGAGCCGCAGTCTAATTATCGCTTCGCGTCGAGTCAATCAGGAAAACTTTAGTAAAACTTTCATAGTCGCTTCGAACATCGTCCCCGCAAAAGTTTGCGCAACGATAATTTTTTTCTTCCACCTGTTACAAACAGGCAGGCTCTGCCGTGAATACTCCGTGGATAACCGCCGCCAATTTTTCGCATCCTTAGCAGCACCCGACGGTTGAATGCAGCTCGCGAATCAACGCGCGCCGACGCGCGGTTTCGACAAATCCAACGCGGCCGTACAGCCGGAGCGCGGGTACGTTCGCGGCATCGACCGCGAGCGTAACTTTTTCAAAACGCTCACGATACGCGAGTTTGATCGTTTCATCCAGCAACGCCCGACCGACGCCGCCCGATCGATAGTCGGGGTGAACACCCATGTAGGCGACTTCCAGGACTCTGCGCAAGGGGTTTTCTCCCAACAAGATACAGCCGATGGCCCGTTCTTCCTTTCGAGCCAGCCGCCAACGATGGCACTGAAACAGGCCCACCGCTTTGTGACCGGCGATGATATCCTCGATTTCTCGCAACCCAGTCAGGGCCGGACAATCCAGGCTCCCTCGATAGGACTGGACGATCAACTCTGCGAAGTCTCGGTGGGAGGAAGAGTTGTATTCATCCCAGGAAAGGGCGGCCGGGGCACAGTCGCCTGCCAATCCTCGGGTTGGAATCGAAGCATCGCTGCACACGGTCTTTTCAAGGTAGATCAGTTCGGCGATGGGGCGAAAACCCCTCCGCAGAAGGATCCGCTCGTTGTACCGATCGTCGAGATGCAGCAAGCACTGGGCCAGCCGGATGTTGCGCCGGGACAGATCATGAACGACCTGCTCAACGAGCGTCTCTTGGGCACTTTCAGATCCACCCGTTAGCCCATACGCCGGCAGGAAGAGGACGCCGGTCCGGCCGGGAGATGCAATGGAGGAGCACGCCGCGGCAAGCCGACCTCGGTCCATCGCCAGCCATTGCCCGCCAAGGTCCAAACTAAGTGCCCGCGAATGATTGATGAACGTCGAGACCTGAGCTTCCACGTCGCCGGGCGATTGGCCGGGCATCCCCAACGTGAGGCGAAGAACCTTGCGGGCCTGATCGCTGGAAAGCTGCTGAATTTCGAATGGCGTCACGCGACCGGATCCTTGGACTTGGCTGCCATTGTTTCGACGGCGTCGAGAATGTCCACTGGGTCGGGCCAATTTCCCGTTCCGACGGACACCACTCGCACGTGGTCGCCCAGGGGACGCCAGCGTTTGGGGTCAGTCGGACCAAAGATCGCGAGGGTGGGAGTCCCCACGGCCGCTGCCAAATGCGTTACGCCGCTGTCATTGCCCACAAAGCAGTCCGCTGCGGCGACAAGGCCCGCCAATTCGTTCAGCGGACGATTCTCGATGACCGGGGCCTCCATGCGGAAACTAGTCAACGTCGCGGGTTCAAACCGCTCCTGCTCAACGGGTCCAAGAAGGATGACGACCCCCCACCACCGTAATTGCAGCTCCCGGATGAGTCGTATGAACCGATCGGTGGGCCAGCATTTGACGCGAGATCCGCTGCCGGGCTGAATCAGGGCGACCGGACCTCTCGCGCCCGAGTATTGCACCCATTGACGGCGGCCCGATTCCAACGCGGGCAAGTCCGGAACGATTCGAGGGGGACCGACCTCGGCGGCCAACCCGGCGCCACGCAGGTCGTCGAGCCATTGATCGCTGATGTGCCCCGGCCAGTTCGGTCGCGGACGTGGATCGATTGACAAGACTCGGCCGATGCCGAGGCTTGAGAGATTGCGGTGAAAGCGGCTACCCGGTCCCGCCAGCATATCGACGGCGAGATCAAATCGTTCGAAGTGATCCTTCAATTCCCTGGATGGCGCAAAGTCCTCCGAGAAAAGGGAGTGATGACCTCCGCTATTCAGATCGAGTTCGTCATCCACCCCGGCTTGCCTTGCCAAGGCGAAATATTCGGGCCGGCCGAGCAAGGTGATTCGTTGCGATCCGTTTCTTCGCAAGGCCGCGACGACCCGGAGCGACAGGACAAAGTCGCCCAGCGCGCCGCCATGAATGACAAGGGCTTCGGTCATTTGTTCTTTTCGGATTGACGCCACAGCAAAATGTTGTCGACAATCCGCTCGGTGGATTCAGAGAGATAACCGCTGCGGTTCCAGATGAAGTGGCCGTCCAGACCAGCCACCAGATCGAAAGGGCACGCCAGGACCACGACGCGACCCTGGATCGATCGCGATAGGATCGGTGGTGGCGCGCCGCCTCGCGCCAGGGCGGTCCCGGCCTCGGTGGTTTCGAGTGGGGTCAGCGGCCGGCCGCCGCGAAACGCGCCGCGGAAGATCGGATGATCCGCCGGAAGAACGCCCCGGTCGCCAATATCGAGCTGATCGAGAACACCGCTGACGGCGTCGATCCCCGCCGGTTGACCGTCGGCGGCATCGACCAGGAGCAGTCCACCGCGATCGAGATAGTCCCTGAGATGCTTCAGCGCCTCCTCATCAAGGCGAAGTGGTTTTTGCACCGTCAGGTGTACGAGATCGGGAGTCATGGACGCGCCGTCCGCGAGTTCACCGCCGTCGGTGAGGAGCAGATCGATGCCCGTTCGACGGCGGAGCCCGGGCAAATAATGTCGCCACGCATCGGGGTGTGCCTCCCAGTTGCCGCCGTACTGAAGTCGGCCGAGGCGAAGCGTGCCGAATGAAGGAACGGACGTGGACGGCGGCGCGGAACGAAGCGGTCGCGGCAATTGCGAATAAGGCGGAAGCGCATAGACCCGGATGTTGGCCATGATCTTGAACAGATCGTCAAATCCGTCGCGGTCTTGATGCCACGCGCCGGCGATGTCCACGGGACACAGAAAGACCAGGATGCGCGAGCCGTCCGAAAGTCCACGCAGCGGAACGAGATGTTTCCAGGGCACGTCGCCGGCGCCGAAGGAACAATGATAGACCGGATGGTTTTCTTCGAGGAGTTTGAATTGGTAGCCGCGGTCGCGGTACATTCGCTCGAAGACCCCTTCGGCGGATTCCGTAAAGGTCTTGGACGCCCCGTCCGCATGAAGAAAAACGACGCCGCCGCGATCGATGTATTCACGGATTCGCCGCAGCGCGGCATCCGGCAACTCCAGACCCCTCCGGCCGCTCAAATACAGCAACGGCGCGTCCTCCAACGCACGCAAATCGGCATCAACGGGAATGCGCTGCCAGCGATGCAGACGCTCAAACGTATGTGAGAGATAGCGCGTGAGATTTGCCAAATCCCGAAAGTAATATCCGGGCTCCCGGTCCTGATCGCCGACGACCATGCGCTGCACCAGCACCGGCGCGCGACCGTGAACCAGGAAGATCACCGCGAACGCATCGGCCACCGGGTCCTGCCCCCACGACCGGACGGCGATCGAATCGACGTAATGTCGAAACCAGTCCTGGCCGCCGAGAAAACTCTGCCCGCTGGCCAACCCGAGGCGCTCCAGCCCGAAAAGTTCGTAACCCGAAAAGGGCTTCGGGTCCGGCGGGTTCTTTCGCAGGAATCGATCGCCTTTTTCAATCGCTGCGCAAATCTTTCGCACCGGCTCCTCGGCCTTCTTGTCGAGCCGGATGCCCTCGAAGAGTCGATACGGACCGCCGCAGCGCGAGTAAAGCTGGTCGAGGGCGATGTAAAGGCTGTTGCATCCCGCGACCGTCATCGACGACGTCGGCAGGTCCATCTCCCGGCGATAGGACCATCCTCCCGTTTCATGCTGCGTCTCCAGCCAATGATGGGCCATCTTTTGAAACGTCCGGCTGTCCACCTCAACTTTGGCGACGCCGGCGGCCCAGAGGCCGAGATTGCCGAACTGGGTATTCGAATGGTCCCAACCGCCCGGCGACGTCTGCGTGTAGCCGTAGCCGCCATCGGCCTGCACGGCCTTGGTCAGCCATTTCTTTTCAGCCGTCAGGAGCTTGTGATACCGCTGGCGGCTGGCGCGGCTGAGGCGCCGGTCAAGCAGCGCGCTCCACGTCGCCGCGCGAAGGCTGTGGACGTAAGTTCCCGATTCGCGCGCGTCGTCCGCGGCGAGCGCATCGAGAACCATCGCCAGCTTCGGGTCGGCCGATTCGACGCCGGCGCCGACCAGCGCCAGCGCCGCCAGCGCCGTGGGGCCGCCGTAATGGTACCCGTCCATTTCCGGGTTGATGTGCCCGCGCGAAAAGCGTTGAACGACGCGATTCTGCGGAATGGAGAGGGTTGGACCGTCGGTTGTCTTGAAGCGGATGAATCCGCCGCCGACTTTCACGATCTCACCGCGGACGCGACGGCTTTCCGGCGGCGTGTCGTTGGTCAGGTATTCCAATTCGTCAAGGGGGTTGATTCGCTGAACGAGCGCCGCCACGCCGGCCTGAATGGCGTCGTCAACGGTCCGGTCGTCGACCCTTTGCGCGACGACAGTGCAGGGGACGAGGACCGGCCAGAGAATGGCGATGAATCTCGCGTTGAATGGATGGCGCATGATGCAACGAACAGGCTGGGTGGGAGCTCCGCCAAATTTGGCCGGTTCGTTCGAGGACCGACCGGGCAAACTAGGGGTTGACGGTCACGCCGGAGAGCTTGCACAGGCTCTCAATACAACGGTCCACGTCCGCCAACGTATTCAAGGAACCAAACGATATCCGCGTCGTGCCGCCGTCGGAATACGTGCCGATGGTTTCATGAGCCAATGGAGCGCAGTGCAGGCCCGATCGCGTCAGGATGCCGAATTCCGTCTCCAGAAGCGCCGACAGTTCCGCCGGTTCCAATCCGGCCATTCGCACGCTGAAGACGCCCACGCGCTGCGCGGCGCTGTCCGGGCCGTAAATCGTCAGGCCGGTCACGTCAGAGGCCCTTTCCAGAAATCGCCGCGTCAGTTGGCGGTCGTGCGCCTCGAGCGCTTCGACCGACTGGTTTTCGATCCACCGCAGGGCCGCCAGAAGCCCCGCCAGTCCGATGGCATTGTGACTGCCGGATTCGAACTTGTCCGGCATGAAGTCGGGCTGGACGGGTCGTTCGCTGACCGAGCCGGTGCCGCCTTGAAGAAGCGGCGTGATCGCGCCTTCGAGACCGGGGCGAATGTAAAGCGCGCCGGTCCCCAGCGGGCCCAGCAATCCCTTATGCCCGGGCAATGCCAGCAGATCGATGTTCATCGATTGCACGTCCAGCGGCACATGTCCGGCGGTTTGTGAGGCATCGACGAGGAAAACGATCCCTCGCTCGCGGGCCTGCGCCCCCACATCCGCAATGGGTTGAAGGCTGCCGGTCACATTGCTCGCGTGGACGAGAGCGATGAGCTTCGTTCGCGGGCGAATCGCGGCCGTCAAGTCGTCCGCATCGACAATACCCGTCTCCGAATCGGCCGGCGCGTGCGTCACTTCGATCAGCCCGTCGTCGGAAAGCGCCTGGAGCGGGCGAAGAACGGAGTTGTGCTCCATGCGCGTCGTGACGACGTGATCGCCCCTGCGCAAAAAGCCTTTGATACCCTGATTCAGGGCCCCCGAACAATTGAACGTGAAAATGATCTGCTCGGGCGCCGGGGCGTTGATCAGCCTGGCCAGCCGGCGGCGGCAATCGGTGAGGATCTCGCCGACGTCGAGCGTCTCGCGGTAGGAACCCCGGCCCGCGGACGCCCCCAGCTCTTCCGCATAACGCCGCATGGCCTCAAAAACCTCCGGCGGCTTCGGAAAGCTGGTGGCGGCGTTGTCAAGGTATAAGCGCGGCAACATCCGAATCGACTCCTCATCGATGCTGCCGGATTGTATGCGATCACGCTGGCGTCTGCACGACGGGCCGACCCGCCAGTCGATCCGCGGCGTCCTACGGGCAACCCTCGTTCAGCACGCACGTCACAAAATTGTCCGTGTCCGTATCGTCGATGGCCGAGTTGGGCGAAGGTCCCACGTCTCCGGCGCAAATCTCCAACGGCGTCCCTCCTCCGTTGACGAGGATGTCCGTGTAACGCTGAACATCGAGACCGTCCACCTTGCTGTCGTTATTCACGTCGCCTTTGAGGCAACTGATCACGGGCACGCAATCGATCCCGGTTGCCGCGAAATCATCGACGGCCGCTTCGACAAGCGAGCCCGCGCCAAGGTCCTGCGCGATGAAGCGGATCTTGACCGTCGCCGTGGGAGACAGCCCGAGACTCGATAGCGTGAACTCGTGGAAAATCCAGCCGCCGATCGTATCCGCGCCGGAAGGTCCGACGATTTCCGCGCTTGTCCAGGAGGATCCGTTGTTGGTCGAAATGTCAACCAGAAACGTGTCAGTGCCTGGCGTCGCGCCCGTATTGTTGGAATACCACCGCCAATAACTGATCTTGGCGTCGGGATACGCGGAAAGATTGATCGTCGGCGATGTCAGCGTCGTGATGCCGCCATCGACGTCGTTGTCGCCAAGACCGCCGCCCACGACGCCCTGACCGGTGACGAAACAAGTGACGCCGGCCCCGGAAGTATGATCGTCTTCCGGCTGAGCCAATGTGCCGACGGGATTGACCCGCGTCCAAACCCCGGTCGTCGCGGTATCCCCCGGCGCTCCGGCGACCCAACCCAGATTCGCTTCAAAATCGTCGGCAAAGGCGGAAACCGAGGAGGTGAATACGGTCGCCGTCGTGAAGTTCTCTGGCGCCGTGGCCGGATTGAACTGGACGCCGGCACACGAATCGGAACTCACGTAATACCGCACCGTGTCAAAGCAATTGAAGGTCGGCAATGTCGCCAGGTATTGGTTGGTTCCCACCGACGACATCGCGACGCTTGAAAACGCCCCGCCGTTGACCGAGTAATAAAGCTGGCCCGTGGCGGTCGTGGGTGTCACGGCCGCGACGATCCCGGAAACATTGACATGGAAGCTCGTCGGAGTGCCGGGCTGAAGCTGCGTCGGCAGCCCGTCCGGATAGGCAAACTGCAAAAGGGCGTAGGACTCGACGACGCCGGTCGCCGTGCTTCCGGAGGGCGACGTGGCCAGCGGGCCCATGCCGCGCTTGGCAAAGGCCTTCCAGAGCAGGCAAAGATCGGCGCCCGCGTAATCGTTCGTGTCAGCCTGCAAGATGCCATCGCGGGCCTGGAGCATGTTGGGATTCGCGACCTGCAACTTCAGTCCATCGACGACGAGCTGCATCATCCTTTCGTTCCCGGAAAAGCCGTGCTGATCCCAGAGGTTGGCGCGACATTCGATCAGCGTGGTGCACCAAATCTCGCCTACATTGTGGACTTCATTCGCGGTTCCGACGCCGAAGATGGGGCTGATCGGCACAGCCGGGGGGAAAGAAATCTGAGTCGGGTCGATGTCGGCAAAGGTTTCGGGGTTCTTGGTCATGTCCGTGCTGTAGGGGAAACGGCGGATTCCGAAATAATAGTTGCTCGTGAGGCCGCTGAGCTGATAAGTCGCGAAGCCGCCCATCGGATAGACACCGTGCGGATCATCGGATGGTTGTGCGTTGATCGAAAGGGCGAAATAGTCGCCCCAGCCTTCGCCCATCCCGCCGGACTGCTCGCCGTTGACCGTGCCATTGGACAGGCGGATCGAAAGACCGTGGCTGTACTCGTGATAGACGATATTGGAATCGAGGCTGCCATCACGGTCGGGGTTGGGGCCCGTGAAAATGTACATCTGCATTCGCGCCGATGACCCGTCGCTGCCACTGGTCGAAAAATTCGCGTTGTTCGTTCCGCCGCCATCCTGACAGTCGGCCTGTACGCGGTCGTTGGCCGTGCCGCCGCGGCCGTAGTTGTCGAGTTGGAAGTTCTTGGAATTCTCCTTGAAACCGAGCGACCACAGGCGATCGTGATAGATGTTGCACAGATAAAAGAGTTGCGTGACCGCGGCGTTGCGGGCATTCGCGTTCGATGGCGCGACGGTGATGTCATACGGCGGGCTCGCCGGCTCCAGGGGGAAGTCGAAAACGCGATAGCTGCTCCCGGCGACGCCGCCGGTGCTGCTGGGATTGGTATTGCTCAGATCGAGATGCGAGTGGACGTTGTTGCCGGACGTCTCGTTCACGCCGTCATTGATCCAGCCATTGACATTGATCGTCGAATAAGGAACGTCGGCCGGGTTGACGGTAACCAACGAGCGGGCAACAAACGGAAACTGCGTCGAGACGGGCGTGGAGTTGCCTGGTGTCCCGGGCGCCGGATCGTCATCGGTGTAAACGCGCATCGTGATGGCCTCGGTCGTGGCGTCATGGAGACGATTCCAGCGGCGTAGAATCTGACCGTTGGTCGCATCGACCATCATTTCATAGGTGTTGCCGATACCGATTTCCGGCACCAAAAGGGACCACGCCGGGCGGATATCGGTCTGCGTGAGAGGGAAATAGATCAACTCCGTAGTGATCCGCTCGTCCGCCCGGAAGTCGGGCGTATTCTGCCAGGTCTGCTTGCGATTCACTCCGTCCGGACCGGCGAGCGGAGAGGGATCGGCGGTCATCTGGATACCGATGCTCGCGGCAGCCGCGCGCAAGGCGTCGAGCGGGCTGAGGACCGGCGCGATCGGCGCAAAGTCGCCCGCGGGCCGCGGAAGCATCGTGCTGGAGATATTGATCAACTCGCCGCGCGGCGACACGTTGGCCAGCACCTCGCAGCCGAATAGATCGATCCCGTTGATCTGCTGTTGCAACGTCAGATGCGTGACGCCGTTATGGTCGCTCACGAAGTCCCGCTCGACCCGCGCGTTGTCGAGTTCGACGGGACTAATGTGAAAAAGGTCCGCGCGATCGGCCACGAATTGCCGCGCGACCAGGCGCGGCTGCCCAATCAGGGTTCCCTGGGCCGGCCCCGTCAGGAACTGATCGGTCGAGCCGATGTAATGCGGCGTGGCGAAAAACTCATGCTCGTCGATCCGCACGCCCTTGACGTTCTCGCCGATCAGCTTTTCCGCGGCCTGGCGGCTCGCCTTTTGCCGGGCGGAAACCGCCGCCTGTTTGGCCTGCGTGACAAACGCGGCCGGCTTTCCATCCGCCTGAAGGCGGATGTCGTAATAGGGCAACGATTCACCGGCCGAGGTCGGCGTGACGGCGAGACCCATGCCAATACCAAACACAACCACGCAGGAAATAAGACGCATGTTTTCCATCCTTATTTTTCCAGGTTTCGAGAGTTGTGAATCCCACTCCCGATGGTACAACCCATTGTACCGAAATCGTCCTGCCGGCAGAAGCAATTTGATGCGGCTGGACCGGGAAAATCGACCGACGCCAACAAGAATTCCTCTTGGGTGTGTGCGTCAACACGCATAGGGGCCATATCAGGGCCCGACGCGGTGACCTTGGAGCGTGCCGAAATCTTGTGATAAGCTTGCGACGAAGGAATCAACGACGCATGAAGCGGCCCGCAAAAGCAAACCGACCGACCGACGGACGAAGTCGCTGCCGTTGGGCGGCGACCGACGCGATGCTCGCCGACTATCACGATCGCGAGTGGGGTCGGCCGATTCGAACCGACGCCGGTCACTTGGAGCGAATGGCGCTGGAGGTTTTTCAGTGCGGCCTTTCCTGGAAAATCGTCCTCGTCAAACGGCCGGCCTTTCGAAGGCTGTTCCAGCGATTCGACGTCGAGCGAGTGGCCTCCTTCAGGGCGCGCGATGTCGAACGCCTCTGCAAAGACCCGTCGATCATCCGCAATCGAATGAAAATCAAAGCGATCGTCGAAAATGCCCGCGCCTTTCTGAAGATCGCCGACGAGCACGGTTCCTATCGAAAATGGTTTGATGCCCTCCCGTCCACCACGCCGCGCGAGCAAAAAGCGCTCTTTCCCTTGTTCAAGGAAACCTTCAAATTCATGGGTCCGGAGACGACGAAGTGCTATCTGATGGGCGTGGGAAAGATCGACCAACCGCACGAGCCCCAATGCTGGCAATCCAGTCGCTAACTTTTTACCCTACAGACACTTCCGAAACTCGGCTCCCCGGACCTGCCAATGGGACGAATACCGAAACTTGCAAGAAATGCTTGCAAAAACCGATTGGAAGAGTAATACTTGATTGTTGAAGGGCTCAAAGAGGCCCTTACTTTTCGAATCGTGACTGGGGCTCGGCTACACACTTTTGCATCATTATCGCTGACTGACGACGGAGCGTAAGGAACAGTCTGACCAGGATGGTCGAGCATAAACCAAGGCCGCGCGACAACCGCGCTGCCCTTTCCTCACGTTTTCCTGCGAGTCCAGGAGGTTTCCCAAGGATGAAGGTTATGGAAGAAAAGTCCAGGCATGAAATCATCACCCGGGCGAAGATCAGCTACGCCGAACAAAAGACCAACGTGTCGATTCGGGCGTGGATTGATCGCGAACTGGGCGAGTTGGGCCTGCCGGCGATGACCGACGAAGAGTGCCGCAATTACGCCTTGTCGAACGGACCACGAATCTTTTGACGCGATCTCTCTCCGGCGAACTTCGCCGGGCACCTGGGATAGCTCGCCGCATTCCGTCAGGCCCATCCTGCCGATTTATTAAGGGATGGACCTCGAATCGATTCGCTTTCTCTACCTCCGCCGCGTCGTCGGCACGGCCCTGAGCGCCATCGGTCTGTCCGCATCGCACCGCCTCGCCTGCTTCGTCGCCGGACACATCCACCGGCTCAACACGGTCGGACGACGTCGGGCCGAGCTGCGCCTGAGCGATGCACTTTCGGCGGACGCCTCCTCACGCAACCACGACATCATCGCCGCGTCGTATGACCACATGGCCCGCTTCTGGGTTGAGGCCCTTTTTGCAAGTCGGAAGCTGCGGCCATCATGCTGGCGGCGATCGATCGCCATCAAGAATGAAGCCGTGCTGACCGCCCTGGCCTCGCGGGGGTCGGGTTGTTTGTTGGCCACGGCGTACTTCGGAAATCCCGCATTCTGCGCCTTCGCGCTCGGCGAAATCTTCCGCCCGGTCCACGTCATCGCCGACCGGTTCGCGTTGCCGATGCTGCGAGCCTGGCAGAACGTTCTTTTCGCTTATCCAAATATCCGGATCATAGACCGCCGCGACGCCGCCAAGGCCCTGCCGGAAATCCTGGGGCAAAAATCCGCGGTGCTGATGATCGCCGAACATGAGCGGGCAAGGGGTCCGTGCGTGCCGGTTCCCTTCCTCGGCCGCACGCTCAATGCCTATCCGACGCTCGCGCGATTATCGAAGTGGTACAACGTGCCGATCGCGGTGACGACCTGCCGACGTGAGCCCGCGCCCTTTTCCTTCACGCTCCAAACGCACGGAATCTTTGAGCCACCGGCCGACGACGCAACGGAGCCCGTCCTGCTCCCATCGGTCATCGCCGCCCTGGAAAAGGCGATCCTCGAAAATCCGGAACAATACCTCTGGTCGCTCGCCGGCGGCGCGAAGTCCACGGCAACGATGGATTTGTCGTCTCAGGCGATCGCCGGGCTTATTGATACGGGAAGCGAATCGGAGTCGTGCCGAACACAAAATCGAACATCGTCGGCCCCGCAAACGCCGTCATGGGCGGGCAATAGGCCGGCAGGTTCGGCGGCGGCAATTGAGCCTGTGCCCACGGCGTGACGCCGAGCACGACCAGACCCGCGATCGTCACGATCCGGCCCCACGACCATTTCGCGCGGACCGTCTCGTTCGGCTCGGCTGACGGAGAATGGCGGTTGGTTTCGTTGGTTGTCATCGTTCACTATAGCGGACCGATCCGATTAGGACTGAACTTAGTTTTCTCCCCGACGCCGGTAACGATATCACCGCACGGAAACCCGGGCGGACCTTATCGGGCGTGAGAGCCCGCAAAAACTTCGTCCGAAAAACCCTCGCCAAGAGCGACGGGATTTCGTAGGCTACGAAGCCGTATGCGGGTCAGTTGAAACGGCGGGTGAACCCGTTTAGTCGCAACCCCGCAGGGGTGCGGTGAACGTCGTACTCCCACCCGACGTGTCGCTGGGTCGATTTACTGATCAGGCCAACCCGGCCAAATCTCGTGGAAGTGGAGAATTATTTTCATGTCAGATGCCGCGAATGTGCGCTCGCCGAATGAAAATTCGACCCCCGCCGGAGAGTTCCTCGGGCATCCTCGCGGGCTGTACGTGCTGTTCAGCACCGAGCTGTGGGAGCGGTTCAGCTTCTACAGCATGCGGGCGTTCCTCACGTTGTACATTACGAAGGCCATGTTGCTCAGCCAGGCGGACGCCACCGCGATCTACGGCGCCTACCTGGGCTTTGTGTACGCCGCGCCCTTCGTCGGCGGAATGCTCGCCGACCGGCTGCTCGGCCAGCGGCGGGCCATCGTCATCGGTGCCATCCTGATGGCCCTGGCGCAGTTCTCGCTTTCCGCGCACGCAATTTGCCTGAACATGCATGTCCAGGCGGAATGGATGAGACCCCTTTTTTTTGCCGCGTTGGGCCTCTTGTCGACCGGCAACGGCTTTTTCAAACCGAATATCTCGTCGATCGTCGGAACACTTTATGAACAAGGAGATACGCGCCGAGACCGAGCCTTCACGATTTTCTATATGGGCATCAACATTGGCGCGCTGTTATCCGGTATCTCAGGGCAAATTGCCCAAAGCGTGACCTGGCACTGGGGCTTCATTCTGGCCGGTTGCGGCATGGTCGCCGGTACCTTGATCTTTGTCTCGTTTCGCGGTGTGTTGGGAACCAAAGGCATGGCCTCGAATCCGCAGGCCTTGCGCCAGCCGCTCGTCGGCGGACTCTCGAACGGGATCGTGGTCATTCTCGGAACGCTGGTCTTTGTCGGCGCGGCAAGTTACCTGCTGTCCAAGCCTGAGTGGGTTCAGAATCTGGCGCTCTATGCCGCCGCGCCGATCCTCATTTACCTTGGCTGGGAAGTTTATCGCAGTGGCCGAATCGTCGGCGGACAAGTGGCGGCGGCCCTGGTGCTGTGTCTGTGCTACGCCATGTTTTCCTGTTTCTTTGAATTGGCAGGCAGCACGCTGAACTTTTTCGCCGACGATCACGTCAACCGAACGATCTCGCTTTTCGGCAAGTCCATCACCCTGGAAGCGTCCTTCATTACCGCCTCGCTGAATCCGTGGTATGTCGTCGTCCTGGCGCTGCCCTTTGCGATGCTTTGGGGATGGCTGGATCGAAGGCGACTCGAACCGTCTTCTCCCCTGAAGTTCGCGCTCGGGCTGCTTCAGGTGGCCGCGGGGTTCCTGGTTTTCTACCTGGGCGCGATTCAGGCCGGGGACACCGGGCGGTGCCACATTGGGTACCTGCTTGGAGGTTTCTTTCTGCATACGACCGGAGAGCTTTGCCTTTCGCCCGTGGGTCTATCGACCATGACCAAGCTGGCGCCCCCTCGGCTGGTCAGCACGATCATGGGAGTCTGGTTCCTTTCCGCCGCCCTCGGAAACGTCCTCGGCGGCACGGTCGGCGGATTCGTCGAACACATGGGCTACCAGAAAGTCTTTCTGGTCATTGCCGGCATCATCATTGGATTCAGCATCCTGCTGATCGCGTGCGTTCCGCTCCTGAAGAAGCTGATGCACGGCGTCAAGTAGCGCGCACGCGCTGGCCGGTCAATGCGATTCAGCCTTCGCCCGGCGGCAGTCGAGATAAACGAAGAGCGAAAGGCCGGCCAGCATGATCAAGCCGAGCCAATTGCTCAACCGCGCCCAGCGCACCGGATCGAAACCGCTTCCAAGAATGCGCCGGCTCATGTCCAGCGCCGGCATCACTCGGTTGGAAAAATATTTTTCGTCCAAAATGCCCAGGCCGTTCAGAAGCACGTCGATGATCGCCGCGCCGGCGATCAATCCGGAGGCGATGAGAATCCCCTTGTCGTTGCGGGCCTTGGATATTTTTTCATCTTTCGAGCTGCGCATCACCAGCGCCCCGACAATCGCCCCGAACAAGAGCGGTGAATTGACCTCCATCGGCAGATACATTCCTAGCGCAAAGGCCAGGGGGGAAACCCCGATGAACGTCAGGATGATCGCCATGACCGCGCCGGTGCCGTAGAGCCGCCAGGGAACGGCCAGCCCCGTGCCCAAAAACGTCTCAAGCGTGCTCTTCATCATGTTCGCCTGCGGCGCCGAAAGCGGCTCCGGCGTCATTTCGCCCTTGATGTAGCCGGGCTTGTACGACAAAACCATGATGACGATGGTCACCAGGACCGACGCCAGGAGCGCCGAGACAATCGCGCTCCATTGGATGCGACGGGGCGTCGCGCCGATCCAATAGCCGATCTTGAACTCCGTCACCAGCGTGCCCGCCATCGAAAGGGCGGAGCAGACCACGCCCCCCACCAGAAGGACGACCAACATGCTCTCATCGCCCTTGGGCAATCCGCAGGCGAGCAGGATCACCGCGGTAATGATGATCGTGGTGACCGTCATGCCCGATAGCGGAGTCGTCGAAATCATCGCGATCGCCCAGGCCGAGACGGTCGTAAACAGGAACGAAAGCATCAACGCGAGTATCGTGGCGACAATGGATAATGAGGTGCTGGATGGCAATCCGGACATGACCGCGAACCGGAAATAGCAGAACAAAATGACCGTCGTCGCGATTCCGATGACAAATAGTGCGGGATAGCTGATGTCCTGATCGTCCCGCGCATGTTCCCCGTGTGCGCCCTCGGATTTGAAAAGGCCGCCCAACGCCTGTCGCAGCGCGGTCATGATCACACCGCTCATCTTGAGGATGGAGATGATTCCGGCGGCGAAGATCCCGCCGATCCCGATCGTTCGCGGGATGTAATAAAAAATCTGCTCCGCCGAAGCTTCCGTAAACTTCGGATGGCTGTTGAGCTGTTGCAGCGAATGCAGATCAAACGGCCCGAGCAATGGAACGATCACAAAGCACGAAAGAAACGATCCGCATGCAATGATCGTCGAGTATTTCAGCCCGATGATGTAACCCAATCCCAGATAATACGCGCCCGTTCCCATCGTAAAAAGCGCCTTCACTTGATCGGTCAGGCGTTCCAGCAGGGGAAAAGCGTGAACTTCCATCGTCTCTTTCGCGGTGGCGACCGCCAGCCGGCCCGTCGTAAACGTCCCCGTAAACAACTTCATCGCCACGCTCAGAAAGTTGTAGCCGACGGCAAGTAGAAATGAATAAATCAGGATCCACGCCTGTCCCGTTGAACCCGAGGCGCTCGTAGCCAGGATTTCATTCGTCGCCGTCCCCTCGGGAAACGGAAGCTTGCCATGCATGTCCCGGACGAAATACCGCCGAAAGGGCACGAGAAAGACGACCCCGAGCACCGCCCCAAGAAACGGCACGAGGAAAATAAGCTGAAAGAGCTGAAGGTTGCTCAGATGCAATTTATCGTTCAGCTTCAACATGTAAATGGCCGGCATGGTGAAACAAGTGCCGCCGGCGACAATCCCCGACGTCGTGCCGATCGCCAGGACGTTGATGTTTTCCAATAAAGTGCTTCGCCGATAGCCGAACTTGGCCAGAAAGCCCGACAATCCCACGCTCAGAATGGAAATCGGAATCGCCGTCTCAATGCCCTGGCCCGCTTTCAAGGCGAGATAGGTCGCCGCCATGGCAAACAGAATGTTCATCACAATCCCGAACCAGATCGACCGACCCGTCACCTCGGGAATGCTCACCCCCGCCGGAACCATCGGCGTGTAACTTTCGCCCGGCTTCAACTCTCGATAGGCATTCTCGGGAAGACGCGTCTGCACTTCAGCTTGCGACATGAGCGATAGGCTCCTGATGAAAGGTTCGATCCATTCCGCGAGCGGGAAAGACCGCGCGATTCGTCCCGCCGGCGAAGACCGCGACTACGTTAACGGATGGCTCGCGATGGCGGAAGTGCCGCTCAGGCTTCGGCGGACTTCGTCTTGAAATCCTTGCCGACCCAGCCGCGCGCCAAAACCAGCGCGACCGGCGTCGCCATGGCGATAAGCCCGTACCAGAGCCACATGCGCTCCGTATACAGGGGGCCGCTCTCCGGACAATAGTGCGCGAGGAACCAGCCGGAATAAAGACTGGTGATCATCTTGGTGAGAAACCACGGAAACTGTGCGACGCCGATGTACGCGGCGGTCCGCCCCGGCGGCGCGATCTCGGCGGCGTATTGCATGAATCGCGGCTGCCACATGGCTTCGCCAAGCGTGCTCAAGACGAGGTAGCTCAGGAGCGTCGCGAACGACGGCCGGATGGCCAGAAAAAACGCCGGAGCGGCCATGACCAGCGTGCCCCAGATCATCATTCGATAAACGTTTGCCTTCCGTGTAACGGCCGCGACCATCGGCACCAGAATGAAGATCAGCAGCGGATTGAAATTCGTGGCGACTTCAAAATTCTCGCCGATCCACGACCCGCGATAGGCTCGCTCGACATAACACGGAATCGTCAGCCACTGATGAGCGAACAACGTCTGCACCGGGATCAGCACAAAAATGAAAAAACTGAATTTCACGTCCATCAGTGGATGTGCCCGAACCCACGCCATAAATGAAAACGGCTCCCGCTTCTCCGACGGCTTTGCAGTGGGAGCGGCGGCCTCAGTGACGGCGCTCTCGACGGTCTTTCTGGAGAGAATGGCGAGCGTGGCGATGAACCCCAGTGCCGTAAACGCCGCATAGATCCAGAACACGCCGGACATCCCCACCTTTCGCCGGACCGGCCCGACAAAGCTGGGCAGCCAGCCGCCCAGATTATTGACGGCATAGAGCATCGCATAGCCCATCGCCGCCGTTTTCTCCGTCGTGAACTGGCGGACAGCGGCATAGACCGACGGTTGATAAAGGCCGTACCCGACGACGACGAACAAAACAGAAAACATCGCGACGAGATTGAGCGGCGAACCAATTCCGCCCGTGGTCAGTCCGAGCGACGGAGCCGCCGCGAGAATGGCCCGCCCGATCGTCATGACGGCGAATGCGCAGGCGATGGACCAGCGCGGCCCCATCCGGTCCGCGGCGCTGCCCAGAAAGAACATGGCGAACGTAATGCCCCACGTCAGCACGCCCGTCATTCGCCCCGCCCAGACATCGTCGAGGCCGACGTACTCGTTGAAGTACATCGTGAGGTAGGCAAGAACGCCCCAGTAGGCGATCCCGTCGAGAAAGTAGCCGAAGTTGACGCCCCAAAGCGCTCGCGGGGCATGAAGGAGATCGCGAAAAGGCTGGATGATTTCGCGAAGCGGATGCGGTCGCTCGTCGGCCAGGACTATTTCTCCTTGCCCCAGAGCTGCGCGAGTTCGACGAGCACTTTGACCGCGTTTTCCATCTGCTCCAGGCACGCGAACTCCAGCGGCGAATGAAAATTGTGCATCCCCACCGACAGATTCGGCGTCGGCAGCCCCTTCTCGCTGAGCTTGGAACCGTCCGTCCCGCCGCGAATCGACTGAAACCGCGGCGTCATACCCGCGTTCTTCACCGCCTGCTCCGCCAGCTTCACCGCCCGCGGGTCTTTCGCCAGGTATTCAAGCATGTTGCGATACTGCTCGGTCACGTCGATCTTGATCGACGCGCCGGGGAACTCCGCCATCAGCGTCGCCGCAATGTTGCGCAGGATATTCGCCTGGTCGGCCAGTTCCTTCGTCACGAAGCTCCGCAGCAGCACCTTGATCTTCACCTCCGGCACGCCGCCCTCGATGACGTACGGGTGCAGGAAACCGACGCGCCCTTCCGTCGTCTCCGGCGCCAGCGTATGCCACGGGATACGCTCGATGAACTGCCCGGCCAGTCGAATGGCGTTGATCATCCGACCCTTGGCAAAACCGGGGTGAATGTTCTTGCCGGTGATCGTGACGGTCGCAAGATCGGCCGACCACGTCTCATTCTCAATTCCCGCCTCCGCCTCGCCGTCGAGCGTGTAGGCCACCTGCGCGGCGATCTTCTTCAAATCGAGCTTGTCCGTCCCGTGCCCCACTTCCTCATCGCACGTAAAAATGATGCGGATCGGCCCATGCTTGATCTCCGGGTGCGCCATCAAATGCGCCGCCGCCGTCATGATCGCCGCGAGACCGGATTTATCGTCCGCGCCCAGCAGCGTCGTGCCGTCGCTGGTGATGAGTGTTTTACCCTTGAGCGCCGCCAGACCGTCCGTCTCCGAGACCTTGATGACCTTCGTGGGGTCGCCCGGCAGCGTGATGTCCCTACCGTCATAGTTCCTATGCACAATCGGCTTGACGTTTTTCGCCGTGTACTCCGGCGACGTGTCCATGTGCGAGCACAGCGCGATCGTCGGCGCGCCCGGCACATTCCCCGGCACCGTCGCCATGACGATCCCGTTCTCATCCATGCTCACGCCGTCGAGCTTCAGCGCCTTCAACTCCTCGGTCAGGATCTTGCCCAGCTCAAGCTGGCAGGCACTACTCGGATAGGTCTTGGCGTCCTCCACCGCCGTCGTCTCAATCTTCACATAACGGCAAAATCGGTCCAGCAATGTATCCATCGTATCACCTCCAACGAGTCATCTGAGGCCCGTTGTTGTACGGCGATCCGCAACCCCCTGCAACTGACCCGCCGGAGGCCCATGTATCGACGTTGTCACCTCCATCATCTAATATTCAGGCACGACAAAGAACCGCGAACGCAAGCGAAAGGTCCGCACCATGGCAAACGTCGAAAAGCTCGTCATCATCGGCTCCGGCCCCGCCGGCTGGACCGCCGCCATCTACGCCGCACGGGCGAACCTGAGTCCCGTCATCTACACCGACGAGCCCCGTCAGGAAGGCGCGTTCAACATCCTGCCCGGCGGTCAGCTCATGTTTACCACCGAAGTGGAAAACTACCCCGGTTTCCCCAAAGGCGTCCTCGGCCCCGACCTCATGGAGAAATTCCAGGAGCAGGCCCAGAACTGCGGGGCCAGGATCGTCCGCAAGCTGGTCCCGCGCGTCGATCTCTCCTCGCGCCCCTTCAAGCTCTGGGACTCCGAAGACCAGATGATCCAGGCCCACGCCGTCATCATCTCCACCGGCGCGACCGCCAACTGGCTCGGTCTGCCCAACGAGCAGCGCCTCGCCAAGGCCGGCGGCGGCGTCTCGGCTTGTGCCGTTTGTGACGGTGCCCTGCCGATCTTCCGCAACAAAGTCCTCGGCGTCGTCGGCGGTGGCGACTCCGCGATCGAAGAGGCGACCTACCTCACCAAGTTCGCGTCGAAGGTCCTCCTCATCCACCGCCGGGACAAGCTTCGCGCCTCCAAGGTCATGCAGGATCGGGCGACCAAAAATCCCAAGATCGAATTCGTCTGGAACAAGACCGTCTCCGACGTCCTCGGGGATGAAAAAATCACCGGTGTGAAACTCCAGGACACCGTCGACGGCAAGGAATCGACCCTCGAACTCGGCGGTCTCTTCATGGCCATCGGTCACACCCCCGCGACGAAGTTCCTCAACGGCCAACTCGAACTAGACGCCAAGGGCTACATCAAACTCAAGGACACCTACCGCTCGACGACAAGCGTCGAAGGCGTCTTTGCCGCCGGCGACGTCGTCGACAGCGTCTACCGCCAGGCGATCACCGCTGCCGGCATGGGTTGCAAGGCCGCGCTCGACGCGGAACGATGGCTGGGCGAACAGGGCGTCGAATAATCTCTTCGAGACGACATGAGCCAGGCCAACCGAACTCCCCGACCCATTCTCGCCCTCATCGCCATTCTCGGCGTCCCGACGTTTATCATGGTCGACACCGCTTTGGCCTGCGCGCGCGGCTGGCGACTGTTGTCGCGGCTGGACCTCGCCTGCTTCCTGTTCTTCACCCTTCTATGGGTCGTCGGCCTGGCGGCATGGGTCATTCCACCCACGCGCAGGCGCCTGGCCCGAAACGCCGCACAACTGGTCCTCCTGACCGGCGCGCTCGTCGTCGTCCTTGCGATCGCCGAAGTCGCGCTGCACTTCATGTCCGGCGCGAACCTCGCCGCGCAAAAGAACCTTAGACCGCCGAACCAACACTACGTCTTTCAACCGCGCGAAGCGATCATGCCGGGCATTCACGGCGATTCAAACTACCGCACCAACTCCCTGGGCATTCGTGGCGAGGACTGGCCCGCGCGGGACGCGGCCTATCGCATCCTCTGCATCGGCGGCAGCTCGTGCGAATGCGCCTACCTGGACGACACGGAAACGTGGCCGAATCTCCTCGGCCGGCTACTGAACCAGCCCGGCGCGACGCGAAAGGTCTGGGTCGGCAACGCCGGCATCAGCGGGGCCACGTCGATCGACCACCTCGATCTCGTCGAAACCTGCGACGCCGTCCGCCGGGTCGACTGCGCCATCTTCTTCATCGGGCTCAACGACTTCCAGGCGCAGCTCACGGGAATTTTGCTCGACCGCGAGGCCGCGCCGCTCTGGAGGCGGTCCAGCCTGTGGAACCTGATCTTCCTCGCCTATGCCAACTCCAAGATCGAACGGGGGATGATGGAAGACGTGAACGGCACGGTCTATGAAACCCGCCGCGAGAAACGCCGCAAGGCGAAGATCGTCGATGAACTGCCCGATCTGACGGAACCCTTGCAAGCGTACCGCGACCGGATCGAGCGGATCGCCGCCGTCTGTCGCGGCTACGGCGTTCGACCCATCTTCGTGACGCAGCCGATCGCGTGGGACACAAGGCTCTCTCCGGCGGCGAAGGACCGGCTTCTCCTGGGAATGTCGAACCGCCCGGACGGGGCCTATTACAGCATCGCGAAACTCCGCGAGGGCGAAGACCGCTACAACGCGGCGCTACTGGAAACGTGCAAATCCCTCGGCGCAGAAAGCATCGACGCATCCAGCCTGAACGGCGACGAGCGATGGTACTACGACGATTGCCACTTCAACGAAGCCGGCGCGCGACAGTTGGCCGAGCTTATCGCGAAATATTTTTCGAAGCATCCGATTCAGTGAGCGGCCTGATCGCTCATTGTTTTTCCCACGATCCGGTCGCTTCCCTTGCCAGAATGCGCGACGACAACTGTTGATAGAGGAACGAAGCCGCGAGTAATAGCACGCCGAGCACGATGAACGACACGATGCGATAGACCATCTCCAGGTGCGACAGGTCGATGAGGAAGACCTTGACGACGGTGATCCCGAAGACGGCGATTGCCAGGTAGCGAAGCGGCGCAATCAATCGAGCGAAGCCGATTCCCAACAACGCCACCGCGAATACACTCCAGAAGATCGACAGCGCGACGTGCATGGCCAGCGACGGGTCGGCGAAACGTTCACGAAAGGGTTCGAAATGAAAGGTCCTCGCGATCTCAAACGTCGGCAGCCAGATCGACAAGATCGCACCCCAGACGAGCAGTCGGTGCATGTTTTTCTTCGAAAGCATCGGCCCCTTCGGGGTCCGCGGCCATTTCATCGACATGGCACAGCATGCGAACCAGGAAACAATGGCGACGAGACCGACGACAAACACGCGGTTGGTGCCAATGCCCCGGAGATACGACCATTTTTCCGTGACGAGTTGATGCAGGGAATCCGGCACGGCGAACTTCATCGTCGCGATGGCACAGATCGCCAGCGCGTAGAAAGCGACGGGAACGCTTCGACGACCGAACAAGAGCCAAAGCAAAGCTGCGTGGATCGCCCAGAAGGCCGTGACGACCAAGCTGGACATTGTGTCGGGGTGATCGAATCCTTTTCCCCAGGTTTCAAACGAGAAGATTCGGAGAATTTCAAACGTTCCGGTCCAGGCCAACGGCAAACAGGCAAGCACGATGAGGACCGGGGTCAGTTCATCCGGCGAGACGAATTGCCAGACGGGCGAATCGTGCGAAAGGCGATTCATGTACCGATGGAAATGCCGGACGCTCAGGACCATCACCAGGCAAACGAGCAAGCCGGTCAAGACCGCGCGGTTCAGAATGATGCCGTTGATTTCCGACCACGAGCCGCCTTGCGCGGCCGCCACGGTGTCCCACCCCAGAAATTTTGCACAACAGGCCAGGGACAAGAGGAAGAAAACAAGTGACGCCGACGGGACCGGCTTTGACAGGAAAAGCCAAAAAGCCGCCAGCCCCAACCACCACCAGGCGGCAAGATAACGCTCGTATTCATAGGCCCAGATGGCCAACATCACGCCGCTGCCGGCCAGGATGAGGCCACTGACCAGTTTCAGATCCAGCGCCGGCAGCGAGCGTCGAAGCGCAAGGCACGCGGCGCCAAGATAGGCAAAAAAGCCCAGCCCTACGTAGAGAACCGTTATCCAATTCAGATTCCAGCGACCGACGGTGACCAGCGTCCTGGTCAATTGCTCCTCGGCCATGTCGTAAAGGAATAAGTGACCGACGGCCGCGAGAAGAATGGCGACCGCCTTGAGACGAAGCCACTCTCGCGAATTCCAACGACAGAACAAAAACGTGATGGCCGATTGAGCCCCCCACGCAACCGGGACGAGATATCGATCGAATTGAATGGGCGCGGCCAACGCCAGCATCGCCGCCCCATCAAGGAAAAAGCTCTCGCGACATCCATGGGCGACCACGCCGCCGCCCACCCATTGCCGGCCGACAAAAATTTGCACCATCGCAGTTACGACGCAGAACAATCCGAGCCAGGGATCGAGCGGGGTATCGACGGCCAAAAAATAGGTGGCGGCAAAGAAGGCGGCGTTATTGACATGAATCAGGCCGGGCAAGATCGAAATACTGGCGGCGCGGTTGAAACGAAGACTGACAAGGGTCTCTGACAGGAAGACCAAATAATACGTGGTCAAGAACCCAAGCGTGGGATAAAGCGCGGCCGGCGCATAGAACTTTGCCCACCATCCGGCAAACAGACCGGCCGTGCCCAGCCAGCACAGCAATCGCAGCACATCCCAACGGCGGATGCACCCGACCACCAGAAAACCCACGTCGAGAACCAGCAAATAGTTCATCAACGCGACTTGCTGGTTGACGCCGGTGCTGAGGGCAATCGGCGTCCAGAAACCGCCGACAAGGCCGAGAACGGCAATCGCCAACATGCGACCATGCACGGCGATCAACGTGGACAACAGCGTAACGAAACACAGCAGCCCGAAGGTCGTCTCGGTCGAGATCAGATGATAAAAATAGTGCGCCGCGAACGCGGAAAAATAGAGAACGGCCACCCCCGCGCCCAGAACCCCGGCGGCAAACGGCTTCTTGCCCTTCAGGAGCGAATATTCGCCGACGCCGATGAGGGCGAGACCGACCGCGCCGCCCATGCAGACGCGCAGCGTCGCGCTGATCCATCCCTGGTCGAACGAGTACTTGACGAAGAAGGCAACCCCCAGAAGGAGGATGACCGCCCCGATGCGATTGAGCCAGATTTTGCCGATGCGCTCTTCGATGCCGACACCGGCGGGCGGATGTCTTGACGGCTCCGTTGTAGCTTGAGGCCGTTCCCGGTTGATCTTCTTGAGAATGGACGAAACGCTTGTTTGCTGCTCTGCGAGGACGGCGGGCTCAATCGGTCTGGGCACTTTTGGAGGCTTCGGAGGCGAAGTGGCATCCGTCGGCGCCGTCCCGGCCGTCGACAACGGCAGCGGGGCTTCAGTCGGAGATGTCAATTCGGTGTTGATTTTTCTCTGCCATTCGAGGCGATTAATCCGGTCCGTCAGTTGAATCAGTTCCAGGCGCAATCGACCGGCGAGCGATTTGAGTTCCTGAAGTTCGTCGTCGGAGGAAGATTGCGACATGGCCCGCTCGCAGATATTCGAATAGGACCGAGCAGAATCGACAGAACAATAACACCGCAGGAAGGCGAAAGTGTCAAGCATGCGCGATCGTCTCGATCGGTTCACCTCATATCATCCAACGCCAACGAGGGCCGAGTAGCTTTTGCCTGAAAATATTTCCTCCCTTCGCTATTCGCTATTTGAAATTCTGAATTTCCCCCCCC
>CAYPXR010000017.1:0-46595 GCA_964414585.1 uncultured Planctomycetaceae bacterium
CGGCGAAGTCGCCGTCGATGGGAAGGCGATCCCCATCTATTCGTGTGACGAGTGCCTCATGGTCGCCGAGATTTTCGGCGAGCGGATGGAAATGGCCTTGACGTTCGCCGTTGGCGACGACGGCCAGCCCTTCGATCCGGCCAGCCCCGACGGACGCCTGCCGATCTAAGCGCCGGCTCGCCGAGAAGGATGAGCGTCCTCGCCAATCCCCCCACTCAAGATTGTCCGCGCCGTGGAAACGAGTAAGGACCCCTTACCCCGATTCGCCCCCTAAAGCGATTCCCGGATCAGTGGCCGATCCGAACCGCGCCCGTAAGAGCGGAGCGGAGCCATCAAATTGCGCTCGATCATCCATTCACCCGGGAATCGCTCTAATATAATTCAATAATCCGCTTGCCTTTCGCCGTTCCCGTGCTATATTAGGGTATCGTTCGGTCTGCCGGCCTTCCGGTTCCACTGGCCACGGCCGAAGGAGATTCCGCGCCAGGAGGACGACGCATTATGAATTTTCACCTTTTTCGGCTTTTTCCGGCTTTTTCCGGCTTTTTTCGGCTCAAAAAAAATTTCCGCGGCGTATCGCCGACAAGGCATCCCCCGCCGACCGTTTGCGCTTAAGTGCGCTTAAGTGCGCTCAATGGCGCGGGAAAAAATCGCTGCCCCCAGGAGTTTACCCACTGTGTCCGAAGGACTCCGCCGTGGCGAGGCGGGAGTCATCTGCGGTTTTTTTTCGCTCGTTTTCGCTCGTTTTCGCCTCAAAAAAAATTCCGGCGTCGCGGACCCCCCTCCGCCCTCGTGGCAAACCCCTCAGCTCTCAAGCCTCAGGCCTCAAGTCTCGGCGTAAAAAAGCAATCGGGAACCCGGCTTGCGCACGGGCTCCCGTCTTGCATGCGCCCCTCCACCCTTGTGTGAGCAAGGCGGGCGCTATCTTCCCCTCGATCCGATACCAGACTACCAAATCGACGGGGCCTTTGTCAAAGCCTCCGGGGCCCAATTTCTCACGCGCGAAAGCGGCTGCGAGATCGATTTACTTCGCCGGCTTGTCGGCCCGCCGGTGCTCGATCTCCTCCATCCACGACTCCTTGCCATCCTCGTACCAGGTCCAGCGCGTCCGCAGATGATCCGGCCCGTCGAACATCATCACCAGCTTGTCCATGTGTCCCTTGTCGCGGCTCGACAGGTTGGTCGCCTCTTGAAAGGTGAAGGTCACTTTTTTCCCGTCGTCAGAGAATTCGGTCGCCCGCAAGCGCGGCTGGTTCTTGGCAACGCAGTAGTGGGTGAGCATGAGGTGCTCGCCGTCCATGTGAAACATCGTGGCCATCCACTCGCCGGGATGGGCGCCATGGGAAACATTCATGACCACCGACCCGCCGGCAATGACTTGGTAATTTTCCGTCTCCGTCCAGCCCTTGGTGCTCTTGCTCTTCCAATCGCCCGCCAGCGCCTTGATCTTCTCAAACGCCGCCCGCGCCGGCGTGAGCGTCTTCTCCGGCTCCTCCTTTTTGGCAGGCCCCTCGCTCCTCGCCCGATCAGAAACCGCCAGACCGACTGCGACGATGGCGATGACCACGCGGTTCCGCATTCTGATTTTCATTGGAAATCTCCCTTCGGCTCGACCCCAGGTTGAAACGCGATCGTGACGCATCCGTCACGCCGGGCCGGTGTCGGGCGACCGGCCGGCCCATCAACCCAGCGGGCTGAAATACCCATCGCGGCGACTTGACACACATTTTAGTATATACTAAAATATCAACCGTGGACTATGCACGCGTTCGTGCTGCACGCCCTAATGTTGCATGCCTTCGCACCGATGAGCGGAGATGGATAAGACGTGACCAACGCCCTGTCGCTTTTGGCCGAGCCGAACCGGATGGAGATTCTGCGTCTGGTCTGGGCCCAGGAACTCAGCGCGGGGGTCATTGTCCGCCGCTTTCGCGTCACCTTTGGCGCGATTTCTCAGCATCTTCGTCGAATGACCGACGCGGGCCTGCTCCGGCGTCGGCGGGATGGGCGGCGGATTTTCTACATCGCCCAGCGCGAGGCCCTCGGGCCGTTCGCGGCGGCGCTCGAGGCGATGTGGTCGGAAAAGCTCGGAGTCCTCAAGAATCTGGCGGAAGACGAACAAAAGCGTGTCGACGCCGGGCGGACCGTTCGCCGGCGCGCAACAAGAAGGGATAAGCCATGAGCGAGAAACCTTCGGATCGCATCGAAGGCGATGGCGTCGTAGTTCACGTGACCATCGCGGCCGAGCCCGCGACGGTATGGACGTTTCTCAGCGACGCATCCCGATTTGCGTCGTGGATCGGCGCATTCGGCGGCGGCCCACCGCTTCCGGGCACGAGCATCGATCCGAAAGTCGGCGGCGCGCTGCGCGTCTGCTATCCGGGCCAGGGCGTCGCCGCGATCGGCAAGATCACCGCGATGGAGCCGATGCGGCGAATCGCCATGACCTGGGGCTATGAGGATGGCCACGACGGAATTGCGGCAGGCTCGGCGCAGGTGGAGATCACGCTGACGCCGGTCGCCGACGGAACGTTCGTGCAGTTGCGGCATTCCGGCATTCCCACAAGCGAGGCTCGCCAGGGACACTTTGGCGGCTGGAAACATTACCTGTCCATGCTCGCCGGCCGGGCGGCCGATCAGCAGCACGCGGACCGGCTCGCGGGATTGTGGTCGGACTATTTCAAGGCCTGGGGCGAGGCCGACGATGCCGCCCGCGAACGCCTGCTCTCCAACTGCTGCGAGCCGACGGTCCGCCTGCGGACGAGCTTCGCCTGCACCGACGGAATCGAGAGTTTTTCGCAGCATGTGGCCAACGCCTTGAAACACATGCCGGGTATGACGCTTCAGATCGACGGTGCGCCGCAGATGATCCACGGATTCACCCGTGTCGGTTGGAAAGTGGTCGCCCCAAACGGTCAGGCGGTCATGCATGGTGCGAACTTCGCAAGCCTGTCCGTAGGTGGAAAAATAACAACACTAGTTTCGTTTCCCGCTTAGAAAGCAACCAGGACTGAGATTGTAATCGCTTACTTTGACGAGGCGGTGGTTACTCTTCGCTCTTCGCGTCGCCGCGGGCGAAGATGCTCGCCACGTAGTTCAGCACGTCCGTCGCGCTCTGCTCGTTGTACCCGAAGTACTTGATGAGCCGCTGCTTCACGACGTCGATCTTCGCCTGCGTCTCGTCGTCGATCACGCCGGAGACGACGTTCTTCAGCTTGATGGTGTCACGCTGGTCCTCGAAGAGCTTGAGCTCCAGGGCCTTTTGCAGCCGGGCGTTGGTGCTGTACTCGAACTTCTTGCCGTCCAACGCGAGGGCCCCGATGTAGTTCATGATTTCCTGGCGGAAGTCGTCCTTCCGGCTGTCGGGGATATCGATCTTCTCTTCGATCGACCGCATCAGCCGCTCGTCCGGTTCCTCGTCCTTGCCCGTGTATTTGTTTCTCACTTTTTCACGCTGCGTGTAGGCGCGGACGTTTTCGATGTAGTTGGTCGCCAGCCGCTTGATCGAATCCTCGTCGGCGCTGATGGCCCTCTGGACCTCGGCCTTGAGGATGTCTTCATACTCCTCGCGAACGACACTGAGCAGTTCGCGATACTGCTTCTTCAACTCCTCGTCGGCGATGAGCGAATGATGCGACAGGCCGTTCTCCAGCTCGTTCATCACCATGAACGGATTGATGCCCTTCTCCTGAATCGCCTGATCGCTGACCAGCGCGTTGGAGATCTTGTCCTGGATGTATCGCGGGCTGATGCCTTGCATGCCTTCGCGCCGGGCTTCCTCGAAGAGTTCCTTGACGGAATCCTCGGTGTAGCCCGGAATCGTCTTGCCGCTGTAGAGCTTGAGCTTCTGAAGCCGCGTGAGCCCGGCCTTCTTGGGGTCTTCCAGCCGCGTGAGCACCGCCCACATTGCCGCCGTCTCGACCGTGTGCGGGGCGATGTGCATTCCGCGGATGCGCTCCTTGTTGAAGTCCTTCTCGTAAATCTTGATTTCCTGATCGAGGATGACGTTGTACGGCACGTCGATCTTGATCGTGCGGTCGCGGAACGCTTCCATCAGTTCGTTGTTCTGGAGCTTCTTGTACTCGGGCTCATTGGTGTGCCCGATGATGACCTCGTCGATGTTCGTCTGGGCGAATTTCTTCGGCTTGATCACGTGCTCCTGCGAGGCACCCAGCAGGTCGTAGAGAAACGCCACGTCGAGCTTGAGCACTTCGATGAATTCGATGAGCCCGCGATTGGCGATGTTGAGTTCGCCGTCAAAGTTGAACGCCCGCGGGTCGGAGTCCGTGCCGTACTCGGCGATCTTGCGATAGTTGATGTCGCCGGTCAGTTCCGTCGAGTCCTGGTTCTTTTCATCCTTGGGCTGGAAGGTGCCGATGCCGCGACGATCCTTTTCGCTGACGATCAGCCGCTTGACCACGACGTGATCCATCACCTTCTTCCAGTCGCCGTCATATTGCTTCAGGAAATCAGCGAAGGTCTTGCGGCAAAACGGATCGAGATCGCCCTCGACGCTGATACGCTGTTCGATCGGCAGGCTCTCATTGAGCATCGCCAGCACATCGCGGCGCGCATCCTTCGGGATGAGCTTGAGCGGCTCCTCGTGCATCGGGCAGTCCACCAGGTCGTGCTCGCCGTTCGGCCGGGGAATCCGCCAGGCAAACGTGTACATCGCCCCCTGGTCCAGGCGCGAATAATATTCGAGGCCCTTCTTGATCAACCGGCAGATCGTCGACTTGGCCGAGCCGACCGGGCCGTGAAGCAGAAGGATGCGCCGCTCGGTGCCGTAGCCCTGCGCGGCGGACTTGAAAAAGTCCACGAGCTGCATCAGCGAGTGTTCGAGGCCGTAGATCGCGTCCTCGCCGTTGCCGATCGGGTCGGTGAAGAACTTGTAGCGAACGTAGTCCTGGCGGAGCTTCGAATAGCGCTCCATCCCGAAATGCAGGATCATGTCGTAGATCCGCTGGAACGAGTTTCTCGCCACCTTCGGGTTCCGCGTCACGATGTCGAGATAGTCGTCAAACGTCCCTTCCCAGTGCTCGTCGCGGAAGCTCTGCGGGTCCTGGCGTTTTGAGACCAGTTCGAGAATGGATTTCTTACTTGCCGTCATAGTCGCCTCCCGAGTCCGTTCGAGGGTCGCGAGTTTCCCGACTGCCCGGCTGGAGCAGTCCCTACGATTTGATCGGCCCGTCCGCAGCGAATCGTTGGCATTCCCGCCGAAGAACGTACGTCGATGTTAAAATAATATCGGACGACCCGGGCGAAGTCAACGCGACCCAATACTTAACATTATGCTCCGACGCTGGATAAGCAACAACGGCATTTTACTCACTGCGATCGAGCTCCAAAAAATTTCTATTCCACCCGGCTCGGCGGGCCCAGCGCGCACGCAATCGTCAGCACCGCACCAAGGGCGAGCGCCATTTCGGGATGGCTGAGCAACGTATCCGAGTACGGCATCCAATCCATCAACCCGTTCAGACTGGACGATCCCATGTAGCACACAAGCCCGGAAACGGAAGACAGAACCACGCCAAAGGCGAGCAAAACCATCGTCACGAAAGCCATCTGATCATCCTCCTTTTGCGAACCACCGCACCCATCGCGGTGACGCCGACCTCCGGAGCAACGATCGCGCCATGGCCCCGCGCGGCAGGACCGCGAACCTTTGACTCATAAGAGCCAGGGTTGGACGACCCAACAGCCCGCTCGCGCTTGAAACTCGGACAGGAGCGACGCTCTCAAAATTTCGCTGGGTAAATTGGCCCGCTTTGGGTAGGAATTGGGGAATCGACGGGAACCAGGAAAGTAGAATCGGGGACGGGCAGCGAAAATCGAAGAAAAAAAGATTCGGACGAGGACAGGTTAGTTTTCGGACAGCACCGGCGGCCAGGATCGGACGCGAGCCGGCCTTTCACGACACTCGCGAAGTTCCGAGGACAACTCTTCAAGAAGATCGCACAAACATCGCACTCGCTGAAACACACGCGGCTCCGCGAGAAACTGCTGTTTGTCCTCCGCACACCTCAGCACTGTCGCCGCGAGCACATCGACCAGATCGGAAAACGCCAGATCGGGACACTTGAAGAGTTCCATCCATCCCCCGCGCTTCGCCAGGTCAACGAGCGGCTCATCGTTGAGCATTCGCAACAATTCACTGCGATAGGTCCGCTCCACTTCCGGCTGCAGCGGATGGGGCGGCATCAATTGCAATTTCCCCCGTCGATATGCCAATTCCCTGTTTTCCTGCATGATCTCGGCACGATAAAGCCCCTGCAAAAGAAAGTTGTAGCGACCGTCTTCCAATCGCTCTTCCCGTAATATTCGCCCGACGCAAACAACCGGATGAATCGGGGCTTCCAGCGTGTCGTACTTGTTTTCATAACCGGATTCGAGAAGGGCGATGGCGATCATGCGGTGAGTCGAAAGGGCGTCGCGGGTCATCACCCGATATCGCTTTTCAAAAACATGCAGCGGGAGAACCGACATCGGCATGAGCACCGCGTTGGGTAACGGAAAAATAGGTATCCAGCGCGGGAGAGCGGCGGCTTTCTGTGGAATCGCTCCGTCGGGTTTCATGCGGTTGGATTGTAGCCAACCCGTCCCCGTTTCGCCTAGCAATCCACCCGCCCTACTTATGGAAAATGACGGTTGAAACTCGCCGTCCCTGTCACCGGCGGGGTCCACTACAGGTATTCCCTTATTACCAGACCCGCGCTACCGCAAATCCTGCCATGAAGCGACCCCCGGCTGGCAACATCCGTCCCGATCGGCCATCATCCCCTTCCGAGTATGGCTGCGACGATCCTGGTCGGAATCGATGAAGCAGGCTACGGACCCATCCTGGGTCCTCTGGTCGTCAGCGCCACGGCCGTCGAAGTGCCGAATCAACACATCGACGCCTGCCTTTGGTCGCAACTCAAGAACGGGGTCGCCAAAACCCCCAACCCGCGCGGCGGCCGCGTCCCCATCCTCGACAGCAAGAAACTCTACAAGCCCAAGGAAGGTCTCGCCCGATTGGAGCGCTCCGTCCTGTCGGCGGTCTCCGTATGGCGAGGCGCGCCGCCGCACTTGCGCGGCTTGCTCGGCATGGTCTGCCCTGACGTCACCCCCAGGCTCGCCGAGTATCCCTGGTATCGAGAAGCCAACACCGAACTCCCCCGGCAGGCCGACGTCGGAGGGCTTCGCATCGCCGCGAGCCTCTTGCGGCGAACCCTGGACGAGCGCTCCATGAGGGTTGCCGGCTGTTTCGCCGAAGTCCTCCCCGAGGGTCACTACAACCGCCTGGTCAACAGCACCCAGAACAAGGCCGTCGTTTCCTTCGGCCTTGTCCTCCGGCTCATTCAGCGCGTGGCGGACGCCTTTCCGAATTCCGAGATTCGCTTCTTCGTTGACAAGCAGGGCGCCCGCGATCACTACGGCCGCCTGCTCATGCGCGGTTTCGAAGATCGCCGCCTGCGCATTCTTGAAGAAACCAACACGTGCAGCGCCTACGAACTCGACAACGGCCGCGGCCCATGGCGGGTCCAGTTCGCCGAAGGCGGAGAATCGCTCCACCTCCCGACCGCCCTTGCCGGAATGTTGAGCAAATACCTCCGCGAGCTCTTCATGGAATGTTTCAACGAATACTGGTCGCGCCACGCCCCGACGGTCAAACCCACCGCCGGCTACTACACGGACGGCCTGCGATTCCTC
Source organism: uncultured Planctomycetaceae bacterium (assembly GCA_964414585.1). Lineage (GTDB taxonomy): Bacteria > Planctomycetota > Phycisphaerae > UBA1845 > UTPLA1 > DATEMU01. Next base: position 7,696 of record CAYPXR010000017.1, read on the forward strand.
AAGGACATTCACCACCAGGTCCAAACCCTTGGCGTGGACCGGCGGATGTTGGTGAGAGAAAGATAATGACGAATTACGAATGACGAATTATGAAATCCGATCCACAGCATGGGAGTTCCCCCTTTCGTAATTCGTAATTCGTCATTCATAATTTTCTCGGAGTTCCCCGTGCCGCGTTGGCTATCAAACTGGCTCTCCCGCCACCAAAACCCCGCCTCCTTCTGGCTGCACCTGCTCGGCATCCCCCTGACCATCGCCGCCGTCGTGCTGGCCCTGGTCCAACTCGCCGATTCGCGCTGGGACCTCTGGTGGCGGCCCGTCCTCCTCCTCATCGTCGGCTACCTCTTGCAATGGATCGGTCACGCCATCGAAGGCAACGACATGGGCGAGATCATCCTCTTCAAAAAACTCCTCGGCCGCCCCTACGTCGCTATTTCCCCGCGCTACGGTGGCACTCCGACGCCAACGGCGACCTCATCGAATGACCACCGCTAAATAGCCGCGCGGACGCCCCGCCTCGTTACCGATGAACCACCCGGGTGATCAGATCGTCGCCCATCCTTGCTGTCGCTAATTGGACCGTTTAGCTTTCAGTCCGGCGCCGAAATGGTCGCCCGGAAGGCTCGTGGACATTCCATGAAATCTCTGCGACGGAATCGCCGAATACCGGAAGACACCAACCATCCAGCGTCCATATCCGTTTCGGCGACAACGAGATCAAGCGTCGGCCCAACCGTCTTGATGGCCGCTTTCCTTGCGGGAATCGTTTTCGTCGTTTTTTTTCCCTGCCTTCAGAACGGCTTTGTTTACGATGACGAGGGTTTTCTTCTTCGCAATGTTCATTACCGCGGCTTCGGATGGCAGAACATCCACTGGATGTTCACCACGTTTTACTACGGCCACTATCAACCCCTGGCCTGGATGTCTCTTGGGCTCGATTACCTCCTTTGGGGCATGAAACCCCGGGGCTATCACTTCTCCAATCTCGTTCTTCACGCCGCCAACGTCGTACTGGTCTTGCTTCTGGCGCGCCGGCTGATTCGACTCTCCGACCGCGGGGGGCGACTCGACGCCGCCTCATCCGCCCTCGACGTTGGAGCCGGCGTCGCAGCCCTACTTTTTGCGGTGCATCCCCTCCGCGTCGAATCCGTGGCCTGGGTGACCGAACGTCGTGACGTGCTTAGTTCTTTCTTCCTTCTGATAGCTGTATTGTTGTATCTCCGCGCCCAACAACCTGACGCCGCAAAGTGGCGCCGGACGCTTCTCGCGACCACGTTGGCCGCCTACCTTCTCTCATTACTTTCTCGAGCCATGGGCGTGACACTTCCATTGATTTTGCTGGTTCTCGATGTTTACCCGTTAAGACGCCTTGGCGGCGGACCCGGCCGACTTGTCGGTCGCGAAGTCCGTCGCGTCTGGCTCGAGAAAATCCCGTTCATCATCCCCGCGATGGCGGCCGCGATCGTCGCGCCCATCGCGCAACATTATACAGGCGCGATGGAGGAGGTGGCGCTCCACGGAATCAGCGAACGAATCGCGCAGGCGTGCTATGGTCTAACTTTCTATCTTCATAAGTCCGTACTTCCAGTCGACCTGTCGCCAATTTATGAACTTCGCCTTCCGCTGAATATCTACGCCGCGCGATACGTCCTATCCGCGATTTTCGTGATCCTCGTTGTCGCCGCGATCGCGCTACTTCGCCGACGCTATCCCGCGCTGGTGGCCGCCGCGATCTGTTATGTCATCCTGCTTCTGCCAGTGTTAGGCCTTGTCCAAAGCGGCCCGCAGGAAGTCGCCGACCGATACAGTTATTTGCCGTCGATCGGATGGATGATCCTCGTGGGCGGTATCGTCGGTATTGGGTGGGGTGGATTAACACGGCGCGCAGCGCGAATCGCCCTCGCGGCGTTGATGACGCTGACGGCCATGGGCCTCGGCTTGATGACGTGGTGGCAGTGTTTCGTCTGGCGGGATCAATTGACGCTTTGGCGACACGCGGTCGAACACGGCCCGCCGTCCGCCATCGCACACTATAACTATGCATACGATCTGGCCCTGACGGGCGACCGCGACGCGGCGATCGTTCATCTCCGCAAAGCCATCGAGATTCGTCCGTGGTACCGCGACGCTCGTCAGAACCTGTCGAACTGTCTGATGGAAATGGGCCACTACGAGGAAGCCATTGCCGGATTTCAGAAAGTTCTTCAAATCGACAAGAATTTTGCCAGGGCCTGCTATGGAATGGGCCGCTGCTACGAGCGGCTGAACAGCATCGACCAGGCCATGGACGCGTACCGCAACGCGATCAGAATCTCTCCGGCGTATGTCGAACCGTACCTCGGCCTGGCGGGAATTCTCGTCGTGCGAAAAAAGCAATACACCGCCGCGATTGAACTTTATCGACAGGCGCTCGACAGGGTGCCGGGCGATCGAAATTTGCACTTCGGCCTCGGGATCGCATTGGACGCCGCCGGAAAACTGGACGACGCCTTGTTGGAGTATCGCGAGGCGATCCGTATCGATCCCGCCTCTGTCGACGTCCATATCAACATGGGAATCGTCCTTGCCCGGCAGGGAAAGATCGATGAGGCCATCCTCGAGTATCGCGAGGCCCTGCGCATGGCACCGAATCACCCCGCGGCCAAGGAAAACCTGGAAGACCTACTTCGGCGGCAACGCCGGAATTGACATGAGATCAATCGGCCGAAGGGGTCTTTTCTGCTCTGCAAACATCCTTATTGCATCACCCGATCACACCGCGGCCTACTCTGATCGCTCGAATTGAAGCTCCCCCATGACCAGGTTGTTCTTCCGCTTCTTGCTCGAAAACGTCCAACGGTAACGCAGATGAAGGGATCGACCGTTGATCGTCCCCGAGGCCGACGCGTCGCTGCGAAGACCCTGTCCGCTCAAATCCTGAAAGGCCGTCGAGTTGAGAGTTTTCCCTTTGATGGCAAAACTCCACAGCACGTGCTCCCGCCCGCAGCGAATTTCGACGACGACATCGTGTCCCGATCGCTCGTTCACATGGAGCGTGCATCCGTTGGTGTCCGAATGGTTGTCCGCCTTGGACCCGCTCCAGATGCTCCCGGTAGTCAACGCCGCCGATGCGATGTTTGCATCGTCGCGCGCCGGTCGCACGGGCCGTTCGTTCGGCGACGAGGGGGCCGCCGCGTCCTGAAGCATTTCGACGTATGGCGTCATCGAGATCGAATGAAAAACAATGGACGGTTTGTCGCTCACCAGGCCGAGCATCCCCTCCCCGACCGACTGGTCTTCGTGAAGCGTCAAACTGGCGTAATCCGCGACGTCGCCGACCTTTTTGCGATCGATCCACGCCGAGACGCCTTCTTTGCGCGCTTTGATCCGCAAGATGTGCTTCCTGGCGTCGGCGGCGACATTCAGGCCCGTCGCGTCGTCGCTCTCCCAGCCGCCCCGGCCGTTCACCCACGCAAACCCGCTCGCGGCATGGTCGCGCCCCTCGCCGAGAAACCATCCAAACCGGCTGCCGTCGTACGAGAGAATCACTCCCATGCGCCCGTCGCCGCCCTGCCGCGTGAAGGCCACGACGAGGTCATATTCACCATCGGGCGCCTTTCCCAACCGCAACCGCGTCGTCGTTTCGGAATCAGACCGAATCCCGCCCGCCGCCGTCTTCACCCACGTCCCGCCGACGCCCGCCTCCGTCGGCTTCAAACCCTTCAGCAAATCCACCCGCCGCCCCGCCCGCCGCTCCTGCGCCGACGCCATCGACGAACAAGCGGCGACAAGCAATGCAACCATCGACCCTTGAAGGATTTTCATCGTCGATCCTCCTTATGACCATCTCCGTGGATTACAATTCGAAAGGCGACGCGCTGCGAAATTCCGGCGCCGAAGAACCCAAAGATTGGGATGCAAAAAGGACATTGTCAAGCGACATCGCGACGGACAATTCACAAATATCACATCGCGAGGAGCCTCGGCCTTACAATGTCTCAATCCGACCAAGGCCTGGGGCTCGCTCCCCCGGAGCCTGATGAAACGGATTCTTGATTCCACGGAGAAGGGAGTCTCAAGTTGAAGCCGCGACTCGGAAAGGTCAATCACGGTGACTGCATCCAGGGCATGGCGGCGATGTCGCCCGGCAGTGTCGATCTCGTCTTTGCCGACCCGCCCTTCAACATCGGCTACGAGTACGACGCCTACGACGATCGCCAGGAACACGCCGCCTATCTCGACTGGTCGCGCCGCTGGATCGCCGAGGTATTCCGCGCGCTCAAGCCCAACGGCACCTTCTGGCTCGCCATCGGCGACGAATACGCCGCGGAGCTGAAGCTGATCGCCCAAAACGGCTACCCCGGGCTGCCTCTAAGCAACAATGGCGTGGCAACAAGGGCCAGGTCCAAACGGTCCGCCAAGACGCGTTCCAGGTCCGGGCCGCCTGTCACCGGCGGCTTCCACTGCCGGAGCTGGGTCATCTGGTATTACACCTTCGGCGTTCACTGCAACAAGAAATTCACCCGCAGCCACGCGCACCTCTTCCAGTTCGTGAAAGACCCGAAAGACTTCACCTTCAACGTTGAAGCGATCCGCGTCCCTTCGGCCCGTCAGCTCGTCTACGCCGACAAACGCGCCAACCCGATCGGCCGAATGCCGGACGATACCTGGCTCATGTCCGCCGGCGCGCCGACGGTCGCCGGATTCGCGCTTCGCCCGCAGGACCTGCCCAAAGGCTTTCGCCCCGAATCCGACACGTGGTATTTCTCCCGCGTCGCCGGCACATTTAAGGAGCGCGAAGGATGGCACGGCTGCCAGATGCCTGAGCAGCTTCTCGGCCGCATCATCCGCGCCTCTTCCAGCGAAGGCGATGTCGTTCTCGATCCCTTCGCCGGCAGCGGCACGACGCTCGCCGTCGCCAAGAAGCTCGGTCGCACTCCCGTCGGATTTGAACTCTCGAAACAGTATTTCAACCAGGCCCAAAAGCGCTTGACCGCCGCCATCCCCGGAGCGCCACTCGACGGTGTCGCCGATCCGCTGACAAGCGTCCCCCCAACCAATAAGCCCCGCGTCAAACGAAAGGCGCGACCGGTGCGCGATGTTTCGGCGAACGAACTGCTCTTCGCGACGTGACGAAGCGGCTCGATTCGGACATCCGTAGTGCAAAGCTTCACCGTGTGTGACTGAGCACAACACGCGATGCCGCGGATGAAAGCAATTCTGACCGGTAATCTCGTGTGTTATCATGGCGGGAGCGATCCTCAAAAGGTCGCCAATCCTTGAAAGACAGGGCCAAAAGTGATAAGATATGAGCCACGGGTGAAAGAACACGATTGACCGTTTCGGCGTCTCTCCCCACCGATTGCTCCGCCCGAACCGTTGGCATCCCGTGTCCGTGCGATGCCCCGAGGGCTTGTTTCATGCGCCCCTTGATTTCGACAATATTAGTGTTCTTGTTGTTACCCTGCCTTCCTGTTCAGTCTCAGATCACGGTCTATGAAACAGGCTTCGAAAACACGGAGGCCCCGCCCTTCGCCGACGGCAATCTCCTCGGTCAAAACGGCTGGATTTCGACCGACGATCCCGCGACGCCCAATCGCGGCATTGTGCAAAGCACTTTCGCACACACCGGTTCGCGCGCTGCGCTGCTCGACGCCTCCGTGACGATCAACACCGATTGGTACTGGAAGCCGATCAATTACGCCGTCCCCGTCGCGACCGACCCCATCATCCAGATCACCTGGAACATGTATCTCGACGGCACCAGCCCCAACAAGAGTTTCCAATGGGGCATCGACGTGTATGACGACGCCTCACCGATCCCCAAGCGCGTCACCGCCGTCGTCGTGAACAGCGACGGTGCGCTCCAGGTCTGGGATGGCGCCGCTTATTTCACGACCGCTACCACCGTTACGCGAAACGCATGGCATTCGTACAAGTTGAACGTCCATTACGCCGCGGGCATTCGAAAGGTCGCGCTCTTTTTCGACGGCGTATCGGTCGCCGCCAACCGGGCCATGTCGCCCGGCACCACCAACGTGCTGGCCGACGTCGATCTCTACAACGTCGATGGCGTCGGATCGGACAAGGCCTACTACGACGACCTCAAAATCGTGGCCCTTGCCGACACCGACGGCGATCAAGTTCCGAATCTTGTGGACAATTGTCCAAACACTCCGCCCGGCGATCCGGTCGACTTGAACGGTTGCTCCACCGCGGACAGTGATGGCGATGGCATTCTCAACGATCAGGATCAATGTCCCAACACGCCGGCCTGCGCCATCATCGACGGTGTCGGATGCCCGATCGATTCGGATACCGACGGCGTCGCGGACGGCTGCGACAATTGTCCGACGACGCCGAATTTCGATCAGGTCGACACCGACGGCGATGGCGTCGGCGATGCCTGCGATAATTGCAGTGTGGCCCGACCGGCGGACATGAATGGCGACGGGATCGTGGACGGCCGCGACGTCGTTCGTTTTACGGCTCTGACCATCGCCGGAAATCCCACGCCGACAGAGATTTGCGCCGGTGATTTTGATTTGGATTTAGACGTGGACCCCGACGACATCCCCGGCTTCACCCAGGCCGTATTGCAGGGACCCTAAGGGCGCTCTCGCTGAATCCATCAAAGGCTTTGAAATTGGCCGCGTGAAGGGGTAGGATAGAAGTGGCTTATCAGACTCAATTTCGGAGCTGGAACCACGGGATTGGCGTCCGTGGATGCGAGGAAAGGGAACGGGCATGAGCACCGCAAATTCGATTGCGCGGAAGCTGGGCCAATGGGTGGATCGAGAATTCGCCGCCGGTGAACTCTCTCGACGCAAATTGCTGGCCGGTGGATCGCTCCTTGCCGGTCTGTGGTCGGCGAAGGCGCAGGCCGCCCCGAGCCCATCGCCATCGCGCTGGCTCGTCAATCGATTGACCTTGGGGTACACCCCGGCCGAACACCTCCTGGCCGATTCGCTCGGCTATCATGGGTATCTCGAATACCACCTCAATCCCGCGGCCATCAATGACTCCGCATGCGACGCCCGAATTCAACCCTATTCTTTCCTATCCTGGCCCCCGTGGGCGCTCCTGGCATCCAACTCGTCCTACGTCAGCAATCAACTCGTCGACGCGACGATCCTTCGGGCCGTCTATAGCAAGCGGCAGCTTTTCGAACGCATGGTCGAGTTTTGGACCGACCATTTCAGCATCGACCTCTTTACCGTGCAAAACGTCTGGCTGAAAATGGTCGACGACCGCGATGTCATCCGCGCCCATGCGCTGGGAACGTTCCCGGAATTGCTCGCCGCCAGCGCCCAAAGCGCCTCCATGATGCAGTATCTGGGTAATTACATCAGCGTCTCGGGAAACCCCAATGAAAACTACGCCCGGGAACTGATGGAACTGCATACCCTCGGCGTCGACGGCGGCTACACCCAGCAGGACGTCCAGGAAGTCGCTCGCTGCCTGACCGGTTGGGGCGTCAGCGACAGCACTCCGAATCAGGGGGCCTTCCTCTATCGGCCCACATGGCATGACAACACCTCAAAAACCGTCCTCGGTTACAACATTCCGGCCGGTGGCGGGTTCAATGACGGACTGATCGTCCTGGACATTCTCGTTAATCACCCCAGTTGCGCGAAATTCATCGCCAAGAAGCTCTGCCGGCGGTTCTACGGCTACAGCCCGCCCCAGAGCCTGATCGACAGTGTCGCCGCCACCTTTACGGCCACCGGCGGCGATATCAAAGCCATGCTGCGAACGCTCTTCAACAATGTCGATCCCATGACCGCGCCGTTGAAGTTCAAGAGACCCTTCCATTATTTTGTGTCCGCCCTGCGGGCCCTCAATGCACAAGTCCCCAGCGTACCGGCCGCGACCGGCTCCCCCCTGCGCACTCGACTTGCGGAAAACGGACACGAGCCCTTCCGCTGGCTGACGCCCGACGGCTATCCGGATTCCCTCGATGCCTGGGGCGGCGCCATGTTGCCGCGCTGGAATTTTGCAGCCAGCCTGATGCACGACGAACTCACCAACGTCACCGTGGACGTCAACGCCTTCCTGGCCGGGGCCACGACGGCCGATGCGATCGCGAATCGAATCGACCAGGTGGTTTTTGCCTCAAAGATGGCGCCCGCGGAAAAGACGGTGATCAAGAATTACATGCTGCCCGACGTTCCGTCCTACGAAACGATTCGCGAGGCCATCGGTCTGGCGATCAGTTCGCCGGGCTTCCAGTGGTATTGATGGAGGGCGCGCGACGCCGCGCGAATTACGAGGTCCTGTCATGAGCGACTCGAAATGCCAATGCTGTCCCGAATACCTCGAACTTTCGCGGCGAGGCTTCATCGGCGCCGGCGGCGGGCTGGTCCTCGCGGCCGCGGGTTTGCCCGCCTGGCTGCCCAACGTCGTCTATGCCCAGGACGCCTGCACCGATCGGGATATCGTCATCAGTATTTTCCTGCGCGGCGCCGCCGACGGTCTCACCCTCTGCGTTCCCCACACGGAAGATGACTATTACAACGCGCGACCGTCCCTCGCGGTTCCCCGGCCGGACAGTTCGGACCCCAACAAGGCCACGGACCTCGACGGTACATTCGGCTTTCCTCCGATGCTGACGCCCTTGATCCCGGCCTACCAGGCGGGACATCTCCTCGTCGTCCATGCCTGCGGCTCCATGGATTCCAGCCGCTCGCACTTCGACGCGATGCGCTTCATGGAAGTCGGAAAACCCGCCGATCCGGCCGTGACGACCGGTTGGCTCGGACGGCACCTCGCTTCGTCCGCGGCGATGGTGCCCTCCGCGATCCTTCGCGCCGTGGGGATCAACATTGGGCTTCAGGTGTCGCTCAAGAGCGCTCCACTGACCCTTCCGGTGCCCAATCTCGATCTCTTCGGATTGACCGGTTCGTACTCGACATTGGCCGCTCGCAAGCAGGCCCTCAACGACATGTATTCCCTGGTCGACGAGCCGGTCAGATCCGCCGCGCTGAACAGCCACCTCACCAGCGACCTTCTCGATTCGATCAACTTCGTCGGTTATCAACCAGCCGGCGGGGCCGTTTATCCGGACGATTATTTCGGATATTCACTGAAATCTACCGCCGCATTGATCAAGGCCGACGTCGGCGTCGAAGCCGTAGCCTTGGACCTTGGAAACTGGGACACGCACATCGATCAGGGCCTGGTGGCCGGTGGGACGATCTTCAACCTGGCGACGTCGCTCGGCGCCGGATTGGCCGCTTTTCACGCCGACATGTTTTCCGGCTACGGCCGAAACATCACCGTTCTCGTCATGTCCGAGTTCGGTCGCCGGCTCCTCGAAAACGGAAGCTCCGGTACCGATCACGGTCATGGCAACGTCATGTTCGTCCTCGGAAACAACATTGCCGGCGGCCGCGTCCTGACCAACTGGCCCGGACTCTCGCCCGGAGACCTTTTCGAAGGCCGCGACCTTGATGTGACCATCGATTTCCGCGACATCCTTGCAGAGGTCGTCTCCCAACGACTGATGAATAACAATCTGTCGTTCGTGTTCCCAGACTACACGCCCACCTTCCGTGGCGTCACGCAGGCCTGTTCGACCTCGTTCAAGCAGCCGCCGCTCGTCAAGAGAACCGTGGCTGCCCCACCCCGAAGATGACTTCAACATCCCCTCGGATCGTCTCGGCGAACGCGCCATTACGATGATCGCTGCGCAGCGCCATGAGCAGGCAGACAAAAGTGAAACGTCACCCCGCGGTCCGCATTCGTCGTCGCCCACAATCGTCCGCCGTGCGCTTCGATGATCGATTTGCTGATGGACAGGCCCAAACCCATTCCATTGGATTTCGTCGTGAAAAAAGGCTCGAACAGGTGCTCCGTGACCGCCGGTGACAGGCCGGGGCCCGTGTCGCGCACCGAGACCGCGATCATTCCGCGCTCGCCGGTGCCGGTTCGGACGGTGATTCGCCGCGGCCACGCATCCACGTCGCCCAACGCCTCACAGGCGTTGCGGAGAAGATTGAGGAGCACCTGCTCGATCTGAATCAGGTCCGCTTCAATCTCGGGGAGCATTTCCATGAGTTCAAGATCAAGCGTCAGATTGAACCGCCGGACGTCCGGAGACAGGAACTGCACCGCCTCCCGGACGACGTCGTTGATGCCGATCTTGGTGAGCTGCGATTCCTGCTTGCTCACAAACGTCCGCAACCTTCGGATGATTTCTCCCGCCCGGCCCGCCTGAAGCGTGACCTTACCCAGAATGTCGACCAGCTCCGTCGGCGAACTGGTGCCCGATTGAATCCGTCGCAGGCATCCTTGGGCGTAGCTGACGATCGCCGACAGCGGCTGATTCAGTTCGTGCGCCAGGCCCGTCGCCATCTCGCCCATCGTCGAGAGACGAAGAACATGCGCGAGTTCCTGTTGGTGCTGTCGGGCCCGCTCTTCCGTCTTTTTTCGCTCGGTCAGATCGCGCACCGCGCTGAAACGGATCGTCCGCCCTTGAAACGGAAGGGCCTTCCCACGAATCTCAATGGGAAACGTCGAGCCGTCGCGACGAACGCCCTGACCCTCCTGCGGATCCTTGTCCGCGGCATACGGCTCCGTCGAGTCGCCCTCGCGCATCGTCGAAATTAATTCCGCGTGAGTCTTGCCGATCAATTCCTCGCGTTCATAACCGAACATCCCGGCTAGGACCGCGTTCGCATCGAGAATCACGCCGCCCTCGTGGATGGCGATGCCTTCAAAGCTTGCCTCGGCGAGCTGGCGGAACCGTTCCTCGCTTTCGCGGAGGGCCTCGCCCGCGCGCTTGATCTCCGTCATGTCGAAGACCGTCGTTCGAGTCATTACGAATTGGCCGCGATCGTCGAAGACCGCCGTTGCATTGATGACCACCGGCATCGTCGTGCCGTCTTTTCGAAGCAGATCGAACTCCAAGTCGCTGATCCGGCCAGACTGCTTCAACCGTCCAAAGGTAATGGGAAAGATCTCCCGGCTGCCGGGCGCCATCAGCTCGTCGAATCGCTTGACGCCGACCACTTCCTCCCGGCCATAGCCCAGCCAGTTCAGTTCGGTGTCGTTCATTCGAACAATCCGGCCGTCGGGGTCCAGCGAGTGATACCCACAGGGCGCAAGGTTGTACAGATCGCTGATCTGTTCCGCCGATTTGCGAAGCGAATCTTCCGCCTCTTTCCGGGCGGAGACGTCGCGGGCGACGACTTGAATGACGGACTTTCCCTTATAGGGACATAGGGCCGCCGTCGTTTCAATGGGCCGCGTCGTTCCGTCCGCGCAGCGAATGGTGGTTTCGATCACCGGCATCGCGGTCCCGAAGGTTCGCAGCGTTTCAATACGATCCTTGATCACTGCGTGATAATCGGCGTCGATGAAGTCCCAGATCACGCGGCCGATCAAGTCCCACGGCTGTTGGACGCCATACAGCACCGCCGTCTGTTGATTGGCAAAGAGGATGTGCTCGCCGTCGTGGAGAAATATCGCGTCGGGGGCGCGGGAAAGAACCTGTCGGTAACGTTCCTCACTTTCTTTCAATTCCTGTTCCGCTCGTTGCCGTTCCTCAATCTCCACGCGAAGGCGCTCATTAGCGCTTTCCAGTTCCCGGGTTCGTGCCCGGACCCGATCTTCGAGCTGTTCATGGGCGCGATGCAGGGCTTTTTCGGCTTCTATGCGTTCGGTGACTTCGACAAAAGTTGCCACGACGCCGCGCGGACGACCGTCCTCTCCGGACAAGGGCTGCGTGTTAATCGAAATCCACGTCACGCCGTCGCCGGGCCGGGGCAGTCCCATCACGACATTGAAACAAGATCGTCCCGTGGCCAGCGTCACGACGACCGGAAAGGTCTCGGGATCGAACGTGCTCCCGTCCTCGTGAATCGCCCCCCAGCGGGCGTCCTTCACCGGCCGACCGATCGCTTCCTGCGTTGGGAGCCCGACGATTCGACCCGCGCTTTCGTTGCAGACCTGAATCACCCCGGTCTCATCCGTCACAATGACGCCCTCGGACATCGTCGTGACGACGGAGCGATATTGTTCTTCCGTTTTGCGAAGCGCCTCGTCGGTCTGTTTGTGCCCGGTGATATCAACACAAGAGCCGATGTATCCGAGGAATCGGCCGGCGAAATCGACCAGCGGCAGACCGCAATCGAGCACCCACCGTTCCTGCCCGTCCCGGCGCCGCATGCGATATTCAATCTGAAACGGCAGTTGCTTCTTAATCGCCGACTGATAGGAGGCCTGGCACTGGGCCCAATCCTTCGAGTTGACGCACTCCATCCAGCCCTTGCCGAGATCCCGCTCGACCGGCCGACCCGTGAATTCGATCCAGTTCCTGTTCAAGAAAATACAATGACCCGGTGGAGAGGCGAGCCAGATCATAGCGGGAACGGCGTCAAGGGCGCGCCGAAACTCCGGCGATTCGATCGACTCGATGGACAGGCAGGTGGGATCAGTGCCGTCGGCGATAGAACCAGACTCACCCAGCGGTCCGGATCGGTCCGCCACAGGTGCGCGACGCATGGTCTCCCGAGCCGGCCCCATGAGCGAAATCCTCCGATACAAACCGCTCAATTCTAAGGGAAATGGATTTCGAAAGGAAACCGGCGGCGCGCCCTCAGCCCCGCAAGCGTGCGGCGAAAATCCCGATTACTCGGTATAACGACATTTCGGAAAGGCCGTGCAACCAATGAAATAGTCTGCGGTCCCTTCGCGGCGACAACGCAGGATCAGTCGACTTCCACAACGCGGACACGGATGGTCAAGACATCGACTGGCTCTTCTCTCTGCGGCTTCTCGACAGGTCGAACATTGCATCGTGTCGGGTACCATGGCCCGCCTCGCCTCTGAGATGGGCGCACCGCAATCGACGCACAAATCATCTGCGATGGTGCTCATCGCGCCCGGCGAATCACGCCGATCAGTACCCCCTGAATATCCACCTGCGTCGTGTAAATCGGCTGGTACCGCTCGTTGGCGGGTTGAAGGCGGATACGGTTGCGTTCACGATACATCCGCTTCAGAGTCGCCTCGCCATTATCGAGCAAGGCGACGACGATCTCGCCGTTATTCGCCGTCGAGCGCTTTTCGATCACCACGTAATCGCCGTCGGCGATCTGGTCGTCGATCATGCTGTCGCCTTTGACTTCGAGAACGTAGGTGCCATGCCGGGACCAAAAAATCTGCTCGAGGTCGATGACCTCCGGGTCTTCAATGGCTTCGATTGGAGCCCCCGCGGCGATCCGCCCGACCAGTTTCAGACAGCTCGGTCGATCGTCCGGCAATTCCAGGTGATCAGCCAACTGCAAAGAGCGAGCCTTGTGCTTGGCGCGCTTGAGCAGGCCGCGACCTTCGAGGATGGTGAGATGCTCGAAGACGGTCACCTTGGAGATGTCGAACTCGGCGGCGATCTCGTCGTACGTCGGGGAATAACCATTCTTGTGGGTGTAGTCGCGGACGAACGTCAGGATCTCCGCCTGACGCGGCGTTGCCGGACGGGTCGGCCTCGACCTCCCGCGGGAGACGGATGAACGGCGGACGCTTCCGGAACGGCGCTGGCGACGGCTCGACGACATGGGACTTCTCCTGTTGCGGCGGCCACGGCCGGCCGGCGAGTCCCTCGGGCCCGAGGATGAGCAAGGGCCAGTCGGACTCGTCGCCGGTCAGGTCCGCCAAATGTACACCCGCGCGGGGCGATGCGGCAAAATCGTCCCACGCAGGCGAATGCTCGCCCTTTCGTCGGGCAACTCCACCCGACGGCGGCATTCCGCAAACCGGCGGCTGACCCGGCGTCCAATCGACGGCGTAGTCGCCGCCGGAGCCGAATCGACACAACGGCATCTCCCCCGGTTCGGCCCTCCCCTCCACGGACTCGACGGGTTTTCGGCGCTTCGCCACGCCGACCGCCGAGAAAAGCCGGTCCAAGACGCCACGTATCGTTGCCGCCACGGCAAGCATATCCTAACTTCGACCGAACGTCAACCCTAACACTAGGCGAATTATGATTTTTTTTGGATCCCCCTGAAAAGCCCGCCTATCCCGTCTGGCCGACGGCCGAACTGTTGCCTGGCCCCTTGGTTTGAACAGTCTTGCGGCGATCCATCAAAAACGTCACCCGTGCCATCTGCTCCGCCCCGATCAAGCGGCTCAAAACCTCTTTGGCCTCCCGCAATCCAGTCCGTCGCGTTACGTGATGCAATAGAAAATGCGGCCCGTCCAGGCGATGAATGACCTTCGCCACGTCTCGAACGTGCATATGATGCCCCTCACGTGCCCGCCGGACGTGGTCCGAGTCAAAAAACGAGCACTCCAGGATCAGCACCTTGGCCTTCGTGACGACCTCCTCGTCCACCCAGGCCCCCTCGGCCGTATCCCCGCTGTACGTCACCAGCGGCACCTCGATGATCTGCTCGATCTGGACCCCCTGCTTCTTCAGCGCGACCAGTTCCGGGCCGGTCTTCTCCGCGAACTCGGGCTTGAGCTTATGGCGCACATCGACGATCCCGTAGCCGATGCACTCCACGCGATGATTCACGGCAAAGGCCCGCGCGATCAACCCCCGGCGAATTTCAAACTTGTCCCCCGGCGCCACGCCGACAATCCGGGCCGGCGACTCATGTCCCTCGATCCGCGCCCAGACTTTGAGCAGATCACGAATGGGTTGCACGAGCGAGTGCGGCGCGAGCACGCACCCCGGCGCGTTGCCGACGAAATTCCGCTGGCTGAAGTAATAGGCCAGGCCCGCGGCGTGGTCCATGTGGCCGTGCGACAAGAGAACGTGGTCGATGGCCAGCATCTCCGCCGGCGCGTTGCCGACGTCGAAACAGACGTTCAGCTCCGGTGCGGCAATGACCACTTCCTCCCCGGCCACGCTGTAGCCGAGGATGCGGATGTTCTCGATGAGATGTTCGACCAGTCGTCCCAAGCGACATTCACTCCATTGCCGAGAATCACGGCGGACAACCAGTTTAGTCGCGGCGGGAACCCCTGTCGAAGAGACCGCGCTTCTGGCGTCTCGTTTTTTGTGGTAAAGAATGCGTGATGAACCCCCTCCATCGACGGACCTGGTTGGGCGGCGTCCTCATCATGGCGCTGACCGTCGCGGCATACCTCCCCGCCCTGCGCGGCGATTTCATCTGGGACGATGACGTCTACGTCGCCCGCAACACGACGCTCGTCGACGCCGGTGGTCTGGCGAAGATGTGGTTTCACCTTACGATCACGCCGCAGTACTACCCGCTCGTCTTCACCACTTTCTGGATCGAACATCATCTCTGGGGGAACCAGCCCTTCGGCTATCACCTCGTCAACGTCCTGATTCACGCCGCCGGCGCCGTGCTCCTGTGGCGGATTCTGACGCGCCTCCGCGTCCGCGGAGCCTGTCTCGCCGCGGCAATCTTCGCCCTCCACCCCGTCCACGTCGAATCCGTCGCCTGGATCACCGAACGAAAAAACGTCCTCTCCGGCCTGCTCTATCTCTCCTCATTGGCCTGTTATCTCCGATTCGCCGGCCTCCCCGATGAAACCGACCCCGCGCCTCCACGATGGAAACCTTATGTCCTGTCGCTACTCTTGTTCTGCGGCGCGCTGCTCAGTAAAAGCGTCACCGCCTCCCTCCCCGCCGCGATTCTCCTCATCGTCTGGTGGAAACGCGATCGCATCGCTCGCCGTGATATCATCCCTCTCATTCCTTTTTTCATCCTCGGCCTGGCGATGGGCCTGACAACCGCCTGGCTCGAACGCACCCACGTCGGCGCTGAAAAGGTTCATTGGAACCTGACGCCGATCGACCGCGTCCTGATTGCCGGTCGCGCCCTGTGGTTCTACGCCGGCAAGCTCATATGGCCTCATCCATTGATTTTCACCTACCCTCGCTGGCAAATTGATTCGCACGATCCCCTTCAATATCTCTATCCGCTCGGCGCGTTCCTCCTCGTCGTCGCCCTTTGGAGGCTTCGACAACGATGGGGACGCGCGCCGCTCGTCGCGGCCCTCTTCTTCGGCGGCGCCCTCCTGCCCGCGCTGGGCTTTCTCAATGTCTACCCCATGCTCTTTTCCTACGTCGCCGACCATTTCCAATACCTGGCGAGCATCGGGCCGATCGCCCTCTTTGCCGCCCTGTTGGCATGCAAGGTTCCGATCCGATCGACCGCGCTGCGCGCGACAGCCGCCGCCGGCATCGTCCTGCCGCTCGGCATTCTGACCTGGCAACAAGGACACGATTATCAAGACTTGGAAACCCTCTGGCGAAATACCCTCGCAAAAAACGACGACGCCTGGATGGCCCACAACAATCTCGCCGTCTTGTTGAACAGGACCGATCGCGCCGATGAGGCGGTTCCCCACTTCCAACGCGCGGTCGAACTGAATCCCAACAATCCGGCGGGATACATCGGGCTCGTCGATTCTCGAATTCGGCAGGGAAAAGTGGAGGAGGCGGCCGCCGCCCTGCTGGAAGCCCGGCGTCTCGACCCCGCGCTTTCCGTCACCCAGTTCTGGATGGGCGTCATCGCCGATCGAAGGAATCTGCCCGACGAGGCCATCGACCACTATCGCAGCGCGCTGGCGAGCGACCCGGACCTCGCCGACGCCCACAACAACCTCGCCGTCCTGCTGGAACAGCGCGGCGAATTCGATTCCGCGCTGGCCCATTACGAAAAGGCGATCGAGGGTTTCACGTCGCCCGCCGATGACAAGAAAAAAACACTGGTGCTCTTCAACGTCGCCGCCCTGTTGGAGAATCGCGGTCGGATCGACGAGGCGATGGAATACTTTCGTCGCGCGATTCTGGCGAAGCCCGATTATGGCGAAGCCCACCTTCACCTCGCGAGCATCCTCTTCCGTCGTCATCAAACAAATCTGGCCGCAAAGCATTACGAACAAGCCGTCCGTCATTTGCCGGGAAACGCCCAGGCGCGCTACAACTACGGCGTCGCCCTTTCCACCCTTGGACGGTTCGACGAAGCAGACCGTCAATTCGCCGAAGCGATGAAGATCAAGCCCGACTACGTCGAGCCTCGATTCGGCCAGGCACGATTGCTTGAACTCCGCGGTCGCACCGACGACGCGATCCGTGAATACGAATCCGTCGTCCGCGACCATCCCGACCACGCCGGAGCCCGACGGCGAATTGCCGCGCTGCGCGGGGGCATCCCGGCTTCTCAACCACGGCATGATGATTGAGCGTCGAAGCGTGTCGCAACGAATCGCGGCCCACGCGGAAACATTTCACAGGCGAAAACGCGCATCGTCGTCACCCGCACATTGCGGGATTCACACTTGGCGAACATCGCAATTCCGCGCGCCGAAATCGCAAGCGGTGGTCCGCGAACTTCGTTTCCAAGAGCGCCTTTCAAATCGACATTACGGGTATCCGTGACAGATTCGGCATTTTTTGCTTGACACCATGGTTATAGGGCTTTAACCTCCCCGCCTATACAACCTGTTGGGGTGTGGGGAGCCCCGGCGGGAGGCCGTGGCAGAAAGATGCAATGTCCCTATTGCAAAGAACAACGTGCTGACAAAGTCATCGACTCCAGAGCGACCGAAGGCGGGACGGTCATCCGGCGGCGGCGCCAATGCCTGTCCTGCAACAAGCGATACACGACCTATGAGCGAGTGGAAGAGACCGGCAAATTGCTGGTCGTCAAAAAAAGCGGCGATCGCGTCCCCTACGAGCGGGAAAAGCTCCTCGGCGGATTGCAACGTGCCTGCTGGAAACGCCCCATCAGTGTCGAAGCGCTCCAAAAGCTCGCGGACGATGTCGAGGAAGAAGTCTTCCGCGAGTTCGAACGCGAAGTCCCCAGCGCCTACCTCGGCAGCGCCGTCTCCAAACGGCTCCAGAAGCTCGACAAGATCGCTTACCTCCGGTTCGCCAGCATGTACCACCAATTCCAACTCGTCGATGACTTCATCGAAGAAGCAAAGGCGATTCTGGACCGCGATCAACGAGAGATCGACGGCCAGCAGGATTTATTCAATGAATGATCCCATGGTTACTCCCACCGGCATCCGCGTCGCCAAGCGCGACGGGACCGTCGAACCCTTCGTCATCGGAAAAATTCTAAACTGCGTGCAAAACGGCCTCGCCGCCAGCGGTGAGCCCCTTGCCATCGACACCAGCGCCGTCGGCGGACTGGCCGAGGCGGTCTACGAGTACCTCAAGTCCTCGTATTCCAAAACGCCCGTCACGTCGGCGCACCTGGCCGAACTCGTCGAACTCGTGCTCTCCCAGACCGGTCACTCCGCCGCGAGTCTGGCCATCCGCCAGCACGCCTACTTTAGAGACCGCCAGCGACGACGCATGACCGTGGCCACGCCCCGCCCGGCCGACGGTCGCTTTGTCCAAAAGCGCTGGAACAAGACGCTGCTCATTCAGCATTTGCGACGACATCATCTGCTCGATACGCCGGCTTCACGGATGATCGCGGGACGTGTCGAGCAGATGATTTTTGATTGCGGGCTCCGCTCCGTCACCAGCGGCCTCGTCCGCGAACTGGCCCGAAGCGAACTCCTCGCCTGGGGCCTGCTCCCCGGCGCGCTGGTCGTTAAGAAAACACGGGACCACCGGGACCACGGGAGGATCAAGGACCGCTACGAGTCCGCATGACACAGTAAAGCGCTCCATCGTGAGCGCGGCAGGTGGGACCGATCATGGAAGAGTAGCAACGGACGCCGGTCCCGCCGCTTTTTGGCCTGTCGTAAGACCCAGCCCTCATCCGAGCGCCACGGCGTGGGCACTCGTCTTGCGACAGGCTCCTTTTATGCGCCCTGAACCTGATCCCATCCGCCTGTAACCCGCCCACCCCCGGGACCATCCAAGTATCGTACAAGCCGAAAACAGCCTCGCCCGCTAAGATCCTTCGGCCGGCCTTCCAAAGGGACGAATTCCATGAGGAGACGCACAAAAATGAATATCATGGCTGCCGCGCTATTGTGTTTCACTTGGCTCACCAGCGCCTGTGCCCCGCAGGATTCCGCCCAGGCATCGAATCAAACTTCAAAGCGAGAACAAACCATGACCCCGCGCTACTCCGGTTCCGGTTACGACATCACCCCCCTTTCGCGCGAAAAAGTCGCCGAACTGGCCAAAAAGCTCTCCCCCGAGGCCTTTCGCATCACCCAGTCCGCCGACACCGAGCGGCCCTTCTGCGGCACCCTCCTGGATAACAAAGAAGAAGGCATGTACGTCTGCGTCGTCTGCGGTCTGCCGCTCTTTTCCAGCGACCACAAATTCAAATCCGGCACCGGCTGGCCCAGCTTTTACCGCGAGTTCGACAAAGACCACGTCGCCCGGAAAACCGACCGCAGCTACGGCATGGCCCGCACCGAAATCAACTGTGCCCGCTGCGGGGCCCACCTCGGTCATGTCTTCGACGACGGTCCCAAGCCCACCGGCGAACGGCACTGCCTCAACTCCGCTTCCCTCAAGTTCTACAAGAAAGGCGCCGAGCTTCCCCCCGAGAGCCGCCCGGCGCAAAATACCAAAATGGCTGCAAACACCTCCTCAAAAACCGAGACCGCCTACTTCGCCGGCGGTTGCTTCTGGGGCATCGAACACTATTTCCAGAAAGGCCCCGGCGTCGTCGATGCGATCAGCGGCTACATGCAAGGCCGCGTTGAAAACCCCGGCTACAAACTCGTCTGCACCGACACCACCGGCCACGCCGAAACCGTCAAAGTCGTCTTCGACCCGAAACGCATCTCCTATCACAGGCTGCTGGAAGCCTTTTTCAAGATGCACGATCCGACGCAGCTCAACGCCCAGGGTCCCGACTTTGGCGAGCAGTACCGCTCCGGAATCTGGTACACCAGCGACGAACAGCGCAAAGAGGCCCAGGAATTCATCGCCGAACTTCAAAAGTCCGACCCCTACAAAGGCAAGAAGATCGTCACCCAGGTGGAAGCCGCCAAGACCTTTTACCCCGCCGAAGATTACCACCAGGACTACATCGAAAAGACCGGCCGCGCCTGCCACGTCAGAAATCCGTGGTAACGGGAAATTGACGAATAGCGAATGGTGAATAGCGAAAACAAATGCATGCGAGCATCCTCGTCCTTTCGCTATTCGCTATTTTGAATTCGCTATTCCCGCAAGCATCCGCTGTGCTTCCACATCCCCCGGCCGCAATCGCAATACCTCCCGAAACGCCGCGGCCGCCTCCGCCCGATTGCCCCGCGAACGCAGCGCGTTGCCGAGATTGAAATAGGCATCCGCGTTTTCCGGCTGTGCATGGATCACCTGCCGAAAACACGAAATCGCCGGATCCAGCCGACCCAGACCGGCGTAGATCGTCCCCAGATCAAGCATCGCGTTGGGATAGACCTCCGCGTCGCGGGTCGCCCGCTCGAGCGGTTCGATCGCCTCCTTACCGCGCCCGGCCAACATCAAAACGTGTCCAAGGTTGTACTGCGCCACATAGAGAGATGGATCTTCGTGCACCGCCTCGCGGCAATACCTTTCCGCCTCAACCAGTCCCCCGGTCTCGACATACGCCGCTCCCAGGTTATTAAGCGCCCGCGCGTGATGGGGATATCGCTCGACGACGCTCGTCCACATTCGCTCCGCGCTGCCGTAATCGCGATTTCGAATATGCGTCCGGACTACCAACGCCAGCGCGACCATCGACACCATCGCAAAGCCGATCCGCTGAACCCGTTGCGGCGCCCCGATGATTCGTTGCAAAATCCAATGCCCCCCCAACACCGCGAGGGCCGTCACCGACGCCAGCGAAAGATACATCCGATGCTCAAAGATGACGTCTTTGATGGGAACAAAGCTCGACGTCGTAAGCAGGACGCCGAAGAACCAAACCCCCAGGAACCCTTCCGCCGGTCGTCGAATCCACGCAATCGCCGTCAGCGCGACGAGCGCCAGCACAAACACCGCCGGGCCCGCCACCTCGGCGAACGAATGCGCGATCGGCCACTGATGATCGAGACACAAACCGGCGGGCCAAACCGCCAATCGCAGATAATGACGGATCACCCCGAACTGCGTGAGCAGATACTGCACCGGCGTGACCGAGGCGACTCCAAACCCCACCGCCGCATCCTTTTCCACCGCCTCGCGCACCGACCCCATTAGAAAGAGCAGCCCCCACGTCGCGGCCAATCCGGCGTACAGCCTCCATCGCCTGCGCAGAACCTGCGTCCAGGACGCCGACCAAAATGCGCGATCGTAGAAAGCCGCCATCACCGGCGCCGTCACGAGAATCTGCTTGCACGACATCCCCAACGCGCACGACGCCACCGCGCCGACTTGCCACGCGCTCGCCCGCTCGCCACCCGCTGCCCTTGCGACGCAATACATCGTCAGCAGGTAAAACAACCCCGCCATCGACTCGGCCCGCTGGGCGATGTAGGTCACACTCTGCGTCTGCAAGGGATGCACCGCCCACAACAGCGCGATCACCAGCGCAAAAAAGGAACGCCTACCCTCCACGGGAATCTCTTCCCCGGTCACTCCCGGCGCCCCCAGACTCCGTCGCACCAACCCAAAAAGCACCAGCGTCGCCGCGAGGTGAACGAGCAGATTCACGACGTGATAGCCGACCGGCGCCAGCCCCCCGATCCGCTGATTGACCGCATACGTCAAATCAACGACCGGCCGCATCGATGACTTCAATTCCCCCCAAAGCGCCGGATCGCCCAGGACCGGCGTCCTCTCGATGTACCGATCATCCAGCAGCATCACCCCGCGAAAGCTGTTCGCATAGGACACCACCACCGCAAGGATCAGAACAACCGGCGCCCATCGCCCAACCCGATCTCCGCGTTCACGAATCACAGCTCCCATCGAATCGGCCTGCATGACCGCCATGCTACCCCGCGCCGCAACCCGCGCGAATCGGGTATGATCTACCCGCAAATGGTTTAGGGCGTAGGGCTACCTGATGGACCTCCAAACCCGCCTCGACGAACTCCTCTCCCTCGCCGATCAGATCGGCCTGACCATCCGCCGCGAATCCCTCGGCGGCAGCGGCGGCGGTCTCTGCATCCTCAAGGGCCAGCGCGTCCTCTTCCTCGATACCGCCGCCGATCTCGAAACGCGCTACGAGCGCACCCTCGCCGCCCTCGCACCGCTGCCCGACCTCGACACCCGCTACATCCGCCCCGATGTCCGCGAAGACCTCGACCGCCTCCGCGCCTTTCGTAATTCGTAATTCGTCATTCGTCATTATTCTCGCCCTGCCGCAATTTCATCAATTCCGATAGAATGATATTAGCTTTGAGGCCCCCTATGACCCTCATGATGTCCGTCTCCGGCGTCCGCGGCATCGTCGGAGAGACGATGACCCCTGAACTCGCCGTCCAGCTCGGCGCCGCCTTCGGCTCTCACTTGGGCGGCGGCGACGTCATCCTCGGCCGCGACTCCCGCCCCAGCGGCGAGCTGCTCGAATCCGCGATGAAGAGCGGTCTGCTCTCCGTCGGCTGCAACGTCACCGAACTCGGCATCGTCACCACCCCTGGCGTGGCCCTCACCGTCCTCGAACGCTCCTCCCGCGGCGGCGTGGTCATCACCGCCAGCCACAACCCCGTCCAGTGGAACGGCGTCAAATTCCTCACCGCCGAAGGCTTTGCCCCGCCGCCCGAGATCGCCGAGAAAATCTTCCGCCGTTATCGCGAGCGGCACTTCGACTGGTCCGACGTGAACGGAGTCGGGCACTGCCAGCGCGATCTCTCCACCAACGATCGCCACGTCGCCCGTGTCACGCGAAACCTCGACGTCGCCGCCATCCGCCGCCGCCAGCTCAACGTCGTCCTGGACAGCGTCAACGGCGCCGGCGGCGCCTCCGGCAAGATGCTCCTCGAACGACTCGGCTGCAAAGTTATCCACGTCAATGCCGAGCCCACCGGTCGCTTTGCACACGTGCCCGAACCCACCGCGGAAAACCTCGCCGGTCTCTGCGACACCATCCGCCACGCCGGCGCGGACATCGGCTTCGCCCAGGACCCCGACGCCGACCGCCTCGCCATCATCGACAACCTCGGCCGCTACATCGGCGAGGAATGCACCCTGGCCCTCTCCGCGAAATTCGTCTTCGCCAGGACCCCAGGCCCGGCCGCCGCCAATCTCTCGACCTCGCGCATGATCGACGACCTTGCCGCCCGCGCCGGTTCGAAGTGTGTCGTCCATCGCACCGCCGTCGGCGAGGCCAACGTCGCCCGCGCGGTGCTCGAAAAAAATTGCGTCATCGGCGGCGAAGGCAACGGCGGCGTCATCGACCCGCGCGTCGTCCCCGTCCGCGACAGCCTCGGCGCGATGGGCCTCGTCCTCAGCCTGCTGGCCGAAGACTGGCGTCCCTTCAACGTGATCGTCGATGAACTGCCGCGCTATGCGATGATCAAACAGAAATTCGACATCGACCGCGCCCAGATGGACGGCTGGCTCCAGCGCGTCCGCATGTCCGCCGACGGCGGCCGCGTCAACGACGCCGACGGCCTGCGCATCGACTGGCCCGAAGGCTGGGTCCACGTCCGCCCGTCCAACACCGAACCCATCGCCCGCGTCATCGCCGAAGCCGCCGACCCCGCCGCCGCCGAATCCCTCGCGCGCCGAGTCACTGAGCTGCGATAATCGATGGATAGCATTTGATCCCAGCCGCTTCTCGCCTCGCCTTTGACGAAATATGGTAGAATAGACCGACAACATGAAACCAACGGTCTATCTCGATTCATCTGTTCCGAGCTATTGGCTTGAGCAAGATCCTCAAGATCCACTGCTGTATTCCCGGCACCAGACAACGCGTCGATGGTGGGAGGAAGATCTCCCTCGATTTGAGGCCGTCATTTCTCAAGTCGTATGGGACGAGATATCGGGTGGCCAACCAGAACGGGCCGCCAAGAGGCAAAATCTCGTAAAGGGATTTCGATGGCTCGACCTCGATGAAGATGTGAAGAGCGCCGCAAGGTATTACGTTGAACAATTCGGCAAGCCGGGAAAGGACATGCGTGATGCCTTACATTTAGCGCTGGCCTCTGTCCACGACATCGACTATCTCGTGACTTGGAATTTTGCCCACCTGGCGAACGCCAGCAAGAGGAAACATATCGAGGGGCTTAACCGGCACCTCCATCTTTCAACCCCCGTGATTTGCTCGCCGGAAGAACTGATGCTGGAACCCCTACAATAGCGTGGAAGGAGACCGTCATGCGTCCGGACCCCGTCGTGCAGGAGACACGAGACAATTTTGCGAGAATTGCCGAAGAATGCGGCAATGATTTTGACCGCATTGTGGAGCGATTTCGCCACGAACAATCCGAGCACTCAGAAAAGCTTGTCAGCCATCCGGGAGCGATCAAACCCAAGGCTCCGAAAATCGACTCAACTAATCCCACATCCCAATAATTTTTTCTGTTCAACGGTTTTTCCACATTCCAGACAAACGCCACCGGCGTTTCCGGTCAAATTGCAACCACAACCGCGGCAATGACCGGGACGGTTTCTTGGGTCCTTTTGGGCGAGATAAAGCAAAAACCCGCTCGGAGTCGCGAGCAACAAAAATTGCATGAACGCCTCGAAGAAATTCTCGCCCCACGGCTCATCTCGATGACGTGCGACCCAGGGAAGCAGGGATACTGCATTCAAGAAGCTTATCAGGGCCCCGACGAAGCATGCCCATTTGACGAATCCGCGAAATCGGCGAGAAACGATGGTCGGAAAAACAAGTGCCATCACGACAAAAACACCGAAGTGAATCTCGGCATGCCATGCTTGAAAAAAAGTTGCCGGCCAGAATCCATGATCCGCAATTTTGTATGAAAGCTGTAAAGTCCATGGCAAGCTTATTCGCCATTCTCCTCGTTGAAGGGTTCCGTGATAGAGCACATCTCGTCCAATTGATAGAACCCCAGGCCTCACGCCGGCGTGGAACTTTCCGCTTCCATACACTTCCGGCCAGATTGCAATTTGGTTTTCGCCTGGTACTTGACAGAGATAGCTCGCCGCCCAAAGCGTGGCGCCGCTGACTGCGATGGCCGCGGATAGGAGAAAACCGATCCGCCTCGAATTACCCAAGGCAAGACTCCGTCGGTTTGCCTTTCGTCATTCGTAATTCGCTATTCGCAATTCGCCCCTACACCACCGGTGGCCGCCCGATCGAATAATACGCAAACCCCCGCCGTCGAATCTGATCGGGTTTGTAGAGATTCCGCCCGTCGAAGATCACCGGCTGCTTGAGCAGCGTCTTGAGTCGATCAAAATCCGGTGAGCGGTATTCGTTCCACTCGGTGCAGATCACCAGCCCGTCGGCCCCCTTTGCCGCGTCGTAGCCGTCCTGGCAGTAGGCGATCTTGTCGCCGAAGACGAGCCGCAGATTGTCCAGTCCCTTCGGATCGCTGACCCGCACCTTGGCCCCCTCGGAGAGCAGTCCCTCGATCACGCGCAGCACCGGCGCCTCGCGGATGTCATCCGTCTTCGGCTTGAAGGCCGCCCCCCAGATCGCGAAGGTTCGCCCGGAAAGCTCCCCCTTGAAGTGCGCCCGAATCCGATCGACCAGCAGCCCCTTTTGTCGCTCGTTGAGTTGATGCACCTGCGAAAGCAAATCGGCCTGCACCTTCGCCTCTTTCGCCACATGCCAAAGCGCCTGCACGTCCTTGGGAAAGCAGCTTCCGCCGTAGCCGATGCCGGGGTACAAAAAGTGCGAGCCGATCCGCGCGTCGTAGCCGATCCCCTCGCGAACCTCGTCCACGTCAATCCCCAGCGCCTCGCAGATGTTGGCAATCTGGTTGATGAAGCTGATCCGGGTGGACAGATAACAGTTCGCCGCGTATTTCACCATCTCCGCCGCCGCGCGCCGCACCGTAATGATCGGGTGCCGGTTGCGCACGAACGGCGCATAAAGCTCGTGCATGACCGCCGCAGCTTCCTGGCTCTCGCTGCCGATCACCACCCGGTCGGGCCGCTGAAAATCATCCACCGCCGAGCCTTCCTTGAGAAATTCAGGATTGCTGATCACCGTGATCGGGTGCTTCGCCAGCGGCGTCACCAGCTTCTCCACCTGCGCCCCGGTCCCCACCGGCACCGTCGACTTCATCACCAGGATCGTCGGCTTGTTGACGTTTTTTGCGATGTCCTGGACCGCGGTGAAGATCATCGACAAATCCGCCGATCCGTCCTCGCGCGGCGGCGTGCCGATCGCGATGAAGATGATGTCCGCGTGATGAACCGCCTCGACAAGATTCGTCGTGAGCCGAAACCGCCCGGCGGCGAGATTGGCCGTCAGCAGATCCGTCAGTCCCGGTTCATAGATCGTGCATTCGCCGCGAGAAAGCTTGGCGACCTTCTCCGGATCGATGTCCAGCCCGACGACGGTGTTGCCCGTGTCCGCCAGGCAAACGCCCGTGACCAACCCGACGTAACCCGTCCCCGCTATGGTGATTCGCATGATGCTTCTTCTCCGGCGGACGCGATTTCGCGCCGCATCCCTGAGGCGAAAACATTATCGGCGATAGTGCTCGTTCGATCCAGTCAGAAGTGAAACGGTAGCCCGCCGATCGCCATCGACGGGGACTTGTCACGAACGGCCGAGAACAAGCCCCACATCCTGAATCGAATGCCCGCAAAGCTGCCCGATGTGGACGATTCGCTCCGGCTCCTGCGGCGTGTCCGTGCGCCAGAGGATCAGTTGATCGCGTCGGTCGTTCACGCCGACGACCCAGTCCGCCGCCGCATGACCCCAACGCACGGGCTGACCGCAGCGATATTCCACGCTGAACGCGTCGCCGAGAACAAGCATCTCCAGATGCGGCTGCCGATCCCCGACCAACAGCCGCGCCGCCCCGCCGCCCTCGAGCCACGCGAGCGATTCGACCGATCGGCCGCTCGCATGACGTAGCGTTTCGTACCGATCGTAGGCCCCGAATAGCCAGCGCACGATCCGCCCGTCCGCCAGCCCGGCGATCACCGATTCATCCGCGACGAGCATCGCGGTCACATTCGCCGGCGCTTCCAGCATCGCGGCAATCTCGCCAGAGTCGCCCGTCAGCCCCAGCACCTTCCGATCCGCCGCCAGCCAGACCCGTCCGGCCCCGTCCATCTGAACGTCGCGAATCGACTTGCAGCCCGACAGCGGCTCCTTCAAAAGTAATTCAAAAGGGCCCGATTCGACACGAGGCCATCGAACCAGCCCGACCTCGGAATGCGTCGCGAACAAGTGATCCTTGGCCATCATGGCGGCGTTTACTCCGCCGCGCAATTCACGATCGCTCTCAAACGCGTACGATTGAACGTCGCCGGGCGTGACGAGATGAACCCCTTTTCGCGATCCCACCAGCCATGCCGCGCCTCCGCTCGTCGTTGTCGTTCGCACGGACCTCAGCGGTCCCAGCGCGGTCGGCAGCGATCGTCTCGCCATCGGCTTGTCCGGCGAACAGGGGTCCAGCGAAAGAACGTCCTCGCCGGCCACGACAAGCACGGCGCCGGTCTTCGACGCCGTCGGTCGCATCAGCAACGCCTGATAAAGCCCGCCTCGCTCCGCCGGCGAAAAGGTCTGGATGAGTTCGACCGCACCGGTGCCCGGTGCTTTTTCCGCCATCGCCTGAAGCTTTTCCAGCGTCGCCGAAAGATCGGCCAGATGCGACTCGCGGCGCTGCCGATCCCGCTCGCGCTGTTGCCGTTCCGCATCCAATCGCTGTTGCTTGACCGCCGCCGACTTCTCGCGCGATTGCGATTCGACAAAGTCGGATGAAACGGCCGCAAAACGCGCCGACGACATCAACGCCAGCCCGGTCTCAAAAGCCCACGGTTTGAACTCTTCTGCCAATAGCGAATCGAACGCCTCGCTCGCATCGGCCGCGACGACTTCCGCCGCGCCTCGCCCCCTGACAAAGGCTTCCACCGCCCGGCGAATCGTCGGCTCGCAAAGCGGTCGCAACCGCTCGGGGCTCAGCGTCTCGGCGCTCCCCATGATCGTCTTGTGAAAGGCGATCACCTCTGCCCGGTCCGCGCCGACGCCGATCGACAACCCGACATCCGCGCCGATCGCGTATCCATCCTTCGACGTCAGCCCGGTGAATTCATATTCGAGATCAAAAGGCGTCGTCCGCACGAAGAGCAACTTGCGGCACTCCTCGGCCTCGATCGTCCGCCCCGAAGCGACGACGGTTGGCGTACCCGATTCCCCCCAGACGATCGCCACGCAATCCGGCGGTACGTTCACCCGCCGCGTAAGCATCGAAAAGACCGCCTGCGGCCGCACGACACACGCAACGGTCTGCATGTCCGTCATGAAAGCATTAATGTTAAACGTGGCCGCCATTTTTTTTTGTGGCACAGGCTCTTAGCCTGTGCGGCACCCGCCGCGGCGGATGCAACAAGTTCAGTCCGCATCCCTGAACTGTTCAAAACGCACGAGGTCCTTCTTCTTCACGGACGGCGTCACGGTCGCCAGCGCGCCGACGATGTCCGCCATGGCGATCGGCCGTTCCGCTTCTCCGCCGACCGCCCCCATGAAGGGAATCGTAGCCGCGCGTTCGGCGACCGCCTTGATGTCCGCTCCGCTGTACCCGTCGAGCTTGGCGACGAGTTCGCCGAAATCCACATCACCCGCCAACGGTCGCTCGCCCAGATAAATCTCCAACAGCCGATGCCGCGCCAACTCGTCCGGCAGCGGCACATACACCTTCGCATCAAACCGCCCCGGCCGCATGACCGCGCTGTCCAGCGACCACGGCTCGTTCGTCGCCCCGACAAAGAGCAGCGGCTTCGACGCCGACGAGCGGTCAAAGCCCTCCAGCTCCTGCAGGATCTGCGGCACGACGCGCGTCATGACGCTGCTCGACGAATCTCGCCGGCTCGGCACCATCGCCTCGATCTCGTCGATGAAGATGATCGATCGCGGCTCGGCCTTCGCCGCTTCGAAGAGCTTGCGGACGTTCTGCTCCGCCTCGCCGACCCACTTGGACATGACCTGCGCCGGGGAGACGACAAACATCGTCGCGTCGATCTCGCTGGCGACGGCCTTGGCGATCATCGTCTTGCCCGTACCCGGCGGGCCGTAAAGCAGCAAGCCGCCGCCGGTCGCGATCCTGTACTTCGCCGCCAACTCCGGGTGCGCGAACGGATAAATCATTTTGAGGCGGATTTCCTGCTTCACGTCGTCAAGCCCGGCGATGTCATCAAACTTCACGGTCGGCTTATCGCGAACGATCCAATCCTGAGCATCGGCCCCGGCCTCGTCCCCCTCGCCGCTCGCCGCCCGCCGCCGCTCCTGCCGTCGCTGGTGCGCTTTGCCGTCGCACTGCTTGGCGAACTCAATCAGTTCGGCCGCCATCGCCTTCCGCCGCGCCCGCCGCTCGGCATCGCTCGTCTCCGCGGCGATCTTGATCATGGCGTCGGCGGCCTGCATGAGAAACGGCTTGGCCTCGGCGAAGTTGCCGGCCTTGTACGCGGCGAGCCCGCGTTCTTTGAGGCGTTCGAAGGTGGGGTAGGATACGCTCATTTGCGCCGCCTGCATTTACATGATTCGATTCGTGGCGTATAATACCTTACAACGCAATGGAGCGCTACCAACGCTACTTTGCCAAGCGGGTTTGACCATGACGCATAAAGAACTCCTCTCGCGGATTTCGATTGATCCGAACATCTGTTTCGGAAAGCCATGTATTCGGGGCCATCGAATCTGGGTTTCGCTGATCCTCGATTTGCTTGCGGAGGGCGTTTCGCATCAGGAAATCCTCGACGATTACCCCGGACTTGAGGAGGCCGACATCCTGGCCTGCATCGCCTACGGTGCGGAAATGTCGCGCGAGCGCTACGTCGAACTTCCTGCTGAGACGATACTTTGAAGTCGTTGCCATGATTCGCTAAAAAACGACCCGTTTATATTCCCGAAAAAATAGGTCTGGATGAACCGTGATTCGTGGCATGTCATTTTTCTTACAGCTACCTAGCGACCACGCGGCATCGGTTGTTCGTTGGATTAACTCAGCTTTTGCATCTTCGTCTTTGACAATCGCCGAAAGAATTAGACTTTGTCCAACAAAATCGGGAATTAATACTTCGGCCATTTTCTTTCGTTTTGATTCTTGCGATCGATGGTTGATTCTGCGCAAGGCACAATCATCTAGATGATCAAATGCACTTATGCCTCCGAAGAATTTAGTTCTTTCTGAGGCTGCATTGCCATCAGACGAAATGACACCGGGCAACCGAGATATCCGCAGCGCATGGCAGACGAAGAAAACTAATTCAGGTTGTCGTAATATCCTATGTTCTTTCAAGAAACGCTGCATAGGAGTATGAGTTGTCCAGTACATAGGGACATAGTCGTGTAACGATTTTCCATTCTCAAAGCGCCGGTGATGACGCTTCGCATTTACCTCAGGATCGGCTATCGAAACAAGCGTCTTGTCTTTCCGAAGTTGAGCAAGCTTTGGATTCGCTGCTATTCGGTTGTAAGAAAGTATTCCGACGAGCCGGATATAGGCCGCTGTAGAAATCGGCGCCATGTAATACAGTAGGCGGTTTTTTAAGTCGTCCGATTCCAAAACGCACCAGTCAATGTTCCGCGCCTTGGCGCGGTCATCCCGTCCTTGGCTTGCGAACCCCGCATTTCCGCTGTCGATACAAGTCCTGCATGGTCGCCATATCGTAATAGCGCTCCCCGCACGCCAAACATACGTCCGCCGCCACCGGCTCGGAGAGTCGTCCATCGCGAAATCGCACCCTGACGCGTCGGCCCACGACCAGTTTCGATCCGCACATGACGCATTCAGAGAGCGAGGCTTTCCTTGGCCTCCGCGAATTCGACTTTCGCCGAGATGAGGACGGAGAGAGTTTCTTTGTTGGTTTCGCGGTTTTCATCGTTTCGTGAACCTCTATGGTTCGATGCGTTTCCCGGCGCTCCCTCACGGTCGCGGCTCTGATTTCGCTATTCGCTCTTCGCCATTCGCTATTTGCTCTCCTTCTGCCCCGCATTCTTCACTTCATTCAACTCCGTCCGTAGCGCATCCAGCTCGTCCATATCCTTCGCATGTTCCGCCTCGCCTTCGGCCTCGATCATCGCGTCGATCTCCTGATCGGTGACGACCTCCGCCGGGACATTCGCCGTATCGCTCGCCGCAAGGTCCTCGACCGTCTCCAGGAACATCGTCATCCGCTCCTCCATGCTCTGGCTCTGGGCCATCGCCTTTTCCCAGTCAAGCTGCGTCCTGGCCAGGTCGGTCTCGCCGAACATCCGGCTGATCTCCGACGCCATCGTCCCCATCGCCGTCGCGAAATCGCTCGACGCCTCCGCCTGACGCTTGATGATGAGCGCGTTCTTCACCGCCAGAAGCTGCCGCTCGAGCATCTTCCGCACCGTCGCAGTCTTCTTGAGCGAATTGCGGATGAAAATATACTGCGAGTTGTCGCCGATCTCCTTCGCCCGACGGGCATTCTTCACGAAATCGTCGGTGAACTTCTTCTGCTCGCTGATCGCCTTCTCGATCCGGCGAATCCCCTGGCGAATCTTGATATCGCGCTCGATGCGGCGCTCTTCGGCCGATTTGAACAAGCTCATGGGCGTACCCTCAAATTACGAATGACGAATTACGAATGACGAAAAAAGAGAGACGCCGACTCCCCCTTTCGTCATTCGTCATTCGTAATTCGTCATTTTCCTACCCTTCCGCCTGCGCCTGATGCCGCTCGCGCACCCGGCGATCGGCTTCATCAAACGCCTGCCCCGCGTCCTTCATCAAGCCCGTGTCCATCTGCTCCCAGACGTCGAGCACCTGCTTGGAGCCCGGCGTGAGGATCGACTCGCCGTCCTCGCCGCCGACCTGGAGCATCGAGTCGAGCCGCTCCTGGTACATCTCCGCCGTGACGGCGTCGTTCTCGATCATCTTCTCCAGCGCGATGATGTCCCGCTCGCTGATGAGCCCGAGCTTCGAGCCCCGCGCCTGCGCCCGCTCGGCGTTTTCCCGGAGCATCCGCATCCGCGAGACCGTCAGAAATTCCTTGCTGCGAATATTCAACTGCCGGCCCGTCATCAACTGCTCGGTCGTCTTCAGATCAAACTCCTGCGCGAGGATCCGCCGCATCTCCGGCGACTTCTCCTGCCGGCCGCGCTCGAAAATGTCCTGCTTCTTCGCGGCGGCATCGGTGATCCGCTTCAAAAGCTGCTCCCGATCCCGCGCCAGGAGCAACTCCTGCCGACGAAGCTCCTGCCGCGTCATGGAAGACAGCGGCTTGCCCTTCTTGGTCAACCAGTCGAAAAGTCCCATACCACCTACCGAATAGCGAATGGCGAATAGCGAATAGCGAAAGCGGACGTTCGCCGCCATTCTTCGCTATTCGCTATTCGCCATTCTAAATTCATTCTGCCTGCGCCCGATCCTTCTGCGGCCGCGATTTCGACTTCGCCTCGGCCACCGCCGGAGATTCCTCGGTCTTCGCTTCCGGCGTCTTCTCGACCGCCGGCGCCTCCAGTTCCTTCAAAATCGCCGCCTCGTCGGACGATATCGCCGACTGCGCCATGCCGACTTCCATGCCGCTGACCAGTTCATCGCTCGCCGCCAACTGCTCCAGAATCTCCTCGGCGTTCACCGCCGCCTCGGTCAATTCATCGCCCGTCGGCAACTGCGCGATGCTGCCGGTCTGGGCCAGTTCCAGATTATGGATGTGCGTGCTGATGATGTTGATCTGTTTGCTGAGCATCGCCGCGCTGGTGTTGCAACGGGAGATGTCCTTCCGCAAGTGGCTGATCTGCGAAGCGACGCGGCGCTTCACCACGTTCGACGTCGCCGCCTTGCCCTCGTCGGTCAGCACCGACTCGCGCTTTTCCAGCTTGCCGATGTCCTCGTACATCCGATTCAGGCGGTCGGCCAGCGACGCCCGGCGCTCGGCGAGGACGTCGATCTTCTTGGCCTCCTCTCCGGCGCTGGAAAAGAGGCTCTTGATCCACTGGGCCAGCGACATCGAGCTATCCTCCTCGCCCACCGCGGCGGGCGCTCCGCGATACAGCAAATATTCGCCCGATCGCTTCGCCACGCGAAGCTCGGGATCATCGTGCGACGCCGCCTCAAACGCCGCTTGCACGACCTTGGCCGGCACCTGCAATCGCGTCGCCAGACCACCGGCCGATAACCCGCCCGTCAACAGATCGCTGCTCCGATCTCTAATTTCCCTTCGGACCCGATCTATTTTCTGGCGGTCATCCTCCGGATCAAACAGCGCCAGGAGCCTCCCGTCCAGCTTTTTTCCCGTACTGGCCACCTGCCAGCCGCCGCCCTCCAACGGGCTCACCAGGACCAGCGAGACGTTCGGCGATTCCGGCAGCGCGCTCATGACGCCCGGTTCAAATCCGCTCGGGCTGCAAACGCCGATGACGTGCGGCGTCTTGGAGTCCACAACGAGCTGGCGGACATGCGCCTGGAGCTGCGCCAACGTCACCGGAGGCGCCGGCCCGTCGTCCGACAGCAACGGCTCCGGCGGCGCCAGCACCGTCGCGATCGTCACGCTGCGGAGCTTTCGCCCGAAGACGAACCGCCGCTCGTAACCGCGCACCGTAAAGCCGCGCCCCTGTGGCATCCGTGCATATCGGGACTTGTCATAGATCCGCTTCTCGATCATCGCGGCGCGAACGCCCTCGCCGTCGTCGTGCTCTTCGGTTTTGAATTCCGTGCCGCGCACGAACCGCGAACCCGCGGCCTTCAGATGCGCCTTCACGCCGGCAAGATAGGCGGATTCAATCTCGAAGGCATGTTGGGCCGCCGTACTCATCCAACCTCAATTCCGCAGCCCGTGGCCGCTCCACCCGATATCGTCCCGGCTACCGTCGCCGCCCGCACATCCGGCAGAATTTCGCATGACCGGGATTCATCGCCCGACACGTCGTGCGTTCGCACTCCCAATCGCCGGCCCGCCCGCCGGAAAACCCCCGCGAGCGGTCCCGACGTCGGGCTCGTCCGCCCATCGAATCCTCCATTTCCAAACCCTGCCCGCGAACAGAGCTGACAAATGAATAAACGACGATGGCGAACATCACCGCGAAAAATACCAATCCGATCAGCGGCATCCCGGTCCACCAGACAAACATCGGCCTCACCCCATGGCGCCCGCCAACGTGGCGCCGCACAAAATGCAATACAGGTCCTCCGACCCCGGATACCCGCCGCACGTCGGGCATCGCCGCACGCGCGCGGCCAACTGCTCGCCGCACATGATGCAGAAATTATCGCCGACTTCTCCAACGTGACCGCACGACGGGCACTTGCCTTGATCGCCCAGCCGCGACGCCGTCTTCGGCCCCGGCAGCGACGGAATCTCCACGCGACCGGTAACGGATCGCGGCGCGATCTGCATCGCCTGCAACACCTCGCCTGCGCTTGCATATCGTCGATCGTGCCGCGTGTGCAAACGCGTGTATATCGTATCCACCCAGGCCGGCAGTCCCTCCCGTAACGACGAGGGCATATCGCTGCCGCTGGGCCGCTCGCCGCTGATCATCTCGAACAAAACGATGCCGACCGAATAGAGATCGCTGCGCGCATCGGTCTGTCCACCGTCGCGCTGCTCGGGGGCCATGTACGCCAGCGTCCCGGAGATGCTCTTGTCCTCTTCGGCGAGCAGACTGCCTGATTGCAAAATGCTGTTGGTCGTCAATTCGCCGACGCGCCCCAGACCAAAGTCCGTCACTTTCACGTCGTCGCTGCGAATCTGATCGGTCGGCCGCTTGCCGGCCCCGGCGACGAGGATGTTCGCCGGTTTGATGTCCCGATGAATCACGCCGCCGGCATGCGCGCACTCGAGCGCGCTGAGCACGCCCCGTAGAATCTGTTCGATCGCCCGCATCGGCATCCCCTGCGGATTCGCCGCGATCACCTGCGCGAGCGACTGGCCGTCCACGAATTCCATCACGAGATAGGGAATTTCCGCGTACGGGTCGAGCCCGATCGCGCGAACGATGTTCGCGTGACGAAGGCCGTGGATCGTGCAGGCCTCTTTTTGAAAATTGCGAACGTACTGCGAATCGGTCGGGACTTTGATGGCGACGATCTCGTCCTTCCAGACGTGATGGTGCGCCTTCCACACTTGACCGAAACTGCCCGCCCCGACGAGCGCGTCGAGGACGTATTCGCTGATGCGATTACCGACCTGCGGCCCGGTCATGGCGAACCCCTTCCCATTGAATAACAACGGGGCCTGCGAAGACGGATCACGAGTCCACCTGCCGGGCAAGGGACTCGCAGATCACGAAATTATAAGCCGCCGCCGCGGCAAAACCAAGAAGAACGACGATCCAGGTGAAGCCGCCGCTGATGCTCCAACCCGCCATCCACAACGCGAGCACGATATCCACGAGACTGTATACGCCGATGACCGCAACGGAGGTCGCAGCCGCGCCGCCGGCGGATTGCATCGCCGATTGCCTGGCGAGGAGCGGGCGCATGAACAAATAGCTGGACCATGGCAACGCCGCCGCGACGACGATCCAGATGATCGTCAGTTTCACGACTTCGGCCATCGACTTCACCGTCTCGGGGTTTCGATAGCACCAAAAACCGCCCGCCGCCACCGCGATGAAAATGATCGCCGTGGCAACCTTCGCGCCCACAAACTTGGCCATGTCCGCGAGGATCAAATCTGCTCTCCTGACACTCTTAGTATTCATTCACCCCGGTCATTTCGAACGAGGTCAACCACGAGGGCCACGATTTCGAGAAGTTCGAAAACCAGATCGATCATCTGATTTCCCGTTCCAAGAGGGATATTCTCCCTTTGTCTAAACTATAACTTCCTTGTACACTGTTAGGGCTTACAAAGCCCCGCCGTCTTTGGAATCATGCGTGGGACGTTCCCAATCGCCGGCGGAAAACTGCAAAGCTTTAATTCGCAGTAAGTTATCGCCCAAAGTCCGACGATGCCGGATTGGCGGCTTCGTCGATGGGCCCAGACGTTCAACCGGGAAAACACCATGCCGAAAGCCACCGACATCCGAAAAGGCCAGGCCGTCATCTACGAAGGCAAGCTCTGGTTCGTCCACGAGTCCCAGCGCGTCGCCAAGGGCAACTGGCGAAGCTACATGCAGATCAAGCTCAAAAACTTCAAAACCGGCCAAGTCATCGACAACCGCTTCAACATGGACGAAGAGCTGGAATCGCCGCACGTCGAGGACAAACAGTTTGAATACCTCTACAAAGAGGGCGAAAACTTCGTCCTGATGGACACCCAGACCTACGACCAGATCACCGTGCCCGGCGAGATCATGTCCGACGCCGACAAGTACCTCAAAGGCAACGAGCGCCTCATGGCCAAATTCGTCGACGGCCAGGTCGTCGGCGTCGACCTGCCCAACGTCGTCGAGCTGACCGTCACCGACGCACCGCCGGTCGTCAAAGGCGCGACCGCCACCAACCAGAGCAAAGAGGCCATCCTCGAAACCGGCCTCGTCGTCCGCGTCCCGCCCTTCATCACCAACGGCGAAGTCGTCCGCGTCGACACGCGCACCGGCGAATATATGGAACGCGCCTGACAACTCCTCCTTACCAAGGATGAGGGTCAAGGCTGATGTCGCAAACCACTCTTCAGACGGCGAGTCCCACTGCCGGCCGGTTGTACCCTTTGCGGTGGACCGCCTTCGCGATCCTGAGCGGTCTCATCGACCCGCTCATGGGAGTATTCGTCAAAATCGCCAGCATATTTTGGTGGCCCCGCCTGCCCGCCATGGCCAACACCCAGCGACGGCGAAAACGCGGTCTCCTGCTCGTCCTCGGCGGAATCGAAGGCCCCAGCCCCTACAACCATGCCATGGCCTGCGGCGTCCTCCGCTCCGGCTATCGCGGCGCCGTCACACGCTTCGGCTGGAATCGCGGCATTCCGTTCCTGCGAAGCCTCGTGAATTTGATGAGCCGCCGCCACCACGAACGCCAGACCGCACGGCTCGTAACGCGAATCGTCAGCTACAAAGTCCTGCACCCCGACGCCCCGGTCAGCCTGATCGCCCAATCCGGCGGCTGTTGGATCGTCATCAAGGCGTTGGAACAATTACCCCCCGACCTGCTCGTCCATTGCGCCGTGCTAATCGCCCCATCGATGTCGCCGGAC
This sequence comes from uncultured Planctomycetaceae bacterium, assembly GCA_964414585.1. Lineage (GTDB taxonomy): Bacteria > Planctomycetota > Phycisphaerae > UBA1845 > UTPLA1 > DATEMU01. The sequence goes on from CAYPXR010000017.1 coordinate 44,690, forward strand.
TACGACACCGCCCTCGCCACTTCAAAGTGTACGAACGGACTCGCCTCCATCGGCGGCCCCGGCGACTTCTTCTTCCTCGGCCTTGGCACGATGCTCTTCGGCACCTCCGATCGCGTCCACTCGCCATCAGCCGGCTGGATCGGCTGGCACCACCACCCGCCCGGCTTCAGCGAAGTCCGCTGGCACCCCAGTTGGGTCCACCTCGGTTACTTTGGTAATCACACGTCCTCATCCTCCCAAGCATTCATAGGGCGAATCGTCGCGCCGCTTATGAAGTAGAGCCATCAATGCTGACGAATCGCAATTCGTGGGTTCTTAAGACGATGCGCGATTCGAGACAACCCCGTTGCCTCAATTCCGGAGTACCCCTAGAATCGCCCCCCTTGAACGAGGAGCCCCGGTGTCCGGCGGCTCGGCACCGGAGATCGACAACGGGATGGACATCGAAGAAATCAAGACACTGACCGACCTCATGGTCGAAAACGACCTCTCGGAGATCATGCTCCGGGACGGCGAAAAACGGATCGTACTCCGCCGCGGCACGTCGCCGAACAGCCACCCACAAACTCACCATGTCGCGCCTTCGCATGTGACGATGGTTCCGGCTCATTCCCCGGCTGCGCCGCCAACGCCGACCGCGGCATCATCGGCCCCCGCCGCCGTCGATCCCGGACTTCAGCCGATCGCTTCCCCGATGGTCGGCACCTTCTACTCCGCCGCCAATCCCGAGTCGCCGCCTTTCGTCAAGATCGGCGACAAAGTCAGCCCCGATACCGTCGTCTGCATCATTGAGGCCATGAAGGTCTTCAACGAAATAAAGGCCGAAAAGGCCGGCACGATCGAATCCATCGACGTCCACAACGGCGCACCGGTCGAGTTCGGTCAGCCCATGATGATGGTGCGGGTCGCTTGATGGCCTCCGGCAAAGACTCCAAATCAACGACCGCCAGCCTCTCCGCAAAAATGGCGGACGCCTTCGCGCGCAAGCCCTCCAAAGCCGGCGTCCAGAAGCGCATGTTCTCCAAAATCCTCGTCGCCAATCGCGGCGAGATCGCCCTGCGAGTCCTCCGCGCCTGCCGCGAAATGGGCATTGAGACCGTCGCCGTCTTTTCGGAAGCCGACCGCGGCGCGCCCTATCTCTCACTGGCCAACGAAGCCATTTGCATCGGCCCCGCCCCCGCGTCACAAAGCTACCTGCGCGCCGACCGCATCATCGCCGCCGCCGAAGTCGCCAACGTCGACGCCATTCACCCCGGCTACGGCTTCCTCGCCGAAAACGCCGACTTCGCCGACCAGTGCCGCGGCAGCAAAATCGAATTCATCGGACCCAGCTCCGAATCCATCCGCCTCCTCGGCGACAAGGCCGCCGCCAAAAAGCTCGCCAAGAAAACGAAGGTCAAAACCGTCCCAGGCAGCGAGGATGTCGTCGAGGATGACGACGAGGCCGTCAAAATCAGCGCCGACATCGGCTATCCCGTCATGATCAAGGCAACGGCCGGCGGCGGCGGTCGTGGCATGCGCATCGCCCACAACGAAGCCACCCTCCGCACCCAAATCCGCAACGCCCGGAAGGAAGCTGAAAACGCCTTCAAAGACGGTCGCGTCTACATCGAAAAGCTCGTCGAACAGCCGCGCCACGTCGAGGTCCAGATCCTCGCCGACCAGCACGGCAATTACATCCACCTCTGGGAGCGCGACTGCACCCTTCAGCGCCGCCACCAGAAGCTCGTCGAAGAATCACCCTCGCCCGCCATCAGCGACCGCACGCGAAACGCCCTGTGCGAGGCCGCCGTCCGGCTGGTCCAGGCCGCCAATTACTTTTCCGCCGGCACCGTCGAGTTCATCGTCGACAAGAACGGCAACTTCTACTTCCTCGAAGTCAACACCCGCATCCAGGTCGAGCACC
>CAYPXR010000018.1:0-46965 GCA_964414585.1 uncultured Planctomycetaceae bacterium
GACGACGGCTGCGGCTGCTGGTTTATATAGCGCTGCCCCGAAAGAAGAAGACTTGCAGCTTCGCTGCAAGAGGATAACCTACTGACCCAGGTGGGTCCGGTTTGCTCGCCGATGTGGGCCCCATTCTCAAGCCGATTACCAGCGGTAGTAATGTTGGAGCAGCCCTCCGAGGATTCGCTGCCACCGGAATCAATCCAGGTCGCCCCTGAGGTAGTGATGCCCGCAGATCGACGGGGGTCGGCAGACGCAGGAACCGGTTCCTCCAAGTTTCGCGCGGGGGCGAACCGCCGATCGGCGGCTCACTAACGCCAATAGCTAAAAAAAGCAGGAAATCAGGCGAGCGGTTCCAGCCGCGCTTGGGGCCGGGAACCAAAGGTGTCAAGTTGAATTATTGCGCGCGGGCCCAGAAGCGAGGGCAGCCGAAGCGCGGCCGGTCAACTGCATCGACCACCTCGTCGCTGAGTTCGTCATCCTTCACCGACTGCGGTCACCCAGGCAAGCGATACCGGTTTGAAGGGAGAGGCGAGGTACGGAGCAATTCAAGATTGAATTGCGAGAGACCGAATCGAAGCCGGCGGTGTCAGCACGTCTCAGGTCTTTACAATCCCCAGAACGCGTCTCCGCTCTCATCCGGCGCGGGATCGCCCGCCCAGGCCGGCCACCGCTCCATGATCTTGAGGAACAGCGGGCAATGGTCCAACGATGGGAGACGGCTCTTAAGTCGAATGACGGATATTCTGCATCGCGCGGCGGATAGTCGGTTTTCAGAAAGGCGTGCAAGGAGGAGTAGCACTCGGACGCGGCCGAGTCGATCGCCGAGCCGACGCAACATCGAATTGGCCCTCCGCAAACCGTGTGTGGTATCCATGAGCGGGCGTTCGAGCTTGGCGCGGCATGGAATATTGAAATTGGCAAGATCACCTTCATAGCCTCCTGCGACCTGTGCATCCTGCGCTTCGCCGAGTTGCTCGCGGGCCCGGTCGACATTTCCAAGGCGCCGGTTGACCTCGGCCCAGTCGCAAAGGATGCGTGCCCGAATTCGCTGGTCGTTGAGACCGAGGATTTCCTGATTGTACGCTTCGTGGAGCAACGCGGCCGCCTCCTGATGGCGCCCCTGAGCCGAAAGATAGCACGCCCAGTATTCCTTGAAAACAACGTCCACGCCTTGAGGGGCGTGGTGTCCGGCGGCGAGCAGCGCCCGGCCTTTTTCGATCCAAGGTTCCATGGCCGGCATTGGCGCCAACGCGTTGTAGCGAAAGACCTGCAGATAGTCGCTGCACATTCCCAGGCTCAGCGGCTGATCGGCAAAAAGGGCGTCAAGCAGCCGAGCACCGTCGGTTCTGCCGAGCCGGCCGCGGAGCCACGCCGAGAGGCGAGTGATCTCCGAGCGCTGTGCCGCGTTCAGGTGCCGGTCTTGCCCGCGCAGCTCCTCGGCGATTTCAAATGCCGTATCCACGGACCCGGAGCGGTACTCCACCCAGACTTGCGATACCAGGGACTCTTCCGGCGCGATTTCGTGCAGGGCTCGTCCGGCCAGATCCAAGTCGTCACCGAGAAAGGGTTTCCAGGGCCCGGGGGCTTCGATAAAGGGATCGCCCAGGTCAATTTGCTGGTGATGGTCGAGCCGGTACACCCCGTCCCATTCGGCCGCGGCCGATGCGTGTTTTGCGTGCAATTCGGCGATCAACCTTCCTCGGACCTCCGGCCGACCGGGTGGCGGGCAGGTCAGCGCTTCATCAATTCTTTCGATGCCGGCCACGTGATGCTGGAGGATGCCGGCGGCGTCCAAGCGGGTGAACACACCGTGCGGCAGTTGCGAGAAGCGGGTGTCGAGTTCAAAGAGTTCTTGACGCACGTGGAGGACCGTTCGAAGGTCGTTCCATTTCAATCCCCGGGCGGCGGCTTGGCGCTGCAACTCCACGACTTGCTCACGAATGGAGCTGCGTTCGCCGAATAAGGTGTCGATGCGGTCAGGATGCAGGAGTTTTGCGTCCTTCCCGAGCGCCTTGTGCAGAGTTCGGGCGATGGTGTTCCATTCGCCAAACGACTGCCACTCGATTCCACGGCGCGACGCATGGTCCTGATAGAGATCGAGCTTGATGGCCCAATCGAGGCGGTCTTTCATCGAGGCGGGATTCTCGGCGAGCCCATCGAGAATATCGCGCCAGAGCGCGCAGAGACGGCCGGCCCAATCGGGCAGGAAGCCCGCCGTTAAAAAGGACTCCGCCGCAGACAAATAATGGCGCTGCAATTCCAGAGCGGAGACGTTTCCGCAGGGCGCACGGTCGGCGACGACCTTGATCGTGGGATCGATCGCATACGCGCGAAGGGCGGCGACGGGCCGGGCGAGTTGGGGAATTCGGCCGCCCAGCGCGCCAGCCTCGATCATGGCGAGGACGATCGCCGTGGTCCCGAATCGCAGGACGCCGGCCAATTCGCTCTGGAGACTTTCGCCGCAGACCAGATGCAGCCTTTGATGATGATCGTCATCGCTCAACGGCTCATCGCGGCTGTTGAGAATGCCGCGGTCCGAGGTCGTCCGATCGGACGTGACTGTTTTGATGAAGAGAGTGCGCGGAGAGAGACTGAATTCGACGCCGGGCGCGTGGGGATCGAAGCCGCCGGCGCCGGTGTAGATGATCCGCGAAACCAGGTGCGGGACCAGCTGCGCGGTCAGAGCGCCCCGGTCGGCTCGGTGGAGATAGGATTCGTGGCTTCCCCACGTCGCCCCGGTACCGCCGTAGTCCACGTTGTTCTTGAAAACGGCGGCGCCGCACTCCGAGGCGAGCGTGGCGACCAGCGCATCGCCGGCCTTTTGATGGCGGACGAGCGTCCACGGATCGGTTACCTCGGGCGTGCAGTATTCCGGGTGCTCACCGGTGTCGATGTAGAAGCGACCGCCGTTTTGGAGGAAGAGACCGCTCGAACCCAGCCCGGGCAAATTGGGGTATCGCTCGCGGGCGATCCTCATCAGCCGTCTGGAATTCGTCGCGCGAGCGTCGGCAGACATTCGCCGGTCTTGCTCGGCCATGCTCAGCGCGTACTCGGTCTCCCCTCCGAAAAGCAGGCGGCGCATGCTATTGCCCGGACTGCTGGCGATTCGCGCGGAGGAACGCCTCGCTGTCGGCGGAAAGGGCGTTGTCAATGACCGCGCGGGCGGCGGCGCGATGTTGCGCGGCGGCGGCGCGAAGGGACTGTAAGGGTTCATTCCCCGATGGGGCGGCATCGCTTCGCTTCGCATCGCGCGAAATCAGGTTGCTTCGGGTTGGTTCAGCCATGTTCATGATCCGTACTCCTTGATTAAACGTTTCCCACCAACGGGTGGGGCTTCGTCTTGTTTCGGCGGCTCGTCGATCGTCAATGACCGTCCGCTCAGACCGGAAATGTTCTCCAGAAACTCCTCCGTTGCGTGCGGGGACGCCGGATGCGCCTGCATTCGCGCGGCGGTGAAGTCGTGAGGATCGTTCAACTCAAGCGCCCACTCGCGGCAGGCGAAACCGCCGTTCCACGTTCGAACGCGAACGTAGCTCCAATTGACTTCGGTGACGCTATGGCCGGCTGCGCGGAGAAGCATCGCCCGCGTCCAGGCGCGGGTGTCGTCAGGCGGATGTAGCGAGAAGCGATCGATCCGCTCCTGCGAAGCGACGGTCTGCACTCGGCCCTCGTCGAGAGCCGTCCAGAACAGCCCCTTGGAACGATCCGTGTTGGCGTAGAGATGGTCCAGGTATTTGATCTGCGGGGACTGCAGGTCGAACTTCGGATTTCCATCGATGGCCTGCTCGATGAACGTCTTTTTGAGCACCCAATCGAGTCGTGGGGCGAGGGCCGCCCAGTCTCGCGACTCCAACTGTCGAACGACGTCTTTCCACATCGCCAAAATTTCGTCGGCGCGGTGAACCAAGCCGTCGCAGGAGCCGGCGGTGACAAAACGATCCGCTCGCTCGAGGAGCGCGAGCTGATGCTCGACCGTGGTCAGCCGTTTTCCGCTTGCCGTGCGGGCGCGGACCTGGAGCGTCGGATCGTGGCTATAGGAGACTGCGGCCTGGACGGGATCATCGAGAATCAGATCAGCCGACACGTCGTCGTGCTGAAGCATGGCCAGGACGATTTGCAAGACGCCAACCTTGAGCAGGCAGGCGACGTGGCAGAGATTGCTGTCGTAACAGATTACGTGCAAGCGGGCCCACTGGTCCGCGTCGGCGTGCGGCTCGTCACGACCGTTGACGATGGGGCGGTGGATGGTCGTTTGCGGTCCGGACAGCATTTCATAGAAATCAGCGCGCTGCGAAATCTGGTAGTCGGCGTCGGGGCGGTCGTGTTCTGCGCCGACCTTACCCTGGCCGGCGAAGACCATGCTGGAAACCAGGTAGCTGGCCAGAAACGGCAGATAGATCGCTTTGCGGTAAAAGATGGCGTTCCACGTCCTGCGCGGGATCGAAAAATTGAGATGCGAGCCGAAAGAGTTCCCGTGGCCGTCGCTTGAATTGGCGAGGACGACGAGGTCCTGGCCGGGTGGGAGTTTTGCTTCGGCGAGGCGTCGCGCCGCCTCAGCCAGACGCAGGGCGCCGTGCCAGGCCGCAACGAAGTCGTAGGCGTTGGTCACTTCCGGAGTGCAAATCTCCAGGTGGTCCATATCGATGTATACAGCGCCCCCATTGGTTAAGAATTTTCGGCCCCAGTCCTGAAAGTCGTCTGCACGGGATCGACCCGCATCCACTGCGACGCCGGAGATGCCGTCGAATTCGCGAAGCAGGGCGCGCGAAGCCTCGTGGCCCGACCCATCCGGCCGATCGAGGCCGAGAATGAAGTTCGCCAGCTCGGCATCCGCGCCAACGAGAATTGACCGGCGTTGCAAGTGCGTCATCATGGGGGCCCCTCCGACAAGAAATCGGAAAGCATGACATAGCGATAGGGCCGGTCGATGCGTCGCGGCGCCTGCTCGACCCGCGCCACGCCCATGTCCTGTGGAAGACCGCCCAAGTAACGGTGGCAGTTTCCGGGCGTCAATTGGCGGGCGGTGGAACAGAACTCATCGTCCAGCGCGGCCAAAACGTCTTCGAGCCGGACACCGTGCTCGCCGGTCTCGCGCTCGCGGTGGCAGGCGCGCTCGACGGCCGCACGGCAAACCCCGGCAATGACAGCGCCGCTGACCAGATCGTCGGGCTGGATCGGGCGCTGTCTGCCGTCGCGAAAGGTGATGGTCGCCAGGGTCGCAGCGCTCTGAGGGGCGAAAATGTGGGACACCGCTCGTTCGATGATCTCGTCGCGGGTCGCGGCGAGGTTGGCGCCGTGACCGTTCTGTGCGTAAGGAACGTCCGCTTTGAGATGGCGGGCGAAGATGGAGCGCGCCGCCGCCATGTTGGGCCTCGGGATTTCGATCCTCTCATCGCCCAGGCGTCCGGGACGAACGAGCGCGGGATCAAGGACGTCGAGGCGATTGGTCGCCGCGATGACCAGGACGTTGCCACGAGACTGAAGCCCGTCGAGTTCGGCGAAAAACGAATTAAGGACGTGATCGTGTACGCGATCGGAGAGCCCGCCGCCTTCCGTCCCTGAGCGGGCCGCGCCGATGGCGTCCACCTCGTCGAAGAAAATCACCACAGGGACGGCTGGTTCCATTTCGCCGGCCTTGCGGGCGATGCGAAAGAGTTCTCGAAAATTCGATTCCGTCTCGCCATACCACATGGAGCTGAGCTCGCCCGGCTTGATGTGGATGAATTGGCTGCGGCCCGACTGTGCGCGCTGCCCAAGTTCGTGAGCGATCGCCTTGGCGAGCAGGGTCTTACCGGTTCCCGGCGGCCCGAAGAAAAGAATCGAGCCTAGGCGCGGTAGCCGATATTTTTCGACCAGGTCGGGATGCTCGAAATGAAGTCGCAGGACCTGCCGGATCCGGGCGACCACGGCATCGAGCCCGCCGACATCGGTGAGGGACTCGCGCGGAGACTCTTTGAGAAAACGCTCCCGTCCGTTGGCGGGCTCAATCTTTTCCACAGCGAGGCCGGTGTCGCGATCAAAGCGGATCAAGTCCCCGTTTCTTAGCGAGGAACTATCAAGAGCGGCTGCGGTGGAGACGATCAACGGTTCTTCTCGCCAACGAATCGCGATCCGGCCGTCGTCCAGAGCATGATCGAAGTTCGCGATTTCGCCCACGCGAAGAAGCTCTCCGGAGGCGATGCCCAGGATGGCGTTCATCTCAGCGGAAAGAAATACGGTGTCGCCCGGGCGCAACGCGCCGAGGTCGAGCTCCGGCCCCAAGCCGACCAGGCGCATGTGGCCACCGATGGAGACCAGCGCGCGCGGACCGTCGGGGAGATTCTCGGGTCGCAGGAAGACCGCGGGATGCCACGGAAGAGCGGCGAGGCTTTCATTGATGGACCTGAGGTCCTCCAGTTCCGCTCCCGCTTCGACGAGCGCCGTGCCCTTGCGCTCGATCTGCTCGATCAGGTAGCGATCGAGCTGACATCCGTCGCCGTTGAGCCGAGTTCGGGCGAACCGAATCAGTTCCAGCTTGCGCTCGATGGTCGGCGCCTCTGCGCCCACGGCCGCAACTTGGCCGAGAACCTGAGTCATGACGTCATTTTCCGCATGCCGTGCCATGAGGCGTTCCCTCCATTCGTGACTTGTTTTCAAGTGCTCGAAGCGGTCTCGAGGCGTCCAGTACGTGAAATCCCCGTGGAGTAATCGCCCCGTCCCGCCAACCAAACGAGGCGAACTCGATGCCCTCTTCGTGATGACTCGCCACCAGGGCGAGCGTATACGCCCGCGAAAAGACGGTTCGATGAACCGTCGAATCGTCGGAACTGAAAAAAGATTCCCGCGATTGCAGCGGGCAGACGCTCCGCCGCTCCGGCGGACAATCCCGGCACCAATACCGGACTGGATGTGAGTGCCACCAGCCCACGAGAATCTCATTCTTATTCCGAAGCCGGATCGCGGACTCGACCGCGGACCAGGTTTCGGCGGTAAAGGTCAGTTTGGTGGCCGCCGCCTGGGTGAACGACGCGGGAATCTGTGCGGCGATGACGACGAACACCCGATCGGAACGGTTCACATCGCGGTGTAAATCGCCCAGCAGGACCCCTCCGGTCTCCATGGCCCCGGCCCTTCTGGTGGCATCTTCGATTTCTTCGAGCACGCACTGTGGGACAAATGCAGGCACGTCCTCGGGTCGGCCGATGCCGTGCTCGACGGCGCGCGCCTCGAATTCCGAGTACGCCGTTGATCGGAGCGGGAGGACTGCGGGGATCTCTTCAACCTGAAAATCGGTTCCCGGCGCGTGCGACGGGTCATCGGGGGGCGATCGAAATGCGCAGACGACATATCGGAACTGATCGCCTTGGGCGAGCGCGCCGCGCTGGACAAACTGCGCCGCAACACGCTGGGCGGCGGGCCTGAAGTACTCCGTGGAAAAATCAAGGACGACCTCGCCGTCGTTGGTGGGAACTCGGCCTTGGACACATTGAACGTAAGGCTCACCGATCGTGTCGTGCCAGAGCGGCCGGATCACGACCCGATCCGTCGGCGGGAGAGAATTGCAGCCGCCCGGCGCCGTCCGCAGGGCTTCCAGGCAAAGCCGTTCGCGGGCCGGGGTCCAGTCCACCTCGATCGGCAACTGGCCAAGCGATCGATTCTCGGAATCGAAAAGCGTCGCGGCGTAACGATAGCCGTTGATGGCGGACATGGACCCGACCCTCGCGCGTTTCCTAAAGTCCGTTCACGCGCCCACGCCGGCGCCGGCGTCGACGTTGGGCTGCAAGCTGATCCGGTCGTCGGGATGAAGCGCCTCCCCGACGACTTCAGAGGGATGCAGGTACCGCCCCTCGCGATCGAGGCGGGCGCGGAAGACCACGGGGCGGCCCTGGTTGTCGACCTCGGGGAGTTCCATTCGCGGCAGGACGCCGCTGAGGAACTCTCCGACCGTCCGATTCCGGGGAAAACGCGACACGCGCGTCACTTTCTGCCCTGACACGTCGCTGACGGTCAGGTCGAGCTCGTCTGCAATTGCTGCGACCATTGGGTAGCTCCTTCCTTTTCTGAAAAACCTTCGGACTCCAACGGCGCGCCAAACCCCTGGCGCGCCAGGTATCGATGAGCAAGTTCTTCGTATTGCAGAAACCGCGCCTCCGCGGATGAATGAGCGATTGCGATGGACAGTGCGGCCCGTGCCTCAGCCACGTCCGCCGCGTCCGCCTTGTGCGGAAACTCGATTTCAAGGCTGACAACCTTGCGGTCTCCCTTTGGTCGTGCAACAGCCCGGACCATGCGAATCGATGCCGTCGCCAGCAGCAACATTAGCGCGATCGCGCGGCACTGGTGGTGGCCGGTTTCGTCCGGGGTCGGCAGATCCGCGGAAAGCCGCAGACCTGACTCGGTAGTCGGCTCCAGCCGGATGCGAGTGGATTCATCGATGGCGGATGCTGTCGTCACGGCGCCATCGACGCCGCGGTGGATGGGGAGATCGGCGTCGCGGCATAACGACTCGATGTCGACGCAGGTGCAACTTGGCGCGTCGGGCGATTCGAGCGTTTGCGTCCGCCCGGTATCGCAGGGGCGATCATCAAAGACTCGAAAGGCCGAATCCAGGTCGAGGCAAATTCGCCGGAGGCGGTCTTCATAAGGGGTCTGAGCGTCGACCAGGATCTCCGAACGCAGACGCAAGTATCGATCGTTCGGCCAGATCACAAACTTGGAGAGGCCCGGCAGCGCGGCATTCCAGTGGAGGAGCCGGAATAGCGGATCGGGTCGCGACAAACTCGAAGGCCGTGCCGGGCCCAGGGCGAAATCGAGCGTTAGCCACTGGTGGTCGAGGTACGCGGCGCCGGCATATCCGCCGGGCGTCGCAATCTGCCAACGTACACGAGACGTGCGCCTCGCGGCCAGCAATACGTCGAACAACATTTCGTGAACGCGGTCCATGATGCTCGCATCAAACGTCGTCATCGGTCACAGACCTCCGTCAGCGAATCCTCACACTCACCCGCCATGGGCTTGCTTGTTGGAAGGCGAGGGCGCTTCAGCGGTCGCGGATCGACCGGAAAAAGCCGCCGTGCGTCCGGCGTTCTTGCCCAGGCGGCGGCCTCGTCATTGAGATAGTCGCCCGGCGAAACTTTGTGGTAGGTGATGATCTCGAAGATCTGGTAGAGAATGTCCACGAGAGACATACCGGGCGAAAGATGGCCGATGCAAAGGTACGGCGGGCGGATGTTGGGGTGCCAGATTTCCAGGGGGCTCAGCCAGGCGAGAATCTCAAACGTATTGGCCTGCCGGAGGTAGTGATCGGGAATACGGATGCCGACCACGGACTCCTCCGCGTTCGAAATTCGACCGTCGAGATCGCGGACGAGTCCTTTGCACGTGTAGCGGACCAAGAGGGCGCGCTGGGACTGATCCGGGCACAACGCCAAGTCCAAGAGATCGCTTTGATCGGCGAGGTCCTTGGCCGCGCAGAGTTCGCGCTCGTACCACGATTCAAGAATCGCGTTAGGCATTCTTTCCCCCCATGCGAAAGTGAAGGTCTTTGCCGCGACGGGAAATCGTGACGACGTCTCCTGTGGTTAGCCCAAGGCTCGAAAGCGTCCGGCGGAGGTCGCATGCGGGAAGCGACGAGGGAAGGCTGTCAGTGAGGTCCAGGGCGGAAGCCTCCAGCGGCGAACCGCAGTACCGACACGCCGGTGGTGAGCCAAGCCGGCGTCGGAGCATCAGAATGGAACGAGAGTGCTTGCCGCAGCCCGGTTGGCGACAAGAAAGCTTCTGCACGAAGGGCGAACCCTCGATTCGCAGCGCTGACAGGTCATTCCCGCCATCGTCGCCGCCGAGTCCGAGGGCTCGACCCAGCGTGAGCCGGCCGGAGATGGAGCCGTCGACAGTCCAGGTTTGGTGATCGAATCCGCAGGAAGTGTTTCGGCGCTGGCGCGTGGTCGTCATTTCCCTTTGCGCCAAGTCCAGCACGACTTCTCGTCCCGCGGCGTTCTCAGATTCGCCTCGCGCCAATCGATGCAGCTCGTCGATCGCCAAGGACGCGGCAGCCGTCCCCAGATGCGCCGGGGCGCCGGTGGGGGCCGCCGTCACCGGCTCGCCGAAGCAGTTGTACTTCGCTTCGAGCGTCCCTTCGTCGTCGATGCCGCACAGGTAGCACGGGGCGTCAGATCCAGGCAAATAGAGGGTCGTCCTCGCGAGCGACCAGTCGGCGTTGACACCGGTGTCGATCAGGGGACGGCCCATCCGCCAGCAGATCATCGCGAGATCCGCTCGCGACCGCCGGCTGTCCAGCGCCGCGATGATCACATCGCAATCTCGATAAACGCCCCAGGAAACGTCCACAAGATCGCGATGGTATCCGCGAGCGTCGAGTCGCCCGCCGGAGACTTTTCGAGCACGGCGGGCAGCCGCAAAAGCCTTTGCCTTGCCAACATCGGCGCGAAGAATCGATTGCGCGAGGACATTCGTTTCCGAATAGCGATCAATGTCGACGACGCCAAGCTGGCGAACAAGCGGGTCCCGGGCCAAGAGATCCACGAGCGGCAAGCCGATATTGCCCGCGCCGACGACTAGCACGCACAATGATGCGTGTGACGAAAAGTTCATGCTAAATCCCCTCCGGTGACCAGCGGAACCGGGCCTCCGCATCGACGGCGGACGGATGATCGCACATCGCGCAGGTCAAGAAAGGATTGCCGGAGTCAACGTAACCCAACCAACACGGCAACTCGTTTGTTTGGTGATGAACGACGCCGCACGCCGGACAACGGACCGCCATGGCCCCGTCCAGGACGGGTTGTTTACAACGTGGGCAGACAACGGCGTGTGGCGCGGCGGAAAATGTCTCGACCTTCGCCAATCGCTCGGAGCTGAAAAACATCCTCCCGTTGCCAGGCGAGCGGATTTCGTCCTTATCGCGAAGGACGCGAATGCCGCTGCTTAGAGTCAAACCATTGAGCGTCGTGTCAGCCGAAGCGATAAGGACCCACTTTCCCTGATTCGATAAGGGATCATCCCAACGCGTAAAAAGCAGTGGCGGGAGCGAATCGAGTCCGGGATGTCCGTCCGAGTGTTGGGCCGGCAAAAAAATTTCGGAGGGCCCGCCATCGAGTGAAAACAGCACCCATTCCGATTCGTTTCGCGATGATCTCATCCAGAGGTGCGGCATCGAGGAACTCCTTTGATAAAACGATTGAGCAAAGCGATTGGAAACCCGTTATCAATTCGCAACTCAATGGCACCTCGTGTCATGCGCGATACCGAATTATCAGTATCGAAAACAGGGCTCAGAGGGACTTGTGCAGTAACCGCTGACCGTTTCTTCATTGTCATACGAGCGGTTTGCCCTGACGCGGGGAAGTCGAAACACTTCGTGAAGATTCGCACGAAGCCGAAATTTGAACTGCAAACGACGCTTCGCCAACGCCGCATCGCTTGATCGCCACTCTTGGCGATTGCGCATCGCATGGAATCTGCCGCCCGGCGGCGGAGGGGCCAGAGATGCATCGGCGTCAGTTGAGTCTTCAATTGGTCTTGCTCCTTCGCGCACGATTTCACTTTACAAAGCGGTTTTCTTGTTCTACAATTCAGGTCGCTTCATGAAAGTCGCGAGGGGTTCGTTCTTGAAGTCGCAATCATCAAAAAAAATTCATCTCAGCTCTATACAAAAACCGTGGAATCCTTGTCAAGACTCCAGGCTCAGCAAGAACGGATTGTCATCACATCTCGCGCATCTTGAAGCATGAGTGTGAGATCGCACCGCACAAAGATCGCCGATCTTGTGCGGAGTGTGGGATCGTAAGACACACTCGCCGTTGAATTGACGCGAGTGTGCGAACGAATGTGTCGAGCCATGCGCTGTCTGCTCCAGGGCGGAGGTGTGCAGCGCTGGGCGGAAGAAAGGGGATCAAAAAAATGGCGACTATTGCATTGAGGAACGCGGACCACGTTGGTCAGAAGCGCGATCGGAAAACGCTCGAGGCGCTGACGGCCGAGTTTGGTCTGACCAAAATTGAGTTGATGTCGATCTGCGTGAAGGCCGTTTTGGACGGCAATAACTTTGAGCAGGCGGCGAGACTGATCAAGAACGAGCATTTCATCGTCTTGAATCGGTTTCAAGCGCGCGACTTCTTTCTGGCGGCATGCCGGGCGAATTATGTTCAGTCCGCCTTTCCGCTTGACGTTACGCTCGCGAATCGCATCCGGGGCCACCATCCCGGTCTCGAAAGGGCTCGAGTCGTGCAAGCGGCGGATCTGAAGTCGGTTGCGAAGGTGGCGGCCGAGACCTTGTTCGGGATGATGCGCGATCATAACCGCAGCGCGCCGCGCAAGGACGAAATCCACATCGGCGTCGCGGGTGGACCGATGACCTCTGAGATCTGCCGGCTTCTTAGTAAGCGGCTCCAATTTGATTGCGATGGATTTCCATCGACCGTGATCTTTCATTCCTTGTACGGCGGCGACGATCCGGCGGACACGAACACCGACCCCAACGCGTATTTCAAGTATTTCAAGAGCGACGGAAGCCTGGGGGTCAGTGTTCAATGGATCCGCTTCCTCTCGGCTCCAGACGTCCCCAAAGAGAATTACTTGAACTCACGGCGGTCCGTCGCGGTCGCTAAGGCGTTTGAGCGCAAAGCCGAACTCGACATCGTCGTGACGTCCGCAAGCTGCCCGAAGGGACATGGTGCGTTCGAACGCATCGCGGCGCCGACGACAGAGGAACGGCAGCGATTGATCGCCGCGGGTTATTTGGGCGATCTAATGGGCTGCCCCATGGGACCCCAGGGCCCGTTGGACATCGAGATGTCCACGAAGATCATGATGCTCATGGAGGCGAATGAGCTGCCGGCTTTCATCGCGAGCAGAAAAAAGGTGCTCTTGGCGGTCGGCGCCTGTTCGAGATGCCACGCAACAAAAGAACCAATCGTTCAGGTCGTACTGGACCAGCCAAGGGATAGACAACTGGTCACCCACGTGGTGCTCGACAGCCGGACCGCGCGACGTCTGACTCTCAGTCAGTAATGGACATCGCATAGCGACTTACCGCATCGGCTTCCTGCTTGAGCGACCAGCCGGTCTTGAGCCCGAGCACGAACCATCCGAGGGCCAAGACGCCGATCGCGAAGATGGTATCGCCAACAATCCGCATCCACCTTAGATTCTCCATGGTAGGAGTTTGCATGAATTCGGCGGAGCGGGCGTACCAGGTGCCATGTTCGACGCTCGCCCATGTTTGAAGCAATCCTACGGGCAACAGGCTCAGCAACACCATCAAGGCGAGGCCGATGTTGATGCACCAGAAGGCCACGCTGAGCGCGCCCGTCTTCCAGGCTTGGCGCGTAGTCAAGCCGCGCAGGCAAAACAGCATCAATCCGATGCCCAGCATTCCATATACGCCGAATAACGCCGTGTGACCGTGTACCGGCGTCGTGTTCAGCCCCTGCATGTAATAAAGGGCGATGGGCGGGTTAATGAAAAACCCAAACAGGCCGGCGCCGACGAGGTTCCAAAACGCGACGGCGACAAAGAAATAGATCGGCCATCGGTATGCGCTGACCCACGGACGGGCACTGGTGAGTTTTAAGTTCTCATAGGCTTCAAACCCGATCAGAGTGAGCGGAACAACCTCCAATGCGCTGAAGACTGCACCGAGCGAAAGAATGACCGTCGGCGTTCCCGTGAAGTACAGATGATGGAAGGTTCCGATGATCCCGCCGGAGAGAAAGATGATCGTCGAAAAGAGGACGGCCGAGGTCGCGGACGCCATGCGGAGCAAACCCAAACGAGTGAAGAGAAAAGCGATCACGACGGTGGCGAAGACTTCGAAAAAGCCCTCGACCCAAAGATGCACTACCCACCAGCGCCAATACTCGGCGATCGCCAGATTGGTCTGACGGCCCCACATCAAACCCGCGCCGTAAAAGAGCGCGATGGCGGTTGAAGCGATCAAGAACAGCGCGAGAAGGTGGCGGTGTTGACCCGGCTGACGGAAGGCCGGCCATAACGCCCTCGCCGTTAACGCCAGCCACAGCCAAAGTCCAACAAAAAGGAAGAGCTGCCAGAATCGACCGAGATCGACGTACTCATAGCCTTGATGGCCGAACCAAAAATTCATATCCAATCCCAACCGTTGCCGCGTGGCGTACCACGTTCCGAACAGGGTGCCGCCGACGATCAGGAGCAGACAAACAAAAAGGAAATTAACGCCGAGCTTTTGAAGCGGCGGCTCGCGCCCCGAGACGGCGGGGGCGACAAAAAGGCCGGTAGCAAGCCAGGCGGTGGCGATCCAGAAGATGCCGTGTTGGGTGTGCCACGTTCGCGTCACCGCGTAGGGCAGGAAATCGGCCAAGGGGAAGCCATAGAAACCCGATCCCTCCACGCCGTAGTGCGCGGTGACGGCGCCGAGCCCGACTTGCATGACGATGAGCCCTGCAACCACCCAGAAATACTTGAGCGTCGCCTGCATCGACGGCGTGGGCTTCATGGCCAGAAGCGGGTCCGTCGCCGGTGCGTCCTCGAACGGTTCCTCCGTGTCCCGGTGGACCGCGGAATGCCACGCGAGCGCGCCGATTCCGGCGAGCAGAAGGACGAAACTGACCACCGACCAGACGATGATCGAAGGCGTCGGCTTGTTGCCGACCAAGTCTTCCGACGGCCAATTGTTCGTATAGCTGATGGTTGAATCCGGGCGATTCGTCACACAGGCCCAGGCCGTCCAGAAGAAAAAGGCGTTGAGTTTCTGCCTTCGTGTTGCATCCGGAACAGAATTGCTCGCCATCGCGTAAGCATCGCGGAGCTTTTTCATGGACGGGTCATTGCCAAAGAGCGCGTCATAGTGGCGTCCGACCTCGGCGATGACTTGTGCGCGTTGCGTCGAGAGCGTCAGGTCGCCCGTGCTCGGATCGAATGTGTTGGTGCGAAGCACTTGCATGAGCCGTGACTGCAAGGCCGCCTTCGTCGGCGCGTCGAGAGCATCCCAGACTTTGTGATGGTCGGATTGCGCCCAATGCTGGAGGAAACACATGGCTTCGCGATGGAGCCAATCGGCCGACCAGTCCGGCGCAACATAGGCCCCGTGACCCCAGATGGTGCCGACTTCCTGACCGCCCATGGATTGCCAGACGTTTTGACCGTCGCGGATGTCCTGGCCGGTGAAGACGACCTGGCCGTCGGAGGTGACCACGCGTTGCGGAATGGGCGGGGCCTGATGATAGAGTTCGCGTCCGTAGTACCCCAGAACGGCGAAAGAGCCAAGAATCACAACGGTGAGGGCAATCCAGAGACGCACATTTCGCATGATGGACTCCTGTGTCGGCGCCGGACCGGAGCGCGAAGATCGGATCCGGTCCGTAAATAATACCTGGACGTCCAGGTTGACATTTGAGGGTAGCAACGCCTAAACTGGATGTCAAGGTCCAGGTATTCCCCCGG
The DNA here is from genome assembly GCA_964414585.1 of uncultured Planctomycetaceae bacterium. GTDB lineage: Bacteria > Planctomycetota > Phycisphaerae > UBA1845 > UTPLA1 > DATEMU01. The sequence goes on from CAYPXR010000018.1 coordinate 15,412, forward strand.
CCCTTGGCCCAACTCCTGGAGAGTTGGCTGCCGGGGTGAACCGATGGTCAGGAGCCCCTATGACGTCTCAAACCGCCGAATACGCCTTGAGGGCCATTGTTTGGCTCGCCAGCCGACCGGATCGTGCTCTGAGCACACAGGAAGTCTCAGCAGCGACCAAAGTGCCCGTCGGCTATCTTTCAAAAGTGCTGCAGGCGCTCGCACGAGGAGGGTTGGTGGTTTCGAGTTCGGGAAGGAGCGGAGGCTTTCTGCTGGCCCGGCCATCCCAACGAATCAGCGTACTCGACGTCATTAACGCCGTGGACGGAATCCCGAGGATCAAGAAGTGCCCGCTCGGCCTTCGATCGCATGTCCGTGTGCTTTGTCCATTACATAAGCGGCTGGATGACGCGATGGCCATGGTCGAACGCGCGTTTGCAGGCTCCACGATTGCGGAGTTGCTTGCCGATCCGAGCGCCAGTAGGCCCTTATGCGAGGGGCATCCTGGTCGCTCAAAAGAAAAAAAGAACGCGCGCCGCAAGAAGGGAAAAAAACAACCGCTTCGGTTGCTGTCGCCGAATCGTGAAAGGGACCTCCAATGATGAACACGCTCCCATCATTCCATGTCGGCCGAGACACCATGTTGCCGGATCTTTTGCGACGGTTCCCCGCGGTACGACCCGTTTTTGACCGGTATGGGCTGCGAGGTTGCGGGGGCGCGCACGGGCCTGCGGAGTCGATCGGTTATTTCGCCGGAGCCCACGGCGTGGATGAAGCGCAGTTGATCGCGGAATTGAATCAAGCCCTGCTCGATCCACCAAGTGCGGTGAGTGCCGAATCAACGATCCATCCGCTGGACGTCTTGGCCGACACCATCTACCGGCGGTTTTTCAAAGCCGGCGTGGTCGTTGTCCTATCGGCCGGTGCAGTCTGGGGGGCGATCCTCCTTCTGCGCATCGCGGCGAACCATGCGTTTACGGCCATCTCGATTCACGACATCAACGCACATGGACATGCCCAAATCTTCGGCTGGGTGGGCTTGTTCGTCATGGGGTTTGCCTATCAGGCCTTTCCTCGAATGCGGCACACGAACCTGTGGCGACCCGACTTGGCGAATCTCTCGTTTTACCTCATGGTCTTCGGCGTATTTGCCCGGGCGGTCGGCGAACCGCTATACCAAATGCCGATTCTTCGCGAACTCGCCTTGTGCGCGGGAATCGCGGAACTGGCGGCGATCGGACTCTTCGTCACCATTTTGCTCAATACGATTCTTCGCAGCGGCAAACCGCTTGAACGAAACGACCCCTACATCTTCGCGGCCCTCGCCTTCTTTTTTCTTCAAGCGATTTACGATCTGGGGCTGCTTTACGCGACGACCGCCGCGCCGACGCACGAGGCGCTGCTGGCCATCATCGCCACCTACCAGGCGCCTCTCCGCGATCTGCAGATTCATGGATTCGCCATGCTGATGATTCTCGGGGTCGGGATTCGCATGTTTCCGCCGCTCTTTGGCTTGGCGGCTCCCGGTCAGAAACTCGTGCGCAATTCATTCTATCTTTTGCTTGTGGGCATTCTCGGTGAAGCCGGTTTTTTCGTTCTCATGCGAGGAAGTGGCGATTATCGATGGGCGGCCCCCATGTACGGGGCCATGCTTCTTCTTGCCGGAGCCAGCATCGCCCTGACCCTTCGATGGGGTTTGCTTGCTCGTCCGACCGAGCGCGATCGCAGCACGAAGTTCGTGCGCACCGCCGTCGCCTGGTTGCACACGTCGATGCTCATGCTGGTCTTTGCACCGGTCTATATGCGCGTCATCCTGCCGGGGGCCGCTCACCTGTCCGCCAGTGGGCAGGACGCGGCGACGATCGGCTTCTCGCACGCGTACTACGGCGCGGTTCGCCACGCGATTACCGTCGGCTTCATCAGTCTGATGATCCTGGGCATGGCGGCCAAAGTCGTGCCGACGCTCAACGGCGTGGACATTCGCGGTCTACGGAAGTTGTGGCTGCCGTTTGCGTTCGTCAATATCGGCTGTCTGATGCGCGTCGCCTTTCAGATCGGAACGGACTTTCAAGAGGCGGCCTATCCCATCGCCGGCATCAGCGGTCTCTTTGAAGTCACGGGCATCGCCGTTTGGGGGGTACATCTCTGGCGGATCATGAACGGCTGGAAGCCCGCGGAGCAGGCGGTGGAGGAGCGACCCTCTCGAATCACGGCGGAGGACAAGATCGGCCTCATCGTCGAGTGGTTCCCCGCGACGTTGCCGTTGCTGATTGCCAAGGGCTTCGCGCCGCTGGCCAACCCCGTGATGAGGCGAACGATGGCCCGTGCGATCTCGGTAAAGACCGCCGCGAGCCACCACGCGCTCGACGTCGAGCAGTTGCTCGTGGAGCTGAATGCGGCGGCGTTCGGCGATTCGTGCCGTAGCTCGGGCGATCCTTCGACGCGCGCCGGCCTTTCGCTTCCGGTGCTGAATCATGACTGAGAATCCCACGCCCACGGTCTTCGACGATTGGGGCGACGCATACGATTTGCTGATCGATTGGCCCAAACGACTGGCGAATGAGGGTCCGTTCTTCCAAAAGCGGTTCGCCGAGGCGGGCGTGCAGCGCGTCCTCGACGCGGCCTGCGGCACCGGTCACCACGCCGCGATGTTTCATCGCTGGGGCCTTGCCGTCGAAGGTGCGGACCTCAGTGCGGCGATGATCGCACGGTGCCGAGCGCGATTCGGCGAAGAGGATGGTCTTCGCTGGGCCGTGCGGTCGTTTGAGGAACCTTGCGGCGCGCCGGGGCGGTTTGATGCCGTCGTGTGCGTCGGCAATTCGCTGGCGTTGGTCGCGGACCTTGCCGCCGTGGAGCGAGCGAGCGCGTCGATGATCGCGGCGCTTCGGCCGGGCGGCGTGGGCGTTTTGCAGGTGCTGAATCTGTGGCGCGTTCACGAGGGACCCACCTCCTTGCAGAAGTGCGAAGTAATGCAAAACAATGAGGGCAGGCGAATCCTGCTCAAGGGGCTGCATCGCGCCGGTTCCCGCGGGTACATCGATTTGATCGACCTGCAAATGACGTCCGCGGGGTGGGTGAAGCGCTTCGACACACCGAGTTTTCTGGGCATCGAGGCGAAAGACCTGTCGGCGGCAGTCCGCTCCAACGGCGGTCGGGATCTTCAGTTATACGGAAACTATCAGGAGGAGCCGTACGATCGCGAACAGAGTGCGGACCTGATCTGCGTCTTTCGGTCGTGACGCTGGGGGGTAGCACGGCCGGTCATCGTGAGAAACGATACGCCTCCGCGGTCTACACAAGAGCGCGGATCATTGACATTGTCCCTTTCGCGGTACTGGATTCCTGACAAACTCGACCCAGTGGAGGATGGCGCCGATGACACCCGCGATCCAACCCACCGGGTAGGGCAAGATGAAGAGTCCCCACCAAATCGAACAGCCGCCGTGTTCGCCGGAGAATCCGATGCCTCCAAATGAACTGATCACCCACATCGCGCCAATGCCGATCGCCACCAAGCCGAAAGACCAACAGAGTAGTATTCTGTGTCGGCTCCTGCCCAGAGTCGCTCCCAGCGCAATCAGCCCGGCGCCCGGAAAGATGATCAGCGATCCCTCCAGCGGGTCGATCGCCCCGAGGAGCATGCACGAAAAGCCCAGAACGAGCAGGATCCGTATCCATGTGGAAAACACGATCATGGCAACCTCCGCCGTCTGGCCTTTCTTGAGCTTTTCCACCGCTTTAGCGGCAGTACGCCTTTAACCGTTTCACCACGAGCTGATCGCAATCCTCTCGCGACTTTGGCTTGATGGCCTTGAAGTCATCGTGATGGCTGTTCTGGAAATCGACGACCACCAACTCTCCGTGGCGATCGCAAAGGGCGAAGTGCACGGCGCCCACCGCGTTCTTACCCATGAGGTAATCGGCGAAGAGCACATAATCCGCATCCGGCGGCTGCTTTTGCACCTGTTCGCGGAAGGTCCGGGCCATTTCCCATAGCGTCTTTTGCTCGTTCATTGCGCGTTTGACCTTGATCCGTGGGCCCTGGTCCGCCGAGGCGGCTTTCGCCAGCTTGGCTTCGTTGATCAGCGCGGCGAGATGCGTGGCGCTGACCTTGCTCATCTCCTCTCCGGCTCGCGGCGGGTAAATCAACAGTGTGGCTTTTGGTGCGGCCTTTTTAAAGGCTTGCTCGCGTTCCTTCAGGGCTGCCAGCTCTACCTTGTCCGGCGTGCCCGATTGCTTCCGCCAGCGTTCAGCGAGTTTGCCTTCCGGGGTCGATTCCCGCGTCGGATCGTCGAGGCTCAACACCGGTCGAAGGCGTTCCACTAAGAGTATGCAGCATAACAGCGGCTCGTTCGGGTTGATCCGCTTGAAGTCGGCGTCGTCGCCGGTCTGCCGGTCCTGCCACACGATCCCCCCCTTTTTGTCCACGATCACGCCGCGGACTTCGACGAATTTGCGCTGCGCGGAGACTTGAAAATCGGCGAACAACGTGTAGTTCGTCTTGGACGGATGGGCCTTGACGAACTTCGCGAGCGCCTTGCCGGTCTCCGAGAGGTCCGCCTGATCGGGTGGAAGAAACTCATCGGAGCCGATCTCGACGTTTTTCATCCCGGCCCGCTCCAACAGGAGTCCGACAGCCTCTCCCACTTGCTTCATCGGGCTGTCGCCCAGGCGCACCGGCAAGACGGTCAAAGAAGCGTCCTTTCCAGCAGTCTTAAATTGCTTCAAAAGGCGCGTGTCCTGCGCATCGGCCGGACTGGTGTAAAACGCCGGCACCAGCAGGACGATTGCTGAAACGTGCTTCCAACAGGCTTTGCTCGAGGTCATGATCGATTCCCTTTCTGTTAATGTATGTGTTTGCTTACAGTCCGTACAAAAAAATTCTACCCCATGTGTTTCAAGCCGAACCTCCTTCCAGAAGAGCGCGCCCGATCTCACCGATCAGTCGGCGTTGTTGGCGAGCATGGACCAGTCCCACCTCGCGGCCGATGCTCGCCACCGTGCCGAGGCCGATGAAGGCCCACGCCGCCAATTCCGCGGGCGGTAGTCGGTTGTAATTGATGATGGAGGACCCGCGCTTTCGATCGGACGCGACCGCGCCGCGATGAGCGAGGATCTGCGCGAGCAGGAAGCGGTGAAAACGCGTGTACACCCGCCGGAGCGCGGCGAGGATATCCGTGTCATCGGTTTCGCTCAGGCCCGTGAACAGAATGCGGTAATGACCGAATTCCCCATGGTGCTGCGACTCGAATTCCAGGAGTCGCCGGGCGGTGCTGCCCCGGCCGCGGACACCGGCGAGCAGATTCAACCAGGTCTTCTCCGAAAAGTCGTACACGTACTCGATAGCGGCTACGAACATGGCCTTCTTGTCCGGCCACAGGCGATAGAGGATGTTCTCCTGTACACCGCAGCGCTTGGCCAGTTCGGCGGTCGTCGTCCGCCGGTAGCCCAGCTGGGTAAAGGCACGGGCGATGACGGGCAAAAGGTCTCGGCGTTTTTCGGCGGTTTGATTGCGGCGGGCCATTCCAGCGTCTTCCGTCATGCGCGATCCACCGGGACCAGCGGTCGTTTTGTATGCGTCCACTTACATTATGAATCACGACGGGCCTGCTGTCAAGCCTTATGAATGACGGGGGATTCCCGCTGATCCAAGAACGCGTAAGAGCTTTCCTGGAAGCGAGTTGCGATTACGGGTGACGGGATCGAACTCACGATGCCCGCAGGGAAAATCGGTACACTCGCCGAGTTTCGCCTTCCACAAAGGGAGGGGGCAACGTCTCTGCGCGAGATTTCAAAGACTCTCGGCGGTCGCTCTTCGCCAGAATCGTAACGGGCTTCGAACGTTTTCCGGTTCCCTTTCCGGCGATTCGGCATTTGATTCGCAACGGGCCGTTTCGCAAAAGGTCGGCGGTTCGTACGTCCAGCCTCGGCGAAGGCGGCGCTCTTCGCGCGCCATCGTCCATCGGATGTAGCGACCGATGAGCGGCGCGGTCAGGCGCGATTTCAACCCGAACTCGTCGCACACCTCCTCCAAGACCCGCGAGACTTTGTCCGCTATCGCCGCATCCCGGCGATAATAGTGCCGGGTCGCCCACAAGGCCCCGGCGAAAAGCGTGGCCAACCCACGACAGTCCCAGACGAAGCGCCGGCGAATGGCCTCGTTGGGATGGTCCTTGTAGCGGCGCCAACCCATAAGCATGGTCCGCGTCATCCGAACTAGGCTGGGGCCGTTCACCTCGAAGTCGCGGCGGAAGGCCCGGAGCAGGAATTCGCTCTCCCGGCCATCCTTGATGTGGGCATGCCGGTAGTTGAACCGGTATTGCCCGTGGGTGTCGGCGTAGTCCAATTCACCGCGATCCACCAGCGTGCCGGCGGCTTGAAGTTCGGCGTACAGGGGCGTGCCGGGGATCGGCGTATACAACATGAACTGGTGGAAATCCGTCTCGTGGCTGATGGCGTGATCGATCGCCGCGTCGATGTTCTCGGGACAGTGTGCTTCCAGGCCGATGATGCTCGAACCGAGTACGCGGATGCCGTGCGATTGGAGCGTGCGCACCAAGGCATGGGTATCCGAGCCTTTGAGCTTGCCGTACTGCGAGTCCTTGCCCTCCAGGCCCATCCAGACCCAGGTGATACCCAAACGCACAAGCTGCTCCATTTCGTACAACCGCAGGACGTTTGCCGAGCTGAAAACGTACAAGGCCCACGACTTGCCCTGTTCGGTCATTAAGGCCAACAGTCTCAGCGCCCGCTTTCGGTGGATCAAAAAGTTTTCATCCATGACAAAAAACGACCGCACGCGCATGTCACGTTCCAGATCGCACATCACGTGAAACAGCTCGTCGCCGGTTTCATAGAAGTGAACGCAATTCCCCTTGCCGCCGAACATGGCCGACGTCGAACAGAAATTGCATCCCAGTGGACAGCCCACCGACGGGATCAGCGTGGCGGCGATTTCGCCCGGCTTGACCGACTGGTTGATCCCCAGGATGCGAGCGCCGATGCCCGAATAAATTCGCGGGTGCTCGATCGGCCGATCTTCGTCTTCGCCCAGGAACCGCCGCATCCAGCGCACGCCCTCGCCTTTGACGATGTGGTCGGCGTCGATCAGTTCTTCCAACTCCGGCATGTTGGCAATGTGTCCGCCGACGACGATCGTCGCCGCGGGCTGGTGCTTGCGGAGGAGCCGGCACATCTCCCGCACCTTCCCGACGTTCGGCATGATCGAACTGATTCCAACGATCTCGTATTCACTCGTCGTGATCTGTTTGATGAAACGCTTCAAGTCCGGAAAATCCAGAAGCGTGCACGGGGCAAGGATGTTCGCCTGAATCAGCATGAGCCCCCAGGAGCGGTGGAACATTCGCAGCGAGAACGGCCCCTGCACCCGCGTCACCTGGTTGTGATACAGCTCCATCGGGTTGATTTTCCGGCTGCCAAATTCGTCGTCCTGGGCATACGGCCCAAACACGCTGGTCAGCAATACGCGAGCGCGCGATCTCAACGGGTGAATGGGATGGGCAGGGGCCATGGGAAGACGGGTCGGAGTCAGAGTGCCCGTCATGGACATGCGATGGATGCCTTCCTTGTCTGTCTACGCAATGCCACGGCGAGGGAAGAAACGGCGTGGAATGCTTTATCGATGGGCAAACGGCGCTCATGAAACCGACGGAACGATCGATCGGGTCGAGGGAAACGGAGGAACCGCCAACTCTCTCGACCGTTCACGCCGGCTCATGTATGGGAGGAGAGCGTCGTTAGTCTCCGAGGACGGCTGCAATCATCCGTTGGACATCATTACCGTTTACCTGTCCGTCCAGATTGAGATCAGCCGCGGTCATGCGCCGTGCGTCGGCATCCGCGCCCAACAAAATGCCGACGAGCAAATTCACATCGTCGAGGTCGACATCGTCATCGCAATCCAGATCGCCCGCCACGAACGATGCCAGAGAGGGCTGTGCCGTCGTCATGGGGATGGGCGGACCCTTGTCCGTTTGCTGCCACAAATCGTGCAGAATGTCGCCCCACTGGTCGGTCACATTGCCGTCTCGCAGGGCTTCAATGTAGTGCCGGGTGACCGTCTGGTAGTTCACCGTCACTTCCGCGCGGGCCGCGCCGGTCGGAACGGCGAAATAAGCGTCATCCCAATACTGCCCGTCGGCATAGGTCGTCGCAACAACGGGGGCGCCGCCCGCATCATACGCCGCGTTCGCAAAGCCTCTCGGCGGAATCCGCGTGTCTTTGACGATGACGTCGGCCAGGCCCATGTGCGTCGTCTCGCCGGCGGGATATCCCGTCGCCTGCGCCGCCGCGGGGCTGAGGCCGATCTTCATCTCATAGATGCGCGTCGATTCTTCATCGAGGTGCGCCTCGGTGTCGTCGTAATGGCCGTATTCGTGCACCAAGGCGTCCCCGGCGTCGAAGAACTTCACATTGAGCCAGACTCGTCGACCTTCAATGTGGCCCGTCGGTAGTTTGTGACCGGACTCATTGATCACGCGGACTCGAAGTGCGCCGCATTCTTGTTCAACGTCCAGCGTTGCCGCGCGTTCGAGCATATCGACGGCTTTTGCGCGCCCCGCCAGTAACGCGTCCTGATCCACGCCGCCTATGGTTCCATAATACAGCCCGATGATTTCCAACACCCAGGCCGACGCCCCGGCGAAATCGTGTTGCGCCAAGTCGGTCCGAGTCGGACCGAAGAAGCAGCCCTGGCCCGAGGTGCGCGGCATGTGGCAATCCTGGCATGTGCTCACCACCGTCGCGCCGGTTCCCCCGAAGCGGCCGCCCATGTCGACGCCGCCGTTGGCGAACGAACTGAGTTTCCACTCCGTATAGGTCCGCTCCAGCGGGAACTGGCTGTGCGGATTTTCGTCAGCCGTTCGTTGGTCGATCGTATTGTACTGATAGCTGCCGTCCGGCAGGCGGATCGTGGCAACGTTGCCGACGTCGTGACACGTTCCACAGAAATCGCCGGTCTGGTGAAAGGGAGAATAGACGGCGTTGTGCGGCGGGAAGGCATCGCTATAGGGGCCGCGGCGGCGTCCCATGGGATCGAGCACGAACATCGCATTTCCGTAATGCGCCGGCACTTCCGCCAGACCATTGAGGATGGATTGGTCGATCGACGGGCTAATGCCCGGTTTGTATAGGGGATCGACCATCGAATGGCAGAAGTGGCAGGTGACACCGTCCCGATCCACGTCGTTGAGCGTGCTGCCGTCCGGCTGATAGGCGTGGCCCGTGACGAAAGACATCGGCACATGGCAGCGGAGACAAAAGTAGCCGACGTTGCCCACATCCTGGTTGGCGGTCGTGAGCTGGGCGAAAAAGAGGGGGTCTCGGCCGGCGTTGCCCATCAAGCTACCCTTCCAAGTCGCGAAGGGCTCGGTCGTCGGATTGTAATACCCGTGACAATCGGCGCAATACTCGGAATCGAAGAAGTTTCCGGCCGGCACACCACCGGGCTGGGTGCCTGAGAGGTGAAAATCTTCAAGGGTCATCGGTACGACGACAGCGCCCGCGACCAGGACGATCCCCATCGAGGCCAGCCATCGCCCTCTCCGACGAGTAGTCGCCGTGACATGATTTCCAGTCATTGTATGAATTCCTTCAGACCCTTGGATTCAATCGTTCTCGCGTCACGGAGACCCGCAATCGTGCGATTCTTTGTGGGGAACTCCTATAACACTATTTATCGATCTATTTGTCTATAATATTACCTTCAACAAAGGGGCCATGTCAAGTGGCTCAAAGGGATTCACCGTTCTTCGAATCTCGCAGTGAAATGACGCAGGACCGGGGGTTCGTAGGTCATCCGGAGGCCGCGCAGGTTATTTTGCCCCTCGGAGAGGTCGACCGCCGCTTCGAAGACATAATCGATGTGACTTTGCGTATCGACGCGCCGGGGGATGGCCAGGCGAACGAGTTCCAGGCGGGGTCGCGAGCCCGGCGGCGAAGGCGTAACCCCGAACATCACCGATCCGATCTCGACCGACCGGATCCCGCCGACGCGATATCAGCCGCATACGACTGCCTGCCCCGGGAACTGGTCGGCCGGAATGCGCGGGCACATGGCCTCGGCATCGATGTCGATGGCGTGACCGCCGGGCGGCTCCATGATGGCGATACCGGCCTCAATGAGTTTATCGCCGAGATACTCGACGCTGCGAATGCGGTAGGCGAGATAATCCTCATGGACAACTTCTTCGAATCCCTGGGCCATCGCTTCCAGGTCGCGGCCCGCCAAGCCGCCGTAGTTGATAAAGCCCTCGGTGAGGATCAGCAGGTTGCTCGCGCGATGGAACAGGTCTTCATCGCGAAACAGCAGCAGTCCTCCAATGGTGACGAGGCCGTCTTTTTTTGCGATGATTGTCGCCCCGTCGCCCAACGCAAACTTTTCGTGAACGATCTCGCGAACGGAGCGATCTTCATATCCGTTTTCGCGACGCTTGATAAAGAACGCGTTCTCGGCGAACCGACAGGCGTCGAGAAAGAGCGGGAGCTTGTGCCGGTCGCAGACGGCGCGAACCGCCCGCAGGTTTTCCATGCTGACGGGCTGTCCGCCTCCGCTGTTGTTCGTCACCGTCACCATGACCAGCGGAATCCGATCGGAGCCGACTTCTGAAATCAATCGTTCCAGCGCCGCGACATCCATATTGCCTTTGAATGGATGTCGCGTTTGAGGTTCTCTCGCCTCGGGAATCGGCAGGTCGATCGCCAGGGCGCAGGAGTGTTCAATATTGGCTCGCGTCGTATCGAAGTGGACATTGTTGGGGACGATCTTGTCGGGACCCCCGACGAGTTCGAACAAAATGCGTTCACTCGCCCGTCCTTGATGCGTCGGGAGGATGTGCTCGAAGCCGGTCAACTTCTGGATTCGTTCCTGAAATCGGTAATAACTATTTGCGCCGGCGTAAGATTCATCGCCGCGCATCATGCCGGCCCACTGTTCCGAAGACATCGCGCCGGTACCGCTGTCGGTTAATAAATCGATGATGACGTCGTCAGCGCGGATCAAGAAAAGATTGAACCCGGCCTCGCGGAGAATCCGCTCGCGCTCGTCGCCCGCGGACATGCGAATCGGTTCGTCCGATTTGATCCGAAACGGCTCGATGATGTTCATCACAACGCCTCCCCGGGCGATTCCCAGGTGAATGGATGATCGACCGCAATTCGGTGGCTGCGCACCGCTTCTTACGGGCACGGTTCGGATCGGCTACTGATTCGGGAACCGCTCTAATCGGACGGGCGGTTGACGGCGAGCGGGTCGGCGTAATGCTTCCACTGATGTTCGGGCCTGCCGAGGATTTCCCGGAGGACGGCGTTGACCGCCTCCGCCTGCTTTTTCTTGCCCCGTGAAGCGGCCTCGGTGATCACGTGCTGCACCTGAGGGATGAATTGTTGATAAAATCTCTCAGCGACCTCGAACATGCCATGCCAATGGGTGTAGTCGGGGCCCATCATGGAAGCGCCCATTCGCGCGCGACGCCCCTCGTGGTGCCAGAGCAGGTAGTAGGTCCACTCGATTTCCTCATCGAAATCGAGCTTGGTCAGCAGTCCCTGATCATAGGCGGCGGTCATAATCCTTCGGGCGGCTTTCGAGAATTTCTCGTTGAAAAGCACGACCAGATCATCGTACTGCTTGTAGAAGCCATTGACGTAGTCCGGCGTGTGGCAGTGGAGGCAGACGTCCTTCATTCGGTTGCGCTTCTGCTCGGAAGTGTCGGCGATCAACGATGCGCGAATCTTGGGATCCGTCTCCGTGACCGTCTTGTGATCCTTGTCGGTGTCCATCTTCAGGCTGATGGGAGGCCGATTGGTCCACGAGATGCGTTCGCCGGGATCGTGGGTGATTCTGCCGCCATTTTTAGTATTGCCGGACATGTGACAGGTCGCGCAGGTAGGGGCTGCGGCATAATCCTTGCCGAGAATCCAGGACTCAGAATCGAGATTCATCTGTTCTTTCAGGTCGCGAAATGCGATGCCGTGTTTGGATTCTTCGTAGATTTCCTTCTGCGGATGGTCCGGGCCCATGTGACACTTGCCGCAACTCTCCGGCTGGCGCGCACGTCGCGGCGAGAAATCGTGCCGGCTGTGACAGGCGGAGCACGAACCGCGTGAACCATCGAGATTGATGCGGCCGATTCCGGTGTTGGGCCATGTGGAAGGGTGATACCTGGGCCTTCCCTCTTCGTTTCGCACGAGATTGGCGAGGACAGCGGTGTTAGTGGGCTTGCCGTCTTGTCCGGGCTTGAGATCGTCCATGGTGACCATTCCGCCATCCTTGGTCATCAATCCGACCTTGCCACCGTGACATTGGCGACAGCCGAGATTGGCGCTGGCCATGCCGTCGACTGTGGTGACCGTCATGCCCGGCGTCGGGGAATGAGGATTGAAAAAGCCACGCATGCCCTCGGCATTTTCCGCGAGGATGTTGTCGAGCGACGCGAGGATGTTACCCGCCCTGGAATGGTGGCTTGCGGCAAACTCCTCAGCCTCCTTCACGTGGCATCGTGCGCAATCGCGCGGTGAGACGACGGTGGCAATGTGCTCGCCATAGTGGTCGAAGCCGTCTGCATCGGCTTTTTCGGCATGATGACACTCGACGCAGCCGACGCCCTTGCGGGCGTGTGTACTCCCCTTCCAGTGCTCAATGATGGCCGGCGAAGACTTTGCATGACAATCAACGCAGTTGCGGCTGGTCTCCGGCGTCATTGCGAGGACGGTGGACATCGGCATCTTGTGAGGGGGCTGGTGTCGACGTGATTCGGTTTCAGCGACCATGATCAGGGCAGCGCAGAGCGCCACGCCCAGCACGAAGACAATGACACGTTTTGAATTCAGCGACATTTTGAAATCCTCGTGCGAAGAACGGTTACACCATTGCTTCCCAGACGGTGAAGATCAGAAACGTGAGGAACGACACGATCCCGAAGTAGATGCCCAGGTCTTTCCCGGGAGCAATTCGTTCGAGAAGTGCGTCCAGCCACGGCCAAAGAACAATCATCAGCATCAACAGACCAGTGAGCACGACCGCGGTGTTGAGCCCGGTGAGTTTGAGCATTCGAAATTGAAAGAAGAAATACCACTCCGGCTTGATGTGGTCGGGCGTGACGAGCGGGTTGGCTTTTTCGCCGAGTTCCGCCGGGAAGACAAGCGTCATCAGGGTAAGCAGGAACAGGAGCAGGGTGCCGATGAGCAGCTCGGTGATGATGTGGTCGGGGAAGAAATTGAACGGCTTGTCCTCTCCCTTTCCTTCGATGAAACGGTCCTGGCGGACGGCGCCATAGACGGCCGTCACCGTCAGTACGATCGACATGGCGACCCAGCCCGCGGAATTGGCTGCTTCATGGTGAGTGAGGTCGAAAACGAGCTTGCCGATGGCGAGGATGCTCATCGCGAGCCAAAGAAGTAGACCATACATGTGTCCGCGAAAAAGCAAGACCGCAGTCGTGGCCAGGAGTACACCGGAAATCAGCCAGAGCAATCGGGCGCTCTCCGCGCTCAATTCGTAAGCGACAATCGCAACCGGCGTGGCCCGGAAGGCGGCCATGAAAAGACAGGCCAACGCGCCGCCGCCGGCCAGCAAGGCCATGAATTGTACTCCACGGAGATTCCTGGCGAGTTTCAATTCACCCGGCGGGCGCATGCGGGGATCGTCGAATGACAGTTCTGAAACGCCGTGGATTCGCAACACGGCGACATGCAACCCAATAAGGATGATGGTGATGACCGGGAGGATTCCCACGTGCAGGTTAAACATGCGCGTCAGGGTGTTCGGGCCGATGTCCTCGCCCCCGCGCATGAAAGTGGCGAGCGTCGAACCGATGATGGGAACATTAGAAACCAGCTCTGAGGCCACGGTGATTCCCCAATAGCTAAGCTGTTCTTGGATGAGAGAATAGCCGGTGAATCCGAGAGACAGCGTGCAGAGCAGCAAGCTGCAACCGATGACCCAGTTGATTTGTCGCGGGTGGCGAAAGGCACAGGAAAAGAACACGCGGCACATGTGCAGCAACACCGTAATAATCATGAGGTTGGCGGCCCACTTGTGGATGCTTCGAATGAACCATCCGTAGGGTACGACGTTCGTGATGGCGTTGACGCTTTGGTAGGCGTGATCCGTCGAGGGCACGTAATAAAAAGAAAGCAGGATGCCGGTGGTGATCTGGATCAAGAATAGATAGGCGGGTGTTCCGCCGAGCGCAAACCACCAGCGTTTGATGTGCCCCGGCACCGGTTCGTTGGTGACTTCTTGTACCTTGCCCCAGTCGACGGGGAGCAATTGCCAGAGTCGACCGCCCGTCGCGCGGGTATGTCGTGTGCCAGCGTCAGATTCATGCGGCATTGGGCAATTCCTGTGCAACCATCACAAAGACCCATCCGGTCTTTCGATCCACTCGGACTTCATACTCAATTAGATTCTTGCCTTCCTGCGCGGGAGGGCCGGAGACGGCCTTTCCCTCTTTGTCGAAGATGCCTTCATGGCATGGACAGCGAAACCGGTCCTTGCCGGCCTCCCAATGGATCTTGCAGCCAAGGTGCGGGCATTTCGTGGACAGGGCGCGAAAGTCTTTGGCAGGGTTGTCGGGATTGTTCGCCATGCGGGCGATGATGATCTCTTGTCCGCGTGGGTCCTGAACTGTCCGCGTGGAACCGATCGGGATGGTGTCGAGCGTGCCAATAAACATCTCCCGTCGGCGGCGTTCATGATGCAGCGGGACGAGATACTGAAAGAAGTGCAGCGCTCCGGTACCATAGCCCGCCAAGAGCCCTGCAAACATGAGGGCCCAAGTCACAAATCCTCGGCGGGATTCGCCTCCGGGCTTCAATAATCCAGACGACATGACCGTACTCCAGATCCCACGAAAACGGGAATTAACCACGCGATTATTGATCGCTTTGCATCCGCGCTATGACAGGTTAGGGCCGATTGGCGAAGGCCGTCAATAGGAGGCGGCCGGGGATTGCGTTCACGACCGCGGATCACTCTTCGAGCATGACCTGATGACCAGTTACGGGTTCAAACCGAGCCTGAAAAAACCTCAGATGTTTTGGCTCCCACGTGAATGTCAAACCGACGATTCGGTCACGACGCTCATGCAGTTCGATGACCGACTCGGCGGTGACGTCGATATGGGCCTGGGTATAGACGCGGCGCGGAATGGTCAGGCGGACCAACTCCAGCGGCGGGAAAATATTCTGTCCAGTGCGGGCATCGCGTCCGGCCGAGACTGCCCCGCGTTCCATGGCCCGCACCCCGGAGTCGACATAAAGCGCCGCGGTAAGGGCTTGGGCCGGAAATTGTTCGCGAGGGATGTGCGGAAGAAATTTCTGTGCGTTGAGGAATACGCCGTGACCGCCGATCGGCCGCACGATGGGCACGCCGGCTTCCAACAGCATCCGTCCAAGGTATTCCACCTGCCCGATCCGGGCGCGCATGTGGTCAAATTCCACGGATTCGCGGATGCCGATGGCCATGGCTTCCAAATCTCGCCCCGCTAAACCACCGTAGGTGTGCAACCCCTCATAGACCACTGCCAGGTTTCGCGCGGCATCGGCCAGTTCGTCGTCGTCCACCGCCAGGACGCCGCCAATGTTGACCAAGCTGTCCTTCTTTGCGGAGAGGGTGCAGCCGTCCGTCAGCGAGCAAAGCTCACGGAGAATCTCGGCGAGGCTCATTTCGGCGC
The DNA here is from genome assembly GCA_964414585.1 of uncultured Planctomycetaceae bacterium. GTDB lineage: Bacteria > Planctomycetota > Phycisphaerae > UBA1845 > UTPLA1 > DATEMU01. Next base: position 31,083 of record CAYPXR010000018.1, read on the forward strand.
ACCCCGCTTCACGTTGCTTGATGAAGTAGCAGTTTTCAACGGCGCGCGTCGCGTCGTGAAAGACCTTGATGCCGTGGTGATGGCACAGCGCGGCCGCATCGCGCAGATTGGCGAGACTGATCGGCTGGCCGCCGGCCATGTTGACGTTGGTGGCGACACAAAGATACGGAATCCGCCTGGGGCCGGCCTCTTGGATGATCTTCTCCAGCTTTTGCAGATCGATATTCCCCTTGAACGGAAATTCGCTTTCCGGGTCATGGGCCTGATCACAGATGACGTCGACAAATTGCCCGCCGGCCAACTCCTGGTGCAGTTTGGTCGTCGTGAAATACATGTTGCCCGGGATGATGTCGCCCTTCTTGATGAGCATTCGGCTGAGAATGTGCTCGGCGCCGCGGCCCTGATGCGTGGGGATGACGTGGCGATGACCGTAGATTTCCCGCACCGTCTCTTCGAGGTGATAGAAGTTCTCCGAGCCGGCGTAGGCCTCGTCGCCCAGCATCAGCCCGGCCCACTGGCGGTCACTCATGGCCGACGTGCCCGAATCCGTCAGAAGGTCGATATAGACGTCCCTGCTACGCAGTAGAAATGTGTTGAAGCCCGCTTCGGCGATGGCCCGCTCGCGCTCCGGCCGCGTGGTCATCCGCAAGTGTTCGACCATCTTGATTTTGTAAGGCTCCGCCCAGGATCTTTTAACCACTTCATTTTTCCTTTTTTGAGTATGGCGTGATGGATTGATCGCGTCCTTGGTTACGGATTCCGACGATGGGACAGGATCTCCGCGTACGTCGGATCGAGTCGCGCGGCCGTTTGATATGCTTCCTGTGCTTCAGTCGTTCGGCCGACGGCGTCCAATACGCGACCGAGATTGAAATACGAGTGCGCATAGTCGACCTTGAGTGCGATGGCTTCTCGCAGGCTGGCCTCCGCCGGGGCAAATTGTCCGCGTTGTGCGAGTAACAAGCCAAGATTGTTGTGTGCATCGGGGTCTTTCGGGTTCAAGGCGATCGCCTGGCGATACGCCGCGATCGCTTCATCGGGCCGGCTCGACGCCGACAGAGCGATGGCCAGGTTGTAAAAAACCGAGGGCTCCGACGGCGCCAACTCGCAGGCGCGTTGCAAGTAGCGGCCCGCGTTGACAAAATCACCTCGTTCAACCAACAGTTCCCCGAACGCCGCGCCCAACCTGGCCTGCTCCTGCGCAGACAGCGAATTCACGATCGGCGGCGACAGCGCGCGGCGAATGTACGGGACGGCCTGTGCAGGTTTTCCGGCCGTCAAATACAACGATGCGAGCTGCGGCGCCAAGCGGTCCGGCCGCACCAAGCCCCATTGGTCACAAGTTTCCAGGTGGCGGATGGCCTCACCCACTACCGCGTGGGAAGCCGTACGCCCCGCGCCGACGGACGCCTGTGCGTTGTCAAACTGGCGCCCTCCCCAGTATTCGTGATAGCGAATAAAAGCACTGTGCACGGTAAACGCGGCGAGCGCTGCTGCAAACCCCGCGAACATCCAGCCGCTTGGGGTCAATCGACCGCCGAGCTTGAACTGAAAGTTATTGAGACGCACGTGGCGCCGGCGGAACAACCGCCCGGCGAGCACGCCAACGTATCCCAGGATTCCACCGATGGCCAGCGTCATCAAAAACGGGATAGCCTCATACAACCCCCGGAAAATGAAGAGCGAGGCGAGAAACATCGCGGCGACGAACAGGTCTTCGCCCAGCGACAGATCGTAGGGTTTCGGCGGGAGTTTCGACGCAGCTCGGACCACGAGCAAGGACGGTTTTGCCAGTCCGTAGCTCAGATTGCCGTTCGGACAGACGGCGACGCAATCGAGGTCTTTCAGGCAAGCCGGATTGACAATCCTCCCGAAGCGCAGCGCTTCTTCGTGCACGCGGACGTGCGATTGGCAGACCGCGGTACAGATTCCGCATTGCGCGCAGTCGCCTTTGGCCACGATGCGCCCGGGAGCGAACCGATCCGCCATGCCAAAGAGAACGCCGTATGGGCACCCGTAAGTGCAAAACGCGCGAGAGCCGAGCACATAGACCATCGCAAAGCCGCAGACGGCGAACGTCAGCACGGTAATCCACGGACCCGGCAGGTTGCGCGCGAAGTTAGTGGTGAGAAAGGAGGCCCAACCCTGGGCGTCGGTATGGATTTTGATCGCGGGCAACGGGCTGCCGGCAAGAATCCGCGAGACTTGGGGCCATGCAAACATGTAGAGCATCGCCCCCAGCGGAACAAAGGCCAGCATGCGCGATCGAACCGGCCTCGGCCGAATTTTCATTTTGCCCAACAGCCACGCGCAGAGGTCTTCCAGCGCGAGGATGTGACAACCCCAGGAGCAGAAGAAACGCCCGAACACGAGCGTGGCCAGCATTGCCAATGCCATGAAAATGAATCCGGCGGTGAGGATGCCGAGTTCGAGCGTGTACATCACCTCGTTGAGTTCAAGCGGGGCAAGCGTCCGGCCGGCGAGCTTCCAATGGACGACGTGTGCCGTCATGAGGAGATAGACGCCCGCAAGCGTCGCCGCGCGCCAGCGGTTGTATCGACCTGGTCGGCGCGTAGTGGAAAGATCGCCCCGCCGATCCATTTTGGGCGGCGAGACCGCCCGGGACCTCGTCGGAGTTACTTGCCTCGATCGAGCCTTTTTAGCAGTTTCATTCCTCACCGAATTCGCCTCATGTACTCCGAAATCGTCTCATGCAATCACAACCTTTTGCTTATTATTGACTTGTAGATCATTTTATCATGATACTGAGCCGTCGCACCGGAGGTCAAGCGAAAATATGATCACACGCGAGGCTCTCTGACTCTGACCGTGTGCGCCCCAAAACCGGGACGCCGCAAACCTCTTACATCGATTATCGATCGTTTTCATGAAGTTGTCCTCTTGACGGCGTCAAAAGAAGATGATAATCTATATATTGACTACTTAGTAGATAGATATGTTATGCTCTCCATGACCGCTCAATATGCTCTCCGCGCGATGGTCTATGTGGCTGGCCAGGAAGCCGGGCGGCCCGTGCTGGCGAAGGAAATCGCCGCTAAGACCGGCGTTCCTTCCCATTACCTTTCAAGAATCCTCCGCGAGGCCGTCCGTGAGGGATTGCTCGAATCTGCCCGCGGAGTCGGCGGCGGATTCAAACTGGCCAAACCGGCAAGTAAAATCAAGCTGTTTGATGTCCTGGGGCCGTTCGATGACGTGTTGGATCGATCCAAATGCCCGTTTGGACAACCCCGCTGCAACGACGATCACCCCTGCGGTTTTCACGAATACTGGAAGCCGATCTCCTCCGCCTACCGGCGGATGCTCGAACAGACGACGCTCGACGAAATCGGTTTGGAAGGGATGGCTGGCGCAAGGAAACGTACGATCCCTTGATCGGCTTGTTTTTTTGGTACAAATATGTATAAAATGATCGATATATAGATAATATCCTCGTTGTACGGAGACGCCCATGCCAAACTCAGATCCGCTTAAGACGCTCCCGTTCCTCCCGACCGCTTGGCTCATCGCCGTGGCGAGCGTTTTCCTTGCCTGCGGCGCTCAGCTCCTTCAAAGCCCCAAATGGGCGGATTCGCCAAGGGCTCAGGCGGCCTCGCCGAATCCTGTCGCGCCACTGGTGGCCCCAGCTTCACGGTCTGATCAGCCCTCGAACGCCACCCGCGATGATGCGGAGGATCCGATCATCGCACGCGGTCGCCTGGTATTTGGAAAGCAATGCGTGATCTGTCATGGCGAGACGGGCGATGGGGCCGGCAAATTCGCCTATCTCATGAACCCTCGTCCGCGAAACCTAAAGGTGGGAAAGTTCAAACTGAGCACCACGCAGAATCAAATTCCCTCCGACGACGATCTGCTCCGCACCATCAGCCGCGGGATGCCGGGCTCGGCAATGCCTCCCTGGGGCCACCTGCCGGCGACGGACTTGAAGGCGCTGGTCGCGTACGTGCGGAAGATCAATGTGGATGCGGTTCGCGCGGAGCTGGAGGCGGGCGTCAACGACGGTACGTACAAGCCCGAAGAAATTCCGGTTCAACTGGCGGAAAGAACAACACCGGGCGCGCCGATCGTTGTGCCACCCGAACCGAAGGTTGATGACCTCCGCTGGTTCAACGGGCGGCGCGTTTATCTCGAGGCTTGCGCGTCCTGTCATGGTCCGGACGGACATCCATTGCCGGAGGCCGTGAAATTCGATGACGACGGATACCCTGATCCGCCGCGATCCTTTGTCAATGGCATCTTCAAGGGGGGAATGGAAGGACCGGCACTTTTTTGCCGCATCATGAAAGGGATGAGGGGCACGCCCATGCCGGCATCGGAGGGCAATTATTCCATTGACGAGGTTTGGGATCTGATTCATTACGTGCAATCGCTGGCTCGGGCAGGATCGCAGGATCGCGCGCAGCTTAGCCAGGGAACGCTGATCGCCCCCAACAGCGGCGCTTCACTTCCCACGGGGCCAAAAGACTCGGCATGGAACCAGGCGAGGCCGTTGTACGTCGCCCTGACGCCGCTTTGGTGGACAGAGGACCGGATCGAGGGGCTGGTCGTTCAGGCCCTGCACAGCGATCGCGAGTTGGCGCTGCGGCTGTCGTGGATCGACCGGACCCAGGATGACCGCGCCGTTAAGGTCGAGGAGTTTCGCGATGGCGTCGCGATTCAGTTTTCGCTTTCCAGCGACCCGCCTTTTTACATGGGCGATACCAGCAAGCACGGCGGTGTGAACATCTGGATGTGGAAGGCCGATCGTCAGAAGAACATCGCTGGCGGATACCAGGACGTCGACGCGGCCTTCCCGGAGCGCGCCGTCGACATGTATGCGGAATGCCCGGTTCGCTCGAAAGACATGTCCAAAGTGGATTGGCCGCACGGCGCCATCACGCTGCATAACCCAACGTACATTACCGCCTGGGGCGCGGGCAATCTTGTGGCCGATCCGAATTTGAAAACGCCGGTGGAATGCCTCGTGGCCCGTGGGCCGGGGACGCTCTCAGGAAAGCCGGCCAACCTTCAGGTGGTGGAGGGTCAAGCCGTGTACGAGCGAGGCGTTTGGATGGTGCAAATGCAACGCACGCTGGAATTACCGCATGAGCATGGGGACAACGAACAAGACGAACGTCTGTTCAGGCCGGGCGATTATTTGCCCATCAGTTTCGCCATCTGGAACGGCAGCGCGGGCGACCGGGATGGAAAGAAGAACATCAGCATCTGGCAGAAGTTGGTGATTGAGTAGGAATCGAATCGCCTCCGGGAGGCGCCCAGTCAAGAGGAGACTATTGAATGTCCTCGAAACATCGACAAGAACCGTCGCGACGCGAGTTTATCGAAAGCACGGTCATTCTGGCGGCGGGGGCCACCGGAATTCTAAATTGGCCCTTGCGGGTCCTGGCCGCCCGCCCCGACGTCGGTAATCCGCTCGCGGGCTATCCGGCGAGGGGCTGGGAAAAGATTTACCGCGATCAGTACGCCTACGACGGTACGTTCAGTTGGGTGTGTTCGCCAAATGATACGCATGCGTGTCGAGTGCTGGCCTACACGCGCAACGGCGTCATTGTTCGCATGGGCTCTCAGTACGATTCTGAAAAATACGCCGACCTCTACGGTAACAAGGCGACGGCCAACTGGAACCCCCGGCAATGTGCCAAGGGGTATACGTTTCACCGGCTCGTGTATGGTCCCTACCGCCTCAAGCACCCGATTATTCGAAAAGGATGGAAGGAGTGGGCGGACGACGGATATCCGCAACTGACGCCGGAGAACAAAACCAAATATAAATTTGACAGTCGCGGCACCGACGTGCATCTCAAAATCGACTGGGCCAGCGCGTTGAAGTACATCGCAAACGGCTACATTGCGATCGGCAAGCGTTACACCGGCGAGGAGGGCGCGAAACTCCTTCGCGAGCAGGGCTATCCCGAAGAAATGATCGAAGCCATGGGCGGCGCCGGTACGCGCACCTTCAAGATGCGCGGCGGCATGGGGTTGCTCGGAGTGCTCGGAAAGTATGGCATGTACCGCCTGAACAACAGTATGGCTTTGCTCGACTCTCACATTCGGAAAGTCGGGCCGGACAAAGCCAAAGGCGGACGCAACTGGAGCAACTACACGTGGCATGGAGATCAGACGCCGGGTCAGCCCTGGGTCCACGGATTACAGAACTCCGATTGCGACTTCAACGACCTGCGGTTTTCGAAGTTGATCATCATGGATGGAAAGAACCTGGTGGAGAACAAACTGCCGGATTCGCACTGGTTCATCGAATGTATGGAACGGGGCGGGCGGATTGTGGTGATCGCGCCGGAATATGGCGCGCCGAGCACCAAGGCGGATTACTGGATTCCGATCCGACCGGCGACGGACGCCGCGCTTTGGCTCGGCGTCACTCGATTGATGATGGATAAAGGTTGGTTCGACGAAAAATTTGTGAAAGATTTCACGGATTTCCCGTTGCTCGTGCGCACTGACAACCTCAAGCGGATTCGCGCTGAAGAAGTCTTCCCCAATTACGAGTCGAGCCTGTCAAAGGACGGCGCGAGCATGAAGGTTCAGGGACTGACCGCCGAGCAGCATCGGACACTCGGCGACCGGGTGGTCTGGGACGCCGGGACGGACAAGCCCGTGGCCATCACCAGGGATGACGTCGGCGAGCGAATGCGCGCGAAAGGAATCGACCCGGTGCTGGAGGGCACCTGGAAGATCAAGCTGGTGGACGGAAGCGAAGCGGAAGTCATGACGCTCTGGTCGATGTACCAAATTCATCTGAAGGACTACGACGTTGAGAGCGTAGCGGAGATGACGCACAGCCCCAAAGAGATGATCGAGCGGCTTGCACAGGACATCTGGGAAGTCACCAAAGCCGGCGGGCCGGTGGCCATCCATCAGGGCGAAGGCATCAACCACTGGTTCCATGCAACGGAAGCCAATCGGGCGGCCCTCCTGCCCATTCTGTTAACAGGCAACATCGGCAAGCCCGGCGCAGGCGTTCACGGCTGGGCTGGGAACTACAAGGCGGCGCTTTTCCAAGGCAGCGCGGCGACCGGTCCGGGGTTCAAAGGCTGGGTGGCCGAGGATCCGTTTGCGCTGACGCTCGATGAAAACGCGCCCGGCAAAAGCGTCCATGCTCACGCGTATGCCGAGGGCGAAGAGCCGGCGTATTGGAATCACGGCGATCGGCCGCTGATCGTGAACACGCCGAAGGACGGCCGCAAGGTCTTCACCGGCAAGACGCACATGCCGACGCCGACAAAGTCGCTCCAGTTCACAAACGTTAACTTGTTCAACAACGCCAAACATGCCTACGAGATGTTCAAGAACGTCAACCCCAATATCGAGATGATCATCTCGCAAGACATCGTGATGACGTCGTCGGTGCAATACGCCGACTTTGGCCTGCCGGCCAATAGCTGGGTGGAGTTCGAGGATTTGGAAGTGACCGCGTCGTGCTCCAATCCGTTTCTTCAGATTTGGAAGGGGGGCATCAAACCGGTCTTCGATTCCAAGGATGATCTCTGGATTCTGGCGAACATTGCCAAGGCCGTCGGCGAACAACTGGGTGGTGAGTGGAAGCAGAAGTTCTACAACTGCTTTAAGTTCGAGCACGAAGGGAAGCGGAGCATTTATCTCCAGCGGCTGTTAGATACCTGCACCACGACGGCGGGCTATAAACTCACTGATATCATGGCGGGCAAATACGGTCCGCCCGGCGCGGCGCTGATGCTCTTCCGAACGTATCCGCGCATTCCCTTCTGGGAGCAGGTGCACGACAACGAGCCCTTCCATACCGATACCGGTCGTCTGCACGCCTACGCGGACATTCCCGAAGCCATCGAATATGGCGAGAACTTCATTGTTCATCGCGAGGGCACGGAGGCGACACCGTACCTGCCCAACGTGATCGTGTCGAACAATCCGTATGTTCGCCCCGACGACTACGGCGTCAGCCCGGACGCGGAGCACTGGGACGAGCGAACCGTGCGCAACATCAAGATGCCGTGGGAACAGGTGAAGAAGTCGCGGAATTTTCTTTGGGAGAAGGGATTCAAATTCTATGCCCTGACGCCCAAGACGCGTCATCGGGTTCACTCCTCGTGGAGCAATGTGGACTGGCACAACATCTACGACAGCAGCTTCGGCGATCCGCATCGCATGGACAAACGCGCGCCGTATGTCGGCGAGCATCAGATGCACATCAATCCGCAGGCGGCGAAGGACCTGGGCATCAACAATGGCGACTACGTCTATGTGGATGCCAATCCTGCCGACCGACCTTACATGGGGGCAAAGCCGAATGACCCGTTCTACAAGGTCGCAAGGTTGATGCTGCGTGCCGTTTTCAACCCGGCCTATCCCTATAACTGCATCATGATCAAGCATGCGCCGTACATCGCCACGGAGAAGAGCGTCAAAGCGGCTGAAACGCGGCCGGACGGGCGGGCGCTCTCGGAGGACGGTTATCAAGCCAACCTTCGGTATGGTTCGCAGCAGAGCCTGACGCGCAACTGGCACATGCCCATGCATCAGACTGACAACTTGTTTCACAAGACCAAGGCGTTCATGGGCTTCATCTTCGGCGGCGAAGCGGACAACCACGCACTAAATACGGTGCCCAAAGAGACCCTGGTGCGCGTGGTAAAAGCCGAGGACGGCGGCTTGGGCGGCAAGGGAATTTGGCTCCCGGCCACGACCGGCATGTCGCCGGGCCAGGAGAGCGACCTCATGAAGAAGTATCTGAACGGCGGGTTTGTCGGCGACAACGAAGCCGCCGGGCAGCCGGTGAAGATCGAGGAGTTTTGATCATGCCGCATGGCGATCCTGATCCTACCGATCCGATGACATTGACCGGCGTCGAGCTGCTGGTCGACGACCCGGGCGCCGTGCTCGACATGGCGGCGTGCTTTGCCGAAGAGTACGTCCGCCTTGGCCTGAGCGCGGAGGCGATCCTCGAGTTGTTTGAGAGCGGTCAGTATGCCGGCCCTGCGATGGCCATGGGCCAACTCGGGCATGACACGATTCGTGAGTTGATTCAACAACAAATGGTGTTGCGCGGGCCGCGAGGCGTGCGCATGCAAATTGATCAGACGCCCGGCGGAACATGGAATCTGCCGGTCTTGGAGAATTAGGAGCCGATCATGAATACCGTCTACAACTGGCAACTCGGACGACCCATGAGCTACCCCTATCCGCAGGCGGCGCCCAAGGAACAGTTCGCCTTTGTCATCAATATCAATCGTTGCATCGGCTGCCAGACCTGCACCATGGCGTGCAAAAGCACCTGGACGTTTTCCAAGGGTCAGGAGCACATGTGGTGGACCAATGTGGAGACCAAGCCCTACGGCGGCTATCCTCAGCACTGGGATGTCAAAACGCTCGACTTGCTCACCCAGGCCAATCCCAATGGCGTGACATGGGAAGGCAAGCCCGGCGGCGGTCCACAAAATCCTTACGGTGAACTCAAAGGCAAAACGATCTTCGAATCTCCTGAAATCGTTGCCCGCGGCAATCAGCCGAATCTCGTTCTGGGCTATCTGCCCACGGAAGAAGAATGGACCGCGCCCAACATCCACGAAGACACGCCGCAAAATGGGCGCACCAAGCCCATGGACTTTGGCGGTGGAGAAAAGCTTGACGGCGACCAGAGGCACAAGGCTTGGTTTTTCTATCTCGCGCGGCTCTGCAATCACTGCAGCTATCCGGCCTGTCTGGCGGCGTGCCCACGAAATGCCATCTACAAGCGGCCGGAAGATGGCATCGTTTTGATTGATCAGCAGGAGTGCCGCGGTTATCGCAAATGCGTCGAGGCGTGCCCCTACAAGAAATCGCTCTATCGGGGCACGACGCGAACCAGTGAAAAGTGCATCGCCTGCTATCCACGCGTCGAGGGAACCGACCCCGAGTCGGACGGCGTGCCGATGGAGACGCGCTGCATGGCGGCATGTGTGGGCCAGGTGCGCATGCAGGGACTCGTCAAGGTAAAACAGGATAGTACCTGGGTCGAGGATCGCTACAACCCGCTTTTCTATCTCGTCCACGTTGCGAAAGTTGCACTGCCGCTCTATCCGCAGTTCGGCACGGAACCCAACGGCTACTACATTCCGCCGCGCTGGGTGCCCACGAAATACCTGGAGCAGATGTTCGGCCCTGGGGTCAAGGAGGCCGTTGAGCGATATCGCACGCCGGACCGTGAGCTGCTCGCGGTCCTGCAGCTCTTCCGCCGTTCCAATCGCATCATTTTCCGCTACGAGGTCAAGGAAGGTCCGAAGGTATGGGAGACTTCCGTGGCAGGCAGGAAGTTTGAGATGTTTAACGACACGGTTATCGCGTTCGACCGCAAGAATCGTGAAATCTTTCGAACTCAGGTCGAGGAGCCTATCCATGTCCGACCCAACATCCATGCCAATTCCATCTGACGCGCATATCGCGAGGGAGCGAGCGAAGCTGGCCCGGTTCATCGCCGCGGCCTTCAGTGGGCCGAACCCCGATTGCCTGGCGCAGCTCGCGGAACCCGGCATCAGAAACGAACTTCGCGCCGCCGCCAATTCGCTGGCGATCGACGGGCGGTTGGTCGATGCCGTTCTCGACTCGTTCACGTTCGGCGAAGCGAATGAAAGCGCCTATACCCGTTTGTTGGGGCATACCGTTCGCTCGGAGTGTCCGCCGTATGAGTTGGAGTATCGATCGGTCGAAGTCTTTCAGCAAAGCCAGACACTGGCGGACATAGCGGGCTTCTACCGGGCATTCGGGTTTGACGTCGCCGGGCCGGTCCATGAACGGGAGGATCATGCGGCCACCGAGTGGGAGTTCCTGGCCGTTCTTTCCATAAAGGCGGCGCTCGCGCGGTGTGAAGAGGATCGGGATTGCTGCGTCAGCGCCCAGCGGGCATTTCTCCAGGATCACGCGGCGACATGGATGCCGGCTTTTTTTGAACGGATTCGTAAGGCCGATTCGACTTCGTTTCTCGCTGAAGTGGCAAGTTTCGCGGAAGCGGTGCTTGGACAATGGTGCGAGGTACTCGGCGTCGCAATCGGATCCAAGTGGATCGAGCTGAAGCCCGTCACCGAAGACGACTCCAATATCACGTGCGGCGCTCCGGGCGCGGTGGAACTAGGGCCAACGTTGGCTGCGGCAATGGAACAAGAGGCGTAGTCCATGGATCTGGTCATTCAGCCGAATCTGGCGGAGCGCACGGTGTTTGAGGCCGCGCGCCGGGACGCCACGCTTCGCCCGCAGTATGAGCGACAGTTCGCCGGGTGCTACGATTACCAGGAGGGTCACCATCGCGACCAGGCGTTCGCGAAGCTGCACGAACGATGGTTCGACGAACTGGGCCTTCGCAATCTGATCGCCGAATTGGTCAGTGAATTTCCGAATTTTCGTGAGCAAGTGGGCCGGTTGATGGTGACGCAGGCGCCGGGCCCGAAGGCGCAGACCGCCGAATTGTTTGGGAGACCGGGCCGATACACCGTCGTCGTCGCCGTCGCGCCGGCCATGCTGCTGGATCGGCCCGGATTTGAGTATTGGGCCCGCCACGAGTTTCAGCACATTGACGACATGCTGGATCCCGCTTTCGGCTACGATGCGATCGACCGGCCCGCAGGGGAGACCGCGGCGGCCAGGAATCTGACGCAAGATCGCTACGCCGTACTTTGGGCGCTGTCGGTCGATGCGCGGCTCATGCAACGAGGGTGCGGACCGGCCGGTGTGCGCGAACGGCGGCGTGCAGAATTGATGCGGGCCTTTGGGCTGGAAGACGCCGAGTTTTCGGCGGAATCGTTTGAAGCGCTATGGGAACGCGGACGCGAATTCACCCCGAATCATTCAAAGCTCCTGGAATGGGCACGGGACGGTCTGCCCGCCCATCGTTCAGGCGGCCCTCGCTCCCACGAAAAAGCCGGGCGGCACCAGGCCGGCGCGCCCTGCCCGCTGTGCGGATTTTCCACGTTTGATTGGACGGCGCTGGAACACGGCAACGTCAAGTTGACCCACGTGATTCAAACGGACTTTCCAAAGTGGAATCCCGACCAGCCCGTCTGTCAGCGGTGCGCGGAGATCTATCGGTCCATCGCTGGTGCTCAGCTTGATGAGAAATGCGGTTGTGTGTGACGGCAATTGTTCTCCGTCGTCTGAAAAGGAGAGAGTTAATGTTTCCACCGTTTGTCGATGGTTTTGGCGATCAATTCAGCGCGGTCATGATCAACGCGTTTGGGACGGTATTCGCCGGGTTCTTCGGCGGAATCATCAATGCGTTCGTCAATGGCTTCCTGACGCCCCTATTCAAGAGCTTCGCCGGTACTCTCGGAGTGGCGACGTAGCAAACGAATCTGGTCGAACGGCCGAAGCCGGACGCACAATGTGACAGTGGATTGGGTGGAGGCGTCCGGCGTACGAACCGGACCACTTTCATGAGACCTAAAAGCGCGCTGCTGCTCCTTGTCGCATTGGGTTCATGGGATTCGGATATCCTGCGAGCGGATCAACCGGCGCCGCCGACGACGCAATCCGGCGTTGCCGAAAAACCGACCACGTCGGCGCCGGCAATGCCCCCAAATCGTCCGACCTACATGGCCCTGCGTCAAGACGAAGACTTCTCCTACCTTGACGGACCTGAGGGCAGCTACGTTAAGGACTTCTTCGACCCCATCAAGAATATACACCTCAACAAAGATTGGCGTTTGCGGCTCGGCGGAGAAGTTCGGCTTCGATTTGAGTCCGAAACGAATCGCAACTTCGGAGCGCGCGATCCATCTCAGGATGCCTTTCTCCTTTACCGCGAACTCCTGCACGCCGATTTGAAATATCGAAACCTGTTCCGCATTTTCATGGAGGGCATTGACGCCCGAGTCGCCGACCGGGACCTGCCGCAGATTCCCGGGATGGAGAATACTTTTGACTTTGAGCAACTCTTTGCCGACTGGAGGGTGTTGGGCGAAAAGACGCCGTTGACGCTGCGGGTCGGACGCCAGGATTTGATCTATGGCAGGGAGCGGGTGATCGGAAAGCTCGACTGGATGAACGAAGGACGGCGCTTCGACGGAGCCAAGTTGTTTTACTCCAGTCCAACGTGGGACCTCGATGTTTTCTGGGTGAAGCCGGTCTACTATATGAACACGCCGTACTCGAATCCGTGGAACACGCACATTAACGAGGGAATGAACCGAAAGATCGATCATTGGAGGGAAGAACAGAACTTTTACGGATTGTACTCCACCTACAAGGGAATACCCCGTCACCAATGGGATCTGTATTTCCTCGGACTCAACGATCGCGGGTTCTTCGTCAATGCCAACAACCGAATGGGCGATCTCAACGTGTACACGATCGGCAGCCGCGTGGCGGGGACGACGGGCGGCTTCGATTACGACGTGGAAGGCGGCGGACAATGGGGAAAGTGGGATGGGGATGAAGTCCACGCGTGGATGGTGGGCAGCGACGCGGGACATACGTGGAAGAGCGCGCCCATGACGCCGCGAGCCGGCCTGGGTTTCGACTATGCCACCGGCGACGACACGCCGCGGGACCAAAGCCATGATACCTGGAACCAGTTGTACCCGACGGGGCACGCATTTCTGGGATATATTGACCTCGTAGGCCGTCAAAACATCATCGCCCCCAATGTGAACGTATCGTTCAAGCCGCTCAAGAACGTGACCGCCAAGCTGTTCTACTATCACTTCTGGCTCGATTCCAATCTGGATGCGCTATACAACGCCGGCGGGGTTCCCACTCGTCGAAACGTGACCGGTTCGTCGGGCAATGACGTCGGAAGTGAGCTGGACGCGACCGTCGCCTGGCAGATGGACGTCCACTCGTCCCTACTCTTCGGATACTCGCACTTTTGGCCGAGTAATTTTATCAACAGTTCGGGATTCTCTCGCGATGCGGACTTCCTCTATGTGCAATATCAGTTCAAGTTTTGATTCACCAACAATGCGGGAGGCTCGCGTCATGAGCCCGTTTCGACTGGTATCCAACGAGGCAAAAGCCAGGCATGCGTCCCGTGCGAGCGTGGGATCCATTCAAGCGCGTCCAGTCCCGGGCGACGGCGATCGACGACGCCTCGCGGACCGCTTCGGACGAACGATCGACCACCTGCGACTCTCCGTGACATCGGCCTGTAATCTCCGATGTCTCTATTGCCGGCCCGTTTGCGGTTCGCTCGTCAAAGCGGCGCGACTCACCGACGCACAACGCCTCGAGCTAATCCGCTTTTTCTATTCGCGCTATGGGTTGAAGCAACTGAGGTTGACCGGCGGCGAACCGCTCTTGCATCCGACCATCGTCCGGTTGACGGCCTCCATCAAATCCTTGGCACCGGATCTGGCATTGGCCATGACGACCAATGCTTCCCGATTGGGTCCCGTCGCCGCCGACCTCCGTGCCGCGGGACTCGACCGGCTCAATATTTCGCTCGATACCATCGACCCGCGTATTTATCGAAAACTTACGGACGGCGAGCTTGCTCCTGTTCTTCAGGGTATCGAGCGGGCCATGGCGATGGGCTTTCCCCCGCCCAAGCTCAACACGGTCGTGCTGGCCGGAGTCAATGACCATCAACTCCCCGATCTTGCGGCTTGGGCCTTCGAGCGCAACATCGAGATTCGATTCCTCGAGGCCATGCCCATCGGACCAGCGGCCCCATTCAATCGCGAGCACTTTGTGGGTGCGGCGGAGATTCGACGTCGATTGTGCCGGTCCTTGAATCTCGTCGCCGTGCCCAGGCAAGACGGCGAGACCGCGGTCCGGTACGCGGCGACCGGCCCCGGTTTGCGCGGTACGCTGGGCATCATCGCGCCGGTGACAGAGCCATTCTGCGGCCAGTGTCGTCGGATGCGCGTCACGGCGGATGGCCGTTTGTTTCCGTGTCTGTTAGACTCGCGATCCGTAGACTTGTCGTCTTGCTGGGAGAAAGCTGCCTTTCAACCGCACAAGGTCGACGATTTGATCCGCCGCGCCGTCGAAGCCAAGAGCGCATCGGGTTTGTTGCACCAAGAGACGGCAATGATAGCATTGGGAGGCTAATTGCGGTTGGAACTTCAAGAAACTAATCGAGGCCGCGTGCCGGGGATGACGAAACATGTTTTCACCCATGAAATGACGGGATTCTTTGCGGCCCGACCTTCATAAGAGAGAGCGGCCCGTTGTTGGAGGATGTTGACGATGGCGAAAAGAAAAACTTCCAATGCAAAAACAAGAAAGCTTCCCGGACCCTTCAAGGATTTCATCACGAAATACCCTGACCTCGGTAAAGCGCACGAGGGAATCGCTCAGGCCATCGATCGTCTCGGTCCTCTCGACCGCAAGACGTGCGAATTGATCAAAGTCGGAATCTGCGTCGGTGCGGGACTGGAGTCGGCCCTGCGAAGTCACGTCCGCCGTGCAATGGAGGCTGGAGTGCACAAGAAGTCAATTGAACAGGCTATCCTGTTAGGGATGAACACGGTCGGATTTCCGCGAACGGTCGCGGCGTGGACGTGGGCTCATGTTCAGTTCAACCGCGGTTGCTAGATTGCGGCATGATTGCACCCGGGGGGACTCGTTCACCTTCGCTTCCGGCTAATCTACTTATTCCATGAATTGTGAAAAGTCCAAGTGGACTGAGGATCATTAGTTTTATGGATACTCATCTTGAGTAGGTAATAGGAGTTTTGCTCTTTGGTTAATATTGATGAACAAGCCGAGCCCCAAGATTGGGCTCAAATAAAGGAAGATTTTTACGAGGCTCTGAACAACGTCTCTCACATGGAATCCTTGTTTCAAATCTGTGCAAATGGTAATCGGCGCGGAATTGGGGCCCACCCTGTGAATTGAAATCGGCGCGCAAATTGGACCCATCTATGAAGCGGATGAAGTCAAGTGGGGCGTGCAGGGGCGA
>CAYPXR010000019.1:0-37488 GCA_964414585.1 uncultured Planctomycetaceae bacterium
CCAGCCCCCCCGCCGTCGCCAGCAATGCCGGATGCAGAACCACCATGACTCACCCCGCGAAGCGACGCGCCCGATCGGTCCGGGTCGAAAGATACGCGGCCAGCGCCGTATTGACCGGCGCACTCGTGTCGAGCACCTCGAAGTCGGTCCGGTGCTCGTGACAGGAACGACGCAGCGTGGCGATAAAATTCTCGATGGACCTGAGATAATGCTCGCGCACGATGCGCGGCTCGGCCACCTGCTTTCCCGCGCCTTCCAGTCCGACCAGCTCCAGCGGCCGTGCGAACGGAAAGGTCAGCTCCGCGTGATCAAGGACTTGCAGGACGAGCGGCTCGTGCCGCTGATGCCGCAGATGTTGAATTCCCGAGGTAATCTCATTCACCGGTCCGAACAGATCGCTGAGGATCACCACGAGATGTCGTTGATGCAGCGTCTCGGCCAGCGCGTCGAAGACCGACCGAAACGAGGTCTTCCCCCCGACGGGGGCCTGGGCCAGCTCATGGACGACGCCGCGCCATTTCGCCGGATTGTTGGAAGCGCGCCGCGTTCGATGGACCACGTCGTCAAACGTCGCCACGGCGACGGCGTCCGCCTGTTGCAAGGCCAGATAGGACAGCGCCGCGGCGACCGTCGTGGCATACTCGCGCTTGGACATCGGCGAGCCCGCCGAGCGGTAGGACATTGACTCCGAACAATCCACGGCCAGGAGCAGCCGCAAATTCGTCTCCTGCTCGTACTCTTTGATGTAGTGTTTGTCCGTTCGCCCGTAGACTTTCCAATCGAGGAATCGCAGATCGTCGCCCTGGGTGTATTCGCGATGCTCGGCGAATTCAATGGAGAATCCATGCGCCGGCGAGCGGTGCATTCCGCTGATGAACCCCTCGACCAGCAATCGAGCGCGCAAATCCAACGCGCCGATCTGCGCCAGCACCGCGGGGTCGAGATATCTTCGATAATCTTCCTGTCTCTCGGACATGGGCTGGGCCCTCCGAGGCGCCGTCGTCACGCGCTCAACACTCGGCTCGCCCCGACGGCCTCCAGGTCCGGCGTCACGCTGAGCGGCACGTCGCGCAGCAGCCGGTCCACCAGTTGATCCACGCCCACGCCTTCGGCCTCCGCGTTGAAATTCGTCACGATCCGATGCCGCAGGACCGGGTGCGCGACCGACTGAATATCTTCCGTCGAGACGTGATACCGCCCGCTCAGGATCGCGCGAGCTTTGGCCGCGAGGACCAGATTCTGCGACGCCCTCGGGCCGGCGCCCCAACTGATGTAATCGGAAACGAATTTGAGGACCGGTCCGGCGGCGACATCGTCCCGCCGATTCGTCAATGGCGCCGGTCGCGTGGCCCGGGTCAGGCGCATCGCATAGCGCATGACGTGATCCGGACAGGGCACTTTGCGAACGATGTCCTGCAGGGCCAGTATATCTTCATCCGAAAAGACGCGCTCAATCACCGGATCGGCGGACATCGTCGTCAGGCTGATGATCCGCAACTCTTCTTCCTCGCTCGGGTAATCGACCAGGACCTTGAACATGAAGCGGTCAAGTTGCGCTTCCGGAAGGGGGTAAGTCCCCTCCTGCTCGATCGGATTCTGCGTGGCGAGAACGTAGAAGGGTTGCGGCAGGCGATGGGTGAATCCCGCCGCGGTGACTTGATATTCCTGCATCGCTTCAAGCAGCGCCGCCTGAGTTTTCGGCGGCGTGCGGTTGATCTCGTCCGCGAGGATCACGTTGGCAAAGACCGGCCCGTTGACGAAGCGAAGCTGACGTACGCCCGTGCTCTTGTTTTCTTCGATGATTTCAGTGCCGGTGATGTCGCTGGGCATGAGGTCCGGCGTGAATTGGATCCGCGAGAACGACAAGCTGAGCGTCTGCGCCAGCGATCGAATGGCCCGCGTCTTAGCCAGTCCCGGCACACCTTCGAGGATGCAGTGTCCCCTGGCAAATAGGCAGATCAGGAGCTGGTCGATGACCTCGGTCTGACCGACGATGGCCTTGGCCAGTTCACGGCGAATCCGCTCCCGGCTGTTGGAGAGCGTGCGCACCGCCTCCACTTCTCCACCGGACAGCGAAACCGCGTTTTCAGTATTGTTAGTGGCCACGGGTGACCTCCGTTGGTGCGATCATGCTCAATTCTATGCCTGATAATCGGCCTCCGCGCGCACCCTGCGCCGGCATCCCATACGCGACGGGTCTTTATCGACCATCGGCTGGTTCCGGGCGAAAGCGAACCGGCGGCGATATGATGCGGATTCGGGTCCAGTGGCTTCCTCCGGAATCCCTCTCGATGGCGACCATCGGTCATACGCTCGTCGGCCTTTCCATCGGCGGACTTTGTCCGGCCCAGTCGCGGACGCGAATCCTTCAATTCTTCTGGCTCGGGTTGATGGTGCTCGCGGCGCACCTCGTGGACATCGCCGAATGGGTGCTCACGACTCAATCTCGCACGCAATACCACCAGCATTTCGTCACACACTCCGCCTGGTCGACCACCGTACTTGTCGTCATCCTCTGGGCGATCCTGGCGCTGGGGGCGCGCGTGCGCTCGCCCTGGCCCTACCTATGCGTCGCGGTCGGCGTGTTCAGCCATCTCCTGCTCGACTACCTGCCCGTGCGAAATTTCATCGCCGACCTTTACGGCCGCGAAACCCCCAGCCTCGCGATTGGCCTGCTTCAATCGATCATCGCGGAGATCTGGCTCTACGGGCTCTTCCTGGTTCTCGTCGCGCTCTGGCAGGCCGCGCGCTCGCCGGGCTGCCCCCGGCCGGCCAAAAAGCTGGCGATGGTGCTGGCGGGCGCCTGCGTCTTGTCGGCGGTGACGCGCGTCGTCTGGATCTGGGCGCCGGTCTATGCTCTCGCGACGGCGCACGGGGTGCTGCTGCTTCGGCGATCGATTCGTCCTGCCCTGCTTTGGAGCCTGGTGCCGATGATCCCGATCTTTATCCTCCTGGCCGTGGAGTTGGTCTCTCTGCGATATTATCAACAAGCGCTTGTCTACGAGGATGCGAAGGACCTTGCGACCGCCGTGCGCCTTCATCGCAAGGCGTTGGCCCTTCCCGCGAGGTCTTCCCGCGTCCAGATCTTCGTTCACCTCGCCGCCTGCGAATCTCAAATCCATGAATTGGCGGCGGCCGAGCGCGATTATCTCACGGCCGTCAAACTTTCCGAGGAGCCCGGCTGGGCGAAGATCGCGCTGGCTTCGTTTTACGTTTTCAACCCCACACATAACACCGAGTACTATCGTCCGCAGGAGACCCGGCGCATCCTTGAGGATGTCATTCAGGGCGATTACAGTTCGCGGGACAAGGCCCTCGCCGCCGAGCGGTTGGAGTATTTTCAGAAGTCGGGTATTTTGAAGTGAAGCACGCGCGGCGACGGCACGACGCCTTCCAAGCCGCTCGCGTCGGAAAGGTCTTATGATCGCCCTCATTACCGGCGGCGCCGGTTTCATCGGTTCGCACCTGGCGGAGTCGCTGCTCGCGCGCGGCGACCAGGTCATCGCCCTCGACAACCTCAGCACCGGCAGCCTTCGCAACCTCGCCGGCGTCATCAACCATCCCAAGTTTCGCTTCATCCAGGAGGACGTCCGCAACGATCACTCCATGCACCTGCTCGTCGAGCGCTGCGACATCGTCTTTCACCTCGCCGCCGCCGTCGGCGTGCAGCTCATCGTCGATGAGCCGGTCCACACGATCGAGACCAACATCCACGGCAGCGAGGTCGTCCTCTCCGTCGCCAACAAGTTTCGCCGGCCCGTGCTCGTCGCCTCGACCAGCGAAGTCTACGGCAAGAGCGAGAAAGTCCCCTTCAAGGAAGAAGACGACACCGTCCTCGGCGCGACGCACTTTTCCCGCTGGGCCTATGCCTGTTCCAAGGCGATCGATGAATTCCTCGGCCTCGCTTATCACCAGCAGTACGGCCTGCCCGTCGTCGTCGCCCGTTTCTTCAACACCGTCGGCCCACGACAGACCGGTCAATACGGCATGGTCATCCCGCGCTTCGTCGAGCGTGCGATCAGGAATGAGCCGATCCAGATCTACGGCAATGGCAAACAGGCCCGCTGCTTCGGTTACGTCGGCGATGTGGTCAAGGCGGTCATCGACCTCATGCTTTGCAAGGACGCCCCCGGGCGGGTGTACAACATCGGCTCGACGGAGGAGGTCACGATCGAGGCGCTGGCCGACAAGATCATCCAGATGACCGGCAGCAAGAGCACCAAGCAGCACCTGTCCTATGAGGAAGCCTACGGCCGCCCGTTCGACGACATGATGCGCCGCATCCCCTGCCTGGATCGCATCCAAAAGCTCATCGGCTACCAGCCGAAGACGGACCTGACGGAGATTCTGCGGCAGGTGATCGCGGAGAAGCGCGAGCTGCTAAAGAGTCCGGCACACTGACGCGCCCGACCGTCAAATCACCCATCACGCTGCCTGTTCCGCCGCTGTCGGCGTCTTATCCAGAATGTCCTTGAGCACGGCGTCGGATTCGAGGCCCTCGGCCTGGGCTTCGAAGTTCAGCAAGACACGATGTCGCATAGCGGGGAGGTAGACGTGTCGAATATCCTCGAAACCGACGTTGTAGCGGCCCTCCAATAAAGCGCGAACTTTCGCCGCTAACGCGATGGCCTGCGCGCCGCGCGGCGAAGAACCCCAGCGGACGTAGCGGTTGGTCAGTTCCGTCGCGAACTGGCCGCGCGGATGCGTCGCCAGCGTCAAACGGATCGCGTAATCCTGCACGTGCGGGGCGACGACGACGCGCTGCACCAGCTTTTGCGCGCCGACGATCTGCTCCCCGCTCATGACCGGCTTGATCTCGGGCTTGTGACCGGTCGTCGTGCGGTCGAGGATCGTGCCGAGCTCCGCCCGGCTCGAATAGTGGACGACGAGCTTGTAGAAGAATCGGTCGAGCTGCGCCTCGGGCAACGGGTAGGTGCCTTCCTGCTCGATGGGATTTTGCGTGGCCATCACGAAAAAGGGCGCGGTCAGCGTGTAGCGATGGCCCGCGACGGTGATCGTCTTTTCCTGCATCGCTTCGAGCAACGCCGACTGCGTCTTGGGCGTCGCCCGGTTGACTTCGTCGGCCAGGACCATCTGCGAAAAGAGCGGACCTCGCTGAAATTCGAACTGCCGCCGGCCGGTCTCTGCGTTTTCCGAGATGATGTTCGTGCCGATGATGTCGGCGGGCATCAGGTCGGGCGTGAACTGGATGCGCGAGAACTCGAGCTTGAGGGCCTCGGACATCGAGCGGATCAAGTACGTCTTGCCCAGACCGGGGACGCCTTCGAGCAATGCATGGCCGCCGGTGAAAAGGCAGATGAGCACGCCTTCGACGATTTCGGCGTGGCCGACGATGGCCTTGCCGATCTCGTCGCGGACGGCCTTGAACTTGGCGCGAAACTCTTCCGCCGCTTTGGCTACCGCCGGGTCGATCTGTGTCGCCATTCGTTGCTCCGCGAGTGGATAATCGTTACTGGCCAGTGTTCAGTGTATCGCCCGTTGGTCAGAGCCGCGACCGTCAGGGAGCGCCGCGTGATTCATCGAACACCGCGCGGCGCTCCTTTACAGTCGCGGCTCTGATCATCGCGGCCCGCCATCATATCGATAAACCGCTGTACGCGTTACTTCTTGTCGCCGTCCTGTTGATCGCGGGTGCGCTTCTTGGCCCGCAGCAGCCGGGCGGTCGTGGCCTCCGTCGGGGCTTCGTCCTTTTTGTCCTTGGCCGGCGGCGGCTTTGTCGCGCCGGCCTTCGCGCCGCCCATGGCGTCGACCAGGTCGCCGCTGGGCTTGGCCGGACCGGCGGCACCCGTAAACTTCACATCCGCGAGCGGCGGCGCGACGCGATCGGCCGGCGCGGTCGGCGCCGGCGCTGCGCCTTCGGCCGTGCGCTCGGCGCGGACCTTTTCACGCACGTCCTTCAGGTCGGCCAGCGTCTGTGTCGCGCGACGACCCGCGCCGCGCAGGCCCGGCAGGCCGGCGATGTAACCCCGAACGGTTCGAGCGACTTTGATCGGGTCGATGGCGATTCGGCGCACGGCGACGTCGAGCAGAAACGCAAAGACGGCCAATTGCAGGAGTGTGTTCCAGATCGGCGTGCGCGTGATCGTCGGCGGGAGGTTGTGGGCGAAGACGGTCCTGGCGTCGGCGTCTGGCGTCAGCACGCGACCGCCGGTCTCGTCGGCGATCGACTTCAATAGCGCCTCGTTGGTCTCGAGTTCGCGAAACTCCGGCGAGTAGGCGACGGTCACGCCGGTGCGGATCATCGTCGGCTGGGCCCCCGGACCGCCGCCGGCGACGAGGTTGAGCAGGTAGGTGCCCTGCTCACCGAGACGGAACTTGCCTTCATATCGACCGGGGCCGGTCTGAGTGATCGTCACCGGCGTCGAGGTTCCGTCGGGGCCGATGGCGCGGCCCTCGAATTGCTGGAAATTGGCGAAGCCCTCTTCCTGGAGGCTCTCGATGACGACCTGCCCCTCATCGCCGACGACGGTGGTGGCGACGTCGTAATTGGCGGCGCTGCCCTGCTGCATGACCCAGCGGACGGCCTGGGCCCAGAGCTTGCTGAAGGCCGGCCAGCCGGCCCAGTTCGTCCCCCAGTGCTTCCAGCGGCCACTGGTGAAGGCGAGCGTTCGCCCAAAGCCGCAGCGCCAATGCGCGAGGAGCGGATCTCCGCGCTCGGTGACCAGCGGCATTTCCACATCCACGACCTTGCGCGGCGTGGTGACGACGTAGCCGAGCAGTTGCGGGAGCTTCGTGTCGATGCCTTGCATCACATCCGACAGGCTCGGGCGGATTTTCGGCGTGAAGACCTCATCGCGGACGAGCGGGCGTCGGACGATTTTCGCCTCCTTGACGAAGATGCGCGGGAGCAGCTTTTCATCGCCGGCCTTGGAGAGCGAGTAGTAGCTGGCGCCGGTGGCCTTGGCGATTTGCTTGAGCGTCGCGATTTCCTGGCCGCCGTGGGGGAAGATCGAGACGGTGGAACAGGTGACTTTGCGGCCGACCATTTGATTGATCAGGCCGCTGTTGGGCGCGGCGGGATCGCCGTCGGAGATGACGATCATGTGGCGCTGGGCGGCGTCCTTGCAGCTCATCAGCGCCTGGAAGGCCATCTTCATCGGCGTGTCGAAGTCCGGCATGTCCGCGTTTTGCATTTTGCGGAGTTGACTGATGATCGCGTCCTTGTTCGACGCGGTCTGCATGGGCACTTCCCAGGCATAGCCGGTCATGCCCCAGCCGACGACGCCAAAATAGTCGAGGCGACTGATCGTTTTGAGCGCGGCGACGGCCGTTTCGACGCCCCACTTGTTGCCCTGAGGCATCTCGCAGGAGTGCATGACGATCGCCAGCGCGCCGCGCGGGATCTGTTTCACGGCATCGACGTCGAACTTGATCGGCATGGTCTCTTCGATGACCGAGCCCTGCCAACCGCCGGCCGCAAAGCTGTCGTCGCCGCCGATCATGATGAGACCGCCGCCCAAATCGCGGACGTAAGCGGCCATCGCCTGCTGCTGGGCGGCGCTGAAGTGATCGGCGGGGACATTGGAAAGGATGATCGCGGCGCAATCCTGGAGCACCGACGTTTCGAGATCGACGGAATCGGACGGTTCCCACGTCACGCGGATGCTCTCTCGCTGGAGCGCTTCCATCAGCACTTCGTCATCGGCGCGATCGCGATTGGTGCCGATGAACAGGACGGTCTTGGGGCCTTCGACGTTGGTAAATCCCCGGGCGACGTTGTTTTGCTTGAGGCCGTCGGCGGAAGGATCGTCGGGCACGAACTCGGCGCGAAACTCGTGTGCCCGCGCGGACTCGATCGGCACGCGGACGACGAAGGCATTGCGGCCCCTTTCGAGCGAGACATGCCGGCCCGCGCCCTCCTTGCCGGGGCTGAGATCGAGAAGCTGCTCGTCCTGACCGACGCGCTGATAGACCAGGATTGAGCCGGTGGTCGGGCGATCGCTCTTGACGATGAGCCGGAGCGGCACCTGCTCGTGGAGATTCGCATAAGGCGGCACGACGATCTGTTCGAAGACGACCTCCGCCGCTTGTTCGTGGACGATCGGGAGCACGTCCACGGTCATATGGTTGGCCCGCGCGGCCCTGGCCTCTTCGAGCGCATCCCCGTTGTTCTGGATTCCATCGGAAAGGATGACCACGCGATTGTTGGTCGTGTCCATCGCGCAGGCCGCGGCGACGCGCAATCCCTGGGCGATGTTGGTCCGGTCGGGGCGCTGACCCTCCGCGAGGGGCATCGGCACGTGGACGCCGCCCTCGGGGCCGGGCTTGCTGGGAAGCTGCTCGATCTTCGAAAGGCCGTCGAAGGTGAGGATGCCCGCACGGTCGTTGGGCTTCATCTTTGATGTGACACGGCGGACAAACTCCTCGCTGCTCTTGCGTTGATCGACTGGGATGGAGCGAGACTGATCGAGCAGGAAAAGGACGGAGAGGTCGTCGTTCTTAAGAATTCGGTTCGTGCCGGCGATCGCCAGGACGAGCAGGAGGATGACGAGGGCGCGCATGACGAGCGCGAGCTTGCCGCGAATCGGACCGAGACCGGCCAACGACCGACGCGCCATCCACGCCATCAGGAGAATGATGAGCGCGAGCAGCAGGTAACTCGGCCGGTCGAATCGTTCAAGCAGGTAGGTCATTCACGGGTCGCCTGAATTACCAGTCTACAATCTGCACGCGATTATTCCACGAATCGAGGGCATAAATCCGGCCGGTCGGAGCGACGGCCACGTTCCACGGCTGTGCGAGCTGGCCGACGTCTCGGCCGGGAGTGCCCCAACTGCCGAGGTATTTGCCGTTGCGATCGAAGCGAACGATGCGGTTGTTGCCGCGATCGGCGACCAGGATCGTGCCTTGAGATTCCAATGCCAGTCCGTAGGGGTAGTTGAGTTGGCCGGGACCGTCGCCGGGTTCGCCGAATGTGGACAAGAGTTTCCCGTCGCGGCTGTACCGGCAGATGCGGTGGTGGCACGAATCCGCCAGCCAGAGCACGTCGGTTTCGTCGAAGACCAGACCCGTCGGGCGTTCGACCCAGGCCGGACCGGACGTTTTGTCGGCGAAGGACGCCATGAATCTGCCGTCCGGTGTGAACTTGCTGATGCGATCGTTGCCGCCGAATTCGCCGACATAGACGACGCCCTCGCGGTCGATGGCGATTGCGCAGGGAAAAGTGAACTCGCCCGGGCCCTCGCCGTGTTTCCCGAAACGCAGAAGCTCCTTGCCGTCGCGATCGAAGACCATGATACGGGCATAATGGGTGTCGGCCACCCAGACGTGATCGCTGTGATCGACAAAGAGCGACGTCGGCTTGCCGTTGACCCACTCGGGCATTCGCCATTGATGTTGATACTCGCCGGTCTGGCTGAAGCGCTGGATACGGGCGGTTTTGTCTACGATGAAGAGGCAACCGTCGTTCGGCGAAACGGCCAGGGCGCGAGGGTAACTGAACTCTCCCGGCGAGAGCCCCGGACCGCCAAAGACGGCGTCGACGCGCCCCTGCTGGGAGGGGTGATGAGTGCAGCCCGCGAGCATCCAGAGGCAAAGAACCATCATCGCCGCCCGGCGAAATCGGAGTCGCCACGGAAAGAAGCACACGACGGCGATCGCCGGGAGCATCATCATGAGGCTTGACGCGATGGTCTCATCCTGTCGGCCGTAGTGCATCTGCGAATCCACCTGGACAGCAAGGCTGCCGCCGAAATATTGCGGAGGTTGGACGAGTATCGTCGCCCCGACCTCGGAAAAGGACAAGCACGCGACGACCAGACCCGCGACGGCAAGCCCGCCCGCGAGGACCGGCAGGCGGATGCGCGCGATGATGTCGATGGGGGCCGCGCCGTCGGTTCGGGCCTGCGCGACTTGTTCGTCGCGGGTGCGGCGGTTCATCAACCGGGCGATGCAAACGGGCAGAAAGCCGAATCTCGCGACCATAGCGGCGGCCCAGACGCACGCGGTCTGGTCGTAGACGAATCGCCCGACGGGATGGCCGATGCGGGAGTAAAAGCTTACCAACGCGATGCCGATCAATTCCGGCGGGAGGACGGCGGCGCCGATGACCAACGCCGTCGCCAGCCTGCCGGCGATGCGCCGCCACCGAGTCTGCGCGGCATCGTCGACGAGGGCGGTTGCGATGGCCACGGCCGCGAATCCGGCTAGAACTACAGCGATAAACGATGCCAGTCCGTCGCGCTTCAGCGTTTTGTACGCCGTGGCGATTGATTGCGACGCCGCCACGCGTCCACCGGCCAATTCCGTGCAGAACACGACGATCGGAAGCACGACGATCACAGCGGCGATGGCGCAGGCGACCGTCCAGATCCAAATGCGACGTCCACCGGCCGCGGCATTCACCTCGCTGACCGGCTCGTCGGCCCAATTCGCCATCTGTCGAAGACCCGGTATCGCGGCGACGGCGATCAGGGCAATCGTCGCCAGCATCGGCCAGGCCATCCACAACAAATATCCGACCGGCCGGGAGTACTTCGCCGCGATGGACGCCGTCGCCAGCATCTCCACCGACCAGACTTCCATCGCCCCGACGAGCGGCGCGATCGTGGGATCGTTTGCCGCCAGGATAAAGGTGATCGCCGCCGCGGCCATAAGCGGCGCGCGCATCGCCGGCAGCGCGCCTTTCACGAACGCGGAAAACGGCGAGGCGTCGACGAGCGCCAGATGATAGGCCGAGCGGCCTGTGTGATTGAACGCGGCGGTCAACACCATCGCGGGGATCGGCCAGAGCCACGTCGCCAGGACCCATGCGGCCTGAAAAGGCGGCGCTCCCGGAGAATTCCAACCGATGGCGTGTAAAAACGCGGCGATCGCACTGTTCGGTCGCGTGGAGAGCAGGACCCACGCATAGGCGAAGACGCTCGGCATCGTGACCAGCGGCAGGAGAACGAGACCGGCGAGGATGCGTCGTTGCCAGTCGGTGCGAATTTGCGCGAAGGCGACGACGGCGGGCATCGCGAGGATCAGTGACAACATCGTCGCGCCGGCGGCCATCGCCAGCGACGTTTCGTAATATCGCCAGAGTCGCGCCGTCGGCCAAATGGCTTGTCCCTCGACGGGCCCGCCGACGATTTGCAGAAGGAGAATCCCGAAGACGACGCCGACCGACGCGAGCAGCGCTGCCCAGCCGACGCATCGAACCAGGCGCACGGCGACGAGGATCATTGGAGCAGGATGTCGCGGACCAGGGTGTCTGACAAGTCGAGCTGTGCGGCGGCGGCGGCGTAGTCCACCACGGCTTCACCGGGCGCCGACGCCTTCAACAAATTCCGCAGCTCCGTCCGAACGGGCACGTTTTTCGAGTCGCTGTCGTGCAGCTTTTGTTCGACCTCCGGCAAAATGAGGTAATTGACGAGCAACTGTCCGGCGTCGGGATGCGGCGCGCCCTCGATGAGGGCGATGCTCGACGGAATCCAAAGCGTCCCCGGCGTTTTTTTCACGCCGTCGGGCGCGTCCAGGTCGGGGTAGATCATCGCGACGCTGCCGCCCTGCTGCTGCGCGGAAAGGACATCGTCCGTGTCGGTCGCCGCGAAGTCGTTCATTCCACGCGCCACCCGCAGAACCGATTGCGAATTACCGTCGGTCAGCCTGCAATCGTTTGCCTTCAGTTCGCGAAAAAACTTTTCCATCGCCGGCCGACCCCACAGCGAAAGCAGCGTCGCCATGTGGCCGCGCGTCGTGCCGAAGCGCGGGTCGGCCATGCAGAAACGGCCCTTGTATTTCGGATCGGCAAGATCGCACCAGCGTTTGGGCAAATCGTCTTTCTTGATGCGCCTGGGGTCGTACGCAATGACGCGCCCGCGCAGGCCGATCGCGGTCCAGCGACCGTTCGGATCGCGGTAACGCTCGGGGACATCCACCGCCGCCGACGGGCGAAATTCCGCCAATACGCCGCGGCTTGCCAGTTGCATCGTGCCGAAGATTTCTCCGGACCACCAGACGTCCGCGCGCGGCGACTGCCTTTCCGCCAGAAGCTTGTTCACCAGACCCGTCGTCTTGCCCGCCTCTGTGTCGAAGATGCGATGGACGGTGAAGCCGGACCGCTTCTCAAACTCGGCGAGAATGGGCTCGGCGAAGGCGGTATCGACCGAGCAGTATACGACGACCGTCTTGGAGGATGCAGACTTGGAGCGATCGCAACCGGCCAAAAGAAAAGACCAAAACGCGAAGAGGCAGACGGTGGTTCGAACGGTCACTTTCCACCCGTACTATCACCGGTTTTCTTGGCGTCCGCGCTTGTGCCCCCCTCTTTTTCCGTTTTGACCGTCTCGCCGAGGCGATCGAAATAGTTGCGGACGCCTTTTCGATAGGCGCGGGGAATGCGGTCGCGATTGAGCGAATCCGTCGCGTCGATCTCGGCGGCGCTGGCGGCATCGAGAAACTCGACTTCGGATTTGCCCTTGAGTTGCTCGCCCTTCACGAATTGCTGGCCGACGATGCTGCCGCCCTTGGCCGTCTTGACGTGGGCCTTTTTGTCGACGAAATCGACGTCCGCGTTGTCGTCCCGCTCGCGCGCGCCGCTGCCCCGACCGGGTCCGGGCTTGCCTCGCCCTGTTCCCTCACAATGTTTGCACGGGGAACCGTCCTTACGAAAACCGGTTCCGTGACATTGCGAACACTTTCCGTTTTCGCCCTCACCCTGATTCTTGTCTCCCTGGTTGAGACCGTCGCGGGCCTCGTCGAGCGAAGCCATCTGGCCCTCGAGATCGTTCAGCGATTGCTCCATCTGCTCCATTTCGCTGAGCTGCTCGGCGGCCTGGTTCATTTCATCCTGGGCCGCCTGCTGATGGCCCTGCTGCATCTGCCTGGACGCATTCCCCATTTTTGATGCCATTTTCTGCATCTGCTTGCACGCCTGTTGACGCTGGGCGGCGCGGTCCATCATCTGCTTGATCTGGTCCTTCGAGACGCCGCGGTCCTTCATGCGATCGGCCATCTCTTCCGCGAGCTTTTCCAGTTGCCTGGTGTCTTTCTTGGCCAGCGCATCGAGGACGCGCTGCACGTCCTTGTCGGACATCCCCGCGTTCTTCATTTCCCGCTCGGACTGCTGGTCCTTGGCGGCGGCCTCCATTTTCTGGGCCATCTGATCCAGTTGTTTTCGGATCTCCTCGGCCTTCTTCGCGTCGGCCGGATTGTCGTGTGAACGCTTGGCGAGCTTTTCCTGCAACTGCTTCAGTTCCTTTTGAGCCTCGTCAAACCGCCCCGCCGCCATCTGCTCCATGAGCTTACCCAACTCATTCTTGGGATCGCTCGACTCGGCCACCTGTTTGAAACGCTTCTTGGTCTCTTCGAGCGCCTTAAAACGCTCGGAGTTCGCCTTGTCCTTGAGCGCATCCTGGAGCCGGTCGAGCTGCTTGACCGCCTCACGCCGCAGCACGTCAGGATCCTTCGCGGCGTCGGGCTTCATGGCATCTTCCAACGCCTTGAGCTGCTCATCGACGGCCAGGTCGGGATTCTTGTCCGCGATTTGGGCGATCGCCGAGACCGGCTTGGCCACGACACTGCGGACTTGTTCGATGGCGGCCTGGCGGGCTTGTGCCTGTGCCTTCGCCTCGCGCCGTTTCAAGAGATCGAACTCCGGAAACAGGAGCGACAGAGCCGCAACGAGCAACATGGCGGTACTGAGTGAGAGCGATCGCGACCATCGAACCGGAAGAACCTTGTTCGCGGAAATCCCCGCGACGGATCGCTCGGCATCGGCGACGACGGCCTGCGCAAAGGGGTCGTCCGTCAAGCGGGCCGCATGAAGACCGGTCGATGTTCGCTCCTTGAGCTTCGCGGCTTCATCGAGGGCGACGGCCGCGGCCAACTCGCGCTCGCGGGTCAGAACTAATCCGATGATCGATGCGACCAGGCTGACCGCCAGCGCGATCAACGCCGCCGTCCGCATCGGCAGTTGCAGACCCAGAAGCCGGTCCGTGATAAGCAGAACGATCCAGGCCGCGCCGGAAATGAAAAACGCCCACCCCCAGAGGCGAAGCCACCGATTCAGCCAGAGCCGGCGCTGCGCCGCGGCCACTTGTTTCGAGAGTGGGGTCATGAAATCGCCTCCCGCCGACGGCCGCGGCATGGCGACTGGCCCGCCGCAATCAGCCCGTCCCTCAGCGTGTAGACCTATAGACGATTCTACGCCCGCGGCGGTTCCATCGCAATTCGCCGGGGCATATCGCCTGCGCCGGCGGCGGCCGATATACTCCGGCGCTGGAAAGGATGCCGCCCCCAATGCCCACGCCGTTTGATCCCATTCCCCCGATCGTTGATGGTGACGCCGGCAAATCCAAGCGAAACGTCACGCCCAAGTCCATCCGCGGACGGGTTGTCGCCGGGCTTCTGCTGATCATTCCCCTGGCGGTGACCTTTTGGCTGGTGAGCTTTGTCTATGGAGCGGCGCTGTGGATCGGATCCCATCTGATTACCTGGGTGGCCTGGATCGTCGTTTGGGCCTTTGGCTGGAAGATAGAGATCCCGAAATTCAATCCGGCGGAAGCGACCTGGTACGAAAGCCTGATCGCCGTCGTGCTGACCATCATCTCGCTTTACCTGCTCGGCTGGATCGGCACAAACGCGGTGGGCGCGCGAATCATCGCCCTGTTCGAATGGCTCCTGGAGCGCATTCCCTTTGTTGAGACGCTTTATGTCGCCGTCAAACGAATCGTCCAGGCCCTGACCGGCTCGACGAGAACGGCGGGCGGTCAGCAAACCGTCGTGCTGATCGACTTTCCCCACGAAAACATGCGGGCGATGGCGTTTCTGACCAATATCATTACCGACTCCAACAGCGGCCAGCGCTATGCGACAGTTTTTGTCCCAACGACGCCCAATCCGACCAGCGGTTATATGGAACTCGTCCCCGTCGAGCGAGTGACGCCGACGAATCTGTCCATGGAGGCGGGGCTTTCGATGATTCTTTCCGGCGGCGCCTCCGCTCCGGAAACCGTCCTGCTCTACCCGCGCGGCCACATTTCAAATCCGAACGGGACGCCGCTCGATTTGTAGCCTCGGCCATGGTCCCGGCCGGCCTTTGTCGCGGGGAATTCGCCCGTCCCTATCGCCGCGAATCTTCCGGTTGTTGACCCATCCAGCGCGGAATCGTAATGAATTCCTGACTCGGAGGGATCAGGAAAATGACATGTGATTCGGTATCGATTTGGTCGGCGTACCGCCGGATCATTTCTGAAAGGCGGCACCAGCGCCGGTGAGTCATCGGGACTCCCTTGAAATCAAAAGTCATTGACTCGGGCAGCCGGGAATTCCCCAGCACGTCGAGGCGCCGCAGGAAAGCATGCAGGTCGCGTCCGGAGATGCCTTCACGGAGCGGTCGAACGTAAAGATGCCCCTCCGCGGAAATATGGAAATACCATGTGTCCAGGAACCGGCGGATTTCGTCCAGGGACTTCTGCCATCCGGACGGTTTGAGCCATCTTCCATTCCCTTGTTGCATGGCAGCGATCTAAAGCGTGAAAAAACGCGGGACACCATCGCGACCTGGCCCTTCAGCGATCCCGCCGGATTTTTGCCAAGGCCCGGATGATTCGCCGATCACCAGCGCAGGGCGAACCCGGCCGTCATCCATTTGCTGGACTCGACCGCGTGAACGACGACGAGTTGTCCGGGCTTGATCTCGCCGGACCGGACCATTTGGTCCAGATGGACCAAAGTAGCCGCCCCGCCGACATAACCTATGCGAGCGCATCGGAATTGAATCTGTTCGCGCGTGACGCCCAGACGGTCCAGGAAGGCGGGAATGTGATCTTCATAGAGCTTGAGCGACGGAATGGAAACGACATAGTGATCGACCTTGCTGGACGGGATTCCCAGGCCGGCGGTAAACCGGGCCAGACCTTCGAGCAGGAGCGGCGCGGCGGAATCGTTCACGGCGTTGAAGTCCTGCCACAAATGGTGCCGACCGGCGGCATAAAGTTCGGGAATCTGGCAATTTTTCTCCGTCAAATCCGCGGCCGCGCCGCCGGCCTTCATCCCCGCGGGCCGGCCGCCGCCGACCGATTCCACGAACGTGTCGATGATTTGTCGGCTCCCATCCTGCGCGTTGCCGGCCCGAAGGAGCACGGCGCCGGCGCCATCGGCCAGGATCCATCGCAACGCGGCGTTGACTTTGTCCATCTTCGGTTGATTGAAATAACAGCTTCGAAGGTAGACCGACGAAAGCTGGCTGTAGCAGACCAGCGCTGTTCGATAGCGGCCCCTGCTTAGTGCATCAAACGCGATCTGCACGCCCTTGCCCATGCCCGAGCAGTTTGAGTGAATCTCCATCTCCGCGCAGGCTTCGATCCCCAGGCGCTCCTGGAGCAGGGCGCTGGTCGGCGGCGTGCTCTGGTCGTAGGACGGACAGGAAACAATCAGCAGGTCGATGTCGCCGGGCGTCATGCCCGCCATTTCGAGCGCGTTTCTCGCGGCGACTTCGGAAAGGCTGGCGAACGTGTGCGTCAGATTGCCCGTTTCCGGATCCACCGCAAAGTGCCGGGCGGCGATCCCGCTACGTTCGAGCATGCGCGGCCCCATATTGTCGACAAAGCTCAACACCTTGGGGGGCGCATCGTGCAATCGACCGAGCACCTCTTCGATGCGATCGTTTGGAACGGGATGGCCCGGCAGGCAACTTCCGGTCCCGGCAATATGGACTGAATAGTGTGAAGACATCTCACGTCCCTTTCCGGCAAACAACCAGTCAGTGCAATTACTCATAAATAAGCGGCGTCCCCTGACTTTCCTGAGACACCGTACGAAGTCCGGAGAGAGGAGAGGCGCTGGAACAAAGGAGGGGTACGCAACGCCTCACCCTCTCGTCATACCGATGAATTTCCAAGCAGTGACCATCGCCGGAGGCTGCGCCGCCGGCGACTTTGGACGGCGGCGCTTAGATGCCGAAGCCGGTGATGTTCGGAAACACGCTCTGAAGGTTGGCCAATTGGCTCTGAATCTGGTCCGTGTAGTTGCAACCGGCAACCTGATAGGCCACGAAACCGCCCACGGCGAGCAACCACGCCTTCAATCGAAAAGACTTCATCACAATTCTCCTGTTTGGGCCTTCCGCGACCTTCGGCGACCGGCGAGAACCACTCTCAGCCGAGCGCGCCGACCATTACGCGGGATAACTTGCCCGCCAGAAGACGCGACGAATCCCGGACCGGTCCGCAAGCGATTGCGGGAATTTTTCCCTGGAAATGCCCCCCCCAATTCGGACGCCATGGCCCTTTTCAGGTCGCTATGAGCGGGCGAGTTTCGGAAATCGGTGGTTGGAGCGATTCATAGAGGCTCCATCCCATGAGACCGAGAGTGGCGGCACAGCCGAAAATGCCATATCCGGCGTACCAGGCGTGGAAATCGGTGGTGATCGGAAAGGTGCAGAGCAATCCGGCGACCAGAATGGCCGTGACCAGACTGACGAGTCCCCAATTCATCATTAAGAACAGACCCAGGGCGACAATTCCAGGCGCGAACAAGATCCACGCGGTGACAGGATGGGACGCAGTCGGCGCGTACATCGCGGCTCCAATGAGCCATGTCATAAAGAGCGCGACCCAGCGCCGCGACCCGGTCAGCCAGGTGGTCGTAACCAGGACCAGCAGCAAAGCCAGTCCCTGGTAAATACCGAAGCGCAGGGAGTTGAGGACACCGGCGACGGCGAATCGTCCCCCGATCAGATCCTCCAAACTCTGATAAATACGAAGTTGGGGCCGCAATTCCCAACCCATCCAGGCGGGCAGAAATCGATCGAGAAAAACAAGAATCGCCCAAAAACCGCCGACCGCGCATCCCGCCAGGACATCTCGACCGACGAAGGGATCGCGAAGATGGCCGTTGAGCATCCGGCTCCAACCGCCCAGCGATCGAGGCCAGAGCCGACGAACATGCGATTCCAATGCCATGTAGAACAGGGAAACAATCAACCCTTCCGACAATGCTCCGACTGCGTTATCCGCCAATTGTTCGATTGCATCCGTGAAACCGCTCAAATGCCGGATCGACAGAAAGTCACCGATTATTCGCAGCCCAAAAACGAACGCCCCCACCCGCAGTGCGCCGAGGAGATCGCCACGGGCATTGAAATTCTTCCACGCGCCCGGAATGGCCACGCCCAGGAGGACCAGCAGGACACCATTCCGTACCGCCTGGATGAAGGCCCAGCGAGCGGGTGTCACAAAAAAAGCGGACTCCGGCGGCGTCATCGACTCGCGAAGGACGGCGAAAAATCGCACGCGATGATCCCGCATGGCGACTTCGAACCGACGACTTTGACTCTGAGGATCGATGGGCGGCGTGTGGAACGCCCGGCGCTGATCCGAATCAACTCCGGGAATGACGAGCGGTGGAGTCGGCGTCAATCCCTCCGGATCGAAACCGGCGGCCCTTATCAGCTCGCGCCAATCCCCGGCATTTTGATGATCCCCCGATGGGTTTGTCGATTCAAAGAACAAGAGTCGACCCTGTCCGTCGAGGATCATCGTCGTCGAGGCGACAAATTCCGCTTCGAGTTGAATGGGCGTCATGGCCGGCATGATGATCGAGAGGTCGTCCCTGCCCAAAGGCCTGGGGTTCGAATGACTTTCGCGGTAAAGGAAAAGGACTTCGTCCCCGCCGGGAATCGCCAGGTTCATTTTCTTCCCCTCCACGGCGGGAACCCATTGCGAGATTTTGGCATCGACCGAAGGAAAAAAACGACCGTCCGCATCCGGAGTCGCCGGATCGAATCCGGCAAGTTTCGATACCTCACTCGCCTTTTCCATCAGGACCTCGGGCGATTTCGAGCCGCCGTGTATGGCGATGGGATGAGTCTTGTTTCCGAAGAGAATCGCAACGACAAAAACGACCAGCGTGACGACGGCGATCCGCCACATTTCGCGCCGGCCAATGGTTCCCTGCGCCGAGGCCGTCGCGAGCATTTCTCGAGTAGGTATCTTCCCGGCGTCCAATGCCGCCGCGAGGAGATCGCCACCGGGCAATGCCGCCGCGACGTTGAGCGCCGATTCGGGCCGCTCGGCAGGATCTTTTTTCAAGCACGCGAGGATCACGGCTTCCACCGTGGGGTCGATTTCCGGAACGATCTCGGAAGGGAGGCGAGGGGTCGCGTTTTGTTGAAGTTGCAAGTAATCGAGGGCATTCTCGGCATCAAACGCCGGTACCCCCGTAAACATCTCATATAGCACCAGGCCGAGGGAGTAGATATCGCTTTTTTCGGTGACCGCGATACCGGCCAGTTGTTCCGGCGCCATGTAGCGCGGCGTGCCCGCCCGAATCTGACCGCGCTCCACTTGTCCCGACAACACGGCAAGTCCGAAGTCGGTGATTCGAACCCGGCCGTTATTGTCGATCATGACGTTGGCGGGCTTCAGATCGCGGTGCAGCACCCCGTGAATGTGCGCCGCCGCCAGACCGACGCAAATCTGGCGCGCGATATCAATGGCCCGCGGTCCGGTCAGGCGGCCGACCCGTCGCAGGAGCGACGCAAGGTCTTCGCCGTCGATGTACTCCATGGAGATAAAGGGCGCGCCATCGACGTCGCCCAAATCGTAGACGCGGCAGATGTTGGAGTGCCCGACTTCCCGGGAGAGCTTGACCTCGCACTCAACGCGACGCCGCCAAGTCGGATCGAGAACCTGAATTCTGGGTAGGAACTTTAACGCGACCGTTTGCTCAAGCCGATCGTCCTCCGCCCGATAGACCCTGCCCATCGCACCCTCGCCGAGCAGCGCGACGATGCGATAGCGGTCGACCACCACCTCGCCCGTTTGATAGGTCGGCAATTCACAAAGATCAATCCCTCGATGGGAAACGTTGGAACGATCGCCGCGCTGGTCCGCCACGGTCGACGGGGCCGCGGCGATGTGGTGCGCCAGGAGCCGCTCCACCTCCCGACGAAGGACGTCGTCTCCCGCGCATGCCCTTGAGAGAAACGCGTCGCGGGCATCGGGCGGCTGGGCACAAGCCTCGAGAAAGAGGTCCTTGATTCGTCCGTGTCGGTCAGAATTCACTTTTCCACTTTCGAACCCGTCGTTTCCGATGTCTCAAGCGTGCTCGCCGAATATCTCTGCTTCGAAACGGTTGAAGAACTCCACCACACTCGGCGTGTCAACATAGTCTTCGAAGTAGGTAATCGACAAGGTCATCGTGTCCTCATAGGTCGTATGGCCCACGAGCCAACCCGGGTGACAGTCCGGCGGACCGGCCCCGGACAAATTCGTAATCTTGGCGCTGCCGAGATGGGTCACGCTACCGTCGCACTGATAACCGGTAAAGACCACCGCGGTGCGGGGACGGCGATGAGACGTCAGCACGCGAGTGAAGCCGAACGGCCATCGCGATGCGGCGCGATACATGTACCACGTCGCCTGATCCAGCCCTTTCTCAAAATATTCACGAAACTGGCGTGCGGCGACGACGTCGGCGGTCGCCCACTCCGACAGGTCGGACTCGGAAAAGACAATCCAGGGAATTGTCACATAGTTGCCGAAGACGCCCGGCCGCGGACCGTTTCGAGGCAGCGGCAGCGGCATCGGGATGATGAAATGCTCGCGCGGCCGACCGGTTTCGGCCGACATCGTCCGGTAGGTCCGGGCGAGCGCGACCAGGAGGGCCCTGGAATACAAAAGGGGACCGGGCGAGGTCCTGGCTTTTGCCAGCGCCTGAAACTCTTGCCGCCGCCTCGAATCATATTGACGAGACAGGAACCGACAGCGGCGAGGGGCGCCTTCCGGTCGCTTTACAATTCGCGGTTGACGATAACTGTCCTGAACGGCGTACAACCAGCGCCCCTGCCACGTCCGCATCATGGATGAAGGGAAACCGATTCCAAATGGAGGAGGAAACACATCGCCCGGATCCTTTCCCAGCGCCGGTGACCTGTTGCACAGGAGATCGTGAAGCGCGCCGAGCAAACGATACCCGCCTTCATAATCCATCAGCGGATGCGCCCAGCGCAGCCCAAGTCGATGCCGATCGGTCCCGATTCTTACGTGCACCAGGGACAATTGGGGCCCGCGGCGCAGATCCACTTCACGATCCAGTACCTCGTTCAGCGGCTCCCACGCGGCCTCGCCGTCTTCGGAGGCTTGATGGACGCGATACTCGATGGACTTTCGTCCCTGACGATCCTGATCCACGCACCAATAGGGCCTTTGTCGCAGCAGCGAGTAGCGAAGACCTGCCGACAGCGCCGGATATGTTTCGCCCAGCCTGGCGACGGCTGATTCCAATTCGGCGGACGGCAGTTCGCCATGGACGTCCGCCACGAGCATGACGTTGAGTCCGCAATAACCGCGTCGCCGCAACGATTCGTGTGTGACCAGCAAGACGTGGTCCGCCGGATTTAACGGGTAGGATGTCGATCGGGTCATGCAACCGTTCCGCTCGATCAAAAGTCGGCCCCGATCACCGCGGGTCCGGTCCGTGGCGCATTTAAGCCGCGCAACTTGTCATCCGAGGGCCATTGCGATACCATTTTGTGCATAATTCACCAACTCGCTAGAACCCGAACATCGACTTGAATAGGCTGCGCATTGTATCGCCATCGAAAACCTGATCATCCCGGACGAGAATCGAAAGAGTTCACGAAATGCCCAGATGCCCTGTTGAATTGACGGAGCGAGTTGAACGGCTTTCCATCCTCGATTCCCAGGGTCGAGTGGATTCGGCGCTCGATCCCCAGCTTCCCGTCGGCGACCTCCTCAAGCTCTACCGGGCCATGCTCCTGTCTCGGCGATGGGAGGAAAAAATGGAAATTCTCGTTCGCCAGGGAAAGATCGGCGTTTATCCCCCCTTTCGAGGACAGGAAGCGGCCAGCCTGGGTCCGGCCTATGTCATGAATTCGTGCGACTGGCTCGTGCCGTCGTTTCGTGAGATGCCCGCGATGCTCTACCTGGGTTGGCCGATGGTGCGCCTCTTTCTCGGCTGGTGGGGTGGGCATGAGATCGGCGCGCAACCGCCGGTCGGCATCAATATTCTGCCGCTGTGCGGGCCGGTGGCCACACAATGCCCGTCCGCCGCGGGAATCGCCATGGGCCTTCAGTTGCGGGGCGATCCCGGCGTGGTGATTTGTTTTGTCGGCGATGGTGGGACGAGCGAAGGCGATTTTCACGAAACGATGAATGTCGCTGGGGTCTTTCGGCTTCCTTTGATCATGATCGTTCAGAACAATCAATGGGCCATTTCGACGCCCCGGTCCCGGCAGACGGCATCGCAGACCTTTGCACAAAAGGCTCTGGCGTACGGGTTCGACGGATTACAAATCGACGGAAACGACATTCTGGCGATGATCAGCGGAACCCGGGAAGCCGTCACGAAGGCCCGAAACGGCGGCGGCGCGACCCTCATCGAAGCGGTTACCTATCGCCTTGGACCGCATTCGACCGCGGACAATCCACGGAAATACCGCACGGCCGAAGAGGAGCAGGAATGGGAATTGCGCGATCCTTTGACTCGCTTCACGCGATACCTGGACGCACGGGGAATTCTCAATGCGGACGTGCTCGGCCGGATGGAAACTGAAATTCACGACGAGATTGTCGCGGCGGCGACGGAAGCCGAGGAGTATCAAAGCGACGTCCGCGATCCTTTCCGGTACTGCTTTTCGGAAATGCCCGATCACTTGCTCGCGCAGGGCCGAGAGTTTGATGCGTACCTTGCATCCATCGACCACCCCCAGGCGGCGCGCCCACCCGGTGTGAATTCCTTCGATATTGAGATCGGTACTCCACAAGATTCACGGGACGCCGGGACCCCATCACCCTCAACGCCCGCAGCCGCCGGTCATTCGTTTCGGAAAGAAGATGAAGTACCTGCGATCGTGCCGTGACAGAGCCTGAGGCTCTTGCTGGGATCGCTTACGGCGGAATTCCCAGAACCCAGGGCGCCACGATGTCGGCAATCCACTGGTCCATCAGAACGTAATCCGTGTGGGAACCTGCGACGCCGTAGGCTTCCCATTCCGCCCTCCATTCCACCTGGATCAGTTTGCCATTGACCATGGAAAAACCATAGGTCGCGGCCGGTGGGCCATAGGTGCCGTCCCCAAGGCTGAGCGTGCCTCCGACGGCCGGAGTGAATTCGTCCTTCGGCGACCAATAGACTGCAGCCCAGTCCGTCAAGCGGGCCAACATCGGGCCCAGGTCATAGTCGGCGGAGATCGCGGGACTCAACATGACGACGCGATCCACTGAGACTTCCGGCGGCATCGCCTGAGGGATCAGCGCACACACGGCCGCCCCTCCCGAATAGCTCAACAGTGTAATGAATCCATCTGGATGTTCGCGTTTGTAATTCGCCAGGAATTCGGCCTCCCGTTGTGCGGTCGCCAGGTTGCGTTCCGTCGTGCCGATGGGAAAGATCATGTGCTCCATGAAGCCGCCCCAATGATGCACGACAATCGCCTGGTTCACGCCGCCATCGCGCAGACCATTGTAAAAACCGATCATTTCAATGGTCGTGTTGAAGGAGCCGGGGTACATGACCACCAGGCCTTTGTCGAGTTCCTGCGCGGTCGGCGGGGGCGGCTGCCAGACATCACAGCCTTCGCCGGCGAGGAAAACGATGACGCACGAAATCAGCGATCGAAGACACATCCTTGTTTTTCGTCGTGAGATGGAAACTATCCGCGCGAACAATCGAGCACCCCTCATATCGACGTTAATCCAGACGGTCATCCCTTACCGGCAGCGGCTCCTGGAATGCTCGATCATCAATTTCGGGTCAAACCCCATCCTCTCCAAAAAATAGACCGGCCCATTCTGGGTTAGAAAGCTCGGAAAAGCAAATCCGCGGAACAAGGGAACCAATTATCGACTGGGCGACCGGGCGGCAGCCTGGTGTTGCTCAGGAATTCGGTGGGCGACAAAAAAGTTCCAGGCGGCATCGGTCGCACTTAGGGCGTCGGTGATGGGGCCGAGTCCGATGGCGGAAAGGCCCGGATACGCCGCGCCCGGCCATCCGTGTCCGTGGCCGGTGATTTCGATAACGGTGAAGATCGGTGTGTCGGGGCTGCGGCCGTAGTTGATCGTGGTGAGCGGTCCGGCGATGTCGCTGGAGATGGGATCGGGCAGACAACCCAGCGCGGCGGACCAGATCTTGATCGTTTCGGCGACGGAAGGATTGAGTCGATGGCCCCAGGGAGTCGAAGACTCACCGCCGTCAAAAGGGGCGATGGGGTCGGCGGTGCCGGCGATGAGCAACGTGGGGATGGGACGAGCGGGGCGCGGGTCCGTTTCCCAACAAGGGCTGGCGGCGACGGCGACGGCTGCGAAGGTGTCGGCAAAATGGGTGGCGAGGCGAAAGGCCATCGCGCCGCCGTTGGAATGGCCGGCGACGAAGATGCGACGCGGATCGATGAGTCGGGTTTGACGGACCTCCGTAAGAAGCGCATCAAAAAAAACAAGGTCATCGATTTGCTGACGCGGGCTTTCGTGCCAGCCCGGGCCGGCATTCCACGACGTGGGGTTTGTGAAAAAATCGGGAGGTTCGCCGGGACGATCCGGCAGACCGGTGGGAGCGACGACGACAAAGCCGGCGGCGTCGGACTTTTCCAGCCAGTGATTCTGCGCCAGGGCGTCGGGTCCATTTCCGCCGGTGCCGTGCAGCACCAGGACGAGCGCCTGCGGCGTGGAGAGAGCGTTGGGCGTTGTCGGCGAATAAATGGCGTAGGACCACGTATGACCGGCAGCTTCGAGCGTGCGATATTCAAGATTGGCGATGGAGGAAATATGAAAGAAATCGCAACCCGTGAAGAGTGGCGCGGCCAGAAGCATGACGCCGACGGATTTGAACAATGGACAGAGTCGATTCATCGAATCGAATTCTGTGGTACGGGTTCGGAGGCGCGTTCGTGGGCGACTCTCCTCATTTCGTACCGACCTCCGCGCGGAGCCAGGCCTTGGCGTGCGTCCAATCGCCTTCGACGGTGCGCTTGGACACGTTGAGCACTGTGGCGATTTCGTCCATCGACAATCCCGCGAACAACCGCAACTCCACGATTCGCGCCTGACGGCGGTCGAGCGACTCCAGCTTCTTCAACGAATCTCGAAAATCAATGATGTCCGTGTCGAGGAGCGCCAGCTCGGAAACCACGTGATCAAACGCGACCCGCCGCCAGTCTTTTCCCCGCTTTTCTCTTTTCCGCGATCGCGCGTGGTCGATCAGAATCCGGCGCATGGCCTCCGCGGAGACCGCCAGGAAGTGCGTCTTGCCCTGCCAGTCCACGCGGGATTGGTCGACCAGGCGCAAAAACGCCTCGTGAACCAGGGCTGTCGGATCGAGGGTGTGACCTTTCCGTTCGCGGCGAAGGTATTTGGCCGCCAGGGTGCGAAGCTCGTCGTATACCAGAGGAAGCAGTTGGGCGGCGACGAGAGACGGGTCTGAATGACCCAGGCTCGTCAGAATCTCGGTTGCCGGTGAAGTTTTATCGGTTGCCATGAAGCCGCGGCGGAGTGACAAGGTCCAGGTTGATCCGCCTGTGGATTATCATCGTCCGGCTTTGAAAGTACAAGCAGGCCCGTCTATCCCGATTCAGCGGCCGGTGTTTGAACCGGGCTTGATCATCACGGAAATCCCGTCGAGCTTCATCATGGGCTTGGATCGACATCCCGGATCCTTCAATTCCGAATTGGTATCCGTCTTGGCGCGATCGGCATCCGACGACGCCCTGACTTTGACGGACCGAATGATTCGACAATCCGTTTGCATGGATTTCGCGAACGCACTCAGGAGCCGAAGCACGATCAGCCACAGACTCTTCGGCATCTCCACGCCGTCGAAGTAGAGGACCAGGACTTTGGCCGGGTGATCGCGGAACAGGCGATGGAGTCGCTTCAGAAGCGTGCAGAAATCCCGCAAGTCGAGCACATTTCTGCGGGGCTGTACCCAAAGGACCTCGTCACCGGAAGCGGCGATGTACCACCGGTCGAGCACATTCAATACGTCCTCGACCACGTTTTCTTCAGATTGTTCGGCGAATCGAATCATGGGTCTTCCTCCGGTTTCACGTCAGGATCAACCGTGTTCATTCAAACGAGTCGCGTCGGCGACCCGGCCCTCGGCATCCCGTCAAAGTTCCCGAAGCGCCGGCCGGCCACGAATCAACGCGGCAAATTCGGCAGGTGTCCGCAAAAAAGCTGCGTTGAGAAAAAAGAGGGGCCACGGTAAGGTCTTGCCGTGGCTCGGACGCGACGCGATTGCGTCATTTCATGGGCCTACCAAGCAAAAAGGATTGAAAAACCTTGCTCTTCATGCCCAGAGAATTCATTAAGCCGTCCATGTTCTGGATGTTCTTCGTTGCGGTCTCCGGTTGCGCGCAGCAGTTGATGCCGACGCCCAACATGTATCTCAACAGGGACGTCAATCCGTTCGCCGACGTCCCCCCGGCCCTGCAGACCAGCGATATCGACGTGTTGTTTGTCACCGATCGGGCCGAAACGAAAGACAAGAATGGAAAGCCCGACTTCGGTTATGAACGCTCGCGGTCGCTGGCGTTCGGATCGTACCTGGTCGGAGTCGGGAAGGACGTTTCCTGGGCCGAACTCGTGGCCGACAGCCGGACCCAGTCACGGAAGCATTCGCTTCCGCTCTATCGCAAGGACATTCGCGTGATCGGCCGGCTCGATGAGACGCCGACGCCGTTGGTGATGAAGGACGGTGTTTTTTCGGAGGATCCGGCCGCGAAAGAGCAACGTGAACAGTTGCGGGAGGTCTTTTGCAACGAAATTTCCCGCCGCCTGGCCCTGACCCCGTCCAAGAAGGAGGTGGCCGTCTTCATCCACGGCTTCAATAATTCGATTGACGATGCCGCCTTTACCATTGGCGAGATGTGGCACTTCGGCGGTCGCAAAGGCATCCCGATCGCCTACACCTGGCCCGCCGGAAAAAGCTATGCCGCCGACTACGAATCCTGCCAGTTCACCATCTTCCATCTGAAGCAGTTTCTGCGGGGCCTTGCCTCCTGCCCCGATGTCGAAAAGGTTCACCTCATCGCACACAGCCGCGGCACCGACGTGACCACGACGGCGCTTCGCGAGTTGAATATCGAATACCAGTCGGCCGGCAAGAACACCCGCGCCGAGCTGAAGCTCGGCAATCTCGTGCTGTGCGCCGCCGATCTCGATATCGACGTCGTCGGTCAGCGAATCGGGGCCGAACGGCTGCAACTCGTCCCTGAGCGAGTGACGCTCTACGTCTCGCAGACGGACCGCGCGCTGGGGGCGGCCGCGAACCTCATCTTCAAAAGTAATGACCGTCTTGGACACATCAGTCCGTCGGATTTGACGCCCCAGCAACAAAAGTCGCTCGCGATGTTTCCGCAGTTGCAGATCATTGACGCCAAGATCAAGACCGATCTCATCGGCCACAGTTACTTTCACTCTAATCCGGCGGTCAGTTCCGACTTGATCCTTGTCCTCCGCGACAATCTCGGCCCCGGCGCCGAGAACGGCCGACCCATGATTCACCGGGCGGACGGCTTCTGGGAGATCACCGACGACTACCTGCTCGCCGGCAAGAAGTAGTCTCACGCCGTAATTAATATGACGATGGACGATCCAAAAGGCGAGTTGATTCCGGCAGCTCAGCCGCCGCGCTCGCTGCCCAGGCGCCTGGTCCGAGGCTTGTTGATCGCGCTGGGCGGACTGGTGATTCTGGGAATGACGGGGTGGATGGCACTGGCCGTCTGCTACACGGACCTGCACGCAACGTCGCCGCGCACCCTGATGGCCTCGTTCGTCGCCGCCCTCTCGATCGCGGTCGTTTTGTTCGTCAAACCGCGTCGTCGCGGGATAGTGATATTCGCCATCTTGTTCATCGCCGTGTTGGCGTGGTTTTTCTCGATCCGTCCGTCCAACGAACGAGACTGGGCCGCCGACGTCGCCGTCCTCCCCTATGCAACGATCGACGGCGAACTGGTTCGTCTGCACCACATCCGCAATTTCGATTACCGATCCGAGACCGACTATACGCCGGCCTATTACGACCGGACTTTCGATCTGTCCCGACTCCAAACGGTGGACTTGATTCTGTCGTATTGGGCAGGACGGGCGATCGCCCATGCGATGTTGAGCTTCGGCTTCGACAACGGCCAATACCTGGCCGTCTCGATCGAAACGCGAAAAGAAAAGAGCGAACAGTATTCGGCCGTAGAGGGCTTCTTCCGGCAATACGAGTTGATCTATGTTGTGGCGGATGAGCGCGATCTCATTCGATTGCGAACCAATTATCGAGACGAAGAGGTGTATCTCTATCGCACACGGGCGTCGCCGGAAAAGGCGCGGGCGGTTTTTCTCGATTACGTTCGCATGATCAATTCGCTGCACGAACGGCCCAGGTTTTACAATGCGCTGACCGAAAATTGCATGACGAGCGTCTTTGCGCACCTGCGCTGCGCCCCGCCTTATCCGCCGTTTTCGCTGGGCGTGCTGCTGAGCGGTTATTCGGCCGAGTACGGATACCGGTCGGGCGGCCTGGACCACAGTGTACCGTTCGAAGAATTGGAGCGACGCAGCCGTATCAACGACCTGGCGAAACCGGCGGACCAGGCCGCCGATTTTTCAAGAAGGATTCGGGCCCGTCTCACGATTCCGCAGCCCCCGCCCGGAAACACGACTCGACCCTGAGCATGGAATCGGACACGCGGAAAGTTTCATTTAGAAGCGTTGGGAGGATGCCGTGGCACGCCGAAAAATAATACCGGTTCAATTCGAAGGATTTCGTCGCTACTCCGTCGCGCATTTTCTGATTGCGATCGTCATCTTGTTTGTCGCGACGCCATTTCTTCAGCACATTCCGGGGGGCGACTTCATTGAAAAGGTACTGGGCTCCCTGGTGCTCCTGTCGGGAGTGGCGGCCATCGGCGGCCGGCGGAATACGATGATCGCGGGGTTG
This sequence comes from uncultured Planctomycetaceae bacterium, assembly GCA_964414585.1. Taxonomy (GTDB): domain Bacteria; phylum Planctomycetota; class Phycisphaerae; order UBA1845; family UTPLA1; genus DATEMU01. Next base: position 28,894 of record CAYPXR010000019.1, read on the forward strand.
ATCCTCGTGGCGCCGGCGCTGTTGGCGAGGTGGATCGACCATCTTTTTCCCGGAGCCTTACCGAAGGAACTTATTCTGCTGGCAACGCTGGCGGCCCTTGCCTTTGTCGTGTTCCATCTTTTCCGGTATGTGCTGAAAGCGCCGCGGGTCAATGCCGAAGTGCTTTGTGCCGCCATTGCCACCTACCTGTTGCTGGGATCCTGCTGGGCCATTGTCTTCAGTCTGGTGGCGCGGCTGGACCCAGATTCTTTTGTCTTTACCAACGGCCCCACTCAATACCATGTCATGGCAGGTTTTGAAGCGATCTATTTTAGCGTTGGAACCCTCAGCGGCGTCTGCTATGGCGACATCACCCCGGTCTCCGGCGTTGCGAGGATGCTGGCGCTGCTCGAAGGCATGATCGGCCTATTCTACTTTGCGGTGCTGATCTCGCGTCTGGTCTCCCTCTATTCAAGCGATCGAACACTAAAAGAAAACGAAACTCCTGTTCACTGATTCCAAACGGCTCCAACGCCCCCTTCGCCGGCCAGGCCGCCTTGACGAATGGTCGCCCTTGAAATAACTTTAGAGCGGTTTCATCGCAACGCACGGCCCTTCGGCTTCCGATAGGCGTTTGCAGTTTCCGGCAGCTTGGTTTGTCAACTCGCCTTGAACATCCTTACATGAATTCTCAACATTGAAAGCAAGGTGCGCATCATGAAAAACCGTTCTGAAAAACGAGGTCCAGGGGCTTCGCAATTCCGAGCGTCGCCTCTCGCGCTGACGGGTCTCTTGTTGTTTGGCGGTTGCTCTCAGAACATGCCGGATCGGGCCGAACGCATGACCCGGTCTTATGTCTATTACCTGGACGGCGCCGGCGGCGGCGGCCTGATCAGTAATTGGGCAGGCGGCGTCCGCGAGGGGTTTCTCGACGCCGGGTATAACGGCGCGGGAGAGATCTTCAGATGGAATACCGGGATGGGCATCTTCGCCGACCAGACCGCGAGCGTCGAATACAAACGCGGAAAGGCCGAACAACTCGCCCGCGAGATAACGGAATATCAACGTTCCTACCCCAAGGCGCCCATGACCCTGATGGGACTGTCCGCGGGGACGGCGGTCGTGGCCTACACTTTGGAAGCCCTGCCGCCTCAGGTGATGGTGGAGACCGTGGTCATGTTGTCCGGCTCGCTGAGTTCCGAACACGACTTGACCAAAGCGCTGCGCCACGTCAGCGGAAAAATGTACGTGTTCACCTCTCAACGGGACGAGGTCCTGGGCATGGCCGTCCCTTTGGTGGGCACGGCGGACCGCGAATCGGCCGAAGGCGGCACCATCGGCATGAACGGCCCGCGCCTGCCGCGCGGTGCGACATCAGAAGTGCGCGACCTCTACCGCAAAATCGTCAAGATTCCCTGGAATGCCGGATTTGAGCGATACGGCAACTTCGGACGCCATACGGATACCGTGAATGCAGCCTTTGTGCAGGCGTTTGTCGCGCCCTTGGTCATGAAAGCGAGTGTCCCGCGAACGCCTGCCGCCATGCTGGCTTCTTCGGCCGGACGCATCACCAATCCTGATTACCAGCGCTGGTCGAAATTCCCCGTGGGCTCCTGGGCGGAGTTTGAAGGCTACCAGGAAATTAAGGGCACACGTCAGCCCCTTCGCATGAAGGCGATCCTGGAATCCAAGGCCTCCGGAAGTCTGCGCATCCATCGGGATTTCACCGGGCCGGCAGCGGAATTGGCGCCGCTGTCGTCGGAGTTTTTCGTGGTTGCTCAGATCGATCCGCACGATCACCCCCTGACCCATCCCTCCGCCGCGGTTCGCGATCAATCCCCTCAGTCGGCGACGATCGGCGGGCGTTCGTTGACCTGTCAGGTACGAACCGTACGATCTGAGGGAGATTTTCCGGCATGGGGTCGTGACGTGGAGGCCACCATCTGGACATGCCCCGAGGTGACCGGGGGCATTGTTCAGATTGAACTGTCATCGCAAATCGCCGGACAGAACGCGAAATTCTTTGGCCGATTGGTGGATTGGCAATAACAGGAAACCAGAACGGATCCAGCGAATCCTCCCGCAAGAAATAATGGGGATGAAGCAATGAAGCCCGAGGGGAATCCGGCGTCCGGCGAATCCGACTCCGCAAGGGTCTGCGAAGGCGGCGTCGCGCCCCGGCGCAAAACCCCGCGCTACGTCGTTTTTCTTCTCCTGGGCCTCGGCCTTTACCTGGGCATCGCATATTTGTTGCTGCCCCGACTCTGGCACCGATACGAAGGGCGGCACCCGGCCCTGTTCGACATCGATACCGTGACCCACACCGCCAGCGGCATCCCCGGTGACCCGCTCAACATTGCGTTGGTTGGCAGCGAAGAGGAGTTTCATCGGGCGATGCTCACCGCCAGATGGTATCCCGCCGACGCCATCACACTGGAAAGTTCCCTGCGAATTGCCGCGGACGTCGTGCTCCGCCGTCCTTATGAAAATGCGCCGGTGAGCAGTCTCTACCTGTGGGGTCGAAAGCAGGATTTCGCATTTGAAAAGCCGGTCGGGGACAATCCCCGTCAGCGCCACCATGTAAGATTCTGGCGTTCAACAAAACTGGACGCCCAGTCCAGGCCCCTGTGGATCGGCGCGGCGACGATGGATGTCCGCGTGGGGCTCAGTAGCGACACGGGACAAATCACGCACCATATTGCACCGGACGTGGACCTCGAACGAGACAAGATCATCGCCGATTTGAAGCAGAATGATGATCTCTCAAGGGTCCATTGGATCGACGGGTTCCACAAGGACCTGAACGGAAAGAATGGCGAGGGTGATCCGTGGCGAACCGACGGAAGACTGCCGGTCGGTGAAATCAAAGCACAGGATCCTGGTCCATGATAAAGGACACGGCTCTTGTAAATGGGAATTTCTTTGTGAAGTCGGGAAAAATGATCCCTAGGGGGTCCCAGGATTTATTTCCGACTTAAAAGGTGAACGGCTCTTTCTTCTGGAGTCCAAACATGTTTCGAAAATTCATCGTCCATTCAACAGGACTGGTCATGGTGATGGGCTTTTTCCCGGCCGATTGCCAAAAATCGTTTGCGCAAACCTCGGACTCCGGCGGCGCCGACTCCGCCGGCGCCCAGGACTCGGGCTGGCCGCGTCTCTTCGAAAAACACGGCGAACAGGTCGCGCTCTTTCAACCACAAATCGATGAGTGGAAAGATTACTCCAAAATCGCGTTCCGAATGGCGGTTGAACTGACCCTGAAGCACCGCAAAGAGCCGTACTTCGGCACCCTGACGGTCCACGGCAACACCTTTATCGATCACGATCGAAATACCGTGATGATCACCGACCTGGACATGCAAACAAAGTTCCCGAACGTGGAGGGATCGGAGGCGGCGAATCTCGACAAGGTCCTTCATGAAGTCCTGCCCAGAAAAGATTATCTTCAGGTTTCCCTGGATCGAGTTCTCGCCTATGTGCATGGTGACACCAAGCCTCGCGTCGCGGATGTCAACATCAATCCGCCGCCCATCTTCCGGAGCGAATCGCCGGCTATCCTGGTGATCTTCATGGGGAATCCGCAGTTCAAACCGATCAAGGGCACGTCGTTGCTGTCGGCCGTCAACACCAACTGGCCGCTGTTTCTCGACGTGTCCGGCTCCAAGTATTACCTGCTCAATCAGGCGGAATGGCTGACCGCCCCCGACCCCATCAAGGGACCGTGGACGGGCGCTGAGAAGCTCCCATCGGAATTCGCCAAACTGCCCAAGGACAAAATCTGGGATGAAGTTCGTAAGCATGTTCCCCTGACGGCGGCGGCGAACATTCCCAGAGTCTTTACGAGCACCGAACCAGCCGAACTCATCGTCACCAACGGCGAACCGGCCTTCACTCCGATCAGCGGAACAACGCTGCTCTACGTCAGCAATCCAGTGATGCCGCTCTTCTTGAACACGGCTGACGACAACCGCTACTTCCTGGTGGCCGGCCGTTGGTTCAAAGCGCCGAGTCTCGACGGACCTTGGACGGCCGCCTCGACGAGCCTGCCGTCGGACTTCGCGAAGATTCCCGCGGATTCCCCCGTCGGAGACGTATTGGCCAGCGTCCCTGGGACGACGGAAGCCAAGGAAGCAGTCGTGCAGGCCTCGATCCCGCATATCGCCACGGTCAAACCCGGCAGCGTGAAATTGCAGGTGGACTACGACGGGAACCCAAAATTCGTGCCGATCCAGGGCACGAAGATGACCTATGCGGTTAACACGGCCGATCAAGTCATTTTTGCGGATGGACAATACTATTGTTGCAATCAGGGCATCTGGTTCATCGCAACGTCGGCGACGGGACCGTGGCAGGTCTGTGCGTCCGTTCCCTCGGTGATTTACACCATCCCGCCGACGAGCCCCATGTACAACGTCACCTATGTTCAAGTTTACAACTCGACGCCGGACTCGGTCGTCGTGGGTTATACCGGCGGATACTCCGGAGAATACGTGGCCGCCGCCGGGACGCTGATGTTCGGCGCCGGCATGGCGACCGGAGCGCTGTTAGCCAGTTGTGACCATTCGTATTATCCCTGCTCCGCGGCCTACTGTTCCTATGGTTGCGCGGCCGCTTACCACTACGGTTACGGAGGCTACTACCGGAGTTGCGGTTGTTACGGCCCATACGGCGGAACAGGTCATTACGCCGCCTACAACCCGGCGACCGGGGCGTTTTCAAGAGGCGCCGCTCATTACGGTCCCTACGGCGCCGGCGAAGTTCATCAGGCCTACAACCCCTTCACCGGCGTTTCACGGGCGCACGCCAGCGCCACGAACGGCTACCAGTCCTGGGGACACAGCGTGGCGACGCGAGGCGATCAGTGGGCCGCGTCCGGTCACGTGTCCGGCGCGCGCGGCAGCGCCGGTTGGGCGGAAACGTCCGGCGGCCGATATGCCGAAGGGGTTCACGGCGCCGGCGGCGGCACCGCCGTCAAGACACAGAACAACGTCTTCGCGGCAAAAGATGGCAACGTTTATCGAAAGCCGGAGGGAGGCGGGTGGCAGCAACACGGCGAAAATGGGTGGCATTCGGCGGAATCCAATTCGGGTTGGGAGAATCGAGGATTCCATCAACAGATGCAAAACGACTGGTCGTCGCGCGATCGCGGCGATAGTCTTTCAAATCGTTTCAGCGGATTCCGGGGCGGTGGCGGCGGTTTCGGCGGCGGCGGTGGTTTCAGCCGCGGAGGATTCGGAGGCGGCCGGTTTGGCGGCTTCCGAGGTGGATTTCGGCGATAGACGAATTACGGAGGCGCGGCCATGCCGCGCGTAAGACAGCTCAAACGCATCGAAAGGAGCACAACGATGAAGACGCGATCTTGCTTGAAACACATTCTGCTGGGCGTGGTTTGTCCTGCGTTGGGAGTTTCATCGACGCTCGGCTGTAGCCAGAACCTGGGTGGACAGACGACCGACACGCCTTCGTCTCACGGCGACGTCTATTACCTGGACGGCGCCGGCGGCGGAGGAGTCCTCAGCAATTGGGGACGCGGCGTCAAGGCGGGACTCCAGATGGCGAACTTCGACGGTAAATTCGTCGAATACCACTGGGAGACCGGAATGGGCGTCTTTGCGGATCAAGTGGCCAGCGACGCCTACAAGCGACAAAAGGCCGGCGAAGTGGCCGCGATCATCCGCAAGGCCAGGGCCGACTATCCCGATGCACCGATCACCCTCATGGGCCTTTCCGCAGGGACCGCGGTCGCGGTCTTTGCGCTGGAAGCGCTGCCTCAGGAATGCCAGGTGGATAACGTGGTCTTATTGGGAGCGTCCATCGGCGCTGACTACGACCTGACCAACGCGCTGCGCCATGTTCGCGGTCGGATGTGTGTCTTCACCTCCGAAAACGACGCGGTTTTGAACTTTGCGGTTCCGCTGGCCGGGACGGCTGATCGTGAGCCGGGTTCGGAAGCCTCGGCCGGGCTGGATGGCTTCGTCATGCCCGCCGGCGCTTCGCGGGAGACCCGACACCTTTACGCCAAAGTCACCAACGTGGTCTGGCGAACGTCTTTTGAGCGCGAGGGTGACTGGGGCGGCCACACCGACACCACTCAGCCCCGCTTCGTTCGAGACCACATTGCGCCCCTGGTGCTTCAGGAAGGCCCCCAAAACGTTCATCCCAATTGGCGTTTGGCCGGACGAAACTCTGACGCGTAGCCGATTCTCTGTGGGATTGCATTCAATGACGTCGCCATGGGTCCGTCGACGTCCAGGATGAGAAACGGAGAGGGAGGGATTCGTTCTGCCCCGTTTCCTCAAACTCTTCCAATCGCTTACTTTATCGCCGAACTTGCGAAGCGACAACGACTTCGCTCGTCTCGGTGATGTCCTATTCCTCCACGGTTTCTTACTGTCTCGTGACGCGTTTTGAGGGCAGCTTGAGGGCAGTTTTGTGAGGACGATCAAGTGCCATAATCCGACACATCGGGCTCAGTCAACGACTTCCGGACCGCGGTCTACGGACTGACCGAGTTCGTACCGCGCTTGCGTGGCCATCAGCCGGACATATCGCCCGCCTTTCGGTTGATGTGTGCCCACCGAGAGCAGGTGACACACACCAGGACCATAGGATCACTGCGCATTCTTTCCACAACGGACAATGATCTATGTCCTGCTTTTCTGTCGTCGAATTGAATCCGACAGGTCAACGCCTATCCGCCTCATGGGCCGTGATTGTGATCACTGTGCGGGACACTGGGCGCGAACTCGGCTCGTGGCGCTACTGCCATGAGAACTGCCGGCACCTCGGATTCCTCGATCACCTTGCTCAAAACGCAGTGTCACCGTGCTCGAAGTTGTGGACCCAGACTTCGGGCGCGAAGGGTTGTTCGTAGAAGTCACAGGCAATCGGCGCCAGCCCGGCACTTGAATAGTGCGGCTCCGAGGCAGGCGGAATCGCGCGGAAGTTGGCGCTCGTGCCCTGCGGCACGTGTCGCTCGCCCTCTGAGGGGATGCAGGAGTCGCCGAATGGATCGGGCCCACAATATGGTTCACCTCGAACCGGAATCGAGGCACTAACGACCTGGGTCTCGTTGCCCGTGACCAACGTGACCTGATATTCGTTTGGGACACAAAAACATATGGAAACCCATCCAATCGTACGCAACGGATACGCCGAATCCAGCCTTGCAGCAGAAACAACTGGACGCCGAGAATCACCTCGCGGCCTGATTCGAGGGCCCGTTCCTAGGTTGCGTGGTTGGGACAATACGGGATTGGGCTAGGAACTCTTCCAAGCCGCGAGTTGCTGGCAGTTCGACCGCGCTGTAACGATCTAAGGAAGGTCTGAAAACCGGGCGAGGATCTGATGCCCCGCCAAGCATCCAGTCGTTCGTCGGAGGATCGCCCTCTTCAGATTTAGCATTTGCGTTCGGCCGTGAGTGGCTCGTATGGGATGAATCCAAGGAGCGGAGGCGGGACGTTGCCAATGTCGTTTGATTAGATCGTGTTTGCGATCGTAGCCCAAGGAAACCCGGCAAGGACGAATCTGACTGTGTCTCCCTGAGCTTCGCGGCCCAATCCGGGGACGAGTCTAACGTCAGACCGCGATGGGGTTGATGGGCCGAGTGATTGTCAAACCGGATTCCGTCAGAGCCAGATGATGGTAATCGAGGGAGTAAAGAGGATGAAGATATCGCCCGCTGAAGTCGTGGCAAAGCGACCGTTGCACGATCATCGACGCCACGGGCGAATCGACCCGCAGAGGAGTGCATGTCATTCCCATGGCTCATCACATGTCCAGGCAACGAGGTGTTAAAGGCGGTGGATGTACGACTGTGGATCGTAGGCTCCGCCACTCCGGAGAAAGACCGCGGGCTCGCTGAGCGGAATCTCGAAGAGGGACTTGACCACCCGGGGGAGGTTCCGTGAGGCCCTCCTGCCCCGACATGCGCGCCGTGTCCACCAGAAAGCACCCCGTTTCCCGGTGCCCGGGCCCCCACCGGTTGGTTGCCAATATGATTCCAATGGGTGGTTCCCGAAGCGTGGCCACCTGACGAATGCCCGTAAGAAGGGCCGCTCAAGTGATTCGCGTGTCCCATGCCACGGCTTGACATTGAATGTCCGCCGCAAGACATACCACCGCCGCCGCACTGCGCCAGTGCGGGACGGTAGGCGAGGACGGCGAGCACGACGGTTAGAAAAACAAGTTGGGGACCTATCGCGGAAGTCTTTGCCATGATCATGTTACTCTCACCTCAAACACGTCGAAGGAAGCCCAGAGACAACGACATTAACGAGCCACTACCAAATGAGCGGCCGTCTGAAAACGCGTCCCCCCTTCGCCGCGAATTCCATCCGATTTCTCGGCACCATCTCACTTCGCGCCGCCTTTCGAACGATCTCATGGCGGAACTCTCAGCCACCCATCATCGGACCCATACCCATGGGAAACCCACGTTGCATGTGAAGCTCCATCGCTTGGCTCAAGATGATGAGTTCCTGACGATCACTATCGCCGTCCAAATCGTTCGCGTCGGCCATTAGGCGAAACATGTATTCGCCTCCGCAGGAATAATCCATGCCCATGAACCCTGGCACCGCCATCGTGTTACTCACTGGCTGGCAATCGGCGAGA
>CAYPXR010000020.1:0-19454 GCA_964414585.1 uncultured Planctomycetaceae bacterium
TCGATCGCCGATCGAGTATGATGACGGTCTGCGCGGGCGACGATATCTCGACTCCTGATTGGCGACCGCCGACATTTCGGCCCACTCAATTTCCTTGAAGAACAGGCTCCCCGATCAAACGGGAGGGCTATCGACATTTTGGAACCCCGCTCGTGGACCCGCGCGCCCGCGCGGACCGCCGTCATTTCGGCCGATTCAATTTCCTCGAAAATCACGCTTCACGATCAAGCGCGAGGGCTATCAACATTTTGGAACCCCGCTCGTGGACCCGCGCGATTGTTTGCACAATTCTTGATGATCTTCGGATCATTTATTATCAGTTTCTCGGATGCGATCGAGATCAAATGGTGTACCACACTCAGGGCACTTGTCCGACATCAAACCCCAGAGACAGTAACCACATTGTTGGCAATAGCCGGAAGACCGTCTTTTCTTTGACGCTGGCAATAGCATCCCAATTGCAATCGGTAGCCCCCACCAACCCATAACCATTATCGCAGGCTCAGAATATGACCGAATGTAATACATCCAACGGTACGTCAGAAGACTTGGCAGCATGAGGGTCGGCAATACAAAAAAAAACATGCCAACCAAGAATGCCAGAAAATAGAAACACGCAATCGCCACTCGTACCCTCCCAACAAAGCGCCATCCTCCAAGAGCCGCAAATGCACAAAGTCCAATAGGTGGCGCAGCAAGTCCGCAAAAGATAACAAGGATCGTTGCTGGATCTCCGTGGGCTAGCCAAACTATCGCCCTACTCGTAATAACAATAGCCAAAAGGACGTACATCGTTAACGTAATACTACAATCATTACCGGATTTTTCTCTCGATGCTGATCATCTCGTTATTGCATGATGATTTCTCTGGCCAGCCTATGTGAAACATTATGCGATGAAGATAAAGCTGGTTTTCTAGTTTTCTCAATGAAGCCGTGTCCAACGAATAACGGCTGGGGTAATAACACCTTTTCTAGCGATCGAATATCCTTCTTCGGCAACCTTGTTGAACATGCGCATAGACGAATTCGACGAACTCCGCCGTCGCGCGAATCGCTGTGTCCCGCGCTCGCAGAAAAGCAGCGTATCCTAATCCGAAGGGCGGATTTCTACTGCGATATTGCGTAGTGCTTGCGAGGTCTACTGCATATCGATTGTGTGGACTGCCTAAACCATTCGGGTTATATCCACATGAATAGTAGATTACGCCGAAATGCTCGGAACCATCTCCTCCAAAAACCAGATCTAGTGAAAATGTCCTGGGGTAATATGGGTAATGCGCGACTTGGAAAATGTAGGTCCAGTCTTGCGGAAAACTTTCTACGTGGGCGCTATAAGCGGGCAACATCAGCGAACCTTCAATCCAGTCAGTATGCGAATAATAATCTTGAATTGAATGTAGAGTATTTCCCATTTTTTTAATTAGCTCGATAACAGATAGAGGATACTCAGCGTCACAAGGGGGTTCTGGGCCACACCAATGTCTAGAAATTGCGATCAATTGTGACTGAAGCCAAAAGATATATTGCGGACTCTGGGCATGCATTTCATCGGCCAACGGATGTTCATAGTCTGTTTGTACATTCTCCCATGCAAGTCCACGAAGATACTCAGCCTTTAATCTGTGGTTACTATTATGGTGTCCGACGATCGTGAAAAGCTCATGTAAGTATGGCTTAAATAGGCCAATCAAATCGAATGATTTAATGGGTTCATTTGAAATGAATTGATAAAGGTTGTTTCCTCCCGCTTCCTCAATCGGATCCCGATTCCCCCACCGCCCCCAAAGCGGAAAATAGAAACGACGGCCGTAGTAGTATTGAACGGTCTCAGCATCAAAGTACTTGGTTGAGAAGCGGAACGGATTCGTCGTGGCGTAAGTTCCGCTCTGGGTCGTGTTGGTCTGATCGAGTAGGTTGTTGCCATACGGATCGTACTCGTATCGGGCGGCGATTGAGCCGTCAAACAGATCCATCGACTGTCCAACGTTGCCATTGGCGTCGTCGAAATAGAGAAAGTTCTTGTCGTCGTTGGGGCTAGATGTGCCTCGCGAATCGTAGGCAGCGAGCAATCCGCCGATCCCGCCAGCGCCCTGCATCGTGCCAGACAGGTCCAACCCCCAGGTGTACTTGCGGAGGATGGCGTTGCTGTTGAGCGCGTCAATCTCCATCAGCAAGTTCCACCCGTCGTAGACAAATCGCGTGTCCGCCGACGGCGACGTTTCCCACGCCCCCTCGTTGTTGTTCGCCGACGGGTCCCAGTTGTACGTCCGCTTGCGAATCCGCCGGTTCATGTAGTCGTAATCGTACTGGCAATACTTGGCCCCTTCGCCGGGCGTCTTGGCCACGACGAAGCTCAGCCGGTTCTCCAGGTCCCAGTAGTAATTCCAGTTCGCGTCGCTCGTCAGGTTTCCGTCGGCGTCGTAGGTCGGCTCCTCGCACACCGGCGGCAGCGGCGGAGGGCAAATCTCCGTGTACTGGTTCAAGTTATTCGACGTGTAGGACGTGGCATCATCGTCGCCATTGGCGTGCGTAAGGCGGTTGCCGATCGGGTCGTAGGCATAGACGCGCCGCCGCGCGACGATCTCGCTGCCGGGGTTCTGCAAATCACTGCCCGCGTAGGTCGTCGCGCCCGTCAACTCGTTCCGCGCGTTGTACCCGTATTGCTCGTAGTGATCGCCGAGCGTGTCCGTAAACGCCGAGCCGGTGCGGACCACGCTGGTCCGGCGGGCCAAGATATCGTTCTGGTACTCGTACTTCGACACGCTCGTCGTGCCCCAGTTATTTTCGACGCTCGAAATCAAGTCGCGCTGTGGCTCATAGCTTTTGACGCTCGATGCCAAAACCGTCCCGCCGCTGTCCTTGATCTCGACCTTGGAGATCAGGTCGCTGAGCGGCTCGTTGTTCGTGCCCGTTACCCGACTGTACTCCGCCTTCCCGCCCGACGGCAGGCCCGGGCCGGTCACGCTCTGGAACCGTCCCAGGGAATGACCAGCTTAAAGTATTGTACCCGTCGGTCTGAAAGTTCAAATCGGGTTCGCGGCCATGCCCATCGGTGTCCAAGCGTTGCCGGCAAGGCCATTGGAGAGTTTTGATGCCGCCAGGCTGAAATCTCTATCGGGCAAGTCCTGTGAGATTTCCGAGATACCATCTATAATGGAGAGTCCGGCCGGGAGAGCGTGGCCGGAGCAGGTGCCTAACCGATGACGACCGCGGCGATGGTGGAACGCGAGGGATTGTTCGAGAAGCTCGGCCAGCTTCGCGCCAATATCGAATCCGTCTTCATCGGAAAGACCGAGGCCATTTCGCAGATTCTCATCGGGCTCCTTTCCCGCGGCCATGTGCTCATTGAGGACGTCCCCGGCGTCGGGAAGACCGTCTTGGCACGGGCGTTGGCGAAGAGCATCGACTGCCGATTTTCACGGATTCAACTGACGCCGGACCTGCTCCCGTCGGACATCCTCGGCGTCAGCATCTACAACGAGACGACCGGGATGTTCGACCACAAGAAGGGGCCGATTTTCGCGAACATCGTTCTGGCCGACGAGATCAATCGCACAACGCCGCGCACGCAATCAGCCCTGCTGGAAGTGATGAACGAGAATCAGGTCACGGTGGACGGCCAGCCGGTCCCGCTCGAGCAGCCGTTCATGGTCGTCGCGACGCAGAATCCCTTTGAATTCGAGGGGACCTATTATCTACCTGAAAACCAGTTGGACCGCTTTATCCTGCGCATTCGCATCGGCTATCCGTCGCGCGAGGATGAGCGGCAGATTCTGTTGCAACAGCCGGACCGGGCTCCGCTCGAAGCGTTGAAGCCGGTGATGGAGGCGGCGGACATCGTTCAACTGCAACTGCTGACCGATCAGGTGCGAGTCGACGACAGCCTCATGGGCTATCTCCAGGACATCGTCGAGGCGACGCGGCGGCACGATTCCTTTGAAGTCGGCGTCTCCCCGCGCGGGGCGCTGGCGCTCATGCGCGCCGCCCGGGCTTCCGCATTGCTCCATCGACGCGAATACGCCGTACCGGACGACATCAAGCTTCTCGCCCGCCCGGTCTTCGCCCATCGCGTCGTCAGCAAGTCGTACCTTCGCGACGGCCATGCGGCGTCGCCCGACCAGATCCTTCTGGAAATCCTGGAACAAATTCCCGTTCCGACTTGATCGGGGAGGAAACAAACCTCAGCGATTGCGCGTGACCGCGCATTTCCCGGTGATGACCGTCTCATGCCGCGTTTCTTCCGAAAACGAACGATCGCCAAGCGGCTTCCCACGCACGGATTTCGTATCACTCGAGGCGGCGTCCTCTTTTGTCTCGGGACGTTACTCGTGGCCATGGCGGCCATCGACTCCGATATGAATCTCCTGATGCTGCTGCTGGGCCTGGGCCTGGCGGCGCTGGTGCTCAACGGTTTCTCGGGCTGGCGAACGCTGCGCGGGCTCACGGTCCGCCGCCTGTTGCCCGACGTGGCGGTCGTGGGCCAGCCGATGGAGATTCGCTACAGCGTGACCAACCATCGCGCGTGGAACGGCGCCCGCGGCATCCGGCTCATCGACGCGCTTCCCGCGAACGGCGCCATGGTCTCTCCCGAGTCGTACCTCCCGCTGTTGCGTCCGCAGGAAACGGTCGTTCATACGGTCCCCGCGGTCGCCGCCCGTCGCGGGCGGGTTCGCTTCTCGGCGATCCGCCTGTCCATGGGCTTTCCCTTTGGCATCTTCGACAAGTCCGTCGTCAGTCCCGCGGAGGCGAATCTGGTCGTCCTGCCCGCGTTGGCGCGGCTGCGGGGTGACGTCCTTCGCGCCTCGCGCATGGCGGATGCGACGAGCAACGGCCTGCTGTTGTCCCGGTCCAAGGGCGACGAGGAGTTTTTCGGCCTGCGGGAGTTCCGCCCGGGGGACAATCCTCGTCGCATTCACTGGCGACGGTCCGCGCAGACGGGCCAGCTCATGATCCGGGAGATGGCCAATACCCGCGAGGCGCAGATCTGGTGCGCGGTCCATACGGGCTGCGACCCACGCGACGTGCAACTGACAATGCGATTGGAATCGGCCATCAGCGCGGCGGCGACGGTGATCTGCGACGCGCTGGAGCGCGGGACCAAGGTCGGTTTGATCTGCAACGGCGAGCCGTTGGCGATCCTTCCGCCGGCGGGGGGGCGGCCGCGGCGCCTGCGTCTGTTACGGGAACTGGCGATCCGCGTCGCGAACTCAAACGATGAATTGACGCCGCACATTCGGCGGATGTCGTGGCCGTCGCGCTGGCGGGGGAGTTGCCTGCTCTTCGCGGCGCTGGACAGCGACGATCTTCGCGCGGCGGCGAAGTCACTCTCGGCCGCCATCGGGCCGACCACCACCTACGTGGCCGGAACCCCGGCCTTTGACGCGATGTTTTCGTTGCCCGGCAGCCCGATTCCCCTCGCTTCTAAACCCCAGGGGTCGGTCGGCTCCGCGGCGAACGACGCCCGATCGATCAGGAGCAGCGCATGAAGCCCATGAGCCTGATGCATATAGGGCTTCTCGGGCTGGCCCTGGTCAATATGCTGCCCATTATCCAGGTGGAGAATTCCTGGGGCATCAGTTCACTCGTCTTCGCCGGGGCGCTGCTCAGTTGTCTCCTGGCGAAACCGGAGGGCGGCACGCGTTTGCCGTCGGACGCGGTCTATGCGATGGTCGGGATCGCATCGCTCTATCTGCTTTACGAGATGTTCTGGCCGCACGAAGAGCCGACCATTTATATCATCGACTTGGCGCACTTCATGATTTTCCTGGGGTGCTGCAAATTCTTCGAGCTGCGGACCCATCGCGATGCGGCCCTGGTCATGGTCATTTCCGCCTTGCTGGTCTTGATCAGCGCGTTTGTCACGGCCAGCCCGCTCTTCGGCATCGTCGTGGTGATCGATATCACTTTGGGCGTTGCGTGGCTCCTCGCTTTTCAATCGCAACGGGACGCGGAAATCGTGCTCGAACGAAGGAAACTGGACTGGCGCCGTGCGGGCGTGGGTCCTCCGCCGGCCGAACCGGAATGGAATCGCTCCGCCGTTGGCGGTTATGTCGGCACGACGGTCTGGTGTTCCGCCGGTCTCGCCGTGATGGGGCTTCTGTTGTTCGTGGCCATCCCGCGAGGGGTGGGGCGCGGATTTTTCGGCCGAATTCAGGGCGTCATGCCGGCGGCCGTGACCGGCTTTACCGACCAGATCCAACTCGGCGAAACTCCGATGTTCGAAGACGAAACGCCGGTGATGCGCGTCCGAATCCGAAGCACCCGGCGGAATTTCAAGCCTGAAGACTATCAGCCCTACATGAGAGGAATGACGTTCGAGCGGTACGACCAGGGCGGCTGGCACCCGCTGCGAAAATCTCCGCGCCTGGTGGAAACGGCGCCGGAAGGCGCCCTGACGGAGCTCTCGGAGCTGGCGGACCGGGCGTCCGAGGATCGAATCATCGTGCAGGAGATTTCCCTCGAGCACCTTTCCGCGGGATGTTTGTTCTCGACTTACCCGCCGCTGGCCATTGCGACGAGGGACCTCAAGTCGGTCAAAATCGATCAGACCGATCTCTCGTTGCAGACGGAGGATCATCCGCGAGGCGGTATTGATTACACCATTCTATCGCTGGCCGCGCCCGAAAAAGGGGAACTGACGAAGCTCGATCCGCTCCCGCCCAAGCGAACCCGGCCCGGCAGCGTTTCATTGATTGCTCCGGAGGTTCGGCGGTTCGCCAGAAGTTTCTTCGCGCGCTACGGCGATGCGTCGGATCCGAAACAGCGCGAGCGACTGGTCAGGCGGGCCTGCGAATTCCTGACGTCCGGAGCTTATCAATACACCCTCAGTCGTGGTCGCCAGGTTCGCGGCGTCGATCCCATTCAGGACTTTCTGTTTGAAAACAAACGAGGCCATTGCGAATACTTCGCCTCGGCGCTGGCGGTTTTGTGTCAGGCCGTCGACATTCCGGCGCGGCTGGTTAACGGTTATTACGGCGGCGATTACAATTCGATCGGCGGCTATCGCCAGTTTCGTCAGAATGACGCGCATGCCTGGGTGGAGGTCTACCTCCCCGACAGAGGCTGGGTGACGTTCGATCCCAGTCCCGCCAATCCGACGCGCGACGCCGCCGAGGACGACGGGCTCTGGTCCCGATCGCAGCGTTGGATGGATTACCTCCAGTTCAAATGGTCGTCGCTGGTCTCCTTCGACGCCGACAGCCGGTACCACCTGGTCGACCGCGTCACGGCGTGGCTGGGGCGTTTGAACGAAAGCGGCGACCATGGGCCGGCCACGTTGTCCTCGACGATCCTCGCTTTTCTGTGGGGGCCGGAATTGTTGTCGCTCTGGCAGCGCTGTTTTTACTGGCTGCTGCTCCTGTTATGCCTGATGTTCGTCATCCTGACGATGCGCGTCCTGGCGATCCTTTCGCTCATGGCCAAGGAGCGGCTCGCGTTTGGTCGGCAACGCCCCGGATGGCAGTGGGCCCGGCGAACGGATGCGCGATTCTATGATCGTTTGCTGTTGTTGCTGGCCAACAAGGGCCACGTCAAAGCCGCCTCGGCGTCCCCCCGCGAATTCGCCCTGGAGTTGGCCAGGTCCTATCGGGACTTGGCGGAGTTGCCGCGTCTGACGGAATGGTTTTATGAAGTCCAGTACGGACATCGAACGCTGGAACGCGAGCAGGCGGCCCACGTAAAGGAATTTCTACAGCGCCTGCGTGAAGACTCGCCGTTCGGAACGCGTTGACAAACCGACCCATCTAGCGCCGCCGCCGGCGATAGGGACGAAGGGCCAGCATCCCCGCGAGTGTTGCCAGCAATGAAACGACTCCGGTCGGCCCACAAAGTCCGACGCCGCAGACGGTCGTGGTCGCGGCGGGCGGCTCAACCCCCACGGGCACCTTTGACGAGGGCGGATTTGTGACCACCGTAAGGGTGAATTGAGTCTGGGTCAGACAGCCGC
Source organism: uncultured Planctomycetaceae bacterium (assembly GCA_964414585.1). GTDB lineage: Bacteria > Planctomycetota > Phycisphaerae > UBA1845 > UTPLA1 > DATEMU01. The sequence continues at coordinate 7,948 of CAYPXR010000020.1, forward strand.
CCTGGTCGGTCACGGTCAGTCGAATGATGTAGGAGCCGGGCGCGTTTGAGCTAAAATTCGGATTGGCCGGATCCGCGCCGGAAAAAGAACCGCCGGGTCCACTCAAGACCGTCCAGTCATAGATGTAGGGCGGAATTCCACCGGAAACTTCAAACCCGGCGCCCGCCTCGTAGACCTCTCCCACCGTGAGAATGGGATGGGGATGATCGGGATGTTTGATGTTGATGATCAGGTTTTCTCCGACGCGGAGCGTCGCGGTATCCGTCGCCGTATTGGGCGTGGCGGCGGAATCCTGAACCGAGACTCGGATCACATGATCGGAAGTGGACTTCGGTGTGTAGGTCGGGTGCTCGTCGTCCGCAAGATCGCCGGGAAAATTGGCGCCGCCGGAAAGTACGGTCCACGTGTAGGAATAAGGGGGTATGCCTCCCACCGCGACCGGGTCACCGCCAAACGGCAACGTCGGCTGATCGACACAACCCAGTCGGTCGGGACCGGCATCGGCGCGCAGGCCCAGGATGTGCACCGTCAATTCGTCATAATTCGTGCAGCCGTTGGTGTTGAGATCCCGAACGGTGCACCTCAAGACATAGTCGCCGGGCGAAAACGGACGGAAGCTCGGCGCGCGGTGATGTTTGTCATCGAAAGAGCCGCTGTTGGATGATGGGCTGACGATTTCCCAGGAATAGGTGAATTCAAACGGAAAAACGCCGCCGAGCACGGCCAGCCCGCCGCCGATTTGCACCGTATTCTGGCCGCTCGAAAATTCGACGGTCACATCGGGGCCAAGATCGACGGCCAGGACGGGAAGGCACTCATCGGGGATGCCGTCACTGTTGCAATCGGCGGCGATCCCTTCGGCAATGTCGCAACTGTCGGGAATCAAGTTTCCATTGCAATCGATGCCCGCAGCCGGGCCGCCCTGGCAGGCGTCGAGCACGCCGTCCAGGTTGCAATCGGTCGCGGTATGGTCGGCCAGTTCGGAAACGTCCGGAATGCTGTTATGGTTGCAATCGCATTCGCATTCGTCGGGTATGGCATTCTGATTGACGTCCTGACTGAATCGCTGCTCAATGTCCAAACGGTCGGCGCGGCCGTTGTTATTGCAGTCCGTGGCCCGGCCGGAAAATTGAACGTCCATCCCGACGAAATTATACGTGCCACAGCGGCTGCCGTTCACCTCGGACCCGCTGGTCACGACATAGACCTTGGGGCTGGTCGTTACATAATCCAGGATGGAATTGAAATCGGAATCCGTCAGGACAATCTCCCCCAGGTCGGGGTTGAGCAAGTCTGTGCAATCATGGCCCTCGTTTTGCAGGAAGAGGTTTCCGATCAGGTAGTCCGGTCCGATTCCGATGTATACCTTGAGATACTCATCCTCCGTGATCCCGTTTGGACTCGAATTATCCGTGTCAAAATAGTAATCTCCCATCGCCGTGAACTTCAGCGTGACGTCGCCGCGGGCGTGCGGCGGCGTGGTGAGCGTGAACGTTTGAAACGTCAGGCCGGCGAGCGAAACCAGGTTGAACGTGTTGACATACGAATACTCTTTGTCGTCGATCGTGTTGTTGGAATTGCAATCCGGGCAGGTGTAGATTTCGAAATCGTCGATCAACCAGCCGAGAGCTCCGCCGCAGACGTCGCGACCGATGTCGAAGCGAATTTGAATGGAATTTCCGCCCGCGACCAGTCCCGTGAGATCGATGATGGACGTTCCCCAATGCGCGCTTTGGCCGGCAAACGACTGTTGCCCCTGGATGCCGTTGGTGCTGACATTGCCTTCGGCGGTGGAACGGACCCGACCGTTGTAAGCGTTGAATCGAAACGCGCTTCGAGAGATGAGATTAAAGGCGCCGCCATTCACGCTGATTCGGACGTTTCCGCCGTCGAACTGGCTCTCGGTGCTGATCAAATGGGTGAACGCCAGAGTGGGAGAGGGCAACGACGCCGGCAAAACGATGGAGGGACTGGTCAGCGAGTTGAGCGTGCCCACCGAACCGACGGTGCAACCCGTCGGGCTCGGGTCCGGACTGAACCAGGCGGTGCCCAATCGATGATAGGGCAGGGAGCTCGACTGAATCCAATTGTAGGGATTTGCCCCCGCTCCCGAATTGGAGGGGGTCCAGCCGTTCACGCCGTTTTCAAAATTATCCTGAAAGATCACCTTTCGCAGGGAACAAATCGGTGGCGGCCGGTCGCTCAGGACGTCGGCCGTCTGGCCGCACGTGCCGGTGGTGTTCATTTCGACCGCTCGAAGCGCCAGGTCGACTTGCACGGCATCGTCGGCCGTGAAGGCGCTGTTCGACGGCTGCCCCGTTCGAGGATCGTTGGGGAAGGTGCCGATGAGATCGGCGGCGGCCTGATTCAGGGCGTGGTAGGCGTCTTCAAAATCCGAAATCTCGGTGAAGTAGGTCGTCAGCGCGCGGTACCAAACGGCGCCGGACTTAATGGGGCCGATCCCGGTGATGGTGTAACCCCTGAAGGTGGCGCCATCCGTCAGCATGGCGAACGCATGATTGGGAACGCCGCTTCCAATATGAACGCCGCCCGCGTCGCCGACATAACAGACCTGATAGGGGCTGTTGGCATAGTCGGGGCTGATCCCGTCACACGGGGGGTTCCACATGTCGCGGAGGGGCAGAGGAACAAAATTGGCGAATTCAATAGCGTCTTCGCCGATTAGCCATCGAACGCCGTTCGGATAGGTCAGCCCGGGGCTGCAAGTTGACGCTCCGCGAATGATGTTGGGCGTGTCGAGACCCGGGCCAGTCGGCGTCGCCGGCCAAAACGGTGAATTGGGTTGACCGACAAAGGCCGCGTTTCCATTGAATAAATCGACCAGTTCGCCGAAGATGTCGGAGCAGGACTCGTTGAGCTGTCCCGACTGATTCTGATAGATCAGATTCGCGGTGAATTGAGTCACGCCGTGGGTCAGTTCGTGGCCGACGATGTCATCAGTCACGGCGCCATCGCAAAACACCATTTGCAGCGACACGCCATCCCAGTACGCATTGGGGCACCCCGGCGCCAGCGAATTGACCGTCGCCACCATGTTGAGCCCCATGCCATCGATGCTGTCGCGGCCGAAGGCTCGGGTGTAGTAATCGTAGACGTCGCCGTAATAATCGTAGGCGCGATTCACATCGCTCAAACTCGCCGGCGGATCGCCCTCGCCGCGTGCCAGAACGCCGGGCAAGTCAAAACCGGCCTGCCCGTCGTAGATGAACCGGTTCTTGGCATGTTGAATCATGTCCCATTCGTCGAGGACCTCGCCGGTGTGCGCGTCGATGAAGAAGCCTTCGCAAACGGCGGCGAGTTGATCGTAGAGTACAAAACGGTAGGCGAGCCGCGTCCCCCGATTGGGGTCTCCGTACCAACCGGGGTCGACGATGGTCAGCTCGGACTCAATGACGCGCGGCGCGCCGCGAAGGACCCGGGCGAGCGCGGTTTGCTGGGCCTGTTGGATATCGATCGTCGGAACGAGATCAAAATTGGGCGCGATCGGGTGATAGCGGCCGTTGGCGGCGATGAATTGGCCCGCGGCGTTCTGATGCACCTTCAGAGTTCCGGAAAAAACGGGAATCCCCCGATAGACTTGATGAAACGTCGTGTGACGATTCGCGAGCCGATCAATTTTCACGGTTCCGACCGTCAGCTCCTGCGTCGCATCCTGGATGCCGAACACGGCGCCATGTTCCTTGAGAAAATCGATGGGCTGCGCAGCGCCGTTGCCTGCGGGAGCTCGAACGACGATGGGTCCGCCGCCGGGCGCGGTCACGAAAATAGCCTGGTTCGTCTTGGAGGATCGCTGAATGGACAGCGCGGACGGCGCGGCTTGCGCCCAGACCGGCGTCGGTGAAAATACGGCCGCGAAAAGAATCGACAGAATCTTGACTAAGGGCCGGGTCAACTGGACTTCCAAAGACGGATGACCGCGCTGATACATCTCTTGGCCTGCCTCTCTATAGATTTTCCCCGGTTTGCGTGGAGCCGTCGATTCCGGGTCCTGGCCCATCAAGATCCCCCGCCCGACAACGGCAACGAGACCCGGTCAATCTAGACCTATACGTTATCGGAGACGACGAAAAAAGACAAGCTTTTTCGGCCAATTCCGGCAGACGACTTCCTGGGGTGGACCAAAATGCGGTCGGACGCCGGTTTCAAAGGGGGCGTCTGGAGCCGCTCCAAAATGGAGGCGTCCTATCGACGACGATGTGAAATGCGAAACTGCTCGGTCGAGCGCCGGGTGAATACCTGTAGTCCGGCCGATAATGGAACCGGTGCGCAATACGAATTGTGGGAGTCACCGCTCCAAGTCGAAGCGCGCATCGCCGCACGGCTTTTTGAAGCCGCATGAAACGGCGATGCGCGCGTTGGTGTCGTCCAAGGCCTGCTCCAGGACGCGTTTACTTTTGGGACTTAGCTGCCGGATTGTTCTTCCAGCATCTTTCGGAGATACCCGTTTTCGCGACGGGTCGCCTCCAAATCGAAGAGCAGGTATTTGATGGAGAGCCGCAGGTAGTCGATCGAATCCTGAAGGCTGCTCACCGTCTTCTTGAGTTTCTCGTGTCGCTCTTTGGTCTGAGCGGCCAGGGTTTCGAGCTTGGAGCGTTCATCATCCGGAATGTTCCCGATCTCCTGGACCAATTCCGATAATTTGCGCTGAAACAAGTTTTCGTCCATCGTCCTCCCCCTTTTTCCCCCAAGGTTAGATTGGACCGGACTGGCGCGGACCGCGCTGGGCGGTGGCAGGCCGGCCTTCCCTCACGACCACCGACGATGGCAAAGGCCGCGCCACGCGGTCAAAAACCCCGGACGCCGGAAATCATCCTGTTGGCGTCGCGCTACGGCCGAAGCAGTGGTGAGACGGCGAAGTTGCGCCGCTCGTCGCTCCTGGGCGGTCTTTGCCGAGGCGTGGCGATCCGGCAACAAATACCGCCGGCGCGTCGGATTCGACCCACAGCCAAGGTGGACGATGACCGATTTATGAGACGATACGCGATCGAAGATTCCCGCGGAAAAATCAAATGGCGGATATGGACAAAGCAATCAACGATTCAACGACGCATACGGCGCCGGACCGGCGTTGGTTGAGCGCGATCCTTTTGGCCTTGGTGATGGCCGCGACGGCGGCGGCGCTCTGGCCCGCGATGAACGGGGCCTTCCTCAACTGGGACGACGACCGGAACTTCGTCGAGAATTCGTCCTTTCGCGGATTCGGACCGTCGCAATGGGCGTGGTCGTGGAGAACGTATCACCTGGGCGTCTGGCAACCGCTGGCCTGGCTTCTCTTTGGACTCGAATGGTGCTGGTCGGGACTGGCCCCGCGAACGTACCATCTGGTGAGTCTGGCCCTTCATGTGCTGAATTGCGCATTGTTGTATGCGATCATCCTTCGACTTCTCGGCCTCGGCGGGGGAAGTCCTCGATCCCGCGAGGGATCGTGGAGCCGCGTTTATGCTGCCGTGGCGACACTCCTCTTCGCCGTCCATCCGCTGCGCGTCGAGACGGTCGCATGGGTTTCCGCGCAGCCTTACCTCCCCGCGGTGTTCTTCTATCTACTGGCCATCCTGGCCTATCTGCGGGCGCATGATTCTGGTGCATCAAAGCGAGCCTGCTTTGTCGTCGTTATTCTTTGTTACCTCGTCGCCGTCCTGTTCAAGGCCGTGGCGGTCACGCTGCCGGCGGTTCTGTTGATTTTGGACTACTTCGCGCTGGACCGGCGCGGCTGGCGGACCTGGGCGGAAAAAGCGCCGCTATTTCTGATCGCCATTCCCGTCTGTCTCTGGGCGGCAGCGGCCAAAGATTTCAACGCCTCGCGCGCCCCGTTCCATGAATTCGATCTGAACGCGAGACTGGCGCACGCGGCCTACGGCTTGACTTTCTACCTTACCAAGACACTCGTGCCACGAAATCTATCGCCTTACTACAGCCTGCCCAAAGACCTCAGCCTCGCCACCGGCCGCTTCGCCATTGCGACGGTCGCCGTGGTGGGAGTTTCGATTTTCGCATTCGTGAAACGGAGGAAGTGGCCGGCGCTTCTGGCCGCATGGATGGCCTACCTTTTGATACTCCTGCCGAATCTCGGGCTGATTCAGATCGGGCAACAACTGGCCACGGATCGTTACAGCTACCTGGCCATCATGCCGATCACCGTGCTCTTCGCGGGACTGCTCTGGGCCGCCCATCGTCGCGCGGCCCTGCGACGGGCCGGCGTTCCCTTCGCCTTGGTCTTCCTTGCGATTCTCGCCGCGTCCGCCTTGACCTGGGCGTCACGGATCCAGTCACGCGTCTGGAGAAATTCGAGGGCCGTTTGGTTGAAAGCCCTCGACGTGGAGCCGAATTGCGCGGTGGCCCATTGCAATCTCGGCGCGGCGCTCCTGCGCGAGGGGAAATACACGGACGCGTCATTCTATCTCAGCCGCGCCATCGATCTGGACGACCGCTTCGCGTTTGCCTATAGCAACTTTGCCGTCCTGCTCTGCAACGTCGGCCGGTTCGACGACGCGGTCACGGCGGCGCGGGAAGCCCTTGCCGGGCAGCCGACGCTGCAAGACCTCGATCTTGCGCGCGTGCATGCCGTCCTCGGTCAGGCCTACGCCGGATTGCATCAGAATGAACAGGCGATGGAGCAAACGCTCAAGGCCCGCGAGATGGGGTTCGTCGAGGCGGACAAAATGATCGAATACCTGCGCAAGTTTCGCGGGATGGACCCATCGTCCAGGCCGGCGACGCCGCTCAAGAACTAGCCCGAACCGATTCTGGGGTATCTTCATCCGGGGGAACGATGCGGTGCAGGGGCGGTTCCTTTGATCCGGGCTCGGAGTGAATTTGGCTCTTCGATCCAAGCCGGCGCGATACCGCTCCAATGGGACCGGTCAACGCATACGCGGCGGTCGCCAGGGCTATGGTCAGTTGAAATTGCACGACCAGGCCGACCAGCAGGATAATCAGGATTCCCACGACCTGTCGGAAGGGCCGTCGCCCCCGGAGGATTGTGTTGAAAATGTGCATGTATCGCATCCGGCTGACCATCAAGAGTCCGAGGATCATGGCGAACGGGGGTAACAGGGAAGCAACGAGTCGAGAGGTCCAACCGGGGACCAGGTCCAGGTCCTTGAGCAAATCCTGGTGAAGGATGACCAGCCCGACAATCGCTCCGGCCGCGCCGGGCGTGGGCAGACCGCGAAAACCCATGTGCGCCGACTCGTCTTCCACGTTCTCGACGTTAAATCGGGCCAGTCTCAGCGCGGCGCAGCAGACGTACGTCGCGGCCATGACCCATTCGGCCCGCCAATAAAGTCGATCGAAACCGGACAGGGCCTTGATGTCGCCCGGATGTGCAATGCACAGGACGATGATGGCCGGCGCGACGCCGAAGCTGACGATGTCGGCCATCGAATCGAGCTGCGCGCCGAACTCGCTGGTCTTGCGCGTGAAGCGGGCGAGGCGTCCGTCGATGCCGTCGAAGGCCATCGCGGCGACGAGCAGATAAGCCGCAATCGCCAGGAACGATGGGAAAATACTGTGAATGCGGGTGCCGGCCTGCGCGGCGCGCTGCAAATCCGCCCCCTGCGCCTGCACGCTGAGCAGACAAAGGTAAATCGCCCCAAGCCCGCACACGAGGTTGCCAAGCGTGGCCAGTGACGGCAGCACGGCGACGGTCTTGAGCACGCGCTCGCGCCGCCGGGCGCGCCTCTGCTGCGAATCGATTCGGCCGACAATCTTCATGGTCTCACCGACATGCGGACATTTTAGGCGGGCGCGGCCTGACGCGACGCCGATTCGTGAGCGGCATTTCGACGGCCTCCCACAGTTGGCCGCAGGAGCACCGTCGTTCCGCCGCTCACATGATCGTTCACTTTCACCGCCGGCTCAAGACCGCATTCGGCCGGGACGATCAATTCCGTCCGCGAACCGAATTTGATGAGCCCCAGCCGCTGTCCGCGCTCGACGCGATCGCCGCTTTTAATGTTGCAAATGATGCGCCGCGCAATCAGCCCGGCGATCTGGCGCACGACGACCGGTCCGCCCAACGACTCGGCGGGGTCGATAAGGATGTCGTTCGCTTCATTGCGCGTTCCGCACTCCGGATGGCGGGCATCCAGAAACTCGCCCGGGTGATAGTCCGTCCGCACCACGCGCCCGGCGCAAGGAACGCGGTTGATATGCACATCGAAGACGGAAAGAAAAATCCCGATGCGAAGCGCCGGCCCTTGGAAGCCGTCGTAATGCGGCAGCGTCGTGATTTCCGTGACCTTCCCGTCGGCGGGGGCGACCATGATTCCGGGTTCATCGGGGATCGGCCGGGCCGGGTCGCGGAAGAACAGCAGCGTGAACACCCAAAGATCAAAGAGCGGAACCGCGGCAATCCATATCCATGGAGATACTAGAATGGCGGCGACCGCGCACCCGCCTCCCGTCAATCCGAAGAGCGCCGTGGCGATGAGTATTTCACGCAGTCCTTCTCGTGCGATCGTCATGGTGTCCTTTTCGTCGTCGGCAACGGATTATAAGGAAAGGCAGTGGATTCGACACCCGTGAACTTCTCCAAATACCCAGTTCCTGGCGCGCCGATTGATCGCTTTTGATCCATCCCCTACATTTCCTCCATGCGACATCGTACGGAATACGCCATCGCCCGAGGTTCACCTGCCGTAGAGTTCCTTTTCGCTATTCGCTATTCGCTATTCGCCCTTCGCTTCACCTCATGAACCTCATCTACATCCACGAATACTTCGTCACCAACGAAGGCACCAGCGGCACCCGCAGCTACGATGTGAGCCGCTACCTCGTGCAGATGGGACATCGCGTCACCATGATCACCGGGCTGCACGATCAGTCGGGTTTACCGCGCCTCCCCTGGTGGCGACTCTTCGCCCGCCAGGACATCGACGGCATCGACGTCGTCACCTGCAATTCGTTCTACAGCAACAAACTCCGCGTCCTCACGCGAATGTGGGCCTGGATCAAGTTCGCGGGTCTGGCCACGTGGGTTTGCCTGCGTACCCGGGACGCCGACCTGATCTTCGCCACCAGCACGCCGCCCACGGTCGGCATTCCCGCCCGGATCGGTTCGGCGCTCAAAGGTATTCCTTACGTATTCGAGGTCCGCGATCTCTGGCCCGAAGACCTTCTTGCCGCGGGCCGGATGAAAAAAGGTCTCGCCTATCGCTTCTGGGAGTGTCTCGAATCCTTCTGCTACGCGAAGGCGAAGAAGATCCTCCTCGTCTCCAAGGGTTTTCACGATCGGCTGCTGGAGCGCGGCTTTGATCCTGCCCGTCTGAAGACGCTGGTGCTGGGGGCCGATGGCGGTCTTTTTAAGGATGTCGCGCCCGATACGGCCTACCTTCAGGAAAACCGCCTGGCCGGCAAGATCGTCGCCGTCTACACCGGCGCGCACGGCGACGCCAACGGTCTGGATCAACTGCTCGATGCGGCGGAGCTTCTCCGCGACCGGCCCGACGTCGCCATCGTGATGATCGGGACCGGCAAGATGCGCGACCGGCTGATCGCCTCGGCCGCCGAGCGAAAACTGACCAATGTCCATTTTCTCCCGCCGGTCCCCAAGCATCGACTGCCCGGCATCCTCGCCGCCTGTCACATCGGCCTGATGATCCTCAAGCAGATCGTCCGCCCGCGATGGGTCACGCCGAACAAGATCTTCGACTACATGTTCACCGGCCTGCCGACGATCGTGAACTTCGCCGGGACCACGGCGGAGATGGTCGTCGAGGACGGCTCCGGCGTCGCGGCGATTCCCGGCTCGGCCGAGGACCTCGCGGCGAAGATTCGCTATTACGCCGACCATCCCGACGAGCGCGCCGCCGTCGGTCGCCACGCGCGTGAAGTCGCGTGGCAAAAATACGATCGCAAAGCCATCGCCGAGGGCCTCGTGGATGTTTTTGAAGATTGCCTGCCAAAGCGCTGACAGCTCGGCAGCGGAAGACGGCTGCAATCCGAGCCGGCGGCGCAAGCCCCGGCCCGACCGCGAAAAAATTTCCCGATTCAACAAACGCTGCGGCTGCAACGAATTCGTACGATTATCTTTACAATCGAAGGATGTTTCCGAGTATGAACGCAACGCCGCGCTCGGCCGTGGGCTCGCGCCGCAGGGCTCGGATGGAAACTTTTTTTCGCGATTTCAGTAATTACCCAGGAATAGCAGGATCGCGACACCGATGGCCCCCAGGGCCGGCGGAAGCAGCGTCGCCCCGACGGTGATCGCCTTGACGCAGGAGATGACCGTGAAATCTGAATAAAGCGGCGCATCGCGGACGACGTAAAGTGGGGCATAGCCCATGACCACCGGTGGGGGCAAGAGGCCGCTTGCACGCGCTGCGTTCATGATCGTGCCACTTCAAAAATGCAATATCGTTAGCCGCCCGGACACCCTATTCTACCATGCTGTCTTCGCGTTTTCGCGCGCCATTGGGAGAAATGAGCATGAAAATCGGATGGATCGGCACCGGTGTCATGGGTCGCCAGATGGCCGGGCACCTCATCGCCGCCGGTCACGAGTTGACCGTGTCCAATCGCACCCGTGAAAAGGCCGACCCGCTCCTGAAGCAGGGTGCGACGTGGGCCGCCACGCCCGATGAAGTGGCCCGGCAATGCCCGGTCGTCTTCACCATGCTGGGCTATCCCGAAGATGTCCGCGAGGTCGTTCTCGGCGCGTCCGGCGTCCTGGGCGGTCTGGCCAGAGGCGGCCTGATCATCGACTGCACCACGAGCAGCCCGTCGCTCGCCGTCGAGATCACCGCCGCCGCGAAGGCCAAAGGGATCGACACCCTTGACGCCCCGGTTAGCGGCGGCGACATCGGCGCCCGTAACGCTACGCTCTCCTTCATGGTCGGCGGCGAGCCGTCGGCCTTCGATCGCGCCAGGCCGCTCTTCGAGAAGATGGGCAAGACGATCGTGCTCCAGGGCGGTCCAGGCTCCGGTCAGCACGCCAAGATGGTCAACCAGATATTGATCGCACCCGGGATGGTCGCGATCTGCGAAGCCTTGGTTTACGCCCGCTCCGCCGGTCTCGACCCGCACCGCGTCCTGGAAAGCGTCAGCGGCGGTGCGGCAGGCTCCTGGAGTCTGACGAATTATGTCCCGCGGATGCTCAAAGGCGACTTGGCCCCCGGCTTTTACGTCGAGCACTTCCTGAAGGACATGAAGATCGCCCTGGAGGAGGCCGATCGGATGAAGCTCCAGCTTCCCGGCCTGACGCTGGCCCGCGACCTCTACACCAAGCTCGCGGCGATGGGCGGCAGCCGCAACGGCACGCACTCGCTCATCAAAGTGCTGGAATCCATGAACCACCAGCAAGGCCCCGGCCGCCTCGGCAAGCCGTAGCCGCCGGCGCCCTGTCGAAGACCCTGAGTTTGCCCCTCTGGAGCACAGCCGCCCTCGGCTGTGGACCACGCCGGCGCCACGGGCCGGGGGTACCCGGTCATTAGAGCGGTTCCCAGGTGAATGGACGATATAGAAGGAGGTTTGGAGGTCATGGCATG
>CAYPXR010000021.1:0-147541 GCA_964414585.1 uncultured Planctomycetaceae bacterium
CGGTTGTGGGGCATCCACCTTCTCCGATTGGTGGGCCTACAAAATTGAAGCCTACAATGCGATTCCTCAAAACGTCGCACGCATGACCCAGGGCGGCGTGGTCGCCACCGTCAACTCCGACTCCGCGGAACTCGTCCGCCATCTGAACTTCGAAGCTGCCAAGTCCCTGCACTTCGGCGGTCTCGATGCCAACAGCGCCCTACGCCTTTGCACGCTCAACGGCGCAATGCAGCTCGGCATCGAAAAGTACGTCGGATCGATCGAGCCCGGCAAGATGGCCGACCTGGCGATCTTCGACGGACATCCGCTCGATACTTTCTCCAAGTGCGTGATGACCCTTGTGGAAGGCGAGATCTATTTCCAGCACGAATCGCTCGACTTCGACCATCCCAAGCCGCCTCTGGCCGCGAAGAGCTTTGTGCCGCTTCCCCCGGTGATGAAGGTCGAGCCCTCCGAGAGCGGCGAGTATTGGATCGTCGGCGCGACGATCCATCCCGTCAGCGGTCCGGCGATTCCCAACGGTCAACTGATCATCGCTAATGGACTCATCAAGCAGATCGGCCCCAACGACGGCCAGGCGGCGCCGGCGACTGTTCGCGTCGTCGATGCGAAGGAGCTCCACGTTTACCCCGGTCTCATCAACGCCGATACGCAGTTGGGCCTGACGGAGATCGACTCCGTGGCCGGCAGTGTCGACGAACAGGAAATCGGCGACTTCCAGCCGGACGTCGTCGTCCTCTCGGCGTACAACCCTTTCGCCAGCGCCATCGAAGTTGCGCGCTGCGAAGGTGTCACCAGCGCCCTCATTGCCCCCGGTGTCGGCACGATTGGCGGCCGCGCGGGCTTCGTGCACTTGAACGGTTGGACCATGCCGGAGGCCGAAATCGCCTCGCCGCTGGGCCTGTGCATCGCCTTGCCGTCGCTGCCGGTCCGCTTTCCGGACGATATGGAAGAGGATAAGAAGAAGGAGCAGATCGACGAGTTTCACAAGAAGCTCGCGTCCATGGAGGACTATTTCCGAAAAGCCTCGCGCTATGCGAAAGCCGTTGCCGCCGCCGGTGGCGACGCGGAGAAGCTGCCCGAGTACGACCGCCGACTTGAAGCCATGATCCCCTTCGTCCGCGGCCAAGCCCCGGTGATCTTCCAGGCCGGCAGCTACAAGCAAATCAAAGAGGCGATCCGCTTCGCGGAGCAGTATCAACTGAAACCGGTGATCCGCGGCGGTCACGATGCCTGGAAGCTGGCCGACGAATTGGCGGAGAAGAAGATCGACGTGATCCTTGGTCGGACGACGAGCTACCCCGGCGACAAGTTCGAGTCCTGGGATTGCATCTATCGCCAGCCGGGCGTCCTTCATCGCCACGGCGTCCGATTCTGCATCACCACCGGTGATTCCTCACTTGCCAAGCACGTCGCCATCGAGGCCGGATTTGCCGTTGCCCATGGGCTCGACGAAGGCGCCGCCCTCCGATCCGTCACCCTGGACCCCGCCGCCATTCTCGGCCTCGATCGCCGCATTGGCAGCCTTGAAGTCGGCAAAGTGGCCGACGTCATCGTGACCTCCGACAGCCCGCTCCAGGCCTCCTGCCGGGTCGTCGCCGAATTCATCGCAGGTCGCCCGATTGAGCTGTCCAGCAAGCACACGCGAGAGGACGAAAAATTCGTCCACCGGCCGAAACCGACCCTTCCGCCAGCCCCCCAACTCCGCGGGCCGCCGGCCATCCGGCTGAGCCCCGTGGGAGGTTAAGATCGTGGCCGGGTTCCCGGGACGGGTCCGCCGGAATGCGCTTGACAAGTATTTCGGGTTCGGTTCCGATGTTGGTGAGTGAACTAGTAGAGGGCAGTACCGCCGATCTTTTCCAGGAGCATCCTTCCCCACTAACCCGGCCGTTCGGCCGACGGATCCCCCAAGAAATTTCGCCGGATCGCCCACGCGAGGGCAAATCCCATGGAGTACACCGACAAAACTCTCGTTTGCGTTGATTGCAGTGCGGAATTCATCCATTCCGCCGACGATCAGGCGCGCTACGCCGAGCGAGGCTTTACCAATGAGCCCAAGCGATGTCGCGCCTGCCGCGAAAAACGCAAGAGCATGGGCGGCGGTGGCGGTGGTCCCCGGCGCGGTGCCGGCGGTGGTGGTGGAGGCCGCGGTGGATACGGTGGCGGCGGCAATCGACCGCCGCGACAGATGTTCCAGGTGACCTGCTCCGAGTGCGGCCAACAGACCGAGGTGCCGTTCAAGCCCACCGAGGGCCGGCCGGTCTATTGTCGCAACTGTTATCAAGCCCAAAAAGGCAACTCGAGCACCTTCGATTAGTCGCTCATTGTTGGCTTGGCTCGACTTGCAGTCCAATGTCGCTATCCGAGCCGCGCGGCGCAAGCCTGCGGCCGAGCGCGGCGTGACCATTGAATCTGAGCAGCCCCTCGCCCGTAAGGCAGACGCCGTTGCTAGTGCGCGCTGACAACCGCATTTTTGTCGCGCAAATCGAACATCGCCATCTCCTTGTGATTCCGCCCGAGGAACCGTCCGCCGATGAGCACAAAGTTATTCCACGTCCGCTCGTCGAACACCGGAACCGCCGCGACTTCCTGAAAGCCGCCCGGTTTGGCCTCAACCAGCGCGAGGCGACCCTGTTCGCTCATGACGATCAAGTGATCTCGCGCAAGCAGCAGCGAGCCATATCCATAACGCCCGCCTTTCCATTTCCGCTCGCCGGTCGCGAGGTCGAGACAACAGAGCACGCCCTCATCAAGTCCGTAGACGAACCCATCGCGGATGACGGACGAGTTGAATTTGTTTTTCATCCGCGTATTGGACCAAACTTCCCGCGCTTCTAGTTTTCCGCCTGCCGATTGGATTTTGATCAGCGCGCAGCCCTTGCCGTAGCCCGCCGATATGAACACGCGATCCTGTCCCGCTTCGAGCGGCTGCGAACAATTGATCCCCCATTGCGTCGTCCACGGAAAGCTCCAGAGGATTTCCCCTGTGGCCGGGTCGATCCCGTTCAGCGCCGCCGCCGCGAGGTTGACGACCTGCCGCCGGCCCGCGAGCGTCATTGTTACGAGTGACGTGTACGCCTGAACCCCGGAATCCTTTTCCCAAATGAGTTTTCCGTCAGCCGCGTTGTACGCCAGAACGGATGGACCGGGCTTGCCGGAGTTCGTGACGAGCACTTTTCCGTCGATGACCAGGGGCGATCCCGCCAGGCCCCACGACAAATTTTCCTGGCGATACTCATTCAGAATGTTGTGTTTCCAGACGACTTGGCCCGTATCACTGCTCAGGCAATGCAAGTCTCCCTTGGCTCCAAGCGCATAGAGGCGGTCGCCCGCGATGGTCGGCGTCGCCCGAGGCCCGTCGCCGCCGAGGGTTTCTTCAAAGGACGCGTCGTAGTCGCAGGCCCAGATTTCCCGGCCGGTGGCGAATTCGTAACAGACGACCGCTTCCTTCTTGCGACGCTGTTCGATGGTATATGCGCGCCCCGCGCCAACGACGAAACTCGCATAGCCGCCTCCCACCGGCTGACGCCAGATTTCCCGCGGCGGTCTTGTTGACCAATCCAATTCGATATCCGGCTCGTCAGACACCCCGTCGCGCCGGGCCCCTCGAAAATCACTCCACGACAGTCGGGCGAACTGCGGATTCGCCTGAATGGTGCCTTCCGAATGGACCTTTTGTAATTGCCGGTCACGCTCCAATTCGCGGTCGTGCGTTAACCGCCCAAAATCGAGTGAGAAATCCCAAAGGCTGTTCATCCCGCCCTTGAACTGCCAGAACGGCATCAACGCCAATAGAACGAACAACCCGAAAATCGGCGCGAACACCATCGCACCGGCGACCTTTCGCCATCGCTTGAGCCGGGCGTCCTTTGCCAACAACACAACGCCGACCGGATAGAGCAATACCAGCGCGGGCAAGAGGACCCACCACCGCGATCGCCATGGAAACACTTTTTCGACCTGGTTGGCCGTTTGGTTGTCCATTCGTACCGCTTATCTTATCTGAATCACCAACCCGTCGTGCGAAAGCGCCATCCCCTCCGGCAACTCCCGATTGGTTTCCTCGTGAGGCAGTTCGTGCGCCATGTGCGTGAAATAGGTCCGTCGCGCTCCGATCCGTCGAGCGTGGTCGACCGCCTGGTCGAGATTGAAGTGCGTCGGATGGGGCCGTTTTCGCAGCGCGTCGAGAATGAGCACGTCCAATTCCTTGAGCAGCGGCCACGATTCGGCCGGAATCTCGCTGACGTCCGTGCAATACGCGAAATCGCCAGCTCTAAACCCCATGACCGGAAGCTTTCCGTGAAGCAGCGGGATTGGTGTGATGGTACGCCCGCCAATGGAAATCGCCCCGTCGATCGTCCTAAGCTCCAGTTGGGGCTTGGCCGACGGATATTCGGGATCGTGCTCGAAGACGTAGGCAAACATCGTCCGCAGCCGTTCGAGCGTCGCGGCCTGCCCATAGCAGGGAATCGGTCCTTTTTGAAGCCAGTTGAACCGCCGCAGATCGTCGAGCCCGGCCAGATGGTCGATGTGATGATGCGTATAGAGAACGGCATCCACGCGCCGGACGTTGTTGGCCAGACATTGCAGCCGCAACTCCGGCGACGTATCCACCAGAAGCGTCGTCGAATCATATTGAATCAGAATGCTCGGCCGCGTCCGCCGGTCGCGGGGGTCGCTCGATGTGCATACCGCGCAATCGCAGGCAATCATGGGGACGCCGTGCGACGTGCCGGAGCCGAGGACTGTGATGGTCAATGCGTTACCCACAACCGGTGCGGATTATAAGGCCCTCGCGGCTTTAACGTGGTTTTCGCCGTTTTGGCACGCAAAATGCCACGAGTCGCTACGCCTGCTCGTAAAAGCATTAGGAGTCCGCCATGTCATCCCAGAATGAAACCTCGAAGACCTCGGAGAAAAAGGCCCACATCCGCACAAAGATGGTCCATGGTCGTTCCAGCAGCCGCC
The DNA here is from genome assembly GCA_964414585.1 of uncultured Planctomycetaceae bacterium. Lineage (GTDB taxonomy): Bacteria > Planctomycetota > Phycisphaerae > UBA1845 > UTPLA1 > DATEMU01. The sequence continues at coordinate 4,969 of CAYPXR010000021.1, forward strand.
GCTGGGATTATGCCCATCATGTCGTGCCGCCGATTTCCAGCTCCGCCACCTTCCGCCTCGATTCCGTCGAACGCGGGGCGCAGGGGTTCGTCGATTTCGCCCACGACGGCGCCGATACCCACGACCCCATCTACATCTATGACCGGCTCGACGAGCCGACCCGCGGAATGTTGGAGGATAATCTCGCCGTCGCCGAGGGCGGAGAATCAGCGCTTTGCTTTTCCTCCGGCATGGCCGCCATCTCCGGCGTGCTGGGCAGCCTCTTGCAATCCGGCGACAACATGGTCACCCACCGCGTGCTCTACGGCTGCACCTATTCCCTGTTGAAGAACTGGATGCCGCGTTTCGGGATCAACGTTTCCTTCGAAGACTTGACCAGGATCGACGAGCTCGCCCGGACGCTGACTCCCAAGACTCGTGTCGTCTATTTTGAAACGCCGGTCAACCCCGATCTGACCATCATCGACATCCGCGCGATCCGCAACGTCGTCGACGAGGCTAACAAAAAGCGCGAAGAGCCGGACCGCATCTGGATCATTGTCGACAACACTTTCGCCACGCCATTCTGCCAGCGCCCGATCGAGTATGGGGCGCACATCGTCTGCCAATCGCTGACCAAGGGCATCGGCGGCTTCGGCACCGACGTCGGCGGGGCGGTCATCGCCCCCAAGTCCCTTAAGAATCGCCTGCTCATGTATCGCAAGGATTTCGGCGGCATCCTCTCACCGAAGGCCGCATGGGCCACGCTCGTCTACGGCCTTCCGTCGCTGGCCACGCGCATGGTCAACTATCAAAAGACCGCCCACCACGTCGCCCGCCACCTCGCACAACATCCCAAGGTGGAAAAGGTCCTTTTCCCCGGCTTGGAAACATTTCCGCAATTTGCACTGGCCAAGAAGCAAATGACCGACCCCAAGGGCCACTTCGCCCCCGGCAGCATGCTCTACTTCGTCCTTAAGGATAAGTCCGGCGACGGCAAGATCGGCGCGAAATTCGTGGACTCGATTGCCGACAACGCCTACTCGATCAGCCTCGCCGTCAGCCTGGGACAGATCAAGACGTTGATCGAATGCCCGTTCTACATGACGCATTCGGCCCTGCCGCCGGAAGAAATGAAACGGCGCGGCATCGTCCCCGGCGGCATCCGCCTGAGCTGCGGCCTGGAGGACTGGGAGGATATTGTGAACGATCTCGAGACGGCGCTGGAGACGGTCTGACCGGCGGCGCTTTTCTTATTCGGAAAAGATTGCTTCGGTGAGGGCCACCTGCTCCGGCAGCTTTGCCGCCACTTCATCCACCGCGCCTTGATCGAGGTGCAGGGCCGACAGCATCTCGGCGTCGTACTCGTCATGAGCCGCCGTCGCCGAAAACCCGATCCCGCAGCGGCACGCGATCGTATCCGCCACGTGAACGAGCATCGCCAGTTCACGGTTGACCGCCGCCAAATCCATCGGCCTGTGGTGATAACCGATCGCCATGCACAATGGCATCGGGAAGCGCCACTTGGTGCCCAGGGCCATGCCGAAGGCCTGATGGTCCGCTCCAATGATCTCGCGTTCCAGCTCGCAGAAGTTCGTCCCCTCCTGGGCGTTTCGCTTGATCACTTCCCCCAGGCTCTTGCCGTGTACCTGCCGCTCGACGAGCAATCCGAGGTCGTGGATGAGCCCGGCGAGGAAGCTCTCCTCGACCGCAGGTCGTCCCTGGGCCGCGGTCAGCAGCCGCGAGGCGACGCCGACGGCGACGCTGTGCCGCCAGACTTCCAGGCCGCTGAAGCCTTCGATGTTGCCGCCCGCGCTGAACAGGTGTGTCATCGACGCGGCAATCGAAATATTTTTCACCGCCGACAACCCGAGCAGGACGATCGCCCGGTCAATGCTCGCGATCTGTCCCGGAAGGCCGTAGAACGCCGAGTTGACGACCTTGAGCAGGCGCGACGAAAGGGCGGGGTCATTGCGGATGACGTCGTGCAGGTCCCGCGCGGTCGACTTGGGGTTTTCGACGATCTGGATGATCTTGACCGTCACCTCCGGAAGCGTGGCGATCTCGCCGAGATTGGCGATCGCCGTGGCGACCAGCTTGTCCGTCTCGCTCTTGCCAGGGGTCAGCGTCGTCAGCATATCCGTCCTCCCAATGTACGGCCGAAAACCGGGGATCCGCGCGAGTCTCTGATGAAAATATCGGTATGGATTGATATACGATTCAGATGTTGCGCCGGGCAAACATCGCCGCGAGGCTACAGGAGCATCGCCCACGAAAGCCGCGTATCAGCGGGGATATCGGCCTTGGCCACGCGACCGAGAATCATGTCCCATTGATCGGGGGCGATTCCACCGGCGGGTCGGCGGATCGCCAGCACGTCCGCGGTCAGGCGTTTACCCGCGGGAATCCGCGCGATCGCGACGACGCTGCCGCGGGCCAGTTCGCGGACCTGCCGCTCGGAGGCGGCGCATTGAATCAATCCGTCGCCCAGCGATTGCCAGGCGGCTCGCGCGCCCGCGACATACTCGGCGAAGGCCTTTGGCTCCAATGAGAAAAAGTGATCGGGGCCCGCCGCGCGACGATCGAGCGTCAGGTGCTTTTCAAGGACCGTCGCGCCGGCCATGACCGCCATCGCTCCAAACTCCGCGCCGGCCGTATGATCGCTGAACCCGACGGGCACATGAAATCGCTCCGCCAGCGTGCGAATGCAGCGCAGCCGGGCGTCGGCGGGTTTCGTCGGATAGGACGAAACGCAGTGCAACAGAATCAGCCGTCCGACCGCGCCGTTTTGAAAGATTCCCTCGACCGCCGCATCGACCTCCGCGAGATCGGTCGCGCCTGTCGAGAGAATGATGGGCAAACCTGAAGTGGCTGCGGCCGTCACCAGCGGCACGTTCACCAGATCCGGCGACGCGATCTTGAGGGCGGTTACCTCCAGATCGCACAACATGCGTAGTTCGTCGAGCCCGAACGGTGTGGCCAGAAATACGATGCCTTGTGAATCGGCATATGCCTTGAGCCGCTCGAAATCCGCCCTGCGAAGTTCGAGCTTCCGAAGCATCGTTTGTTGACCGCCGGCGCCGTGGGCATGGGCCGCCTGATAACTGCAAAGCGGTGCATCGGCGGAGACGAGCCGGTCGGCGGAGAACACCTGAAATTTGACGGCGTCCGCCCCGGCTTCGCGCGCGGCGTCGATGAGCCGGTGCGCGGCGTCGGCGTTGCCGTTATGGTTGACCCCGGCCTCGGCGATAATGAAAGCGCCGTGTTCTTCACCGATCCGTCGGCGGCCGATCCGTACCGTGGGGCGCTTCTCCATAGTATAAATCATCGACGGCCCCAGGGATGGTGCTTGATCGGCCGATCCGCGACAATGGAAAGAGGCCCTGAGCGGTTATTGACTTGATTTACCTCGACTACAACGCCACCACGCCGATCGACCCCGCCGTCGCCGAGGCGATGCGCCCTTTTATCGAGTCCCAATACGGCAACCCCTCCAGCAGTCATCCACTCGGCCGCGCCGCCCGGGACGCCGTGGAAAAGGCCCGCGGCAGCGTCGCCGCCTTGATCGGCGCCAGGCCTCATGAAATCATCTTCACCAGCGGCGGAACCGAGGCGAGCAACTATGCCATTAAGGGCGTCGCTCATCGGCGCGAGTCGCACGGCGGCCATTTCGTCACGACCGTCGTCGAACACCCCGCGACCCTTGAACCGATGCAGGCCCTTGAGCGTGAAGGCTTCTCGCGCACGGAGGTCGCGGTCGATCACACCGGCTTCGTCGACCCCGACGCCATCCGTCAGGCCATCGGCCCGCACACCATCCTCATCAGCGTTATGCACGCGCAGAACGAGGTCGGCACGATCGAACCCATAGCCGAGATCGGCCGCATTGCCCGCGAGCGCGGCGTCCTCTTCCACGTCGACGCGGCGCAGTCGATGGGCAAGCTCCCGGTCAACGTCGAAGCGATGAACTGCGATCTGCTCTCCGTCGCCGGTCACAAGATGTACGGCCCCAAAGGCGTCGGCGCGCTCTACGTTCGCGAAGGCGTCGACCTCGAACCGCTCATCCACGGCGCATCGCAGGAGGGCGGCCGCCGCGCCGGCACCGAAAACGTCATCCTCATCGCCGGCCTCGGCAAGGCCGCCGAGCTGTCCCGCGAACACATTGACCGTGGCACCGTCTGTTCGATTTTGACGCTCCGAGACCACTTTTGGAAACGCCTCTCTGACGCTTTCGGCGACCGCGTTCAACTCAATGGCCATCCGACGCAGCGCCTGCCCAACACGCTGAGTGTCAGCTTCCCCAGCCACATCGGCGGCGAAATCCTGGCGAAGGTGCCTGACGTCTGCGCCTCGACCGGCGCGGCCTGCCACGCCGGCGACGCCAAGCCTTCGCGCGTCCTCACGGCGATGGGCCATTCCCGTGACCGCGCCGTCGGCACGATCCGTTTTTCCCTCGGCCACCCCACGACCCGCGACGAGATCGACGCGGTCGTCGATCAACTCATTCAAACTTTCCCGCGTTAAGCAGAATACAAACAGGTGTCAAACCATGAACATCAGACGAATCGTTCCTGACATCATGTCCGAGCGTCTGGAAGAAAGCCGCGACTTTTACACGAATCTGTTAGGCCTTAATGTTGCCATGGACATGGGCTGGATCGTTACGCTGGTTTCGCCGAGCAACCCGACAGCCCAAATCAACCTCGGTCGCCGTGAACCCTCGGCGGAAGCGGCTGGTCCATTGAATACGATCGGAATTTCCATCGAAGTTGAGGATGTCGACGCGGTCCACGCCAAGGCGGTCGCCCGCGGCGTCACGATCTCTTATCCGCTGAAGGACGAACCCTGGGGCGTCCGGAGGTTCTTTATGGTTGATCCGAACGGGGTGACGTTAAATGTTATGTGCCATAACAAATAATCCGCGGCGCATGCGAGTCAATGCAATTGATGTGTGGTGTTCAGCCGTCTCAAGAGCCGTAAAGGTTCGACGCGGCTGCGCCATTGTCGCTATCGTTCTTTTGTCGTTGGCGAATTTAGACTGCACCAAGAACGATCGATCACAGGACGTTCCCGAGAATGACGGAAGAAGAAGCATCAAAGAGTTTGAGGCTGGCGTAAGGTCATATCCATACACAGCTTCACCTGAGCGAAAGGCGCGTATTGTCGCAGGGTATCCAAAGCTAGAAGTTGGCATGACCAAGGATCGGGTATCAGCCTTAATTGGCGAGCCTGACTACAGCCAGCTTAGTTACGGGCCGAAGGGGCCCCACATGCGATGGCAAGGCTCTTCTTGGACGTATTGGCTGAGTAAGCAAGACGACGGAGTAAATCTCAACGACCCTGTGGTAACGGTCTATTTCGGAACGAAAGGCCATGCACACTGGATTGTCTCAAACGTCGAGGGACTGCGTGAGAAAGGGTCGCCGTTTGAAACCGCACCTAACCCGGACTCGGGGAAATCGACGAACGAGACTTCGCCGCGCTGAGGGTATTGGCTTTCCACCACCCGCGCCTATTCCTGGTCCCAGGCGGCGCCGCTGTCTCGACTGACGGCCTGCCCCCAGGAGTCATCTTCGGAATCTTGAGAAGCGAGCGCTTCGTAGTATTGCCGTGTCGCGGCTTCCAGATCGCTGATAGACTTTCCGTTAGTCGAATCGAATAGGACCACCACCGGTGTGTGCGGAGATGCCGCCAGGGGTTCGTCGGGAACGACGACCGATCCATCGAATTGTGCCCGTATTCCAAACATCTACTTTATGGTAGCGACGGAGCCCGAGGCGAACAAGGAATCGTCGCTCACGAACCGGGACAATCCGATAAAATGGCTGGATCGCCATTCATGGTATTGAGGTGACACATTGATGAGTGATTTCACCGAAAGTCGCCCGCGTCCTGAAGCCCGGCGGCCGGGCCCTGATCGAGGACATCCGCCATCAAAGTGAATACGCCGCGACCTTCGCCGAGAACGGCTGCGCGGACATCCAGCCAATCGGCTCGCCCGTGGTCGGCTTGCTCTCCGCCGTCGTGACGATGGGATCGCTTCGGCCGGGGACGCTGCTGGAGAGGAAGGGAAGCAACTCGCCTCCAAATTCTAATGGCTAATGTGTGATAAAATCGATATAATAATCGATAGATACAAAGGCCCTGTTGATCCGGAGTCCCGTGGACCAACTTCCAACCATCGACCGTTCAGCGTTTCAACTCGTCTCAATGGACGAGTCGGACGATGCCCCGCAGTATTGGCGAGATCGCACGCCGCAGGAGCGGTTGGCGGGCCTCGAAATGCTGCGACAGATCATGTATGGCTACGATCCAGCTACCGAACGACTTCAAAGAATTCTTGAGCTTGCTGAACTCGAATGAGGTCAAGTACCTCTTGATCGGCGGCTACGCAGTCAGTTTTTACGGCTATGTCCGCGCCACCGCGGACATGGACGTCTGGGTGGAGCGATCTTCGGAAAACGCCGTCCGAGTCGTGCAATCGCTAAAAGAATTTGGATTCACATCCGAAGGCTCGTCGCCCGAGTTTTTTACTCAGAAACGCAAAGTCGCTCGCATGGGCATTCCGCCCATGCGAATCGAAGTGTTGACAAGCATATCCGGCGTCGATTTCGCGGAATGCTATCCCCGCCGATGTTCGGTCGTGATCGACGGGGTCAACGTCGATGTCATCAGCGTGAACGATCTCTTGGTCAACAAGAGAGCGTCCAATCGCACCAAGGATTTGGCCGATGTGGAAGAGCTGGAATAGCCTGCTCTGCGCCGTCGCCACGATGGGATCGCTCTGGCCGGGACGGCGCCGTCCGAGCCACAGTCGCAGCAGCGGATTCAGCGCTCTCCAATCAACACGAGGGTGAGGAGATCGCCGCCGTTTTCGAGGATGCGTGGGCGTTGATGGCGACGCGGAGCAAATCGCGCCAACTGATGATTCCCACCGGTCGATGATGATCATTGACGACCGGAAGACACGAGACGGACTGGTTCATGAGCAACTCGGCCGCCTCCGCCACGGACGTCTCCCGGCGAACCGTCACCGGCGTACGAGTCATGATCTGATGGACCCGCCGCCGCAGCGTCGCGGCATCCTCGACGCGTTCCGAAATTCGACCGACGAACGGGCTGACGTTTTTGAGCAGGTCGCGATCCGAGATCACTCCGACCAGGCGCCCTCCATCGGTCACAAGGAGATGATGAAACTTGTGTCGATCAAACAACCTTCGGACCGCCAGTAGTGTGTCATCCATTTTGACGGTGATGATCTGATCGGTCATGATTTTTTCGACGGTCATGCCATGGTCCTCGCGGAGCGACCTGCAAATGGGGTCCTGACTGTGTATCGTCCGTTTCGGGGATCGCGATTGGCTGAGAAAACGCAGAAGGTGGCAACGGGTCTCAATGGGGTGATAATCGATCATCCCAGTTAGGACCGTTGCTCAATTCAGCCGGTTTCAAGACAAGTCCTTCACTTCGATCCGGGCCCCACATACTTGACGCCAAGCTGATCGAAAAGAAACGCGAACGTATCCACCGTCTGTTCGATCCGCGCGGAGAGCGGCGTGCCCATGCCGTGGCCGGTGTTGCCGCTGGTGCGCAGGTAGACCGCCGGTGAGCCGGTCTTGCTCACGGACATGCTCGATTGCGCCGCTTGCAGCCGCGCCGTCATCTTCCGGCTTTGCATCGGGTCGACCCGCGGATCGTTGGCTCCCGTCAGGAAAAGAATCGCCGGATACTTCGTCCCATCCTTGACGTGGTGATAGGGCGAATAGGCATAGAGGGCGTCGAACTGCGCCTTGTCCTTGACCGTGCCGAACTCGGTCACGTTGAACGCGCCGTTCGCGGACAGTTCCACGCGGAGCATGTCGTAGATGCCGACGGCCGAGACAACCGCCTTGCACAAATCCGGGCGTTGCGTAAACGTCGCGCCCATGAGCAGCCCGCCGTTGGAGCCGCCGAAGATCGCGAGTTGATCGCGCGTCGTGTAGCCCTTGTCGATCATATACTGGCAGGCCGCCTGAAAATCGTCGAAGACATTCTGCTTTTTGGTCAGGTTGCCCTCGGTGTGCCATCGCTCGCCGAATTCGCCGCCGCCGCGGATATTGGTAATAACATAAACGCCGCCTTGCTCGCAGAAGAGCACGATCCGCCGCGAAAAGCCCGGCGTCTCGTTCACACCGTAACCGCCATAGCCCCACACGATGGCCGGCGCCGGCTTGTGCGCTTCAAAATAGTCTCTTCGGGCGACGATGTTCAGCGGCACCTTCGTGCCATCCTTGCTCCGGGCGAATTCTCTCCGCACGGCCAGGACCGGCATGTTGGGAGGGGTCTCCTGCTTGAGCGCCGTCGGCACGGCAACGCCGGGCGAACTGCCCCCGTCGACTTTGAGGGTGTACCAGGCCGGCGGCTTGACGAAACAGTCATTCTGGTAAACGACGGAATCCCCGTCGATCGGCTCGATGCCTTCCAGCGTCGATATTCCGAGTGAGTCAACTTTGCCGAGCGGCTTGGCCTTGCCGTCCGCCAACTCAAAAGAACGCAACTCGTTGGGGCCGCCGACCTGATAGAGCACCAGAAGGCGGGATTTTGTGGGGTAGATGCCGCTCCGCGTCACGAAGTAGGTCTCGATCGAAGCATCCTTCTGCTCGGGGATGATCTCCTTCGCATCCGCCAGCGAGGGCTTTTTGTCCCTGCCCAAGGCGAGCCGGAGCACCTTGCCCATGGGGGCGTCTTTGCGGCTGACGAGATAGAGGGCGTCATCGTGACCGATCTTGGCCTCGACGATCCGATCCTCCCACTTGGACAGACGGACCCACTCGCCGGACGGCGTGAGAATATCCTGGATAAATTCGCCGCCGTCTCCGTTTTGAACGTTGGTCAGGGCCCAATGGCCGTCCTGACCGACTTCGACGGCGATCTCGGCGATCTTGGGATAGTCCTTGCCGGTCTGATACGTGTCCTTGTCGACGGGCGTGCCGAGTTTGTGGAAGTAAAGCTGCGTGTAGAAGTCCATGTCCGCGGCGGGGCGTTCGCCTTCGCGCGGGTATCGCGTGTAGTAATAGCCGCCGGAATCCGCCGCCCACGCGAGCGATCCGCCGGCGGTTCCGCCGTTGACGTGGGCGACGCGATCACCGGCGCGCTCCTTGCCGGTCGCGACCTCGAAGATGCGAGCGTCGCCCGCCTCGCTGCCGCCGGACGAAAGGGAAACGGCGACGTATTTTCCATCGGGCGACGGGACGAACCAATCGAAAGACGTGCCGCCTTCCTTGTCGAGCTTGTTGGGGTCGATGATGACCCGTTCACTCTTGGTGCTTTCCAGCGACGGCAGGGCGACAATCAGCGGTTGCTGCTTCTCGGGCACGGCCTTTGAGGCAAAGTACATCCCCGAGGCATAGTGAATCGTCAGATAGCGCGGGCCGACGGCGTTCTCGAGCTGAGTCACGCGCTCGCGCAGCGCCGGCACAAATTTGATCTGATCAAGATAGGATCGGGCATAGGTGTTCTCGTCTTCCGACCACTTCTTGACCGTCGGGTCATCCCAATTCTCCAGCCAGCGGTAATCGTCCGCGACCTTCACGCCGTGGTACTCGTCGGTGACCGGCTTTTTGGGCGCATCCGGCGGCAGGGCCGGCGCGGCGAGAGCGATGACTGGAATACCAACAACGGCAAGGGCGAGAATGATGCGTGACATTTGCAGCTCCTTTTCAGGCACGAAGCATAACGAAACGAAGTCTGTATATCTTCGCAGGGCCGCTGTCTAACTGCAACTACTCGCCCTCGTGTCCGCCGCCGGCGGGCTTCGGCTTTGCGCCGGTGAGATTGGCCAGACTGAACTCCGGCCAGGGGGCGGGACCGGCGCCGGGGCGAAGGGAACCGATCGCGGCGGCGAGGACGCGGAGGGGGGCCATCGCCTTCTTGAAGAACGAGATGCGCGGGGCGAGGCCGTTATGACGGAAAAGCAGGGCGGTCACGTCGTCGTCGTTGAGATTGCCGGGGGCCTTCGCGGCGATTTTCAAAAGGAGTCTTTTGATGAATGCGCTGGGGTCGCTCACGTCGATCGTGCGAATGATTTCGAGCAGGCCGTCCGTGCCGAGCCACTCGCCTTTTTCATCTTTCGCCTCGATGAGCGAGTCGGTGTAGCAGAGGACCATGTCGCCTTCCCGAAGGCGCATGCTGAACTGCTCGTATTGCGACATGTCAAGGATGCCGAGCGGTAAATTGGCGGGCCCGCCCAACGGCTTGGCCCCGCCGCGGCTCTTGCCGGGCTTGGACGCCGTCTGCTCCAGCACCCGCCATTGTCCGGTCTTCGCCTCATAACCGAGCGGCGGGGGATGTCCGGCGTTGCAAAGCGAAAGCTCATGCGTCGGGCCGAAAAACGTCGCGGCGACGGCCGTGGCGAAGCGCTGTTCGTGGGCCATGGCGGTGAACTCGTCGTTGAGGGCGCGGACGAAGCGGGTCTGATCGATGTAATTGACGTAACGGCGCATAAGCGCGCGGAGCTTGCCCGCCGTCTCGCTGACGGCTTCGCCGTGACCGCTGACGTCGGCCACGAGCAGACGCGTAATCCGCCCGGTCGCGCAGGAAGAGACGTAGTGGATATCGCCGCCGCCGGTCGCCTCGCCGTAGGGGCGGCTATAGACCCAGGCGTCTAGACCGGCCATGACGACGCCGCTGTCGGCGGGCTGGTTTCCACCCCAGACTTCCATGCACTGCATGGTTTGAGTATGCGAATCGGGCATGGAATCGGTCCTCTGAAAGCGGTCGAGGGCATTGTAGGGCAGGAAAAACATGGGTACCTCGCCGGATTGGATGCGGCGAGGGAGGCGTGAGTTACCAGAATTCGTTCAAGAATGAGCTAGGCCGACAGATCGACGTGGGGAACGCCGTCCTGGTCGGTTGTGATGCCGGTCGCCTCGACGGTCGGGTTGGGGGCGACTTCTTCGGGCGGGCTGTCCTGGCGGCCCTGGCTGCCCATGCCGCCGGAGTCGGTGTGGACTTGCGTATCGGCGTCGGTCGATTCGACTTCGAGGATGGCGTCGGGGCCCGCGCCGATTTGGCGCGACCGGTCGGTGGACGCGTTCCGGGCCGCGTCCGTCTCGCGCGTCTGCTCCGTCTGGGCCGGGCCGGACTGGAGAATCGAGGCGATCGGACTCGGCGGAATGGCGGACATGCTTACACTCTAAACTCCGGGTCGCGCTGTTTCAATTGAAATCGGAGTCGGTCGACGATGGCCGAGTGCATCTGGCTGACGCGGCTCTCGGACAAATCGAGCGTGACGCCGATCTCCTTCATGGTCATCTCTTCGTAGTAATAAAGGATTAGAATGAGCCGTTCCGTCGCGGTGAGACCCTTTTGAATGAGATTCTTGAGGTCGGACTTCTGGATTTCGTGCAGCGGGTTGGACGACCGATCGTCCTTGAGGACGTCCATTTCGGAAACGTCGCGCGACGAGTCCCCGCCGTAGGCCTTGCGTGACAGCGAAGTCATGCTGATCGCCGTCGCGTCCTTGCTCATGCGGTCGAACTCGCCGGTGGAGACGCCGATCCGGTCGGCGACCTCGCGGTCGGTGGGCAGACGGCCGAGTTCGCTTTGAAGCGACTTGGTGGCCGATTGGATTTTCTGTGAGCGGTTGCGCACGAGCCGCGGCACCCAGTCCATCGCGCGCAGCTCGTCGAGAATCGCCCCACGAACTCGCGGGGAGCAATAGGTCTCGAACTTGACACCGCGGTCGAGGTCGAACGCCTCGATGGCGTCGATCATTCCGAACATGCCGGCGGAGACAAGATCGTCAATCTCCACCTCGGTCGGCAGTTTCGTATGGATCCGCTCGGCGTTAAAGCGGACGATGTGGACATAGTGCTCGATCAGGGTGTTGCGAAGCTCACAGGAGGGCTCTTTCTTGTATTCTTTCCAGACCGCCTGAATGTCGATTTCAATCGCCGGCATGGGGTGTTAACTCCTCCCGTTTTGGGGTTCGTGGGCTCGTCCATCGGGACGGCCGTTTCCGTTGTTGCTCTCACTGGCGGCGATCGGCATGGGTTCTTTGGCCTTGGCTTGGTCGTTGACGACGACGAGGGCGATCCAGGCGGCGACGCACCCGAGGAAATAGCCCCCGGACAGGCCGACGACGGAACGCAGGATGATTTTTTCGATGGTGTTCCCGGCAAACAGGCCCGCGAGAATGACAGCGCTAAAGACGAGCAGACCGCAACAGACGCCACAAATTCTCGCCACGGACTTCCCTCAGCCGGGTCAAATTGTTACCGGCACCCTTTTCGCATCGGCGACGGACTGCGTTCGATTCAGTAGAAAAAGCCGAGGGCCCGGCGAAAGAAGCCGCTTTTGTTTCGAACGGCAGGCGGGCTGACGGCGACCCGCTGTGCCAATGCTGCTATGCAGGCCGCGGCGGGACACCGGGGAAACCGGTTCATTAACGGGACGCGTTGGCGGACGGCCTGGCCGACATGAGGGTCGCGCAGGATATGCCCGTACGACGTGAGCGGTACGCCAAGGAAGCGTGCGGCGACGGAGGCCACCCGATCGGCGACGACCTGTCCTTCGCGGAGCGTGGCGGCCTGATTGACGACGAGGGCGATGGGTGGGCGGAGTTCGGTGCGACTCAGGACCTTGATCAACGCGTTGGCGTCGGTCAGGGCGGTCGGTTCGGGCGTCGTGACGAGGAGAAGCTCGTCGGCGGCGCGGGCGAAGGCGAGCACGTTCTGCGATATGCCGGCCCCGCAGTCGAGCAGGATGAGGTCGCAGTCGGCTTCGAGACCGGCAAGTTCGTCGATGAGTCGGCGGCGCTCCAGGGCCCCGAGGTCAGCGGCGGCGGAGAGGCCGGATGCGCCGGCGATCAGGCGAAGATTGGGGTCGAGGCGAACGGCGACGGCATCGAGGGAGCGGCGGCCGGCGATGACGTCGGAAAGGCCGTAGGGCGATTGGACGTTCATCACGACGTCGATGTTGGCGGTACCGAGGTCGGCATCGACAAGCACGACCCGTTGAGATCGGCGGGCGAGTGCAAGGGCCAGACTGACGGCGATGTTGGTCTTCCCGACGCCACCTTTGCCGCTGGCGATGGCGAGGACGCGGGCGCGCGGGCCGGCGGATTGAGGGCTCACGCTCGCGGTCGGCGCGGAGAGACGGTCCCCCTGCTGCATGAGCAGGCGAAGCTGCGTCGCTTGATCGACCGGGAGGGCGCTCATGCCAGGGCCTCGTAGGCTTGGGGCTTGGGATTCGAGACTTGAGACTTGAGGGGATCGCGGATGGCGTCTTCGGTCGATGTCGCGTCATCGCCCAGGATGAGCTGCGCGACGCGGCGGGTGCTGGCGACTTCGATATCGTCGGGGACGGATTGGCCGGTCGTGAGGTATGAAAGCCGCAGGTTGAGGTCGTGGAGGACGTTGACGATGACGCCGAAGCCGACGGCCTCGTCGAGCTTGGTGAAGATGACCTGCCGGGGGCCGAGAATGGCAAATTTGTCCACGGCCTCCCGGATGGTTTCCTCGCGGCTTGTGGTGGAAAGGACGAGGTGAACCTGATCGGGGCGGACCGCGCCGACGAGTTCGGCCAGTTCCGCGATTCGCGGCTCGTCGCGCGGACTGCGGCCGGCGGTGTCGATCAGAATCAGGTCGCAGGCGCAAAGCTGCTTGGCGGCATCCTGGATTTCCGCCGGCGTGGTGACGGCGATGAGCGGAATCTCGAGGATTTGCGCGTAGGTCTTGAGCTGCTCGACGGCGGCGATGCGAAAAGTGTCGATCGTGATGAGGCCCACGCGGCGATGCTCGCGGAGCTTCATGTGCGCGGCGAGCTTGGCCAACGTCGTCGTCTTGCCGACGCCGGTCGGACCAACGAGGGCAACGATCGTCGGGCGTCCCTCGGCGGTGAGTTCAAGCGGCGCGGCAGGCGGCAGCATCTCGGCGAGATGTCGCGCCAGGGCCTCGCGGATGTGCTCGTCGGACATCGACGGCGGCTTGACCAATCGCCCGTGCGCGTCCCAATACGACGCGCTTTCAGGCAATCCGCCGCCGACGCGCTCGATGAGTTTGGCGACAAGTTCCTGGGCCACCTGTTGGCTCATCAATCGCGAATAATATTCGATGAGTTCGGCGGGCAGATCGGACGGCGGCGGGGCCACGGCCATATTCCGGCGGCGCAAAAGATCGCCGACCATCGTGCGAATCTCGGAAAGCTCCCGTTTGAGCGCGGGGTCAGAAGCCGTGGGCTCAACGGGTCGAGGGGCCGGGGGTTGTGGAGATTGCGGATTTTGGACTTCGGATTGCGGATTTGCGACGACGGCGTCAATGGTCTTCCTCGGGCCATTGTTTCTCGGGTCGGCCGTGGCCGTGATCTCGACAAACGTTCGCGCGCCGATGCCGAGCAATCCGCCGCGCTTGATGCTTCGCGTGTGGAGGATCATCGCGCCGCCGCCGAGGTCGGTCTTCACCTTCGCAAGGGCGTCGGTCATCGTTTTGGCCTGAAAGGTTTTGAGCTGCATTCGTTAGACTCCCGCCAGTGAGGCAAATTGCGGATTGCGGATGGTGGATTGCGGACGAAGCGAATCGCGATCGGCGTTGTTCGCGCCATCGCCGGTTTCGACGGTTTGGCCGATCGGCGCTTCGGCGCTGGCCTCGTCGATCGTGACCATTCCGTGGGTACGGACGTTGATGCCGCGCACGATTTCGCTGTAGCTGAGCACGGCGACGGCCGGCAGGGAAGGCTCGATCAGCCGCCGGATCAGCGGCCGAATCGGCGGCGAGGCGAAGACGATGGGTGACTTACCGGCCGACTTGGGCGACGCCCCATCGAGTTCGTTGCGGACCGCGGCGGCGATCTTGCCCGCCAATGCGGGCGGCATGGTGAGATACGTGCCGCGCTCGGTTCGTTCGACGTGGGCGTTGATCGCGTCTTCCACCGACGGATCGAGCGTGACGCCGTGAATCGTGTTCTCGGCGTCGCGGTGTTGTTCGCAGATGGTGCGGGCGAGGGAACTGCGGACATATTCGGTGAGCACTTCGATATCTTTCGTCCGCGCGCCCCAATCGCCAAGCGTCTCCAGGATCGTTTCGAGATCGCGGATCGGCACGCGCTCCCGCAGAAGGTGTTGCAGGACGGTCTGAACCTCGCCCACCTTGAGCGGCTCGGGAATGACCTCTTCGACGATCTTCGGGCTCTTTTCCTTCAGCGCATCGAGCAGGCGGTGGACCTCCTGGCGCGTGAGCAGTTCGGAGGCGTGGCGCCGAATGATCTCGGTAATGTGCGTCGACAGGACGCTGGTCGGCTCGACTACGGTGTAGTTTCGATGCTGCGCCGTGGAGCGATCGTCCTCCGAAATCCACAACGCCGGCAGGCCGAACGCGGGCTCTTTCGTCGTCATGCCATGCACGGGTTCACTGACAGCGCCGGAATCGATGGCCAGAAGGCGACCGGGGACGATTTCACCCTTGGCGATGACGGCGCCGCGGAGCTTGATGCCGTACTGATTGGGCTCGAGCTGCACGTTGTCGCGGATGCGAATGGGAGGAACGATGAGGCCGATCTCGCTTGCGATCTGGCGGCGGATGTTGGTGATGCGGTCGAGAAGGTCTCCGCCTTGCTTCTTGTCGACGAGGCGAATGAGGCCGTAGCCCACTTCCAGCTCCAGCGCGTCGACGGCCAGGGCGGACTCGATCTTGTCCGGCTCCTTGGGTTTGGCGGCTTTCGCCCTGGTCGCGGCCTTTTCCTCGCGACGCGTTTTTCCGAATAGCAGGAATCCGATTCCACCGACCGCGGCGGCCATGCACAGAAGGGGAATCTTCGGCAGCGGAGTCAGCATCAGGACGACAAGAAACCCGCCGGAAAGCACCAGCGAGATCGGCCGCGAGGTCATCTGGCCGATGAGTTCCTCGCCCATGTTCGATTTGGCCGTCGAGCGGGTGATGATCATGCCGGCGGCGATGGAGACGAGGAATGCGGGAATCTGGGCGACGAGGCCGTCGCCGATCGTCAGCTTGGTGAAAACTTCCAGGCACTGCAACAGCGGCAGATCCTTTTCGACCATGCCGACGTAGATTCCGCCGAGGATGTTGACGAGGGTAATGACGACGCCGGCGATGGCGTCGCCGCGGACGAATTTGGAGGCACCGTCCATGGCCCCGTAGAAGTCGGCCTCGCGGGTGATGTTCTCCCGTCGGCGGCGGGCCTCTTCTTCGTTAATGGTTCCGGCCGAGAGGTCGGCATCGATGGCCATCTGCTTGCCGGGCATGGCATCGAGGGTGAAGCGCGCGGCGACTTCGGCGATGCGCGTCGCGCCCTTGGTGATCACCACGAATTGAATGACCGTGATGATAATGAAAATAATGATGCCGACGGCAATCGAACCGGCGGCGACGAAGTGGGCGAATTGCTCGATCACCCGGCCGGCCGCTGCCGTTGTTCCGTCGGCATTGGTCAGAATGAGTCGCGTCGTGGCGGTGTTGAGGACGAGGCGCAGCAACGTCAGCGAGAGCAGCAACGATGGAAACGAGGAAAACTCCAACGGCCCGTTCATGTACATGACCGTGAGCAGGACGATCGCGCTCAAGGTGATGTTGGCGATGAGCAGGAAGTCGAGCACCGGTGTCGGCAGCGGGATGAGGATGACCAGAATCAACAACATCGCCAGCACGGGGAAGATGAGTCCGCGGTACTGCTGGATCGCGGCGGAGAATCGCAGAACGGGTGATGGAGTGGCCATGGTAATGATCTATCACGCTGCCGGGGCCGATCGCATACGCTGGGCGCGGCCGGAAAGCTCATAGACGTATGCCAGGATTTCGGCGATCGCTTTGTAAAATTGTTCGGGAACTTCCTGGCCGACCTCCACCGTTTTGTACAGGGCCTGAGCCAGGGGCTTCTTCTCGACGATCGGCACTCGGTGCAATATCGCGATCTCGCGGATTTTCTGCGCGAGGTAATCGGCCCCCTTGGCGACGACCGTCGGGGCGCGCATCGACTCGGCGTCGTACTTGATCGCGACGGCCAGCTCGGTCGGGTTGGTGACGACGACGTCGGCCGTGGGAACGTTCTTTCGGATGCGCTGCATCGCCGCGGCGAATTGCATCCGCCGGCGGCGCTGTCTGACAATGGGGTCTCCCTCCATGCGGCGCATCTCTTCCTTGACCTCTTCCTTGGTCATCTTGAGGTCCTTTTCATGCCGAAGGCGTTGATAGCCGTAGTCGAGGATCGCGAGAATCAACAGGACGATCGCCAATCGCAGGCCCACCGAATAGATGATCTGTGAGATGATGAGGGCCTGTTCGCCGCCGTCCGTTTCCAGTGCGAGAAAGATTTGTGACCAGCGGTCGATGACGGCGGCATACGCGACGAAGCAGACCAACGAGAGTTTCAGGCAGTTCATCGCCAGTTGCACAAACGTCCGCGCGCTGAAGAGCCGGGAAAATCCGTTGATCGGATTGAGCTTGTTCAGGCTTGGCGCCAGCGGTTGGCCGGTGACGAGAAAACCGACCTGAAGCACATTGCTCACCAGGGCCAGGAGTAGAAGGCCCAGCATGATCGGTCCGGCGGCGGTGAGGATCGCCATCCCCGCCGTCGCGACGATGGCCGTCACGTCGATCGTCGCGGTTTGCCCGGCGCCGGAGATCGACAGATTCTCCCGCATCAGCCCGAGGAGTGATTGCATCAGTCGCGGTCCGAGCCATCGGAGACAAAACATTCCACCGAGCAGGAGCAGGGCGGAATTGAGATCCGTGCTGCGCGCGATCTGGCCCTGCTCGCGGGCTTCGGTCCGGCGGCGCGGCGTCGGCGCTTCGGTCTTGTCGCCGTCATTACGCGCCATGGATCACCTGTTTGGAAAGATGTTCGAAGAGTCGACCGACCTGGTCGAGTCCGTCAAACAAGGCGTCGCCCACAAGTCCGCCCGAACTGCCCATCGTGATAGCGACCATCAGCAGGGCGACGCCGATCTTGAGGGCGAATCCGACGGTGAGAATGTTCATCTGCGGCATGGTCTTGGTGAGAAATCCGAGAACGAGCGAGGTCAACAACAGCGCGAGGACGGTCGGCCCGGCGAGGCGCGTGGCGATGTTGAAAACACCTGTGAGGATGTTGACGGTGAAATCACCCAGGGCGGGATCGGCGAACACGGTCAGCGGCGGGATGGATTTGAAGCTGCCGAGAAGCACTTCCACGACGGCGATGTGCCCTCGAAAGGCGAAGAACAGGACCATCACGGAGAAAAACCAGACCTGGTCGAGGATGTTGGTTTCCTCGTCAAACATCGGGTTATAAACGGTTCCGAGGGAAAGGCCGGCCTGGTGGCTCACGATCTGTCCGGCGAACTGGGCGGCAAAGAAAACCATGCCCGCGCCGAGGCCGAGCAGTTCGCCGATCAGAAACTCTCCGATCATTCCCGCGAGGGCCTGTCCGAGCGTCAAAGAGGCGGGCAGTAGCGGCAAAACGGAGGGAAATACCATGAGCGAGATCGCGGCGACGAGCAGCGCCAGGATGTTTCGCGGAATCAGCGTGCTCGCGAAGACGGGCACGGACATGGCCAACCCGGCGACGCGCGCGAGGACGAGCGCGAAGGCCGGCAGCAACATCTCGAATCTCAATAACCCTGCGTCCATTTACGGCTACTTCCTAGTGCATCATCCCGTCGCCCCAGAGGCGTTGGGTGTATTCGATCAGCCGCGTGGTGAGCCAGGGGATGAAAAGCGCGGCGGCCAGCCCCATGGCGACGATCTTGGGGACGAAGCTCAGCGTTTGTTCCTGCAACTGTGTGACCGCCTGAACGACGCTGATGATCAGACCGACAACCATGCCGATCAGCATGATCGGTCCGGCGAGGACGAGCGTCAGAAACAGGGCGTCATAGCTCAATTCGATGGCGGACCCGGGGGTCATGTCTTAATTTCCTCCGAAGCTGGTCAACAGGGAGCCCACAACCAGTCCCCAGCCGTCGGCGAGGACGAAGAGCATCAACTTGAACGGCAATGAAATCAGCACGGGCGGGAGCATCATCATGCCCATGCTGATAAGGATGGAGGCGATGACCATGTCGATGACGAGAAAGGGCAGGTAGATGCGAAAGCCCATGACGAAAGAGGTCTTGAGTTCGCTCAGGACGAAAGCGGGGACGAGCTCGGCCATGCCGACGTCATTTCGCTTGAGTTCGGCGCCGACCGGCACGGGCCCGGAAACGTATTCGTGAAAGGTGTAGACGTTTTCCTCGCTTCCGGCGGATTCGATCTGGCGGAACATGAACTCTCGGAGCGGCAGTGCGCCGCGATCCAGCGCATCGGCCTGGCTCAGTTTGCCGTCGAGATAGGGATCGACGGCCTCCGTTTTCATTTTGTGCCAGGTCGGCGCCATGACGAGCATGGTCATGATCATGGCCAGGCCGATGAGGACCTGGCCCGGCGGAAGCTGCTGCGTGCCGATCGCCTGGCGCAGAAGCGCGAGCACCACGACGATCCGTGTGAAGCTCGTCATCATGATGAGAATCGACGGGGCGAGCGAGAGGACGGTCAGCAGGACGAGGATGCGAAGGGAGGCGCTGACCCCTTTGGCGTCTTTGGCGACGGGGGCGATCTGGCGGATGTCGGGGATGCCGATGCCGTTATCGAAGGAAGAAGAGGGGGCGGCCGGCTCGGCGTGGGCGGGCGCGGCGATCGCCATCGCCAGCCAGAACGCGGCCAGCGCCGGAAATATCCGGCGACGAGTTCGCTGATGGCTCCGCCATTGCACCGACATCGCGCAACTCCTTTGCGCTACCTATTCAACTTGCGGCGGGAAAGACCCGCCCCGCGCCGGCTAGGTGCCGGCGCCACACGCTTTCAAGCGATCGACGAGACCTTGAACACGCCCGCTGGTCTCATCCAGGGCCGTTTCGTTCGCATCATCGTTCTTGGATTCTGAAAACGGGGATCTGGAGAATCCCGCCAAGGCATTCGTAAAGGAGCCCGATCGGGATCGCTCGAGACCGGCCACGATGGCAGCGGCCTCGTCGGAATTGCCCAGGTCAGCCACGGCGGTAATGTGCTCCGGCGTCACACCGAGGAGGACGATTCGCCGCCCGAGCCGCACGAGGCAGAGACTCTGTTTGCTGGAGAGATAATGTCGTGAGAGAACGGTGATCGCTCCGCTCGAACCGAGCCGACCGTTGCCGCCGGCCCATTTGCGCAGGAGCCACGCCGTCAGTCCGATCGTCCCGAGTACGGCGGCCAGGGGCCAGAGCATCTTGCCGTAGGGGAGCGACGTCAGGCCGCCATCGGCTCGTTGAGACGAATGCGGGGCCGGGGCCTTGTTTCGCTTGATGGTTTGGTTTTCGATACTCTCGCCTGAAGCCGAGGTCCGTTCCAGCCAGGTGGCGACGACGTCAGGAGATTTTTCCCGGGGCGGAGATGCGGAGTCTTCATCGGCCCGCGCCGACGCGACGGCCTGCGTCAGGAGGCATGCGATGGCCACCATCTCGGGGCCCAACGGCGGCCGGAATTTCGGGTTAACGCGTTGCATCGGATTTTGCCGGCCTGGGGAGGTGACGAAATTCACGTCGCGCTCGCTTCGGCCATTTCCTCCTCGACGCCGGCGACAATCTCGCTGATCCGCACGCAGAAGTTGTCGTTGAGGACGAGAACTTCGCCGCGCGCGACCAGGCGGTCGTTGACGAGAACGTCGACGGGATCGCCTGCGAGCTTGTCCAGTTCGACGACGGCGCCTTCGCCGAGCCGCAAAACGTCCTCGATCAGCATGTTGGCTCGTCCCAGTTCGATCTTGACGTTCAATTCGACGTCGTTGAGAAGGTCAATTGACTGGTCGTTTCGGGCCGAAGCGGCGCGGGGTGCAAAGTCGGGCAGATCGAGCGGAACGGAGTTCATCGGCGCCGCGACCGTGGCGGAGGGTGTTTCCGATTCGACTTCGGACGAAATGGCCGGACGTTCCTGCGATTCCGCGCCGCCGGCGGCGACGTCGGCCGGACTTTCATCGGTCGGGATCGAAGAAGCCGTTTCGGGCTGCGGGTTCGCCTCGATCGGCGCGGCGGCGGCCTCCGGTGCGGACGCGGGCTGAGCCTCGCCCGCCGGGGGTGGCGCGCTCGCGTCCGGCGACGGCGGCTGAGGGGCTTCGTTTGGGTCGGGCGCCGACATGGTTGCTCGCTATCCCTGCCGAATGGGCGCTAGTAACCCGTCGGCAGCGGCATGCACTCTGGTATCAATACTTGTTCGATCAAAGACTCGTCGCCCAGGAGCGAACCGAGTTCGTAACGAATCTGCCTCTTAATGGTCTCGAGGCCGGGCTCGGCAAGGTGGCGTTCGTCCGCGCTGCGGATCACGCGGCTGATCACGTCCTCGATCGTGTTCTTGCGGCCCTCCATGAACTCCTTGATTTTTTCATGGTCCTTATGACCGACGCGGATGACCACGCGAACGTTGTAGAGGAACGTTCGCGAGCCGCTGCTGTTGGGCACGCGAACCTGGGCGACCTGGATTTCCTGGCTCTCTTCCCAGGGTTTCGTCGTCGCCGGCGTTTCATGCTCCATCCCCTGCGTTGGATCGGGTTCGGAACCGAGGAATTTCATCACCATGAAAATGGAGACGCCTTCGACGAGCATGATGCCGCCGACGATCCCCATCGTCATGAACTTCCCCTTCTTTTTCTCAGGGGGCGCCGGGGTCTTTGCCTCGGCGGGGGCTTCTTGTTTTGGAGCTTCGGTGGCCATGAAGTACCTGTCCCCGCGCGGCCGTTGTTAAGGCTCGCGCATAATGGTTTATCGGTCGAATGCTGCGCCGGCTCAACCCGATTGGCGACGGGAAAACCCGGCGTACGGCGACCTTTTGCGCGAACTCGCGCAATACTTGCCGATCGTCGAGCCCGGTTGTTTCGCGGGCGGAGGAATGCGGCGGGCGGGCGACTTCGGGCGGGCGACTTCCGCCGATGTATCGCTAGAAACCATGGTCCGACACGCCACGCTATCCATCGTGAAATTCGATCCGCCGGCGGACTCGCCGGGGATGGATCACTGGTTGGCGCCGCACCCCGGCGCCGACGTCGCGGATGTTTTGACGGTGGATCTCGAGGATTGGCCGGTCGCGGTGCTCGGAGCAGGTCAGCCGGTAACGGATCGGGTCGTTGATAACACCCGGCGCGTTCTTCAAATCCTTCAATGGCACGGCGTTCAGGCGACTTTCTTTGTGTTGACCTGCGTGGCCGAGCGATTCCCGGATTTAATCCGCGAAGTCCACGCCGCCGGCCACGAGATCGCTTCGCATGGCCATTCTCACAAACTGCTGACCGCAATGAAGCCGGAGGAGTTTCGCCGCGATGTCCAACGAAGCATCGACATCCTCACGAGCCTGGTCGGTGAGCGGCCGATCGGGTATCGCGCCCCGGCTTTCAGCCTGGTGTCGTCCACGAAGTGGGCCGGTCCCATCCTGTCGGAACTTAACTTCAAGTACAGTTCAAGCATCTTTCCGATTCGCCATCCGCGCTACGGCATCGCCGATGCGCCCCGGCGGATTCATCGTTGGAAGGGGTGCTCGCTGGTCGAATGTCCGCCGGCCACGGTACGATTTCTGGGCCGCAATTGGCCGGTGGCCGGGGGCGGCTATTTTCGTTTGCTGCCGGGACGTTGGGCGCGGCGCGCCGTGACCAGAGTTCATCGCGACGGCCCGGCCATTCTTTATCTCCATCCGTATGAATTGGATATCGATGGCGTCCGCGAGCATATCGCCCAGGGATTCCGCGTTCCATGGCGAACGCGAGTCAAGCAGGGTCTCTTTCGATCGAGGATGGAGGGCCGACTGCATCGGCTGCTCGAGCAATTCCACTTTACAAGGATGCGCGACCTTCTGGTTCATGCTGTTTAGCACGCACATTGTTGCGAATCCGCAATCGAATCGATAAGATCGTCGTATCATCATGAAGCGACGGATCGCGGCTTTCCTTATTCTCTCGTTCATCGCCCTGTGGCTGGATTTCAAGTTTCTGCGTTCCGCGCCGGAGCCGGAGCCTCCGCTCGTGCCGACCATTGGAAGTCCGTTGCCGAATGAAATAGCCGCCGCCCTCGCAGCGGCCGGATGGGCTGAGCGCGTCGGCGACGGCCTGGGAATTTGGGTCTCGGTCGCCCATCAAGGGCTGATGGGAATCGAAGGCGGATGCGTCAAGTTTGCCTATCGCTGCTCCACGGCCGCGCGCGGAACCGGCAACAAGGAGAACTCCTATCAAACGCCGCTCGGCTGGCACGAAATTACCGAGCGAATCGGCGACGGCCTGCCGCAGGGCGCGATCTTCAATGAGCGAAAATACACCGGCAACGTCTGGACGCCCGATTCGCCGACTCCAAAAGACCTTGTCCTCACACGGATTCTGTGGCTGAGCGGCCTGGAACCGGGCGTGAACAAGGGGCCCGGCGTGGATTCACATGCCCGGTTCATCTACATTCACGGCACCCCGGCCGAGGAAAAGCTCGGCACGCCGGCGTCGTGGGGATGCATTCGTCTGTCCAACCGCGATGCGATTGAACTATTCAATCAGACGCCGGTCGGGACAAAAGTATTGATCACGGAATGGTGAATGGAAGGACCATGTCAGGCCAGTCGGAGTTTGTTTCCGAACCGATCGAACCGGACGCGGGCACCTTTGACACGTCGGCGATGGCGGCGGGCCGGCCGGGGCTGCCGTCCGGATTTACCTGGCGCGACCGGCACTACGCCATTGCTGAAATCCTGAGCGAATGGAAGGCCAGCGAAGCGGAATACCACACTCGCGGCGAGAAGTATTACCGCAAGCACTACTGGCGCATTCGCGTCGACAGCGGAGAGCTGATGACGATTTATGCAGTCCGCAAGGTCAAGACGGGCGAAGACCCGAAACGCCGATGGTGGCTCTACACGGTGGAAAACCGTCCGTCCTGATCCTTCCTCACGGCTCGGGATTTTCGTACCAGGCGATCGAATCCTGCGCCGTCGTCGTGCCTTGAAGCGGGACAATAACGTCCGGCCGACCGTCGGCGTCCATGTCGCCGAGGGCAATTCGCCCCGGACTGGCGTCGAGATCCACCAGGTTGTTCTCGATCCATTGATCGGTCTGGACATGGTTGGGGGTGGGAGTAAACCAACGGAGCGTATTGGACGCCTGCGTGGCGACGACGAGATCAATCTGATTGTTTCCGTCGAGGTCGGCCGCCTTCACGTCAACCGGCATGTTGCTCGTGAATTGCGTGATGAGAAACCCGGACCACGTCGCCGTCGCATCGGACGGCCGAACGTACCAGCCGATCTGACGGCCGGTCCCGTTGAGCGCGATAACGTCCGATCGACCATCGGCATTCAAATCGGCCAGCACCACGCGGGTTGCGGCGGTCAGGTCTCCGACTTTGATTTTCGTCCAGGCATCCGCGACCGGATCGGTCGGATGTTGATACCAAGCAATTCGGAAGGCCGAACCGCCCGCTTCGTTTGGCGCCGTGGAGATCACGTCGTTGTCACCGTCGGCGTCGAAGTCGGCGATCGTCACTCCGGCCGCATTGGTGCGCGTCGTCGCGTCGATGTCGACCCGCGTCCAACCGGTGCCGTTGGCGATCGACGCGCTCGGACTCATGAACCAGCACAACCGCCCCGTGTTGTTGTTGCAGGCGATGATGTCCGGGCCGTTAGTCCCGTCAATGCTTCCGACAACGACGTCGGTCCATTGTCCGAAGCCGGCTCCGCTCGAATTGTCGATCGTCGTGGCCGTCCAACCGGCGGCTTGGCGTGGATCGGCCGGACTGTGCAGATACAGGAGCCGTCCGTTGCAGGCGGCGACGACATCGCGATGACCGTCGTCGTCGAGGTCGGCGATGGCCAGTGCCGTGACGCCGGCGATTTCGGCGCTGGAGGCGAGCAGTACGGAAGTGAAATTGTCCACGTCATCCTGAAAGTGAATAAAGATCGACGGGAGATCCGCGTTGAGACCGGCGTAGCCCGCGAGGACGTCCAGTCGGCCGTCGTTGTTGAAGTCGAAGACCTCACAGACCGTCGGCCGGACCGCCGCGCCGGTGTTGATGGTGTGCAGGGTCCACGGCGTCGTCTTGGGGAAGCCCGAGCTGGAGGTCGTGCCGAGGCAGCTCGTCCCGGTCAATACGACCATCGACAACAAACAGGCGGTCCATCGGATAAGGCTTTGTCGCATCTACCGGTCTCCGGGGGAGAGTGGCTTCCCCTTGTATACTCGTCAAATCGAGGGCGGTCGCTTTGCTGGGGGGAAAAATCCCGTATTATTGGGGCGGCTTTTTTCCAGGGAAAAACAACCATGATCGACATCAAGTATATCCGGGACAATTCAGAAGCGGTCCGAACGGCGATTCGCAACAAAAACGTCAACTGTGACCTCGACCGGCTGCTGGCCGTGGATACCCGTCGGCGGGAGATTCAGCAGGAGGCCGACGGCCTGCGCAATCGTAGCAACGAACTCTCCGGCCAGGTCGGCCTCTACAAAAACCCCAAGAGCAAATATTTTCAGGACGCGCTGGCCAAGGGACGAAGTGCCGACGAATTGAAAGCCGAGGGGGACAAACTCCAGGCCGAATCCGCCGGGATCAAGCAGCGGATCAAGGAATTGGAGGATGAGGAAAAGACCGTTGCGGAGGAGTTCAACGCCCTGATGTTGACCGTGCCGCAGGTGCCGTCGGCCAAGACGCCGATTGGAAAAAGTGCCGAGGAGAACGTCGAGGTCAGGAAATGGGGCGAGCCGGGGAAATTCGACTTCGAGCCGAAGGACCACGTCGAACTGGGTAAGTCGCTCGGCATCATCGACATCGAGCGCGGCGTGAAACTGGCGGGTGCAAGGAATTACTTGCTGCGCGGGGCGGGTTCGCTTTTGCACCATGCCGTACTGCGAATGGCCGTCGATCTGATCACGTCGCGCGGCTTCGAGCCGATTACTGTGCCGATCCTGGTCAACGACGCCATGATGTACGGCACCGGCTATTACCCCGGCGGCGAGGAACAGGCCTATCGCTGCGAGCGCGACGGAAAGAGCCTCGTCGGCACCGCCGAGGTCTCGCTGACGGCCATGTACGGCGACGAAATCCTCGACGAAGCAATGCTGCCGGTGAAGCTCGCGGCGGTCTCGACCTGCTTCCGCCGCGAAGCCGGCGCGGCAGGCAAGGACACTTACGGCATCTATCGCATCCACTTCTTTGACAAAGTCGAACAGGTCGTCCTCTGCCGGGCCGACGAAGCCGAGAGCGAGAAGCACCACCATGAGATCATCGCCAACGCCGAGGCGGTCTTACAGGCGCTGGAGTTGCCCTACCGTGTGATGGCCGTCTGCACCGGCGACATGGGCCAGGGCAAGGTGGAGATGTACGACATCGAAACGTGGATGCCCAGCCGCAAAGCCTACGGCGAGACGCACAGCGCCAGCCGCTTCGGCGAGTTCCAGGCCCGGCGGCTCAACCTCCGCTATAAGGGTCCGGACAAAAAGACCCACTTCTGCCACACGCTGAACAACACCGTCATCGCCAGCCCGCGGATTTTGATTCCGCTGTTGGAGCAATATCAAAACGCGGATGGGAGCGTGACGGTGCCGAAGGCGCTAAGGGGTTACATGAATGGGATGGAGAGGATTCCATCTTGAGCGCGACTAGGAGTGACTGTAAGCCGAAGATCGTCCGGCAAGTTTCGTTGACAGTGAGCGTTAATAGGGCTGCTTGGTGGCCGTGAAAAAGAAAATTCCTGCGAATATTCCGGAAAAACCGGACACATCGCCGGGCATGGTTCTGTACCAAACGGATGACGGCCTCACCCGGCTTCAAGTTCGCCTCGATCAAGGCACGGTTTGGCTCAGCCAGCGACTGATCGCCGAACTTTATCAGATCGGCGTAAATACCATAAACTACCATATTAAAGGGGTTTATGAAGACTCCGAACTTTCCCCGGAGGCAACTATTCGACAATATCGAATAGTTCAAGATGAAGCTGGCCGACAGGTCGAACGAAACATCGAACATTACAACCTCGACCTCGTCCTCGCCGTCGGCTACCGCGTCCGGTCGCCGCGGGGCACGCAGTTTCGACAGTGGGCGACGCAGACGCTACGCGAGTACCTTGTCAAGGGGTTCGTGCTCGACGATGACCGGCTCAAGGAGGGGCGGAATCTTGGGCAGGACTACTTCGACGAGTTGCTGGAGCGCATCCGCGATATCCGCGCGTCGGAGCGGCGGTTCTATCAAAAGGTGACCGATATCTACGCGACGAGCGTCGATTACGATGCCAACGCGGAGATCACCAAGACGTTTTACGCGACCGTGCAGAACAAGCTGCACTGGGCGATCCACGGCCACACGGCGGCCGAGATCATCCACGGGCGGGCCGATGCGGCGAAGCCGAATATGGGGTTGACGACGTGGAAGAACGCACCGAAGGGGCCAATCCGACGGACGGACGTGGCTATCGCCAAGAACTATCTTACTCAGGAGGAGTTGTCCGCGTTGAATCGGATTGTGACGATGTATCTCGATTACGCCGAGACGCAGGCCACGAGTCGCCGGCCGATGCACATGGCCGATTGGGTGAAGAAGCTCGATGCCTTTCTGGAATTCAACGAACGGAACATCCTCACCCACGCCGGCCAGATTTCGCATGAACTGGCTTGCGAACATGCTGAGACGCAGTTTGCAAAATACGACGATCGCCGCCGCCTGGAGGTCGAACAGCCGGTAAGCGATTTTGACAAGGCGGTGGAACAGGTGAAGCGGTTGGAGTCGTCCGACGACAAGCCTCGGGTGAAGAAATCGAAATGAAGTACGCAGTAATGACATGGTGGGCATGGCCCACCCTGCTTGTTGCCGGTTGTGCGCAACAAGCGGAACACCCCGAAATTCGCTCCGTGCTCGATCGCCAGGTCGACGCCTGGAACCGCGGCGACGTCGTCGGCTTCATGCAGGGCTATTGGAAGTCCGACGAGTTGGAATTCACGACACCGCAGGGCACGACGCGCGGCTGGCAGGCGACGCTCGATCGCTATCGAACAAAGTATCCGACGCGCGAGGCGATGGGCACGCTGCGATTTGAACGGTTGACCGTGGCTCGGCCGACGCCGGAGACGGCCGAGGTCTCCGGCCGCTATCGTGTTGAGACGACCAGTGGCGTCAAGTCAGGCCGGTTCTTTTTGAAGATGCGGCGGATCGACGGCGCCTGGGTGATCGTCAGCGACCATACGGTGGCGGACCCGTGAGCGCCGGCGCCGCGCCATGCCTTACAGGCAAAGCATGAACGCCACGAGGTCCTCCTTCTCCTGGTGTGTCAACTTCAAATCCAGCACCAGGTTGAAGAATTCCACCGTGTCATGCAGCGTCAGGCACCGACCGTCGTGCAGGTACGGCGGTGAATCCTTGATCCCGCGTAGAGGAAACGTCTTGATAGGCCCCTCCGGGCGGCACACCATGAAGCGCTCAACTTGCAGATCGTGCATGTAGTCATCCGTCAGCGACGGGCCGTAGTGGCACTGGCTGCACTGCGCCTTTCCCCAGAACAGCGCCTCACCCCGTAGCTCCCGCTGAGTCGCCTTGCTCGCGATCAGTCGTCCCAGCGGCCCCAGTTTCGGCGCCGGCGGCAGATCGAGGATCGAATTGAAATCACCCATGCGGTTCGTAATCTGCTTCTGTGCGCCGCGCGGTCCGATCACCTGCTGCATGGCCGGGTCTCCGTCGAAGTATTCCTCCACCTCCGCGAAGTGATCGACACTGCGAATCGATCGCTTCGCCGAAAACAGCATCAGATTGAAATTCCCGCGCAGCGTCGGCGTATCCACGCGCAAGCGCGCCTGGTTGGGCCGCGAATCCGGCGCCAGTTCGATCGCCCCGTTCGTGTGCCCGTTGACGTGGCACGACAAGCACGAAACGCCCGCCGAGGGCTCCATCGTCACGCGATGATCCGTCTGATTGAACCACGTCGTCGGCGAGACGCGCAGCAGTTCCTTCAGCCCTTCCATCTGCTCCGGCGTGAGCATTCCGTTGAAGATTTCATAGTAGTTGCCGAGCGTGACCTCCCGGCCCTTGGTCACGTCGCCGAGTTCCTTGTGCGTCGTCAAAAACATCGGCGGCGGAAATTCCGGCAGGTACTGTTCCGGAATATCGAATTCCACGTCCATGCGATCATGCTCGGGGTGCGTTCGCGTCCAATTCTGCGGAAACAACATGTGCGCCGTCGTTTGCAGCGGATGGGCCAGCGGCGTGTAGGGGAAAATGTCCCGTGCTTTGATTTCGTCCGGGGAGAGTTGCGCCAGCGCCTCCCAAGTTTCGATCCCCTCAGGCAGACGAGACACCGGCCCGGCCATCACCGGCTTTCCGCCGGACATATAAGCACCGAGGATCGCTTCGTTGCTGAAGGCGTAGCGGCTGTTCATGTACGCCGTCACATCGGTCATCAATTGCTGCTTCTGTTCGATGCAGTGCGTCACCCACTGGTCCCACGGCATCGGAAGATAGGGCGATCCCCACGATCCCCCGCAAGTCCCCGCATATCGCCAGAGATCCAGCGGCGTCCGGTCTCCCGCCTTGACCGGCGGATATTTCTTCAGCTTTGTGACATAACAATCGCCCAGTCCGAAGTCGTTCTCCGGTCGTTCAATGTACGCGGCCGGGCTTTGTAACAGATTTCGCGAGGATTTCGGAGCTTCATCGTCGTATGGATGTTCGCCGGACGCTTCCGGTGTCCTCTCGGTGACATGTCCCTGCGGCGATGCGCCGGGATTGGGAAACGCCTTCACCTCGCCTACGAGACCCTGGTTGTGATCACCAAGCCAATACCCGATCAAAAAAGCAAGACCGAGGATCAGCCCCCACGGAAGAATTCCGCCCTTATTGCGCGTCGTCATGATTATGTTCCCACATTCCGCGCCGGCAGGACAGACGTGACGCAGCCCCAGGGCCGCGTTTGCGGGGAGTCCAGACCGGACACTCACCACTCGAACCCATTTCCGGAGCTCATTATACCACGGGAACAAAGGGCGAATGCCCGATGAGCGGGCTCCGTTTCAAAAGAATTTTCCAGCAGAGCCCGCTCACGAAAAGAGTAGCTTTCCCGGGCTCAAGGCGGCTGGGAGAGCCGGTCCGCGGATTTTCCTGCGGCGACACCGTGGGTCAGGGCTTGATGTCCCGTTGGGCTCTCGCCTTCGGTGAGAAAGGAACTGCGGGGCTCGACGGCTACACATTGAATCGGAAATTGATGATATCCCCGTCCTGCACGACGTAGTGCTTGGGTTCCAGTCGGACTTTGTTGGCGGCCTTGGCGCCGCGCATGTCTTTGTGGGCTTGCAAATCGGCGAAGGAGACGGTCTCGGCGCGGATAAAGCCCCGCTGGATGTCACTGTGGATCTTGCCGGCCGCTTCGACCGCCGGGGTGTCTTTGAAGATCGTCCAGGCGCGTACCTCGTCTTCGCCGCAGGTCAGCATCGAGACGAGCCCGACGGCGTCGTAGCAGGTGCGGATCAGGCGAACTTGCGCCGGCTCGGCGAGACCCAGGTCGGCGAGAAAGGCGGACTTGTCGGCGTCCTCCAGTTGCGAAATCTCCGCCTCGATCTCCGCCGCCAGAGCGATCGTCGCCTTGGCATGTTCGGCGGAGAAGGGCGGCGGGTCTTTGACCTTGGACTCGTCGGTGTTAACGACGACGATGATCGGCTTGAGGGTGAGGAATCCGAAGCTGCCGGCGATGCCGCGCTCTTCGTCGTTGTGGATGGCGGAGGAGACCGGGGCTTCGGTCTCCAGGGCCTTTTGCACGTGACGCATCATGGTCAGCTCGCGCAGCTCGGCGTCGCGGGTTTTGGTCGGTTTTTGCGTGGATTTCTCCAGCTTCTCGACGCGGTTCATCACCTGCTCGAGGTCGGCGAAGATCAATTCGGAGTGCAGCTCGGCGAGGTCGGCCTTGGGATCGATCCGGCCGCGGTACGTTGCGACGGAATCGCTCTCGAAGGCGCGGACGACCAGTAGGATGCCGTCGCAGCGTCGGACCGTGTTCATCGTCTTGCGAAATTCGGTCGGCCCGCCCGCTTCGGCCAGGCTGACGCCGGGGATATCGACGAATTCCAGATGGGCCGGCGTGTATTTCTTGGGCTTGTACAACTCGGCGAGGTAATCCAGCCGCGGGTCGGGCACGTTGACCGTGGCCAACTGTTCGCTCGGCGCGTGGCTGGGATCGACCCTATGGCCGGTGATGGCGGAAAAAAGGGTCGATTTTCCCGATTGAGGCGGACCGATGATGGCAAATCGCATGGGAAGCAAAACCTCCAAAGGCGGAGATTGTAACGTCGCTGGGACGAAGGAGGCAGCCAAGGGCGGCCGCACTCCATGGGGCTACAAGCCGAGGATGTTTTGCACGATGGTGTTGAAGGCGTCGATCAGCGTGAAATTGATCAGTTGTTGAAGCTGGAAATTCAAGGCGCCGATCGGGTCGGGAAAGCACCCGGTCGCCTGCACGAGAGGGAGCGCGGCGGCGGCCAGCGCGAAAGCCCGCCATGTTCGCCGAATCCTCCAGAGCCTGTTTATCCATCGTGCAGAGGTTGATTGCGACATAACGGGCACCACTCCTAAACGACTCCGAAGATCGTGTTAAAGACGAGGGAGGTGACCGACTGAACGATCACGGCAAAGGTTAGAACCAAATTCTCGGCGGTGACCTGTTGAAAAGCCTGGTCCGGCAGACAACCGATTTGTTGGCAGACAAAACCGGCGGCCACCAACGGCCCCAGCCGACGGGAGTACATCCAGAATTTGCGCTTACCCATCAGAGGCATTCCTCAAAAAAAGACAGACGATCGTCCTTAATATATCGGACGATCGTCTGTGAATGTATCGGATGGACCAGGGGTTGGCTAGGCAACCCGTCTCAAATCGCGCCAAACCGCCTAGACGGTGGGCTGCGAGGTGGAGGAGCCCGACGAGCCCGAGGAACTCGACGAACTTCCCACGTTTTCGAGGGAGGTGAAAACGGCGCCGATCACGGTGTTCACCAACCCGGTCAACGAGGACTGAACTCCCGTCAATATGGAGGTTCGAACCTCAGGGTCGCAGCCTCCCAGTTGGAGCGCGATTCCGCCCGCCATCAGCGGGACGATCAGCTTCGACTTCACGACGCGGGTCAGGAATGAACGTTTCATCGGATTCTCTCCTCTGGAGCCTGCCGGCGATGACGCCGTCTATCAATCATACGAAACACGATCGGATGATCCCCAAAGGCCATCTGATCGGGCCGGTCGGCCGCTATGACCGGACCTTGCAAAGTGTCTTACAGATCGGTTGATGGAGTAGTTGCGGTTTAGATATGAATCGCGGGTATTGAAGGGGGAAGTACCCATAATTCAATTTGAGACTCGATCTATCCGTTGTCCGAGCAGGCAGGTGATTTCATAGGGGATGGTGCCTGATCGCCGGGCGATCGCCGCCACGGAATTGGCGTGTTGCGGGTTGTCCGAGATGAGCGTGATCTCGGCGCCCAGGGGGGTCGCGGGCAGGTCCGTAAGATCGACGGCGAGCTGGTCCATGCTGATCCGACCGATGACGGGGGCTTCTCCGGCGGCGGTCGATATGACCGCTGCGTTGGAGAGGGTGCGAAGAAAGCCGTCGAAGTATCCGATGGGAATGATTCCCAGTCTTGTTGGGCGCTGGGTCGTGAAGGTCTGACCGTAACCGACGCAATGTCCGGCGGGCAGTTCTTTGACGGCCGTCAAATGTGAGACAAGTCGTAGGATGGGCTGCAACAGGATTCGTTGCGACAGGTGATCGGCGGGGGGGTAGCCATAAAGCGCGAGCCCGGGCCGGACCATGTCGAAGTGCGCGTCCGGCAGTGTGATCGTGGCGGCACTGTTGGCCATGTGTCGAATCACGCCGCGCGGGAGAATATCACCAAGTTGCGAAAGTGATTGCTGAAACGTGGCGAGCTGTCGCCGGGCGAGGTCGAATTCCTTGAAATCGGCGGTTGCAAAATGCGAATAAACACCGGCCAAGCGCAGCGAGTGGACGGCCCGGATGGATTGGACCACTGGTGCCGCCCCATTGGGCACAACACCCATCCGGCCCATGCCGGTGTCGATTTTGAGATGGACATCGACCGGACTCGGCAGGTTCGATTTCGCCAGAACTGAAACGGTCTCTTCGTCGGCCACGGTCAGCGTAAGCCGATGGCGCACGACGGCGTCGAGGCGATCGCGGCGTTCGGCGAGATCCGTGACGGCCAGGACATTGCCAAGCACCAGTATTGGTCGCTCCCAGCCGAGTCGTCGCAGTTCCATTGCTTCGATGACCGTCGCGACGGCCGCGAAGTCCGCGCCGGCGTCGTGGAGAATCGGCGCGACGATGTCGATGCCGTGGCCGTAGGCGTTGGCCTTGAGCGGGGCGCAGAGTTTCACGCCGGGCTGGCAACAGGCTTTCAGCGCGCGGAAGTTGTCGGCCAACTTTCGAGTGTCTATTCTCGCTTGCAGATCGGAACGCATGATCGTCGCCCCCCGCGTATAGTAACCATCGGCGACAAATGTGCCGCACTCGGAAAAGTAGCCTGGCTGCAATTCTTAAGTCTTTTGTTGGTAACAAATAATGGTCGTCGCTGGATGCCGGACTTCTGTGGGTTGCGTGAGGCCCAAAGCTGCGTTAATATGCGGGGCTCGTTTTCGGCGTTCCTGAAAACGCCGGCGCTCGACCACGAGCCGTAAATCGTGGCAGACCTGCGGGTCGTTAAGAAGGGTGATCCATGGCAAAAGAAGAAGATTCCGCCGTCGGCGGCGCTCCCGCTGAAGCGGGTGGTCCGCGGGCAACGGGCGACAAGCCCAAGTCTGACAAACCGAAAAAAGCCAAGGCTGCGAAGGCGGCATCGCCCGATGCGGGTGACGGCAAGCGCAAAGAGCGCGGACGGCCGATGCGCGGCCTGAGCAAGCGTCACACCGCCAATCTTAAGAAAATTGAGAAGGACAAGCGCTATCCGGTCGAGACCGCCGTCAAGCTCTTGAAAGACGTCGCGCGGGGCACGAAGTTCGACCAGACGGTCAATCTCGTCATGCACCTGGGCATCGATCCGAAAAACGCGGACCAGATGATCCGCGGCGCGGTCTCGCTGCCCAAGGGCATCGGCAAGACAAAGAAGGTCATCGCGTTTTGCGAAGGCGACGACGCCGAAAAAGCCAAAGCGGCCGGCGCCATCGAGGCCGGCGTGGACGACCTCGTGAAGAAAGTCAGCGATGGCTGGACCGATTTCGACGTCGCCATCGCGCACCCGCGATCGATGGGCAAGGTCGGCAAGCTCGGCCGCGTCCTCGGTCCGCAGGGCAAGATGCCCACGCCGAAGAACGGCACGGTCACGCCGGACATCGCCCAGGCGGTGAAGGAATTCGCCGCGGGCAAGATCGAATTTCGCAACGACGCGGGCGGAAATGTCCACGCCATTGTCGGTAAGGCGAGCTTTGCCGAGAACGATCTGCTCGAAAACATCAACGCCTTTGTCGGGCATATCCGGCGGATGAAGCCGTCGACCAGCAAGGGCAATTACCTCAAGAAAGTCTGCATCAGCGGAACGATGTCGCCGTCGATCGAACTGGAAGTCTCGCAAGCCTAGAGGTGTGGTATGAGTCGTGCCGTCAAGGAACTCGTCTCGAAGGACTTCGAGAGTAAATACAAGAGCACCGACAGCGTCATGGTGGTCAGCGTCCACGGTCTCAAGGGCACCGAGGTCAACGTCTTGCGCGGCGAGCTCCGCAAGAAGAAGATTGAGGTCCACGTCGTGGGCAATCGCACCGCCAAACGGGTGCTGGCCGACACGGTCCTCGCGCCGATCTCGTCGATTCTGACGGGGCCGTGCGCGTTTGTGACCGGCGGGTCGAGTCCGGTGGACGCCGCCAAGGAATTGATGCGCCTCGCGAAGGAATATCCGGCCCTCGAATTAAAGAAAGGGCTCGTCGATGGTGAGACCGATCTGTTCACCATCGAGGACATCTCGAAGCGGCGCAGCCGGGCCGAACTGCAGGGCGAAGTCGTCATGCTGGCGATGTCGCCGGGCCGACGAATCGCCGGCGGTCTGAACACCGGCGGGAAAGTCGCCGGCTGCATCAAGGCGATCATCGATAAGCTCGAAAAGGGAGAGGCGATTACCAAAGTCGCCTGACGGCGAAAAGAAACTCAACCACTCTCGACTGCCCCGTTTGGCAGAACGCCGCGAGGCGTCCGGGTTAAACGGGACCAATGGGGTCCCGGCTATTGAGAGGGTTAAACCCAAGGTCGGTCGGCCTATGACGCCCCGACCGACAACGAAAAAGGAAACATTCACATGGCGGAAGCACCAGCAAAAGAATTCAGCTCGGCGGTCAAGGAGATCGGCGACAAGATCGTCGGCCTCACCGTCAAGGACGCCCAAAACCTGGCGGACTATCTCAAGGACGTTTACGGCATCGAGCCGGCCGGCGGCGGCGCGGTCATGATGGCCGGACCGGGCGGTGGCGGCGGCGCGGCGGCGGAAGCCGAAGAGGCCCCGACGCTCTTCGACGTCATCCTCAAGGACGGCGGCGCGACCAAGATCAACGTCATCAAGGCGGTCCGCGCGGCGACCCAGCTTGGCCTCAAGGAAGCCAAGGACATGGTCGACGGCGCTCCGAAGACGGTCAAGGAAGGCATCTCGAAAGAGGACGCCGAAAAGCTCAAGAAGGAGCTGGAAGAAGCCGGCGCCAAAGTCGAACTCAAGGGCAAGGCATAGTCCTCCCCCGGTTCAGACAGGCAACCAAAAAAAGAAACCCACGGATCACGCGATCCGTGGGTTTTTCTTTTGCTGATCCCGAAGAGGGGATTTTGATTACTTTTCGATCGTTTCCTTGGCCTTGTTGTCCGACTGCGAGACCGCTCGGTATTGGCGGGGGGAGAGGGCCCAGGGCTGATTCGACAGCAGCTTGATCCGCATCATGTTCATGGCGGTGACGATCTGCGGATCGACATCCGGATCCTCGTCTTTGGGCAGGTCTTCGGCGGGCTCGCTCGTCGGGCGGCGTTCCAATACGTCCTTGGGGATCTCAGATTGATCCTTGCCTTTGAGCAGGTCTCGCTCGCGGCGCAGCCGGAGGATCTTGATATTTTCCTGCGGGATCAGCTTCACGACCACATCCGGCTCGACGCCCCAGACCTCGGCGTCGGGCTTTTTGTGAAGGAGATACCAGCAATCGCCGGGGCGATCGCGGTCGCAGAGGTAATAGTGCGCCGTGGTCAGTTTCAGATAAGCGCGATTGTCGGCGATGGGAATCAGGTTCTGGACGCTGCCCTTGCCGAAGGTCCGCGCGCCGACGATGCAGGCTTCGTTGAGTCCGGAGACGGCGCCGGCGACGATTTCGCTGGCGCTGGCGCTGTACTCGTTGACGAGTACGATGAGCGGCATGTCGCCGAATTTGCGATGACCCTTGGAGTTGATCTTCATGTTCTGCTGGGTGTTGCGGCCCACGGTCTTGACGATGGGCTCATCCTCGCCGACGAACAGCTCGCACATTTTCACCGCCGACGTCAGCAGTCCGCCCGGATTGAAGCGCAAGTCGAGTATCAGACCCTG
Organism: uncultured Planctomycetaceae bacterium; assembly: GCA_964414585.1. GTDB lineage: Bacteria > Planctomycetota > Phycisphaerae > UBA1845 > UTPLA1 > DATEMU01. The sequence goes on from CAYPXR010000021.1 coordinate 41,463, forward strand.
GACGCCGTCGCCGCGCATCTGCTTCAGTGCCGCTTCCAGATCTTCGACGGTCTTGTCCATGAACCCGCTCACCCGGACGTAACCGATCTTGGTCTGAGGATCGATCAGGTAATCCCAGCCGGTCGGCTTGCTGTCGTCGCGTTGATGACCGCGGACGGTGCGGAGTTTGATCTGATCGCGGACCAGAACGACGTCGCGGATTTCGTTGCTGACGGAGTCCTTAACGGTCAGCGTCACTTTCGTGCCCGGCTCGCCGGTAATTTCACTGACGGCCTGGTTGATGGTCATGTCGAGAGTACTCTTTCCATCGACGGCCGTGATGAGATCGCCGGGCTTGATTCCGGCCTTGTAAGCCGGGGAATCTTCGAGGGGCGACTCGACGCGAATGTGCTTTCCGATGTCCTGGGTGATCTGGATGCCGACGCCGACGAATTCGCCGCGCGTGTGCTTGTTGAATTCTTCCACCTCGGCCGGCCAGATGACCGACGTGAATTCGTCCAGCGGTTCGAGCATGCCGGAGACGAATTCGTCCACGAGTACGCTTTCGGGAAGCCGGAGGCTTTCATTATTCGCCTCCATGACTCGCCGGAAGATTTCCATGATGTTCCGCGGCGACAGGGACGTCTTCGCCTGTACGCGATTCTTGAGGAGGCCGTTGACCCGGGCCGTGAAATGAGCGACGAGGTCCTTGTCGCCCAGCGTCGGAAAGGTCTTGTCGATGGACTGGGCCTGGGCCAGGATGAGCAGGTGTTCGAGCCCGTCCGTGCAGGCTTTCTTGAAATCGACGTCTTCGACGTAATCGCTGTCCATGCGCTCCAGGATTTGGGGGATCACGCTGGCGGCGACGTCGCGGAGATCGGATCGCCAGTTGCTCTTCGGGCCGTACACATAATCCAGATGGGCCCGCTTGGCGCAGAATTCGTACCCTTTTTCATAGGCCTTTGTCTTGGGATAAAGCGTGTGCAGATAGCTATTCAACGCGGCGGCGTCGGACCACTCGTTCTTGGACTTGTGGCGATCGATTTCGCGAATGGTGTTGGTGACGATCTCACCGAGCCAGGGCTCCTCCCGAAACGCCTCCTCATCCTTGGCGTTGGACATGGCGGAGAGGGCGTAGCTCAGCGCCTTGCTCCATTTGAAATCTTCGCCGTCCTCGTCGTCCTCTTTCGCCGTCGTCTTCGATGACTTGTCCGGGGAGTCGGACTTGGCTTTGGAGGCAACCTGGTCCTTTTCTTTTTCTTTGCTCTTGTCCTTCTTGGAGGGCGGGGCCGCCTCGGCTTCTTTGGCTTCCTTCACCGCCTTTAGGGCCTGGGCGACGTAATATTCGTAGGTCCTGGCACGGAATCGCTCGCGGCTTTCGGCGAGCGTTTGCGCATCGCGCATCCAGGAGATGGCCGACGTCACTTCGGTGTGACCCGGCTCGAGGGACTGAACTTTTTCGAGGGTGGTTTTCGCGTTGGCGAAGTCGCCGGCCAGAATCTGATCGGACCCCTTTCGCCAAAGCTCCTTGGCGTCGGCGCTGGCGAGTTGGGGCTCGCGCGGATCCGCCCGCAAGGGAGTTCTCCCGGAAAGGACCGCGACCGCCCACGTCAAAGCGACCAACGGGAGAAGACGACGAGCCTTTGCGTACATGGATCCTCCAATTCTATGGCATTAGGCCATCCGCAGCCGCGTGGACGCGGATACCTTGTGAACTCATCACCCAATCTCGAAACCGCCCCGCGGCAGGTGCACGCGCCGAATGGACTCGTTGGTGGGTTTCATAAGACATACGACGCTCGAAACCCACAGGTCCTTTCAAAACGGCGATCGAATCACAAGCCCAATCGCCCGATTATAGGAGCCCAATTCCAACGGCTTCAAGCATTTCGGCCGGACGGCCTGACGCCATGAGAATCATCGGTTTGACGGCTCCAGGTGCTGTACCGACGCCCCATCCTTCGGGCGGGGCGATGCGATCGAGTGCCGCAAAACGGACGTACGGCATCCTATCGGGCGACCGGCGCGGCTTTTCGGGCGGCCTCGACGCTCTCGTGCAGGGTGAAAAGCTGGGTCAGGCGCGTTAACTCCAGCAATTGTCGAATGGCCGGGGGAGGACCGACGATGCGCAACTCGCCTTGCGAGCGGCGGAGGCGAAGATAGCCCGACACAATCCCGCCCAAACCGGTCGATTCGATGAAGTCGAGCCCGGACATGTCCAGAATGATGAGTCGGACGGATTCGGAAACCAGTCGGAGGAGACACTCGCCGAGCTGACCGGCGACGAGCATGGTGCACGAGCCGGAGAGCCGGACGACCGCGTCATTGGGAGTTCGCTCGACTTTGAGATTGAAGGGTCGGTCACCAGGGACCGGCGTGACGGGGGTGGATGGTTGGGTCGTTTTCATTTGTTAAACTTCACAAGACGGACCGATTTGCCACTGTCGCAGAATTCGACTTCGTCGAGATAAGCTCTCATGAGCATGATTCCGCGGCCGTGGGGCCGCTCGATGTAACCGGGCTGCGTGGGGTCCGGCACCTCGCCGGGGCAAAACCCCTCACCTTCGTCGCAGACCTCGATGTCGATGCGTTCCGCCGTCACTTTGTAACGAACGGTGATGTGTTTGGACGGATCGCACTTGTTTCCGTGGCGGAAGGCGTTGGTCATCGCCTCTTCGAGCGCGAGCTTGATGGCGAAGGCCGCGTTCTCGCCGTAGCCGCATTGGGCGGCTTCCTTCAGGATCAATTCCTCGGGCTGTTTGGCGGCGGCCAGATCGTTCTGAACAGTAATTTCGTTGAAACCCGTCAAACTGCTGTTCCGTCCGGCGCGTCGCGGTTCCTGCGAAACCGCCCGCTGCCTTTTGCCATGTTGCGCTCGTCGTCGCCGCGCGTCGAAAGACCGCGCGGTTCGCCGTGGAGGTTCCCCTTAGAAACTGGCTCGTGCCTTGTCGATCGACGGATGAATATCGAAGATCTTGTTCAGCCGGGTGATCTTGAACACTTCGTAAATCTGCGGATTGATGTCGCTGAGTTTGAGCTTGCCCTGTTTTTCCTCGACCTTTTTCTTAAGGGTGATCAACATGCCGAGGGCGGCGCTGGAAAGATGCTCGACGTTTTTGAAGCAGAGCAGGAGATTGCCGGCGTTCTTCGATTCCACCAAGCCGGACAACTCCTCCTGGATCTCGTGGATACACAGTTCGTCGAGGATTTTTCGGTCGGCAAACTCGATGACCGAGACCCCCCCAAAATCGCTGACTTTCAGTCGCGTCGCCTGATCCGCCATATCGAAACTCCAAACCCCCCAGAATCGGTCATTGTTCCCTATCGACCTCCGCATTCTAGCCCCACGCCCCGAACTCGCCAAGTCCCCCGGTCCCGCGCCTTCTTGACCCCGGTCGGGGCGGCGGCGTACCGTCCACGGGTGATCAACGGAGGAGTTCATCGATGATCGACACCCTTCAACGTCGCCCGCGGGTAAGTCTAATTGTGTTTTTCGGGTTGGTGGCGTCGGCTCACGCCGGTTTCCTGAGGGCCGACGAAGTTCTGACGCCGTGGACCGTCGCCCGAATTCGTGCGGTCAGTTCGGCGGTGATAGCCCCCGATGGTGGGCACATCGCCTACACGCTCATGGTCCCGCGCGACCCGTGGGCCGAGCGAACCGATGGATCGAAATATGAAGATGGACCGCCCTGGGTCGAACTTCATGTCGTCAGCTCCGAAGACGGGCGTTCTCGTCCGTTCATTACCGGGGAGGTGACGATTGACGACGTCGCGTGGACTCCGGATGGAAAATCCATCTCGTTTCTCGCCGAGCGTGCCGGAGACCAGCACAAGTGCCTTTATTCGATCCCGGTCGACGGCGGCGAAGCTGTTCGAGTCTTGTCACACGAGAGTGACATCAGCGGCTATGGCTGGAGCCCGGACGGCCGACAGGTCGCGTTTCTGGCGGAAGACGAGGTGCCCAAGGCGAAGAAAGAGCTGCGCGAAAAGGGCTTTGCCGCGGAGGTCTTTGAAGAGGACTTGCAATTCACCCGCGTTTGGGTTGCCGACGTGGGTCGCGATTCCGCCAAGCCCCGAAAGCTCGATCTCGAGGGGTCTCCATCCTTTGTCCAATGGTCGCCGGTCGCCGACAAGCTCGTTGTGGTCGTCGCTCCGACACCGTTGGTCGACGACCGCTACATGATGAGCCGGGTCCGAATCGTGGATCCGGCCGACGGTAAGGTCCTCGCCAAGCTCGAAAATCCCGGAAAGCTCGGGCAAGTGATCTGGAACCCGACCGGCACGCACGTCGCCATGATCTCCACGGTCGATCTTTATGATCCTGCGGTTTGCCGGTTGATGGTTGCGTCGGCCGGCGGAGGCGATCTCGTCGATCTGACGCCGGAGTACATGGGGAACGTGTCGGCGATCGCCTGGCAGGACAACGAGACCGTGATGTTTCTGGGCGACGAAGGGACCGAGACGACGTTTGGAAAAGTGAAAGGGGAGGGGAACGGCATCAAACAGATTGTACCCAAAGGCGGGCCAATCCTGACCGGCTTCACGCTTTCGAAGGACGGACAGAAGGGCGCGTTTGTCGGTCATACGTCGAAACATCCGCCGGAAGTTTTCTTCATGAAGCATGGCGACGCCGGTCCGCGACGGCTGACGGACAGCAATCCGTGGTTGGCAAAAATTCGATTCGCCAAACAGGAAGCAATCGCGTACTCGGCCCGCGACGGAACGAAGATCGAAGGCGTCCTGATCCACCCGCTCGACGAGAAGCCCGGGCAACGCTACCCGCTGATCTTGAGCGTGCATGGCGGGCCGGAGTCGCACGAATCGAACGGCTGGCTGACGAATTATTCCCGACCCGGACAAGTCGCGGCGGCTCGGGGCTTCGCGGTCTTTTATCCAAATTACCGTGGCAGCACGGGACGTGGGCGGGAGTTCGCCAGGCTGGGACAGGCTCACGAAGCGGGCAACGAGTTTGACGACCTGCTCGACGGTGTGGACGAGCTGGTGAATCGCGGACTGGTCGACGAAAATCGCGTCGGCGTGACCGGCGGGTCCTATGGCGGCTATGCGGCGGCATGGTGTGCGACGGCACATTCCGGACGTTTCGCGGCGAGCGTCATGTTTGTCGGCATCAGCGACGTCGTCTCGAAGAAGGGTACGACCGACATTCCCAATGAGGATTTCCTGGTCCATGCGCGCGAGCGGGTGTGGGACGATCTCTGGGTTCAATGCCTGGAACGAAGCCCGATCTACTACGTCAAGACGGCGCGCACGCCGATCCTGATTCTCGGCGGCAAGAACGATACCCGCGTGCACCCCAGCCAGTCGCTGATGCTCTACCGTTTTCTCAAGATGATCGGCCAGACGCCGGTTCGGCTGGTGTGGTACCCCGGCGAAGGTCACGGCAATCGCAAGTTCGGGGCGCGGCTGGACTACCATCTGCGGATGATGCAGTGGATGGAGCATTACCTCTCGGGTCCGGGAGGGAAGCCGCCGGCGTTTGAACTGGATTATCCGCCGCCGGAGAAAAAGCCGTAGGCGCCCGAAAGGGTCGTGACGGCTCTACTTCAAAAAAAGGTAATCCCCAGCGAAGCCAGTACGTCCTGGATGCACTGAATCCCGAACGCCCAGCAGGTACCCGTGGTAAAGGCGGCGAGGCAGGCGAATTTTCTCAAAAATCGGCGGCTCTTCATCGGGGATTCAACCTCCGTGTGAACGTAGTGTTCAAATTCATCGCGACACGATACACGATGATGTCGTCGTTGTCAGGGTTCCGCAACGGAAATTTCCGGACGGCGCCCTATTGATTTTGGGAAACCATCGGCAGCGAGATGACCCGATGGCGTGGTCTGGCCACCTGCAAGGCGTCCGGGCGAAGCAGGGGGGCGTGTTCGTTCGTGCCGTCGAGATACCAAACGCGGAGGAATCCCTCCGGGTCGATGACGGCCGTTTCCGGAAGGGTCCAATTTGGGTTCCAACGCTGGCGGTCTTCGAATCGGTAGTTGCTTTGGAGCAGGACATGCCGGCCGTCGCGCTGCCGGATCGCTCCGTCGAAGAGCACGATTTTCCCGATGTCCGTCATCGCCGCGACCATCGGTTTCGCCCGGCCGGAAACGAGCCCGCAAGAGGCGAGCGAACGGGCCAGGTCGATCGCCGTTTGCAGGGTGATGCGCAGATGGGCCATGCCCTGAAGCGGGACGCAGTGAAAGAGATAGTGCGATTCGATGCCGAGTTCGCGCATCGCGTCGTAGAGATCGACCAGCGTGTCCAGGTCGTCATTGACCCCCCGAAGCAGGACATTCTGGGCATAGGCGCGAGCGCCTGTTGCGAGGATCCTGTTGAAGGCCTCAACGACTTCCGGGAACAGCTCGATGCGATGGTTGATCTGCGTCGCCAGCTCAAATCGCAGTGACGGCTTGTTCCGAAAGATCTTCAACACGTCGTCGTTGACGCGATTCGGGTCCTGAACGGGGATGCGCGTCGCGATGCGCACGATGCGGATGTTCGGCGCGTGCTCGATGAGAGCGTTGACCAGATAATCGACGCGCTGCGGCACGAGCAGCACGTCCCCGCCGGTGACGAGCACCTCGTTCAGGTCGTTTCGATTCTTGTCACCGCCGCAGAATCGGGCAATGTCGAGAAGCTGCGATTCCGAGAGATTGTGCCGCGGATAATTGGCACGGATGCAATACCGGCAGTGCGCCGCACAGGCCAGCGTCGGCTCAATAACCAGCGTCCGCCGATAGAGCCGTTCGATGCCGGGGATTCGCTGGCCGTGATCTTCGAGGGAGACGTCCGCTTCGTAGTGCCGAAGATTGGACTCGTCGCTCCGCGAATCTTCGTCCGGGGACCGCAGATATTGCCGCGTCAACGCCTGGTACTCGTTCGACTCCTCCCCAAAGCGGCAGCGAAGATCGTCGATCTTCTCGCGGAGAAAAGGCGTCACCAGCTCTCGAAAGTCTCGTTTGGGCATACCTGATCAATCATCCCGGCGGTGCTTTGAATATCGGTCACATGCATCCTGGGCGTAAGGTAAACGCCTCATAAGGTGCGTCGTCCGTCTGGATCGGGCCACGTCCAATAACATGGGTTGGCGTCGGCCGGTACGCTCGTCCATTGAATTTGAGGCACTCCCGCGCGCCGTCTATAGTGCGGGTCGAAAGGACCATCGTCATGAGGCGAGAGCGACGATCCGGCAGAAAAGACAGCCGGTCAAATGATGGCGCAAAAGGCCGGCGGTCGGTCCCGACCATCGAGCCGCTGGCGGAATCGCCGTCGTGGGGGCGCTGGGCATTGGCGGCCTTGATCGTCGTCGCTGCCGTCGTGGTGTATTGGAATACGCTTGATAACGAATTCGTGACGTGGGACGACGCCGACTACGTCTATCACAATCCGCTATTGAAGGGCGGCCTGGGGGAGATTTGGACCGAGGCCTTCAAGGAAAAAAGTCACGAACAATATTATCCTCTGGTCTTTACGTCGTTCTGGATCGAACACCATTTCGTCGGCATTGCACCGAAGCTCTATCACGCCACGCAAATTGCGCTTCATGCCGCCAATGCGGCACTGCTCTTTTTCGTGTTGCGTTGGCTCGGCGTTCGGCTCCCGGCCGCGGCGCTGACGGCGGCACTCTTCGCGGTCCATCCCATCAACGTCGCTTCCGTCGCATGGGTGACCGAGCGAAAAAACACCTTGTCGGGATTCTTTTGCCTCGCGGCGTTGTTGCTTTATCTCCAATACCGCCGGGGAAAGGCAACGTGGCGTTACTGGGCCTCTCTCGGCGCTTTTCTACTGGCCCTGCTTTCAAAAACCGCCATCGTGCTCCTGCCGGCGCTCTTCATCGTCGGTGACCGCATCCTGGACCGTCGCTGGTCCAAGGCATCCTTCGCGCGGGCGATTCCCTATTTTTTCCTGGCTTTCGTGATGGCGATGGTCACGATCCACATCGAAAAGCAGCACAGCAAGAGCGGGGAGCCGATCGACCCGGCCCTGCGCCCCCTCGTGGCCTGCGCGGCGGTAGTGCATTACGTCGGCAAACTGGTCTGGCCCACGGGATTTTTGCCGATCTATCCTCGATGGCCGGTGTCCTTCGGCGCGCCGCGCTATTGGATCAGCCTGGCCGCCATTTTAGTCGCGGTCATTCTCCTCCTTCGCTTTCGAAAACGCCTGAGCGAGTACGCGCCGTGGTGCGTGGCGATGTTTTTCCTGCCGCTCGCGCCGGCCATCGGGCTTATTCATTTCAATCTCATGCAATACACCTTCGTCGCCGACCACCTGGTCTACTTGAGCGCGATCGGCGTCTTTCTCGCCATCGCCCTCGTGCTCGATCGATTGTTCAGGATCGCAAAATCGCCGCCGGACCCGGGTCTCGCCAAAGGGGCCGTCTTCATCGTCGCCGCCGCCGCAATTCTCGGCGGGTTGACGATTCGTCAAAACCGCGTGTGGCACGACGGCGTCTCACTTTGGGAATGCACGCTGAGCGGGAATCCCGATTGTGTCCCGGCCAATCTTAACCTCGGTAATCACTACAGCCGGAACAAGGACTATGAAAAAGCGATTCCCTATTACCGCGAGGCGGCCCGGCTGATCCCCGACCATGTCAACACGCCGCGATGGGCCGCCGAATGCTGCCGAAGCCTGGGCCGCCAGGAGGAGGCGATAGAATATTTTCAGGAATCGATGCGCCGCGCGGAGAAGAAAAATCCGCATTTTGTCACGGTGCATCTGGAGTACGCCGCCTACCTCGTTTCGCTCGGTCGGTCGGACGAAGCCCGCGCGGTTTACGAGTTCGTCCTCACCAAAGATCCAAGGAATTCGCTTGCGAAGAAAGGTCTCGATCGATTGAATTCCGCCGGCACGGATCCCAACCGTTAGCGAGGCATCGTCGTCGGCTGTTGCCGTTCCTGGGCCTTCCTAAGTCCTTCCTTCGCAATCTTCGACTCGGGCTGAATCTTAAGAGCTGTCTGGAACGCCCGGGCCGCTTCGTCGTATCGGCCCAGTCGCAACAGCGCGCCGCCGAGATTGCAATATCCGGCAATGGCGTTGGGGTCCAGGCGCACGGCTTCCTTGAAACTGGCGACGGCTTCGTCGTACCGTCCAATCCTGGTCAGCGCGATTCCCAGACTATTTTGGGCCCTGGGCCATTGCGGTCGCAATTGAACGGCTTCGCGCCATTGCTCGACGCTCCCGGCGGTGTCTCCGATGCGCGAATAAAGGACCGCCAGATTCGCATGACCCTCCGGCCATTCCGGATGCATTCGAATCGCTTCCCGATAATGAGCAATGGCATCATCCGTCTTTCCGAGCTTGTCGAAAAGGAGGGCGAGGTTTTCGTGGGCCTTCGGGTACTCCGGGTTCAATCGGAGGGCCGTGCGAAATTCTTCAATCGCCTCGTCGTACTTTTTCATCCGGAGAAGGGTAATGCCGAGATTGTTGTGGCTGAATTCATCATTCGGGTCCACCCGGATGGCTTCCCGATAGAGTTTTTCCGGAAGCGTGGTCAACTTCTCAACGGCCAGATCGTCCGCCAGGCCCCACAACGATTCCGGCGTGTCCGGTCCAAGCGGCGGCGGCGAGCCATTGAGGGCCCGGTCTAATTCGTCCCTCGTGACGCGGTAAACCAGGATGGAATGACCGATCTCGGCGAGCGGCTCTCGTTGTCGAAGAAACGCGCACAGCCGTGCGAATCGGAGCTTCAGGACGATGGCGTCCGGAATCCGATTGCCGGGGTCTTCTCCCGGCATGCTGCTGGGAAGCGGCTGCGATTGTTGCAGCAAGTCGATCCGCGGTTTGCAAATCTGGTAGACCAGTTCAAACATCGAGGACCAATGACTGAGCGGCACCAGGTACACCTGTTGCAACATGGTGGCGCTGATGCAGTAAAGCCCCGGCTCGAAGGCCGAGCATTGTTCCTTCTGCCACCAGGCGTTGCTCGGAAGGTATCTTGGATGAATGCCATAATACTCCGGCGATCCGTTTCCGAGATACGAAAGATAGACGGGCTCGGAGCCGGGAGAATCGGGAGGGTTGTGTTCCTTGAGCCAGTCGCTCAGGCCGATGAGGTCCTGACCCCAATCGACCGAGCTGTCGACGAAGTGGCGGTATCCGTTCCGGGAACCGCCGCCGATGAAGTTGAAGAAGGACAAATAGTGCGGCCATGACCACAAGGCGACGCCGCCATGCAGGACGAGCAGCAACGCCGCCGCCTGGCGAATCGGGAATCGTCGCGGTCGATTCGTCCCGAGAATTCCCGCGAAGATCATCATCGCGGGATAAATCGGAAGAATATGGCGATGACCGATGTTGAACGGACTGATGATGGCGGTTACCCAGTAAACGACAAAGAAGACGATCAAGGGTAGCGCTCGGTACAACAGGGTCGGCGACCCGGCGCCGTTGCTTGGCGTCACCCGATGGCGCGCTCTGCGTTCAACCGCCCAGACGCCTGTCGCAAGCAAAAGAAGAATCAATGCGGGCGCCGTCGTCTTGAGCAGGACGGCATCGGGGAAATACATGCGAAATCCGCCGCTGTTCCGGTCCCCATTAAGAAATGCATTGCTGCCTTTCGTCATGTTCATGGCGAAGACAAAGCCGTAAAGATAGGCCTCCGGCAGGAGCCGATGATCACGAGCGAATCGAACGACGGGCGAAAGCTTTCCGTATCGATGGAGTTCGTATTCCCAATCCGAAAGTTGCGTGTCGGGGTCGGGGTTCGTGTTCATGAATCGATCGACGCCGGGCGTTCGCTGAACGAAGGCCGAGTATTTCAGCCCGTGCGTCAACCACGTGAATCCGACAACGATGAGCGCCTGCGAGGCGAATACCCCGAGATGCGCCGCGAGGCGCTTCAGACGGCTCTGCACCTCCCGCGTCCGGCGGACTGAAATCTCGAGAGGCGTCGCCAGGATCAACCGAACGACGAGCAAAATGCCGTAGGTCGGAATCAGGAGTAATGCGGAAAACTTGGAATTGAACATCGCCGCGACGGCCAGACCGCTCAGGAGGACGCTGGCCGGCGTGATGCGGTTCATCGCCCACCAGATGGACAACACCGAAAGCAGGAAGAACAGCGTCGCCGCCATATCCGTCGTAACTTGGAATCCATGGGCGAGCATCTCCGGCGAGAAAACGTAGATCGTGAGCGAGATCAACCCGCCGACCGGCCCAAACCAACGCCGCGAGACGAGGTAAATCGTCAGCCCGAGGGCGACGCTGAAAAGGCCGATCATCGCCCGCCCGGAGATCAGCATCCGTTGAAGCGGATTGCCCAGTTCATAAAAAAGCTGCCAGCCGAATTGCCACTGGTTCGATTCGTGCCAGCACTTCTGATCCAGGCTCGGCATCTTGATGGACATGAAGTTCAGCGGCAGCGCGCCCCAAAGCTCAATGACCGGGGGATGCTCGGGAACGAGTCGGTAATCATGCAATTGCCAATAGGTATAGCCGGAGGTCACATAGGCAATCTCGTCGCAGGAGGTGCACTTGCGCAGGATACTGCTGATGCCCAGCGCGTAATGAATGCAAAGCAGTGCCGCCACGATTTGCCAGGACATGAGCCATCGCCATCGGGGAGATGGACCCGTGTGTGGAGCGGCGGTCAGGGATGATCCGTTGTCGTCCGTCATGTGCCTGGGTGCGGGGTCCTAAGATGAAGGGTGAGTCGTCGCCGATGGTGTCGTCGTTAATTCATTCAATCTCGCTTGTGCATCGCGATGGTGCGGGTTGATTCTCAGGGCCGCCCGAAACTGCTCAATGGCCTCCTCGCGTCGGCCGGCCTGCAGGAACAACTGTCCCAGGAAAAAAAGCGGCTGGGCGTCGTCGGGGCGGGCGTTCGACAATTGGCGGCACACGCTTTGCGCTTCCTCCACGTTGCCTTGTTTCATCAGCGCTTGTGCGAGATTGTAATACGAAGAGGTGGCGTTTGGCTTCAGCCGGATCGCGGTCCGAAATTGATCGATCGCGTCGGGATAATGGCCCTCTCGCGCCAGTGCGATTCCGAGATTACTATGGACCTCGGCCCAACCCGGCTGCAACCGCAGGGCCTCGCGAAAATGGTCGATCGCCTCGCCCGTCTTCCCCATCTTGGCCAATACGTTTCCAAGGTTGTTGTGGACGCGCGGCCACTCCGGCTTGTAGTAGATCGCTTCACGGTATTGGTCGGCCGCCTCTTTCAATCGTCCCTGACGAAGGAGGATTTGTCCCGCGGCGTTGTGCGCCTCCGGGTATTCCGGCTCCAAGCGGATGGCCTCGCCGAATTCAAAAAGGGCGTCCCCCAGTTCTCCGAGATCCGTGAGGACCAGGCCCAGATTGAAATGGGCGCCGGGATTGCCGGGAGCAAAACGGATGGATTCTCGAAACTTGACGGCCGCCGCCTTCAGATCGCCCTTCCGGGTCAAAACCATGGCCATGTTATGGAGGGAATCCGGGTAGTCGGGCCAGCGTGCCAGAACCTTTTCGTATTGCGCCGCGGCTTCGTCCAAACGGTCGATCTTGAAGAACGCAGTGCCGAGGGAGTCGTAACCCCGGGGATTGTCCGGTCGCTGGGCGACCACGTTTTCCCAGATGGCGACTTCGGTTCGATAGTCGAAATTCCGGCGATGACTCAACGCGGCGCACGCGATCGCGGAAAACGCCACCAGTCCGATCGAGACGGCTCGCACGGACGCATCGGAGAGGCGCCATCTCACCGCAGCGCTTCGAACGAGCTTGAATGCCGCAAAGACAAGGAGCGCGGACACGGCCGCGAGTGGAAGGTACATCCGATGTTCGAAGGCGCGATCCTCGATGGGAATGATCGACGACGTGGGGGCCAGGATGACAAAAAACCAGACGCCCAGAAAACCCGGCGCCGGCTTCCGTCGCAAGCCCCAAATCGTTGCGGACAGGAGGGCCAGAATGACCAGGGCGGGAAATACGATCTGCGACGCGGACTGCGCCAACGGCCAGTCATAGTCGAGGCATTGCGGATAAGGGAGGATGGAAAGTCGAAGGTAATGGAGAATGACACCGAACTGCGTCAGCGCATAACTAAGCGGCGTCGAGCTTTCGAGTGTGAACCCGGCGGAGGCGGCTCGTGGTCCTCCCCAGATCAGTGCCGCCAGCACAAACCACGTCGAGGCCAATGCCAGATAAAACAGCCCCCGACGGCGAATCATGCCGCGCCAGGTTGGACTAAAGAAAATGCGATCGAACACGGCGACGAGGAATGGGGCCGTCACCATCACTTCCTTTGTCGCCATTCCAAGGCAGCAGGCGATCACGGCGCCGATGGACCAACCGAGCGATCGAGTCCCCTGAAACGCGCGGACCGCGCAATAAAGAGTGAGCAGATAAGACAGCCCGCAAAGCGATTCCGCCCGTTGGATGGTGTAGGTGACGCTTTCGGTCTGAAGGGGGTGCAACAACCAGAGTAAGGATACGGTGAATGCGATCGCCGTCGATGCACCGACGAACGAGACAAGACAAGGGCTGGCCAGAATCGTCCGCCGGACGATGCCGAAAAGCGCCATCGCGGCGAAAACGTGGATCGCGATATTCATCGCGTGATAGCCGCCGACGCGATACCCCCCGATGGCATAATTCAGGGCCAACGTGAAGCAGACGAGCGGCCGACCGGCAACGGTGGATTCCAGGGGTGCACTAAGTGAATAACTCAGGGGCCAGACGCGGCGGACAAAAACGTTGTGCAGGATTGCGGACTGATCGTCAAAGATGAACGGGCATTGGAAGATGTTCGAATAGGTGATAACCCCGGAGAGAACGAGGGCAAACCCGGCCAGAATGATCCAAAGCCGGGTCCGATCGGCGACCCGGCCGGCTCCGGCGACCGGCGGGTCGGGACTCCTCTGAATCGTTGACGCGGAATCGTTCATGACTTGAAGCTACAAGATGTCCCCGGGGGCCGCCACAAGGGCGATTTGCCACCCCGGATCGATGGAGTTATATTACAGGACTGCGCTCAGATTGCCGTTTCTTAAGATCGCGGGCGTTCCGCGGGCGGCTGAGTGCGTTGTGGTCTTAGGGCCTGGTGCGACGGCGCCGGGTCGCCCGTCGCTTCCCGATCCCACGGACGCGAGTAGCGACAGGAAGTTGTACAAACAGCGGCGCGGGGGCGTGGGCCCCGGAATCGCGTCTAGAGAAGGACTTCATGCAACGCATTAACAATGAGATGATGGCCCAGATCGATGTCTCGGACGAAGAGCTGAACGTCGAATTAAAATCGGCATTTGGCGAAACGGGCGATCTGGCCGGGATGGAAAAGGCCATCGGCGCCGAGGTGGTCGATTTTAAGGCCGACACGGTCATCAAGGGGAAAGTCGTCGGCATCAGCGGACAGGACGTCGTCGTCGATGTCGGTCTAAAGAGCGAAGGCTACGTGCCGCTCAGCGAGTGGGAAGATTCCGGCGAAGTGGACGTCGGCGATGAAATTGAAGTCCTCCTCGAGCAAATCGAATCCGACACCGGCGTCGTCATACTCTCGAAGCGCAAGGCCGACCGCATTCGCGGCTGGGAGCGCGTTCTTCAGAATTGCAAGGAAGGTCAGCGCGTCAGCGGCAAATGCACGCGAAAGATCAAGGGCGGCCTGCTCGTCGACATCGGCGTGCCCGTGTTCCTGCCCGCCAGCCAGGTGGATACCCGGCGTCCGGGAGACGTCGGCGAATACATCGGGAAGACGCTGGAGGCGGTGGTCCTCAAGATCGATATCGAACGCCGCAACATCGTCATCTCCCGCCGCAAGTTGATCGAAATGGAGCGGGCCGAATCGAAGGCCAAAGTCATGTCCGACATCGAAGTCGGCCAGATGCGCGAAGGCACCGTCAAGAACATCGCCGACTTCGGCGCGTTCATCGACCTGGGCGGAATTGACGGCCTCCTGCACATCACCGACATGAGTTGGGACCGCATCGGCCATCCCAGCGAGATCCTCAAAGTCGACGAAAAGGTGAAAGTCAAAGTCCTCGCCGTCGACAAGGACAAGGAAAAGATCGCCCTGGGCCTCAAGCAGACCCAGATCAACCCCTGGGACGAGGTTGAGAACCGATACCCCATCGGCGCCCGCGTGAAAGGCAACGTCGTCAACATCACGAACTACGGCGCCTTCATCAAGCTCGAAGGCGGAATCGAGGGCCTCGTTCACATCTCCGAAATGTCCTGGACCCGGAGAATCACCCATCCGTCGGAGATGCTGACGCTCGACCAGGAGATTGAGGTCGTCGTCCTGGAGATCAACAAGAACAAGCAGGAAATCTCCCTCGGCATCAAGCAGACCGAAACGAACCCCTGGACCAAAGTCGCCGAGAAGTATCCGCCGAATACCGTTGTCTCCGGTCAGGTCCGCAACCTCACGAACTACGGCGCCTTCATCGAAATCGAAGAGGGCATCGACGGCCTCCTGCACGTCTCCGACATGAGTTGGACCAAGAAAGTCAGCCATCCCTCCGAAATGATCAAGAAGGGCGACGAGATCAAGTGCGTCGTCCTGACCGTGGACCAGGAAAAGCAGCGAATCGCCCTGGGCCTTAAGCAGCTCACCGAGGATCCATGGCTCCACGCCGTGCCCGACCGCTACATCCCGGGCATGATCGTCAAGGGCAAGGTCACGAAGATCACCAACTTCGGCGTCTTCGTCGAGCTGGAACAGGACCTCGAAGGTTTGTTGCACGTGTCGGAATTGACCGATCACCGCATCGAAGACCCGCATCAGGAGGTGGAGATCGGCCAGGAGATCGAGGTCAAGATCCTCCGGGTCGATACCGGCGAACGAAAGATCGGCCTTTCCAAGAAGCGCGCCGATTGGGCGTCTGATACCACCGCGGAAGGCGGGGCCGCCCCTCGCAAGGAAGTCAAACAACGTCGCGGCGGGTTGCACGGATCGACCGGCGAAGAAACGACGGGCATCATCAAGGGAACCGACCTGCTCACAGAGCATACGGAGAGCAAGGACGCGGAATCGGCGGCCGAAACCAGCGACGACGCCACGGCGGAATCCCCATCCTAATGATGTGAAATTCAGGACGACGGTCGCGCGGGGCGTTGTCCTAAAATGTTGCGCGGGCGAAGGTCGATCGTCCGGAAACGCGGTCGCCGCCAGTAGTGACGTCGGATTTCCGGCAACCATGCGGGCCATCTGGCCGATCTTGATGACGGGAATCTGCCCCCCCGGGAGGACCGTACTATTTCAGCCGAGCCAGGATTACAGCAATATCTGAAGCAGATCAACGAGTCCGCGCTGCTTACGGCGGAGGAAGAGCGGGATCTGGCCCACGCCATCATTCGCGGGACCTCGGCGGCCGGTCGTTTCGCGCGGCGTGAAATCAGTCACATCGAGAAGCACGAGCAGGAAGTCGAAGCGGCCAACGCCCGCGAGCGGATGATCCGCAGCAACCTTCGCCTCGTCGTCAATATCGCCAAGGCCTACAGCAATCGCGGCATGCCGCTCTCCGACCTGATCGAAGAGGGCAACCTCGGCCTGTTGCGGGCCGTGGAAGGTTTCGATCCGGAGATGGGTTCGCGGTTCAGCACCTATGCAAGTTGGTGGATCAAGCAGGCCATCAAACGCGCCCTGATCAACGCCGTCCAGCCCGTGCACATCCCCGCCTACATGGTGGAGATGATCGCCCGATGGAAACAGGTTCACACCGAGTTGCTCGAAGAGCTGGGACACGCGCCCAGCATCCAGGAAGTCGCCGAGCGGATGCAGCTTCCCGAGCGCAAGGTACGGATCATCAAGCGGGCAGTGCGGGCCTTCAGCGCCCCGACGCAATCGTCCACCAATGACGCGGGGCAGTTGCTCTCCGACATGCTGCCCGATGAAAAGTCGCCGACGCCGGACGAGGCGATTTTTAACGAGTCCGAGTCGAAGATGCTTACCAAATTAGTCGACGCCCTCGACCCGCGCGAGGCGACGATCCTCCGTCTGCGCTACGGCCTGGATGAAGAAGAACCGATGACGCTCAAGGACATCGGCGCCCGCATCGGCCTGACTCGCGAGCGCGTCCGCCAACTTGAAGCAGAAGCCCTCCGAAAACTTCAAGAAACCCTCGACGAATCGATCTAAGGGGCGGTTATTCGCTACGGCATGGACGCCGCCGGTGAGGTCCCGCGCCGTCGACCCACGAACTCTCGGACATGGAAGTGTCCGAAACTCGCCGTCGTCGCATAGTGACCGCGAACGAATTCCTGCAACCGCTTCACATCGGCGGCGGCCCCGTCGGGCGGTGGATCCAACGGACCGGATAACGATGGCTTGTTGCGGCGATCGTCCTCGATGATCCAGTCCGGCGAAGCGGCCGCAAAGCTGTTGACGAATTCACTGAACAGTGCATCATCCAATTCGAGGTAGGCGTGGGCCAGAAAATGCCTCGTGCCCGGGGAGCGATCGATCTGGTACAGAAGGTTTGAGCTGCGTCTCCAGAGCCAGAACAAAACGCAATCCTCCGTGCCGAAATGTGACTGGGCGTACTCCCGCACGCTGGCTTCATCCGCGACATCGCGCCGCGACCGATCCTTGATCGCCAAACGCCCGGTCTGCACGCCGACGATAAGCCCCGCCGTCAACAGGAGCGCGAGCGATACCGCTTTGGCGCGTTGGCTCGGCAGAAATCGAACGAGCAGCCCCCAACCGAGACAGGCCGGCGCAAGCGACACGTATTGATAATGGGCATAACTCGTCCACCCCCCACGCGGATGAAGCCATCGCCGCCGCATACCAAACGATGGCCGGCGCCATCAATCGACCCAGGCCCTTCCGCACCGCCACGACGTAACCGGCCACGGCGGGCACGTGCAGCCACGCGAGTTTGAGGACGTCCTGTAAACAGTCCTTCAGCCGGTCAGCCGTCGACGGAACCAAAGGCCCGGGAATGCGCCGGCCATGCCAATCCAACGGCCAGAGCACGGCGCATTCGACGCACTCCCGCAGATATCCCGCCAGGAGCGGATGTGCGAAGACGACGGCAACGCCGGCCGCAACGCCCAGAACCGTCAACGACGCGAAACGAACTCGCCTCCCTCGATTCACAAGAAGAAGCACGACCGCCGTTACACCGACCGCCGCCAGTCCCAATGGCAACCGAAATGAAACAGCGATCGTCCACAACAACCCCGCCGCCGCTGGATTTGCGAACCGGCTGCCTCCCGCCATTGCCTTTAAGAGCAACATCACCGCGAGCGCCGACAACGGCATCGCGTAGACTTCCGTCTGAAAACCGCCCGCATGGAATGAGGGCTCGCCGCTGACGACGCAAAGCGCCGCGCCTCCCGCCAGCGCCGCAAAGTTCGGTCGATCCGACGCCGCGGCCCTGCGAATCGCCTGATCCGCCGAACATTCCTCGACGATTCTCGCCACCGCACAAGCGCCCAACGCCGTCAACGCCGCTTCAAACAACCACAAGTATAACTTTGGATGCCCGGTCGCCATCGCGGCGCGCCCGATGAGATAAATCAGCGGCAGCTTGTTGTCCCAGAGATCGCGCCCCGGCATCTGGCCGTGCGCCTCGCGGGCCCCGATGAATAGAAACGCCGCCGAATCCTGCCGAGGTTCGACCAGCAGCGTCTCCACCTGAAAAACGAGGCACAACGGGAAAAACAGGAGAAACCGCGGCGCGCGAAGGATCGTTATTCGCGAACTCCGGTCGACCACGCGCACATCGCCGTGCGAATCAGCGGTTGATAAAGCATCTCCGCCGGCATGTTGTACCACGCCGTGCAGATCATCCCGAGCGCACGTTTGCGCTCCGCGCAGCGCCGCGCATGCGTGCAAATGTTGTCGTCGAAGCGTGCGAAGTTCGGCACGCCGTCCGTCGTGTCGCCGTTGCCCATGCCCGTCGGGCTCGTGATCACGTCGTGCCCGCGGTCGAGATAGTATTCGAGGTAGGGCATCGCCCGAATCCACTTCGGAAAGCCGTCGCCGAGATAGCGGCCGAACTCACTCATATACGCCTTGCCCAATGAGCCCTTGAGCCGTGCGGCCTCCGAATAGTCTTTCATCACGCGCCGCTGGACGTCTGAGAGCTTTCCGCGCTTCTTCGTGAGGCTCCAGTGCCAGTCATGGCAGACGCGCGGCGCACCGTCGATATGGGCCATTCGCGGAATCAGCACCGGCGTCGGATCGGCGACGGCGATGTAGTCCCAGTAGTCGATGATGACCTCCTTCGGCAGGTGCTTGAACGCATCGGGATAGGCACAGAGCGTGTCGTCCCAGACGATCGGCCGAAGCCCCTTCTCCAGCAGCCATCGGGCACACTCGCCGATGTAGCGGCCATACAGGGCCCCGCGGCCGTCGCGCCTGGCAATCGGCGAACACCGCTCGCACGCCCCGATCTTCCTCGCCTCGTCGCCGCCCAGGTGAAAGTGCTTCGCATCTGGATGACGCGCGATCACGTCCTGGGCCAGCGCCTTGAACAAGGCCATGCTCTCCGGATGCGCGGGGCATAAAAGGTTCGGCCGTTCGGGCCGTTCGCGAAGATGCGCCAGATGCGGCTTTCCCAGGGCATATTCCAGATGCGCGATGCTCTGTTGCAGCGGAATGATCTCGATCCCGGCGGCGTTCGCGGCGTCCTTCAACCGTTCGATATCGGCGACGCTAAAGGCAGTCGGATCGCGTAACTGCGGATGCGATTCAATAGGAAACCGCGAGCCGTATTCGACCAAAAGCACATTTATCTTCAAAGAGGCCGCCGTCTGGATGAAACGCAGGGATTCGTCCAGGCCCATCCGCCGGTAGTGTTCGAGATTGAGATGAAACCCCCGCCATTTCAACGTCGGCCAGTCCTCGACGGAGCCGGTCGGCGGCAATCCCGTGGATGCGATTTGCTTGAGCGTCGCCAGCGCGTAACGAAAACCGGCTGTTCCGCCGGCGCGCACGCGCAGAGCTTGTGCGGCGAACTCCAACCGGTACCGGTCCGAAGGTCCGTCGCTCGCCGCCAGCGTAATGAATAGCGCGCCGTCGCCAAGACCTTTGAGTTCGCTCTCAAATGCGCCCCGCAACGACTCCGACCCGGACGCCTCGCATTGCACCTCGATGCGCCCCGGCCACGCGCGATCGGCCGGTGGCAGGCGGACTTCCTTGGGGATCGGGATGATCTCGCTGGGTTTATTGCTCATGCCGTCGCCGCCCGATTACCATGCCTCGCGGGAACGGCGGAGTATAACGCAAAGGTCGTGTGAACTGATGTGCGGCATCGTCGGCGGGATCTCCATCGAACCCTTTGCGTGGGCGGCCGAGCCGGGCCGACTCCAGGCCGCCGTCGACACGCTCGCGCATCGCGGGCCCGACGATCGCGGCGAGCAGCTTTTCGCCGGCGGCCGCGCCTTCATCGGCCATCGCCGCCTCTCCATCATCGACCTGTCCGGCGGTCATCAACCGATCGCCAACGAAACCGGCAAAATCCACACCATCTACAACGGCGAGATCTACAACTATCGCGAGCTGCGCGACGCGCTGACCGGTCGCGGTCACGCCTTTCGTACACGGACCGACGGCGAGGCGATCGTGCATCTTTACGAGGAAAGGGAGGCGAACTTCGTCGAGGCCCTCTCCGGCATGTTCGCCGTCGCCGTTTACGACGAAAATGCCGGCACACTGACGCTCGCCCGCGACCGCAATGGCATCAAGCCGCTCTACTACTACCACAACGGTCGCAGCCTGATTTTTGCCTCCGAGTTGAAGGCGATCCTTGCGCTCTTGTCGCAGCGGCCGGCGCTATGCAAACCGGCCTTGCGGGAGTACCTGCGATGGAAGTTCGTCCCGGCCCCGCTGACGATCTACGAAAACATCTTCAAACTACCGCCCGCCCATGTTCTGACCGCGACGCCGGACCCCGGCAGCGCCCACCTGAAAGTCGAGACCCGCCGCTACTGGGAGGTCGACTACGGCGTCCAGAAGATCACCGACGAAAAACGCGCGATCGATGAACTGGACGGCCTGCTCCGCGCATCGATCCGCGGCCACCTCGAATCCGATGTCGAGATCGGCGCGCTGCTCAGCGGCGGCGTCGATTCATCGCTCGTCGTTGCTCTGGCCTGCGAAGTTTCCGGCAGGCCGATCAAAACTTTCTCCGTCGGCTTCGAGGAGACCGGTTTCGACCAGTTGCCCTTCGCCCGGCGGCTCGCGGAAAAATACAAGACGGTTCATTTCGAGGAGCACGTCCGTTTCGATCCAATGGAGACGATCCCGCTGCTGGTGCGGCAGTTCGACGAGCCCTTCGCCGACTCGTCGGCCCTGGCCTGCTTTCGCGTCTGCCAGGTCGCCGCGCAGCACGTCAAAGTCGCTTTCACCGGCGACGGCGGCGACGAAACCTTCGCCGGCTACGGTCGCTACGAAGAAGTCCTCTCGTCGCAGTCGCGGCCCGGTCTCTGGCGGGCCGTGCGTGATCGGGCGATTGTCGCATCGTCGTCGGCGCTCCTGTCGCCGGAGGCGAAGTACCTGAAACGTTTCCGCCACGCCGCACGGGGCCCGCTGGAGCGGCACGAGGAACATCAATTGCTGTTCAGTGACTGGCTGGCCGATCGCCTGTTGACGGAAGGCTACCGTCAGTCAGGCACCTCGCCGATCTTTGCCGCCCACCGCCGCCGCGCGGTCGATCGCCATTGGTCGCCGGTGGACGTCGCCCAATACATTGACCTGCAAATGTCCCTGCCGGACGACATGCTCACGAAGGTGGACCGCACGAGCATGGCGTGCAGCCTGGAATGCCGCGTGCCGCTGCTGGATCACACCATCACGCAATTCGCGGCGTCGCTGTCGACGGACCTGAAGATTCACGGCGGCGTGCGGAAGTATCTCCTGAAAAAAGTCGCCGAGCGCTACGTCCCGCGCGAGCTGCTCTACCGCCAGAAAATGGGCTTCCGCATCCCCATCCGCCGCTGGTTCAAAAGGGGCCTTCTCGACCAGACGGCCGCGCTGCTCGACGGCGGCGCGCTCGTTCAGCAAGGCATCCTCGACCCAACCGGCCTCCGCTGGATGCTCCGCCACCAACGCCGCGCCTGGATCGACTTCGGCAGCCAGCTCTGGGGGCTGCTTTTCTTGGAGCATTGGGCTCGCGCGAATCATTGATAAGAGCATTTCGCCTTGCAACGGAAGGTTGACCGTCCGATCCGAGCCGGAGGCGCAAGTCGTAGATCCGCTGTGGCGGGCTCCGGACCGTCACCGCACGACCGGCTTAAACTTCGCGCCCCGGCCCCCGACTTTTCCCTTGCCTTTCTTAGGATCACAGACTAGCATGTTCGGAAACGGTTAGGTTCACTGAGTTCGAGGACCGACCTCAACCCCTGCAATCCTTCCGCGCGCCCGTTCGGCGAAAGGCACGCGGCGAATGGCTATGGGCAAATGGCTTCCGATCAACCCAGAATTTTCCTCGGCGCCTCCGAGCCTCTGTGGTTCGTCCCTATTCCCCACCCCTGTTTTTCAACCCAAGAACGCGGCAATTTCAAGTTTTTCAGGCAAATTCAACCCAAAAAAATTCGTGTTTCGTCCCGGCCCACAGTCCCCGTTACGGACACGACCCGTCGCCCAGCAGAGCCTCGGCAAACAGCGCCGCATCGACAAGATCAACGCCGTTGAGCCCGTCCAGGTCCGCACAGGCACAGCGCCCGCCGATGAACAGGCAATCGGTGAACGCCTGCACGTCGAGACCATCTTTATGCGTGTCGCCGTTCACGTCGCCGGGACAGTCGCAGTCGACGGGGGCGGACGACAGCAGCCCGACATCCTCCGGCGTGTCGCCGAGGACGATGTTGTCGAAGGCAAAGCCGCCGAGTTTGTTCGTCACGAAGACGAGACGCGACATGTGGCCGTAGCCCAGGTCGCCCACGAACGCATCGGCGCTGGTGGCCGCTGTTGTCGGGTCGTAATAGTCGGAAGCGTCGGGATTGACCCAGAGGCTGATGACGTGGTTATCGAGATCGTACGAACCGATCAAGTGATAAATGGTGTTCGGTTGAATGGCAATCCCTGTCGTTGCCGAGCCGCCGTTGGCGACGAGTAATTCATCTCCACCCGGCCATTTGCCCAGGGCGATGTTTTGCAGGTTGACTCCCTCCTGGAGCCCGAGAGCGGCGTAGTCGTTCGACGCCCACGAAGCGGGCGTACGCAGGTCGAAGGCGACGAACATCTCCGGCGTCGATCCGGGATTGTCGAAGATCCTGTTGGCGGCCTGCTCCTGGGGATTGCCGACGACCGGCATCGCCCAGCCGGCCACGACGTTCATGCTGAATCCGTTCCAGGCGGTGGTCCAGCCCGTGCCGCCGTTCTGGCCGGGAAGCGGGCCATCGGCGTAAGCGAAATCGTCTTCGGCGACGAGCGCGGCGCGGGCCGGCGCGATTGCCGTCCATAATGCAATCAGAACGAGCAGTGAAGAAAATTTGATTTTCAAAATAGGTCCTTAATTGCAGGAAGTTCCGTTAAGCAGGGCCTCGACAAAAACGGCGACGTCGTCGATGTTGACTCCGCTGGCGGCATCGACATCCGCGCAAGAGCAGCTCCCGCCCGAGGTCACGCAGGCGACAAACTTCTGCACGTCGAGTCCGTTCCTCGCGCCGTCGCCGTTCATGTCGCCCAGGCACCAGCAGACCTGCGTCACCGGCCAGAAGCCGCCGGTGAGTTCAAACGAGGCGCCCGTCATGACCGGCGCAACTTGAGCATCGGGCTGTCCGATGGTCCCGCCGAGTTCAAAGGCGCCTCCGGTGGAGAACGTATGGCCGCCGCCGTCGATGGTGGACCAGTTGATTTCCGTTTGTGCTGCGACCTTCACCGCCAAAACGGCGGCGATAGCCAATGCGAAACAGGGAGTAAAAGTTTTCATCATGGCGGTGTCCTTTCGCGCTTATTGCCCGATGGTGGCGATGCCGCGGAATGAATCCAGGGTGAGCGCCTTGTTGATGGTTAACGTTTGGTACGCCGAGCTGTTCTTGACAACGATCCGTCCCCCGGTGGTCACGGCGGTGACGGCGGCGGCGAGGTTGTTGTAGGGCTGGTTGAAGGAGCCGTTTTGGGTGCCGCCGTAGCCGAAATCGACCCAAGTGACATTGAGTTGCGGCGGATTCACCAGATTGGACCGCAGGTTGACGAGAGTGCCCAAGGCCCGGCTGTGTTGCCCATAGGTAAAGTGATTTCTGCAGGCCCCGCCGTAGGACATCAGATTCGTCGGATCGGGATTAAACGCCTGACCGCATCGCATGGCGGTTCCGTTGTAGGTGCAGCCGTTGAGGTTGCCCGTCAGGTCAGGGTCAGCGGCGGTGTCACAAAGGAGGTCGCCGGCCGTTGAACAGTTCGAGCCGTTCGGGCATTCCGCACCCATGGCCGTTTCGTGGGTATGGAAAAGATCGAAAAAGTGACCCAGCTCGTGGGCAAACGTGGTCGTGTTGCTGCCCGCGTTGGTGCACCCGTTGGCCATGGCCACGCCCTGGCTGCCGGCCGTCGTCGTAAAAGTGCCGTTCCCGCAAAGCGCTCCGGTTTCATCGGCGAGGTTCTGCGTGAAGTAGCAGTTGACGGTATTACCGATGCTGTCGGTATTGCGAAGCGCGTGGATTTCAGCGGCGGTATCGATGTTGAAATAGAAGGCGTCGCTGTCGATGAACCGGGTGGCGCCAGACTGAAAGAACTGAATACCGCTGCCGAGCCAGTGGGCGTTGGCGTCATCGATGGTGGCGTCAATATTGGCCTGCGTCGTGCCCCCGGTGCCGTCGCTCTGGCGAACGATATGGATCGTCAGTGGTGCGTAGAGGATGTACCGTTGCTGTTCAGCGGTGTCATAAAGTCCCATGGCCTGAAGCTGCTGAATGTCGGGCGCCTGGTTTGGCTCGATCCGCGTGCCGCATTCCTCCGCCGCGGCCGGGCTCGCCGTGACGATCATGGCCAACAGCACCTGGGAAGCCCATCGTCGAAACGTGAATTCATGGGTCATGGCAAATTCTCCTCGAGGGCCGGGTGACTATTGAAGGTTGACCAACACGAGGACGAGACCGCGTTGTCCGCGTGGCAAGGACGTCATCGCCTTTCCAATCGCGGCCCCGTAAGCGCGCGAACGGTCTGTTGCTTTCATCGCATGACCTGGCGTGGCCGAGGTCGTCAGCAGGTCGCCGGGGGTAATGGCGGATTCGCCTGCATCACAATAGGTCCACACCCGACCGGAGAGAGCGATCGGCGGTGCCTCTTCGCAGCCGGGCAGGTGGCCAAGGATGGCCCCCGCGGCAAAGTCGTTTGCGCCGCTTACGACGCCGGCGACGCGCGAGTTGTACTCGCCGCGCGCCTCTCGAAGCAGGCCGGGGTTTTCGGGGTCGATCTCCATGACCGTGCCGGGCTCGACCTTTTCGCCGCTAACGGGGAATTTTTCGGCGAGGTCCGCGCCGGTGATCTGGAGAACTTTAGTGCGCGTCGTGCCATTGACGTCGAGAGTGGCGAGGGGCGCTGCTGTTCCGATGCCGACCCGGGGATCCGCATCGTTGGCCCAGAACGTGGCCACGTTCGTTCCGCCCAAGGCGGTAATTTCGAAGTTTTTCCCGCCGCCGACGATGTTTTGCAGCCGGAGCGCAGCGCTCGGGCCAGTGTATGCTTGTTTAAAAACCCACGGGCGCTCGGTTGTCAGGCGCAGAAGTTCGGCCCCGTCGCCAATAGCCTCGACTTCAAGTTTCTTTAGCTGCGATGCGCCCTGCGTGACTTTCAGGGCCACGCCGCCGGAGTCGGTGTTCGAGAAGCTGCCGCCGTAGTTGCCGGCGATCTGGGCGACGCCGGTCACGCCGGCGCCGAGCGTTCCGAGAGATCCGGAATTGAAACCGTTCTGGTGTTCGCCGTAGACGCCGGTTCCGCCAAAGTTCGACGTGGCCAATCCCGAAAACGCCTTGCCGCCGGAAGTGGTGGCGTAGATCGTGTTGCCGCTGGACGCTGCAACGTGGAGCCTGGATGCGGGACTCGAAGTGCCGATGCCGACGTTGCCGCCGGGGGAGTTCAAAATCAAAGAAAGCGGTTGAAGGCCATCGTAGTTGTAAGCAAATATTTGAGCAGTCGTGGCGCTGCCGCCCTCGATGAATACGCCTTTTCCGGACGGGAAGGGCGACGATCCGCCGATGATGCCGACGCCGCCGCCGTACCAGACGTCTGATCCGTTGGTCTGCCAGGGACCGCCGCCACCCCCGGGCGCGGACGTCTGCACACTGCCGTCGGGGAATTTGATGCCATCGACCCCCGGTGTGCCCGAGATTTCCAGCTTCGCGGTGGGCGTGGCGGTGCCGATACCGACGTTGCCGTCGAGGTAGTACAGGTCGGTGCCGCTCGGTACCCACGGGGCGTACGAGTAGTTGGAGGATGCCGAATTGACGGCGGAATACGATGAGTTGCAGGTCTGTGCATAAGGGGTGGCGGTGATCACTTGTCGCGGCGTCAGTACCACGGTGTTGACTTCGATCTCGAGCCACAACGGTACCCCGCTAAAGATGGCTCCAAAATCGAGATTGGCCGTGAAGAGACCGTCGGCGACGGGAACGCCTTCCACTGGGTAGTCGCCGCCATACTGTGTGCCGTCCACATCGGCATCAAAGACCCGAAAGGTCATGTCGTAGGCGCCGTTGGCCGGTGAACCGGCATCCTTGAGTTGACCTTGATAGGTGAAGACGGTGCCTTGCGCAAAAGCCGATCCGGTGATGGCCGTCGTTAACGCCCAGGCGATTACCAACATTGAACCGAACTTTCGGTTCGTCGCGAGATTTTGGAAGCACATGGTTTTTCCCTTTTTGAATTTGTTAACTTGGGTCCTAAGGTATTGGGCCTCTCCTACTGTCCATGCGACATCAGCGAGGGCGACTAACGAATTTGGTGGTGTTGTTTGGGAGTGGCCGAATACGTCGCTTTCGACGCCCGATCAGCATCACCGGCAGCATCGTGACCATTCCCGCTCCGCACATACCGCCGCCACCGGCCGCGCCGCAATCAACGCTTCCCGCGCCGCCGGGAAGTCCCAGCGGTGCGATCGGCGCCACGACGCCGCCGGGGACCGGAGCCGCGACGGGCGCGACGATCACGGGCGCCGGGTTAATGGTCAGCGTTGCCGGATTGCTGGTCAGAACCGCGCACACGCTGGTCGCGACAACGTCGTACTTGCCCGCGTCAGATGCGGTGACGGGATTGATCGTCAGGCCGGCGGACGTAGCCCCGAAGATCCGGGGACCATTCGACAGCGGCGCGCCATCTTTCCGCCATTGGTAGGAAGGCGTGCCGCTTCCAGAGATACTGACCGTGAATGAGGCGGATTCGCCGGCGATGACCGTCCGATCCAAAGGATGGCCGTTGATGGACGAGGCGGCCGTGAGACTCAACTGGGCGTTCAGGCACGTCGCGTCACCGCAGCCGTTGCTGACGAAACAGTTGTAATCCGCCGCGACGTCGCCGGGTCCGACGGGATCGATCACCAGGGTATCGGTCGTCGCTCCGCTGATGTGGGCGTCGTTATTGACGTTGGTCAGGCCGCGTCGCCATTGATAGTTGAGCGGCCCCGTGCCGCTCGCACCGACCACGAAGCTCGCGGCGCCGCCGTTGCAGACCCCTTGATCGGCAGGGTGGGCGGTGATATTCGGTGCGACGCAGGCGCCACCGACACCGAATGAGGCGACGTAGAGAGCAGAGGTCCCGTCGGAGAGGACGGCATTCACGCAGATCTGACCTTGATTGTTGAGTTGATAAGTCTGGCCGGTCTGTTCCGCGGACGCGTTCGAAACCAGGTAGGCACCACAACTGTTGATCGTTCGAAAGTCGCCCGGCGCGATTTCAATGCTTTGCCCTCGGACGACCACGGGCGTGAGAACGCCGGTCGGGCTGGTGACCCAAACGGAATCGCCGTTGAACTGAAAGATCGGCGCACCGGTCAGCGAGGAATAGAAGGCCACCTGTCCTGCATCGTTGATGCTCGGATTGAAGACTCCCAGGACAAAAGTGACGCCCGCCGGCATGCCTGGCGCATCCATGCCATCTCGCACGACGAGCTGAACGGCGCCGGCCGGAGTGGTGTATTTGTAGATTCCAAAGTCGTTGGTGAAATCAACGCCATCGATGCCCTGTACCAGGAAAGCGCCAAAGGCGGCCTCGCCGGCGCCGGAAACGGCGGGAGGATAGAGATATCCGTAATGACCGCCGCCCGGCGCGGGGTCACCCGTCCGGGCGATCATGTGAAGCGCGCCGCCGTCTTCCACCCAGGTGGATTGCTCGTTGGTCGTATTGACGCCGGCGCCGGTCAATTTCGCGAGGAAGGCGAGGTTTCCGTCGTTGTTGATGGTCCAGGACTGGAATGAATCAAACATCACGTTGCCGAGACCCGGCGCGAGCTGGCCTTGATATGCAACGACCCGCGGCGGCGCCATCGTGTGGCTCTCGGCGAAGAGCATGTAGCCCCAGTTGGTCTGGGCCACAAAGGCCACTTGTCCGCCGGCATTGATCAACGGCAGGCCGGTCAAGTTTGCGCCATATTGAACCGAGCCGGGTGCGAATCCCGGCGGCGGGTTGGGCAAGTCATCGCCCTGGCGGGCGACGATCCGCAGCGGCCCTCCCGCGGTCTGGCACCAGATGCCGCCGTGGTCGAAGGCGGTGACGCCACCCACTCCCACTTTGAGCGAGCCGGTGAAGGCGATGTCGCCCGAGGTGTTCATGGCCGGGTTGCCGACCCCGTCAAATTCCGTGCCAGCCGGCGCGGCGGCTACGCCATTCGCAGCCACGCGCACGATATTTCCGGCCGCGTTTTGCACCCAGATACCGAATATTCCTGCCAGGTTGCCAAGGCCAACGGCATTGAAGACGACCTGGCCAGGCGGATTTTTGTGCTGTACGACAAAACTGTTGGCTTCGTAGTGGAAGTTGATGTCGCCCGGTGTCGGGTCCCCTTGCCGGCCAAGGAGATGCAATTCTCCCAGTGAGTTCTCGGAGTAGAGTGTCCAATAGTTCATTCCGCCGACACCCCCGACGCCGAGTTTGAGATAACAGCTCAACGAGACATGTCCGGCTTCGTCGATCGAGGGATAACTGAGAATTTGCGTATCAAATATCCCTGTGGTTTCCGGAGCAGGTTCGCCGGATCGCCAGACCTTGCGATAGCTCACCTGCCCGTGGGCAGGAGGAGCCGGCCAGCCAAGGAGGAGTGCGAAAACGAATGTCAACAGGGATGTCCGCATGATTGATTCCCGATTCTCTGCCGTTTAGGAGGGGCCATTCCCTCTCAGGTCCTTGCGTCACAATCGGGATGGACTCACGCGGCGGGTCGCCTTTTGTTTCCGAACAAGTTATGATGCGCCGGAAAGAAATGGTTGCCCGTGCCCTCGACAAATCAGGAAATTTCGGCATTACAAACACTGCTCACCAAGGCGGTTAAGGGCGACGCCGACGCCATCAGCCGGCTCCTTTCGTCGGTGGGTCCCAAGGTTGAACAGGAACTTGCAATCGGTCGTCGTTGGCGGCATGCCCTCGACCCCGGAGATGTGATGCAGGTCACATATCTGGAGGCGTTCCTTCAAATCTCGCGGTTTCGACCCGAGCAGGCAGGATCGTTTGAGGCCTGGCTTCGCCGCATCGCGGAAAACAACCTGCGCGACGCGATTCGCGGCATGGAACGACAGAAACAACCTCCCCCGAGCCGCCGGGTGTCGTTCGATAACCCCACGGACGAATCGTTTACCGGTCTGTACGATCAACTTGCCGCGAAGGGGACGACCCCAAGCCGTGCGTTTGCCCGAAAGGACGTGCAACGTCTGATCGAGGCCGCACTGGGCAAACTTCCGGCGGATTATGCGCAAGTGGTCCGGTTGTACGATCTGGACGGGCAATCCGTGGACGAGGTGGCCGCCACCATGGGCCGGTCCACCGGCGCGATTCACATGCTCCGGGCCAGGGCCCACGATCGTCTGGGCGATTTGTTGGAGACCGCCTCAAGTTGGTTTGCCTCCAGCGCGTGAAAGGCCCCACTTTTTTGTCGCAGATACACGGGAAAGGCGGTGGTGGATCGCCGACCGAAAAAAGGACTGCGCGTGCGAACGACGACTCACTCAACGGGCAAGCACGACGACTGGATTGCCCAGGCGAGGCGTCAGTTCGAATCGGCACATCCGCTCGGTACAGGGTCGTCCGCTGACGGTGGCCGGACATCCTCTTCTTTCGAATCCATTCGAAATCTGATGCCGGGCTATGAAATCGTTCGCGAGGTGCATCGCGGGGGCCAGGGCGTTGTTTACGAAGCCGTCCAGCAATCGACAAAGCGGACCGTCGCACTGAAAGTCATGCGCAAGGGGCCGTTCGCCGGTGAGACGGATCGTCTTCGATTTGACCGGGAAGTGAGCATCCTTGCGCAACTTCATCATCGCAACATCATCGGCATCCTGGACCGCGGAGACGCCGCCGGCAGTCATTATCTGGTCATGGACTACATCGACGGCCGCCCTCTGGACCGCTATGCGCGCGAACATGGCCTTGATTTGAAGGATCGCCTTGGTTTGTTTGCGGAGGTTTGCGATGCGGTGAACGCCGCGCATTTGCGCGGCGTCATTCATCGAGATTTGAAGCCGGGGAATATCCTGGTGGATTCGGCCGGCGAACCGCGAATCCTCGACTTCGGCCTAGCCAAAATGTCGGAGGAAAACAGCGTCATCGACGCCACCCAGACCGGGCAATTCGTCGGGTCGCTTCCCTGGGCCTCGCCGGAGCAAGCCCGAGGTCTTCACGGCGAAGTCGATACGCGGAGCGATGTGTATTCGCTCGGCGTGATTCTGTATCAACTCTTGACGGATCGCTTGCCCTATTCGACGGTCGGGGACCTCGAACAGGTGTTGGCGGCCATTCGCACGGTCGAGCCCATCTCACCGCGCAGTTTGTCAGACGAAATCGATGCAGACCTCGAGACGGTTGTCCTAAAATGTTTGGCCAAGGACTCGTCTCGGCGTTACCAGTCGGTCGGTGAGTTGGCGCGGGACGTACGCCATTACTTGTCGGGTGAGCCGATCGAAGCGCGCCGGGACAGCGGCTGGTACGTGTTTCGAAAGCTGTTGTCGCGCCATCGAGCCGCCGCCGCCGTCGCCGCGTCGTTTATGGTGATGATCACGATTGCCGGAGTTGTCGCCCTGGCCTTGTGGCGAACGGCCTCCGAGGAGCGCGATCGCGCGGTGGAAGCCCGGCATCGGGCCGATACCGAAGCCGTGAAGTCACATCAACTCGCCCAATTTTCGCAGGGGATGCTGGCCGGCATCGATCCCGCCCTGGCCGGTGCGCTGGATAAAAAGCTGATGCGTCTGGTCCTGGAAGGCGCGGCCGCGCGCATTCATTCGGAGCTTTCACAACAGCCCGATGCGGCGGCGGCGATCCGCCACACCATCGGCAAGGCTTACGCGGCGATCGGCGATTTGACGGCGGCTCAACCCCAGCTCGAACAAGCGCTGGAAAGCGACCGGCAGACACTCGGTGCGGAGGCTCCGGAGACGCTGGCGGCGATGGATGATCTGGCCATGCTTTATTACGAGCAAGGCAAGTACAACGACGCGGAAACGCTTTGTGCGGCAGCCCTTGAAGGGCGTCGCCGTGTGCTCGGCGTGGAGCATCGGGATACACTGCTCTCGATGAGCAATATGGCTGAGATCGACGCGATTCAAGGCAAGTATCCGGAAGCCGAATCGCTTTGCCGTGAAACGCTGGACGCCCGTACCCGCCTACTGGGTCCAGAAGATCCCAACACCCTCACTTCGATGAACAACATGGCCGACCTTCATTTTGAATTGGGAAGGTTGGACGAGGCTGAGCCCATGTTTCGAAACGTGATTGACATCGAGCGTCGAGTGAAGGGGGCGACGCATCCTCAAACGTTGAGAACCATGAACAATCTTGCCCTTCTAATGAATGAGAGCGGTCGATTAGGCGAAGCCGAGACCCTGATGCGCGAAGTGCTCGCGCAACGCCGGATCGTCCTCGGCGATGAACACGAAGACACGCTCAGCGCGATGGGCAATCTCGCCGAAGTGCTTCGTCAGGCCGACAAGCTCGAAGAGTCGGAAACCCTTCTTCGTCAACTCATTCAAATTGAACGCCGCGTGCTGGGGGCGAATCATCCGACGCTCTCGCTCCATTTGAACAATTTGGGCCGCGTCCTTATCAAGCGCGATGACTACACCGGGGCGGAGCCGCTCCTGCGGGAATCCCTGGCCATCAACCAGGCCTCACTTCCGGCCGGTCATTGGCAAATCGCTACCGCCAAACTAGGGCTGGGTTACGGTCTGACGCGGCTGAACAAATTCGCGGAGGCGGAGACTCTGCTGCTGGACGCTCAGCGATCGTTACAAGGTAAACCGGAAGTCTCTCCGGGGTGGCAGAGCAGCGCAGTAAGCGGCCTCGTGAAGTTGTATGAAGCCTGGGACGCCGCCGAACCGGCAACGGGCAAGTCGGAAAAAGCGGCTGGATGGAAAGCCCGCCTCGCGGCTCTTCAGGCCGGCTCAGCATCTCAACAGAACTGAATCATGGGATCTCGCGAGCGAACGACATCACATTCGATTCGAATTCACGACGACTTGATCGCCCGGGCGCGACGACAGTTTGAAGCCGTGAATCCGTTTGGGACCGGCTCGTCCGCCGACGGTGGATCGAACGAGCCCGGCGTCGACGCGTCCTTTCGAGGGTCGATGCCGGGATATGAGATTGTTCGAGAAGTGCATCGGGGGGGGCAAGGCGTCGTTTTTGAGGCCATCCAACAATCGACCCGTCGCACCGTGGCACTGAAAGTCCTGCGCGAAGGTCCGTTCGCGGGCGAAACAGACCGGCTTCGATTTGAACGGGAAGTCAGCATTCTCGCCCAACTCAATCATCGCAACATCATCGGCATTCTGGATCGCGGCAAGTCGGGCGGCAGTCACTATCTGGTGATGGACTACATCGACGGTCGCCCACTCGATCGATATGCGCGCGAGCATGGCCTGGAGTTGGAGGATCGGCTTCGATTGTTTGCGGAGGTGTGCGACGCCGTGAGCGCGGCCCATCTGCGAGGGGTCATCCACCGGGATCTGAAACCCGGCAACATTCTGGTCGATCCGACCGGCGAGCCGCGGATTCTGGATTTCGGCCTGGCCAAATCCTCCAACGACGCCGGCGCCGTCGAAGCGACCCAGACCGGCCAGTTCATTGGTTCGTTACCCTGGGTGTCGCCGGAACAAGCCCGCGGGCTTCACGGCGAAGTCGATACCCGCAGCGACGTTTACTCGTTGGGGGTCGTTTTGTATCAGTTGTTGACGGATCGCCTGCCTTATTCCACGGTGGGGGAACTCGAACAAGTTTTGATGACCATTCGCACGGCGGAGCCGACCCGACCGCGCGACCTGTCAAGTGAGATCGATGCCGATCTCGAGACCATCGTCCTCAAGAGCCTCGCCAAGGATCCGGCGCGGCGATACCAGTCGGTGGGCGAAATGGCCCGGGACCTTCGCCATTACCTGTCGGGTGAGCCGATCGAAGCGCGGCGCGACAGCGCATGGTACGTTTTGCGCAAGCTGCTTTCACGGCATCGCGCAAGCGCGGCGGTGGCGGCATTGTTTCTCGTGTTGATCACGGCGGCAGGGATTACGGCATTGACGCTGTGGCGACGGGCATCGGAGGAGCGGGATCGCGCGGTGGCCGCGCGACAGCATGCCGACCGCGAAGCGTCCAAGTCCGTCCAGCTTGCTCAATTCGTTCAGGGGATGCTCAGCAGCATCGATCCGGTGAAGGCGGGGACCCTCGACAAGACGCTGATGCGCCAGGTGCTGGATGGGGCATCGTCCAAGGTGGA
Source organism: uncultured Planctomycetaceae bacterium (assembly GCA_964414585.1). Taxonomy (GTDB): domain Bacteria; phylum Planctomycetota; class Phycisphaerae; order UBA1845; family UTPLA1; genus DATEMU01. The sequence goes on from CAYPXR010000021.1 coordinate 75,206, forward strand.
CTCGGAATTGTCCGGAGAGCCTGAAGCGCAGGCGGCGGTCCACTTCACAATCGGCAAATCGTTTCAGGCGATTGGAGACTATGGCAAGGCGAAAGAACACCTGACAAAAGCCGTTGACACTCGGCGTCAAGTCCTTGGCGAGCACCATGTCGATACGCTTTCGGCCATGGATGGACTGGCGATGCTGGATTGGGAGGCCCACGATCTGGATGAGGCGGAGAAACTTTGCCGGTCGGTACTGGACTTTCGGCGAAGCACTTTGAAGCCGGACCATCCTGATGTCTTATTTTCGATGAATATTTTGGCGGAAATATTGGAAGACCAAGGCCATCTGGAATCGGCGCTTTCACTGGCGCAAGAAACGCTGGAGCTTCGCAAACGGGTCCTGGGACCGGACGACCCGGAAACACTTTCGTCCATGAACAATGTCGCCGAGATGTTGTTGCAACTTCAACGGTACGCTGAGGCCGAGCCGCTCTTTATCCAAACGATCGAAGGGGAAAGACGAGTCAAAGGCGAATTGGACCCCCACACGCTTCAAACGAGGGGAAATCTCGCAACGCTTTACCAATTGACGGGGAACTTGGCAAAGGCCGAACCCCTCTACCGCGAACTGGTGGCGTCGAGCCGGCAGGTCATGGGGGACGAACACCCCGATACGCTTATTTGCATGTCCAATCTGGCCATCCTCCTGGGCAAGAAAGGTGACTTCGATGAAGCGGAGAAAATCATTCGTCAGGTCGTCGAGATCGGCCAACGCGTACTTGGCGCCAAAAATCCGAATCATGCGACTCATCTCTATACCCTTGCGACGTACTTGAAACGGAAAGGGGATTTCGTTGAAGCGGAAAAGATGTTTCGCCGGGCGATGAATGTCCGCGAAGCCTCATTGCCGCGGGGATCGTGGGAAATCGCCACGTCCAAATTGGCCCTCGGCGCGTGTCTCACAAAGCTTGGCCGCTATCAGGAAGCGGAGGAATTGATCATCCCAAACCGTGAGGCTATTGCCGGAAGTCTGGATGCCCCCGCTATTTGGCAAATCAACTCTTTGCAAATAGGGGTCGACCTCTACAAGGCGTGGGATGCCGCCGAACCGAATACGGGCAAGGCGGAGAAAGCGGCTGAGTGGCAAGTGCGATTAGGAGCCGTCCAGCCCGCCCCAACGACCCAGGGAAATTGAGCCGGGAAGCCCCGGTGACTCCATACCGGTCCAGGCTACAAGTTGCACCCCAAAAATGAGCCGAAAAAGGATTGCACGCTGGGCGGCGTCAGACCTTGAAAAGTCGGTATTAGATAGAGCACATTGACGAAAATCTGCATCACATTGCCCATCAGGCTGATGACATCGCAAATAAGGCTGCTACTCATCGGAAAAGGGCTCCAAATCAGGCGGGGGGCCGAATCCACAGCTTCGTCAGCGACCGAAGGTCTGCCGATGTTGTATATAATAAGGGGGTCGGTCCGCGCACCCTGACATGGGTAAAGATCGACCCTTTCCCGCCCGCTGCTTGAACGGCCGGCCCCGGAGGCGATCGCCATGAGACGAACGACATCGACCATCGTGATTTCACTGGTATTGGCGGGGACTTTTTCCCTGCGTGCGCATTCCCAGGAAATCTTCTATCTCAAAGAGAGCCTCGAATCGCAGACGGATGCGGCCGGGGGTTCGGCCCGGGAGCTGCTCAACGATCTCCTTGCACAACCCAAAGACGTTCGAAATGCCGCGCTCGAAGTCTCCCAATATCCCGACTTGTTGGTCCAATTGAAGCATTTGGACCGTTCGTCACCCGATGCCCAAGGCAAGATTTTGTCTTCTTATCCGCCGGCGACGGCCGAGGCGGCGCGGGTCCTGATGGCCAATCCGTCGCTGTTCAAGAAATTCGGCGACCACGTCATCGCCGCCGGTCTGTTGGGACAGATGTACGCCAAGGAACGCGACGTCGTCATTCAACTGTCCGACCGGATCAGTCAGCGGCGCAAGGAACAATCCGCCGCCTCCCTCGGCGCCTGGGACGAACGGCTTGCGCATGAAGGCGCCGCCGGCGCTCAATATCGACAGGCGCTTGATTCGCACGCCGCTTCGGGCGGCGTAGTCGTCGCGCAGCCGATGGGTTCACCGGCCGCGTATGCGATGCCGACCGGCGAACAAGTGGCGTACATCCTCGCGCACGCCGACCAATTTCCCGAGTTGTCGGCGCAAATCATCGATCAATGGGAACGCGAGCGCAACCCCGACGATTTTCGGGCGGCGGTGGACCTTTGGTACGCTCGGAATCGCGAGATGTTGCCGCTCGACATGCTTCGCGATCCGGCGGAATTGGCCAGAATTCTGAAGGAACACGCGATCTTCGAGCGCGACTATGCGGAGGCCGCCGCGGCGGCCGGTCCCGCCAAGGTCGATCGAATCGCCTATCTCGAAGCGAATCTTCAGAAGTATCCAATGCTCGAACAGGTTCGCCAGGAAAAAATCTTCGCCGAAGCCCGTGCGCGACGACCGAAAATTCTGGGTGGACCGTTCACCGGCAGCACCAAAGGTGGATCGTCGAGCGGAAATTCCTCTTCGTCCGGGGACAGTTCCATGCGTTCGTCGCGGTCGAATTCGTTGCGCGCGGCGACCAACCGTTCCAACTCGCGAAACAACAATCGCAATAACCAGAACAACAATGGCGGATTTGGCGGTTCTAATCTTGGATTTGGCGGAAACTCCGGAGGATTCGGTAACAACGGGGGATTTGGAAATTCCGGTGGCTTCGGCAATAGCGGCGGATTTGGAAACAGCGGTGGGTTCGGCAACAGCGGAGGCTTCGGCGGTTCTCGAAACAGCGGGTTCGGCAATTCCAACAGCAGCTTTGGCGGGAGCCGCTCGAGCAGCGGTTTCAACACCGGCAGTCGTTTTGGGAACAACTCCCGTGGTTCAACGTCGGGCAACCGTTAACCATTGTGCCGTCCGTATTTGCGGCGCTCAACGAGACCGGCGTCACGGTCGATTTGACTTGCAATAAACCCCTCCTATACTCGATTCTGACATTGCCATCACTCGCCGAGTCTCGCTTTTGGGCGAGAACGGGGGACCCGATTCCTGGGGCGTATCGCCGCAAGGCGTAAGGCAATCTTCGGCCTGAGCCCGTCAGCTAACCTCGTAGGCGTCGAAGAGGAGACCTCGCGAAGTCGCGGAGAGATCTACCTCTCATGGCGGACTTCGGAGGTTATCGATGACGGACTACCACAGTTCGTCGGACGGTCATTCTTTTGGAAATTCAAATGACAGCGAATCGCCAAACTTCTTCGCGCGCCTGGGCCGCAAGTTGATTGGGGCGCCGCGCGATTTGACGGATCGATCGCTTTTTCACCGGCTGTCGCTGATTCCCTTCTTGGCGTGGGTTGGTTTGGGGGCGGATGGTCTGTCCTCTTCGTGCTACGGACCGGAAGAGGCGTTCAAAACGCTGGGCGATCACCGCTATTTGGCGATGGCACTCGCCGTCGTGATGGCTTCGACGGTCATCATCATTGCCATCGCATATAGTCGCGTCATCGAGCATTTTCCCCACGGCGGCGGTGGCTACGTCGTGGCGACGAAACTCTTGGGCCGGCGGGCCGGACTGGTCTCCGGGTGTGCTTTGCTCGTCGACTACGTATTGACCATTACCATTTCGATCGCCGCCGCCGGCGATGCTCTCTTTAGTTTCCTACCGATGTCGTGGCACCTGTGGAAGCTGCCCGCGGAAGTGGCGATCATTGCCTGGCTCATCGTTTTGAATTTTCGGGGCGTGCGGGAATCGGTCCTGATTCTTAGCCCGATCTTCATGCTTTTTGTCGTGACACACGTCGTCTTGATAACGGGCGGAATCATCGCGCACGCGCCGCAATTACCCGCCACGATGCACACAGCGAGCGTGGGGTTCGCCGGCGGATTTACGACTTTGGGCCTCGGGGGGATGGTCTTGTTGTTCCTTCATGCCTATTCGCTCGGCGGCGGCACCTACACCGGCATTGAGGCCGTTTCCAACGGTCTGGCCATCATGCGCGACCCCAAGGTCCAGACCGGCAAGCGCACGATGGTTTACATGGCCGCGTCGTTGGCGTTCACGGCGTCCGGGTTGTTGCTTTGTTACTTGCTTTGGGGCGTCACGGCGGTCGAGGGGAAGACCATGAATGCCGTGCTGGCGGAGCGGTTCGTCCGTGTCGTGCCGCTGGGGGCGACGTTTGTCATTGTGACCATGCTGGCGGAGGGCGCGCTGCTCGTCGTCGCGGCGCAAGCCGGGTTCGTGGACGGCCCGCGCGTATTGGCGAACATGGCGAACGACTCGTGGGTTCCGCGCCAGTTTTCGGCGTTATCCGATCGGTTGACGACGCAGAACGGCATTTTGCTCATGGGTTTGTCGGCGCTGGCGGCGTTGTTTTACACCCACGGCGATGTCCGGCACATCGTGGTCATGTACAGTATCAACGTTTTTATCACGTTTTCGATGACCGAGACCTCGATGTGCCACTATTACTTTGGCAATCGCCGAAAGAATCGATTCTGGAAGCGGAAGATTTCCATCCATGTGATCGGACTGACGATGTGCCTGACGATTCTCGCCGTGACGGTCTATGAGAAATTTCTGGAAGGAGGGTGGATTACCCTGCTCGTCACGGGCATCTTCATCGCCCTCTGTTTCATCATCCACCGCCATTACGGCGACGTTCAAACGCACCTGAACCGCCTCGATCGAGATCTCGAACCGATCGAGAAGATTTCAGTTCCGCCGACGATACCGAATGGGCGACCCGATCCCACGCAACCCACCGCGGTCATTCTTGTGGGATCGTACGGAGGCGTCGGTGTTCACACGCTCTTGCACGTGATTCGTTCGTTTCCGCAACAATTCAAGAATATCATCTTTGTGTCGGTCGGCGTCATCGATTCCGGCGCTTTCAAGGGGCGGGAGGAGATTGACGGCCTCCAATCCAGCACAAAATCCGCACTCCGGAAATACGTCGAGTTGGCACAACGCATGGGTTTCGCGGCGGATGATCGATGCGTGGTCGGAACTGAAGTCGTCAGCGAAGCCGAAGCGCTTTGCCTGGCGATCGGCAGGGAGTATTCCCGTTGCGTGTTCTTCGCCGGGCAACTTATTTTTCAGCGTGATCGGTGGTATCAGCGGCTACTGCATAACCAGACGGCGTTTTCGATTCAGAAGCGACTGCAATGGCACGACAAGACCATGGTCATCCTGCCCGTGCGCGTGCGAAATTGAAGTCACGATTGTTTGTTACATCGCCGCCAGGCGAACGGCGAGATCGCACACGCGATTCGAAAAGCCCCACTCGTTGTCGTACCAGCTTAGCAGCTTGAGCAACTTGCCCTTGCCTTTGGGCACGGTCATCGTCCGCGTGGCGTCGAAGATCGAACTGTGGGGGTTGTTGATCACGTCACTGGAGACGAGCGGATCTTCGCAATACTGGAGGATGCCCTGGAAGCGCTTCTCGGCGGCGGCTTTCTTGAATAGGGCGTTGACCGCTTCGACTTCGACCTCTTTTTCCAATGCGACCGTCAGATCGACGACGCTGCCGTCCATGACGGGCACGCGGAGGGCGAAGCCGTCGAGTTGGATGGTTTTCTTGGGGACGACCAGACCGATGGCCTTCGCCGCGCCGGTGCTCGACGGGATAATGTTCATCGCCGCGGCGCGGGCGCGGAGCAGGTCGTCTCCGTGGACCTGGTCGAGAATCTTTTGGTCGTTCGTGTAGGCGTGGACGGTCGTCATCATGCCCGTGATGTTCTCTCCAAACATCTGGGGATTGTCGGCGAGGACCTTGACGATGGGCGCGAGGCAGTTCGTCGTGCAGCTTCCGTTGCTGACGAAGGTGTGCTCGCGCTGGAGCGATTCGTCGTTCACGCCGAGGACGACCGTCGCGTCGATCGTGTCCTTCGCGGGGGCGGAGAGGATGACCTTTCGCGCGCCGGCGGTAATGTGGTCGTCGTAACCGGCCTTGCCCTTGGCGGCGTCACGCCTCCCGGTGAAAACGCCGGTCGATTCGATGACGACGGTCGCGCCGAGTTCCTTCCAGGGCAGCTTGGTTGGGTCCTTCTCGCCGGTGACGCGGATCTTCTTACCGTTCACGATCAGGGCGTTCTCGGTGTGGCCGACCTCGCCCTGCCAGGTTCCGTGGACCGTGTCATATTTGAACAAGTGCGCGTGAATTTTCGGCGGCGGACCGACGTCGTTGATGCCGACGATTTCAAATTCGTTCTGCCGCAGGGCCATCGCCCGCGCGACCATTCTTCCGATGCGTCCGAATCCGTTGATGCCGATTTTGACCGCCATGGTGTCGTGCTCCTCCGAAGGTTTGCCTTCTCGCTCGTAGGGCGAGTGTAGGGAAGCGTAGGAAAAGGGACCGATATCGTCAAGGAAACCCTTGCGAGGACGACCTTATGACAATCGAACGACGGGGCGGTATAATACCTTTGGAGAATCGCTCATATGCCGCTCGTGATTTCAGATGAAACCCTTCAAGCCGCTGGGATGAACGAGCAAGAGGCGAAGGTGGAAATCGCCTGTCGTTTATTCGATGCCGGCAAGCTCGCGTTCGGTCATGCGGCACGATCTGCCGGACTCGACGATGCGGCGTTCGAAGCCCAGTTGGAGTTCCGCAACATTCCCCGCTACCGGTACACAGAAGAAATGCTTCGAGAGGACGTGAAAACCCTCAAAAAGATGGAGCGATGGTAGGTGACGGTCATCGTCGTCACGGACTGCTCCCCGCTTCGCGCGCTTCATCACTTGGGACTGCTTTCACTTTGTCAGGATCTTTATGGTTCTGTCATCGTACCGGAAGCTGTTCAACGTGAATTGCTCCAGCCCACGACTCGTTGTCCGTCGATCGATATTACTCAGTTTCCAGGATTTGAAGTACGGACTTTGCGTTCGAGACCGAGCGATCTTGGCGTGCCGACGGATTTGGACTTCGGTGAGACGGAGGCCATCACTCTCGCAGTGGCATTACACGCAGACCTCCTCTTAATGGACGAACGCAAAGGCACGAAGGCTGCTCGGTTTGTCCACAATTGGTGTAATCGGCGTACTGCTCGAAGCGAAGCGCAAATCCATTATCGATCTCGTGACGCCGCACATCGATCGGCTGGCTAAGGATTTGGGATTTTACGTTTCACCGGCGTTACGCGAACAGATTGCCCGATTAGCCGGCGAGTAATCTTGTACTCGCTGGTATCGGAGCGGCACTTTGTATTTCGAGTTCGCGTACCTGGATAAGACGGCGTGCAGTTCGAGAACGGCCTTGCCAGATGTCCATCCAGTCCCGGAAGGTCTGGAGCCAGTTGCGCCTGCCTAATCGACGACGGGGCACGATTCGGATTGTTCCCCTCACGACGACTTCCTTACCGTCCAGATTGGGTATCTGTGTTTTCCATTTCGGGCACCGCTCAAAGTCCAACTCGTGCGCCCCGTTCGCGGTCAACAATCGAGACGGCAGGTGGGGGTCTTCGGGTATGCAAAAGAATCCGGACCGTACTGTGCCCTGAAATTCGTGTACTTGGCGTGCTTTGAGGTGATGGGTGAATCCCGCGGTTCCCACAAAGAGGGCGATCAAGCACAGGATCGTTGAACGGCGGATTTCCATTGGAAGGTGTCCTTCGTCGTCCCATTGGACGTCATTCGGGGATCACCGGTTCCATGAAGGGGGAACTTCAATCTTGTTAAGAAGCGTCCGGCAGAGGGACCGGGAAGTGCGGTGTTTCGCCGGTCAGGACGCGGACAACGTCGTCGGCGACGTTGAAGCGCTCGCTGGAGGCATCGAGGGTCGCGCCGGCGACGTGTGGCGAGAGGATGCAGCGCGGTGCGCGGCGGATGGGATGGTCGGCAGGCAGCGGTTCGACCTCGAAGACATCGAGCCCCGCGCCGGCGAGTTCGCCTTTTTTCAAGGCTTGCGCCAGGGCGACCGTGTCCACCAGGCTTCCACGGGTCGTATTGACGACGACGGCGTTCGGCTTGAGCTTGGCGAGCCGTTGAGCATTCAGGATGCCTTTGGTGTCAGCCGATTGCGGCAGATGCATTGATAGGAAATCCGATTCCGCCAGCAGGCCGTCCAAATCCATTGCCTCGCCTTGGAAGTCAACCGGATCGCGCCCAGCCGGATCGTGGTAAACAATTCGAAGCCCGAAGGCGGCCGTGCAGAGTTTGCCGAGGCGCTCGGCGACCGGGTCGAGCCCCCAGAGGCCAAGCGTCTCTCTGCTCATTTCGCGCCCCGCAGGCGAGCGCAAGGCATCGAATTGTCCCTCCCGGACTTGACGATCAAAAAAGAGGAGCCGACGGTGCAATGCCAGGATCAACGAGAGCGTAAATTCGGCCGTGGAGGTGACGGCAACCTGGGGGGCATAGACCACGTGGATGTTTCGTCGCCGCGCGGCGCGGAGATCAATGTGGTCCGCCGTGGCGCTGGCCCGGCCGATGACCTTCAGATTCGGCGCGGCCTCGATAATCCTCGCGGTGACATGAGCTTTTGCGCGGACGAGCAGGGCGTCCGCCGTGCCCAAGGCGGCCATCATCGTTTCCGGAGCGGCATCAGGGAGAACCTTGACTTGGGCGATTTTTTCGAGACGAGAGATCGCCTCAGGCGAAAAGGGCTCCGCCACAACGATTTCGTATGACTTGTTCCCCCTCATGTCTCACCTCTCGTCAGACATGCGGGCATAAAAGTGACCTCTGACAGGACCTAATTGGCGCTACCCGCCTCGGAGGGGCCGGTGCGGGCCGGCGGCATCAGGCCGCCCAGCCACAACCTGTCAGAGACATAACGAGAAAAATTGACGGCGCGCTCATCAGCATAGCCTGCCAACCCGTTCGTCCGTATAATACCCCCCTTTATAGGGACTGCAACAGAAATCGCTTCAGGAAATTATTCCTGAACGAAATTCGAGGGATCGCCATGATTAGACTGCATGAACGATTGATCGTGATCTTCAGCTTCGCCGGCCTGCTGTTTTCGTGTCCGCTTCAGGCCCAAACCTCGGGGTCGGATTCCGGGCCGGCGAAGAAGAAAAGCACTGAGTTGAAGGGGCGTGAGGCGCAACGCGATCAGGAGTTGGAGCCGGAATCGGGTTCCCCCGCCCATCGGTCCAAGGCGTCTCCGTCGAAAACGGATGCACCTTTGACGACGGAGCGTCGCCCGCCACGAACCGATCGGGGACGACCTCTCGACTTGGGAACTCCCGCCGCGAAGCCGTCCGCGGCGGTCGACGACGGTCCCTCGGCGGTCATTCGCGAGCCGTCTCAGGGACGGCCGATCTTCATCACGCCCGGCGAGACCTTTTATTTTGTCATGCGGCTGACGCCCGAAGTGAAAGGCGACGTGGGTTTTGCCCTGGTGCACATCGACGAGCCGGGGGTGCGCGTTCCCTTGAAGCCGACGACACCGCCGTCGTATGTCAACGATGAGTATTGCAGCCTGATTCTCCAGGTGCCGGGCGATACCGAGCCGGGGTTGTACGACATCCAGGTCAAAGCGGAAGGGGCGACTTATAACTCGCCGCACAGCGTGAAGGTCGTGGACGCCTTCAAGAGCAAATTCCGCTTCGTTCATCTTTCCAACATGAACGTCGGCGACCTGACCGCGCCGAACTTCGACGAAATGCTCCCGAAAGAGATTAACCTCCTGGCCCCCGAATTTATCGTCGCGACCGGCGACTACACGGAGTGGGCGCGGGCGCGGGACGACGCGACAAGTTGGCCGAAGGTGCTGAAGTTTTTCGAGCAATTCAACGCGCCGATTTTCATGTTGTGCGGCGCGCACGATCACGAGGCGAGCTTCACGCGATTCGTCGCCAGCAAGCCCATCGGCACCATCGATTACGGAAACTATCACGGGCTGCTCCTGCTCGACCATCCCGGCAACCCCATCGACCAGGACTCGAGCCAGGTCCAGTGGGTCGAGGCGGACCTGAAACGCAACCGGAACAAGCGATTCAACTTCATCGCGACGAACAGCGACGAACTCGGCTTGCTGGATGTTTGGCGGGAAGCCGGGAATATCAAGGATTTCATCCACGACAACAAGGTCAAGCTCTTTCTGACCGGCGGGGCGACCGATTGGGACTTCAAGGAGTTCGCCGACAAGCTCGAAGGGCTCGACGGCCTCCATTTCGTCCGTACGCACGAGTCCAGCACGTCACTTCGCGATCGGGCGACCGGCTTCTCGCATTACCGTGTCATCGACGTGGACGGCGACAAGTTGGCCTACACCTATCCGAATGACAATGGGACGGAAAATCTGCAACATTCCATCCCGACCGGCCGTCTGCGGGCTTTTTACGACGGGCCGAATGACGGTTCGGTGCATACGGTCACCGTCACGGTGCAAAACGCCCTGAATCAATCATTCGATGACGCCCATGTGTGGTTGCGCGTCGCGAAGGGCCCGGGCGGCGAAAAGCCGACGGTCGCGCCCGGGCGATTGGTGCAGGCCCTGGACGCAATGACGCACTGGGCTTGCGATGTCGCATTCGACCTGCCGGACAAGGGCGCGGTTCGCATCGTCGCGGCGGCCGATCCGGAGGACGTCGCACCGGCCTTGCCGATCGAAGTGGCGCTCGACGGGCCCCGGGAATGGAACTTTGCCCCGGCGACGACGGATTTTGGTTTGACCTACTTCACCAGTAACGCCGGCGCGAGCCTCAAATTCACCAACAATTCCAAGTCGCACATCACCTGCTGGCCGGTCATCTGCGTGAATGGCGGTCAGATCAATCCCGACCCGAAGGTGTGTCCGAAGCTGCCGCTTTCGCTTGAGCCGGGCAAGACCCTCTCGGTTCCGCTGGTGCTCAACCTCCGTCGCGTCAGCCCCGGCAAGCACGCGTTGCAGGTACATTTCCTGGAAGACCCGCTCAGCCGCCTGAGTACGTTCGAAGTGACGCTGGCACATCGGCAGGAGGCGTCGGCCAGCGCCGGTCGTGACGAGTCGTCGAACTAAAGGTTTTCCTGGAAAACGGATTTCAGGCGGCCGTCTGCGCCGTTTCGCGCAGATTGAGGATCAATTCGACCTCGCCGATTCGCTGGTCAAGCTCGTGGGCGATTTGCCGGGCGGAGCGGCCCGCGTCGGCGAGTTCGTAGATGCGGCGGGTACGCAAGTCGCTGGGACCGGAGGCCAGGGACTGGAGGCTGGGGGAAGTGGGGCTTTTCTCCGCGATTCTGGTTTCAAATTGTATTCCGGCTGAACGAGCAGCCTCTAACAACGTTCGCAAGGCGGCGATTCGCTGGTCGGCGTTGTGGATGGTTTGCTCCAGGGCCGCGCATTTGAGATCGATGCGTTGCTCGACCTGTTTTGAAAGGTCGTTAAGCTGAGCCACGAGTTTGGCGAGGTCTTTTCTTGCGGCAACGTCGCCCCCGGTGTCCAATTCCGTGCGCTTAAACTTGGGCCAGTTCCCGGTGGTCGCCTTTCGTCGCGAATACCAATAGGCATATAGGATCGCCGCGGCGAGAATTCCGACAATCCCCGCCTGGCGGGCGCTGGGAGTGAAGGCGTCGGCGGCGAGCAGGAAGTAAAGCGTCATTTAGTGAATTTCCCGTGTTCAACGGCCGGCACGGGGGCCGGCCGCTACGTTTTGCGCCGCCAGGCCGACTCGGCCTCAAACATCACGTCGTGCAAGGCCGCGCTGTGCTTTCGGGCGGCCGCGGCGCAATCCTCATACTCCGGGGCCACTAGTAAAATTCGTCCGCTTCGGCAGCCAATCTTGACCCGAATCGGCCCGAATCGAGTCGCGACGGTCTCGACCTCCCGGGCGAGCTTGGCGCGGGTGCAGGTCTGCCGGCGGATGCCAAAGGTCGTCGTGTGCGAGAAAATCGCCTCTTCACAGGCGGCCTGACAGTCCAGGGGGGCAAGAACGGAGAGCAGGACGCCCGGCCGGCCCTTTTTCATGGTGATCGGGATGGCGAAGACGTCCAGCGCGCCGGCGCTGAAAAGGGCGTCGAAGGCATGGGCGATCTGTTCGCCGGTGGCGTCGTCGAGATGGGTCTCCAAAAGGGTGATTTCGTCGCATTCGTCGCTTGAATCGGCGGAGTCCCCGATGAGCAGCCGCAGGACGTTGGGCCGCATCTTGCTGTCCCTGGTGCCGGCGCCGTAGCCGATTCGGCTGATCCGCATGGCCGGCAGGGGGCCGTAACTTTCGGCAAGCGTCGTGAGAATCGCCGCGCCGGTCGGCGTGACGAGTTCGCCCGGCTCATCGCAAGCGGCAATGGGCACGCCGCGCAAAAGCTCAGCGGTTGCCGGCGCGGGAACCGGCATCGTTCCGTGTTCGCAGTGTACGACACCGCTTCCTGGGGGAATTGGTGAACAGACAATCCTGGACAGTCCGAGTCGCTCGACGCCGATGGCCGCGCCGACGACATCGACGATGGCATCGACCGCTCCAACTTCGTGAAAATGAACCTTCTCGATGGAAGTCCCGTGAACCTTCGCTTCCGCCTCGGCAAGGTGGGTGAAAATGCGCTTCGCATTTTCCTTGATCGACGGGCGGAGCGCGGAATCGTCGATGATTTTGGTGATATGGTGAAGGTGACGGAGACCGGGTTTTTCCGTCGGACGGACTTTCACATACGTTGCCGCGAGCCCCTGTTTTTGGACTTGTGAAACGTTGAATTCGTAGCCGCTCAGGTGGAGCTTCGCCAAATCGGCCCGCAAATCGGCCTCGGACAGTCCCGCCGAGAGCATGGCAGCGAGGATCATGTCGCCCGCCGCGCCGGAGAAACAGTCGAAATAGGCGATTGTCATGCAATTTCAAGGGTGCCAGGACCCAATTGACCCACAGCCCCTAAGGCGTAGAAGGCTATGCCGATCAGTAGGTTATGGCAATGGGGCCCAAGCCGATGAATGCTCGTTTTCTTGACACATTTGAACGGTGCGATTCTACTACAGGGCTCGGCATCCGGCAGACGGCGTTCTCCTTGCGGCTCCGAATACATGGCGATTTTGCAAGACCTTCGACAGGAGATTGACCTTCTCGACGACCAGATCGTCGGGCTTCTGAATGCCCGCGCGAAAGCAGCGGTGGAAATCGGCAAGTTGAAGGCCGCCAGCGGGGCCGGAGTCTTCGCCGCGGATCGAGAGCGGGAGGTCCTGGATCGCGTCACCAAGCTCTCCACAGGCCCTTTATCACGCGATTCGCTGCTTTCAATCTACCGCGAACTTATGTCGGCGTCTTTCGCCCTGGAGAGACCGCCGCGGGTTGGGTACCTGGGTCCGGCGGGCTCTTTTTCCCATGAAGCGGCGATGGGCAAGTTTGGCGCTTCAGTCGAGTATGAAGCCTTGTCGGACATCCGCGCGGTCTTCGATGAGATGAGCCGGGGCCACGTCGATTACGGCGTCGTCCCCATGGAGAACACCACGGCCGGGGCGGTGCTCGACACGCTCGATGCCCTGCGCGATCACAACGTGTGCATTTGCTCGGAGATCCAGCGGGCCATTCACCACAACCTGCTGGCCAAATGCCGGCAGGACGAAATCGAAATCGTCTATTCGCGGCCCGAGGCTTTGGCGCAATGTCAGCGATGGCTCTCCGAGACGGGCTTATCGCGGCGGACGGCGGCCGCCTCCAGTACCAGCAAGGCCGCTGAACTGGCCGCTTCGCAGGCCAAGAGCGCGGCGATCGGCAGCAAGCTGGCAGCCGGGCTGCACGGTTTGTCGATTCTCGCGGCTCATATCGAGGACAATCCGAATAATGCTACCCGGTTTTTCGTCCTCGGCGGTGAAACGCCAAAGCCCACGGGCTGCGACCGCACCAGCCTCCTGTTCACCACGGCCCACAAGGCTGGGGCGCTGGTCGATGTCCTGCTCGTCTTTCAGCAGGCGGGAATCAACATGACGCTGATCACCTCGCGACCCAGCGCCAAACCCGACCTTGATTACAGCTTCTTCGTCGATGTGGATGGACACGAATCCGACCCGCCGCTCAAGAGCGCGTTGGAAGAGGCCCGACGACATTGCCGGACGCTTCGCGTGCTCGGCTCGTACCCCAAAGCGACGGAGGTGGTCGCGGCTTAAGGAGCCGAACCAGGAATGACCATGCGAAAACCGTTTGTGGCAGGCAATTGGAAGATGAACCTCGATCTGGCGACGGCCCGATCGCTGGTCAGCGAATTGCGCATCAAGCTGGGGGCTGCGCCGAAAATCGACGTCGCCATCTGTCCGCCCGTCGTTTATCTGTTCCCGATGGCCAAGGCGATCGCCGATTCTCCGATCGGTCTCGGCGCGCAGAATTGCTGGGCGCAGCCGGAGGGGGCTTTCACCGGCGAAGTTTCCGTCAAGATGATCAAGGAAACCGGTTGCGCCTACGTCATCCTCGGTCACAGCGAACGCCGGCATACCATCGGACCGCGTGACGCGAAGGGCCATATCGTGGGTGAAACCGATGAAATGATCGCGGCCAAGGCTCGCGCCGTCTTGGCGGCGGGGTTGACGCCGATTGTCTGTGTCGGGGAAACGCTGGAGGAGCGGGACGCCGGCCAGACCGAGGCGGTCCTGACGCGACAAGTCAACGGAAGCCTTGCCGGAATCGAATCGGCGGCGAAAATTGTCGTCGCTTATGAGCCGGTCTGGGCCATCGGCACCGGCCGCAACGCCTCGCCGGAGCAGGCCGAGGAAGCGCATTTGCACATCCGTACGCTCTTAGGGGAGCGTTTTGGCAGAGGCGTGGCCGACGAAATTCGCATACAGTATGGGGGTAGTGTTAAGCCGGACAACGCAGCGGTGTTGATGAAGTGTCCCAATGTCGATGGGGCCCTCGTCGGCGGCGCCAGCCTGAAGGCGGCGGACTTCGCCGCTATCATCGATGCCTGTGCTCGGGCAAAAGGATTGGGTAGGTGATCATGACGATTCTCGTTTTTGCAGCGTTCGGACGGGTCCTTTTGACGATCGCCTTTGTCGCGGTCTCGGTCCTGCTCATTGGACTGGTGCTTCTTCAAAAGAACCGCGGCTCCGGTCTGAGCGGCGCTTTGGGCGGCGTCGGGGGGCATACGGCCTTCGGTACCAAGACCGGCGACTTTCTGACGTGGGTGACGGTCAGCCTCACGGCGTTGTTCTTGTTGCTCTCCATCGCCGGCAATTTCGTCTTCGAGCCCGAAAAGCCCGTGGCCGCCGGTTCTGAAGTCATCGGCCCGTCGAATCCGGCTCAATTGCCGCCGGGTACACCGGTGAAGCAGGCGCCCAGGTCGCCCGCAACGCCGATTCCGACCGGAACGTCGGGTAATGGCTCTCCGATCCAACTCAAGCCGATTCCGGCGCCGCCGTCGAGCGCATTGCCCGCGCCGGCCCCCACGAGCGGGCCCGGTCATTAGCCTTGGGTGGAGCCGCCGGAATGATCTTGAGCATGACGGGCTTTGGCGAAGCAGAGGTAAGGGCGGACGGAGTGATGTTTCGCGCCGAAGTTCGGAGTCTGAACAATCGCTATTTCAAGGCGACAATCAAACTGCCCGAGCAGTTCCAGCGGTATGAGTCGGATATCGATCGCGTGCTTCGTTCGACGCTCGGCCGGGGAAGCGTGACCTACAATTTGCGGGTCAGGGACGAAAACACGCCATCGGCCTACCAGATCAACGCGGACGCCGTGCGGCATTACGTGGAGCGGTTGCAGGACATTACCAGGGCCCAGAGGGGAACGCAGATCGACTTGGCAAGTTTGCTGGATGTGCCGGGCGTTTGCGAGCCCGCGGAGATCGATCCATCGATCCTGGAATCGCAATTCAAAATCATCGAGAAGTTGACGCGCGACGTGCTGGAGCGGGTCGTGTCAATGCGCCGCGCGGAAGGGGCGGCGTTGCAGAAGGACCTGGAACAGCAATGTGCGGCGATACGATCGCGTTTGATCGATGTGGCCCAGCGAGCCCCGCAGGTCGTCGAGGAGTATCACAAGCGCTTAAGAACCCGCGTCCAGCAGCTCATGGCCTCGGCCAGCGTCGAATTGGACAAAGACGCATTGGCGCGGGAAGTGGCGGTCTTTGCCGAACGTTGCGACGTCAATGAGGAGATTTCGCGGCTGAGCAGCCACCTGGATCAATTTGCGGAATTGTGCCGGTCGCCGGAAGAGGCGGGCCGAAAACTGGACTTTCTGACGCAGGAGATGCTTCGCGAGGCCAACACGATCGGCAGCAAGGCCAACGATTCCCAACTGGCGCGATGCGTCGTCGAAATCAAGGCGGCGATCGACCGTATCAAGGAACAGGTGCAAAACGTGGAATAGGGCGGTAAGCCCGATGAAAAGCGGCAGGGATGGCGGTGGAGACGTCGAAGAAGCTGGGAAAAGTGGTGGTCATCAGCGGCCCGAGCGGCGTGGGGAAATCCACGGTTTGCCGGTTGCTCTGTGAAAAGGTGCCGGCGGAGTTCAGCGTGTCGGTGACGACGCGAAAACGCCGCAACAACGAAGAGCACGCACGGGACTATCATTACGTGAGCCCCGAGGAGTTTGCGAATCTGAAGGACAACGGCGGATTGCTCGAATCGGCGGAGGTTTACGGCCACTGGTATGGCACGCCGATCGCGGCGGTCGAACAGGCCGTTTCCGCCGGGCGAACCATCATCCTGGAGATCGACATCAAGGGTTGCATCCAGGTGCGAAATAGGATGCCGGAGGCGAGGACATTTTTCCTGTTGCCGCCGACCTCGGAGGAGCAGCGGAGGAGAATTGAAGGCCGAAAAACGGACGACGCCACGGCCATCCGCGAACGTCTGTCGAAGGCCGATGGCGAGATTCGTTATGCGTCGGAGTCCGGTTGTTACGACGAATTCATCATCAACGATGACTTGAACCAAACCGTGGATAAAATATACGCGAAGCTGATCGAGCGAAGGTAAGAGCGGAGACGAAACACGATGATTCATGACCTGAAGAACGAGGACCTGATTAACAAAGTCGGCGGGCGATTCAAGCTCACGGCGCTGATTCAAAAGCGCTGGCGGGAATTGATGTTCGGGGCCCGGCCAATGATCCAGACCGGAAAGTTGACGCCGATGGAGATCGTCGTTCGAGAGATCATGGAAGGCAAAATCGCCGCCGGCGACGAAAAGGCCGACAGTGAGCGGGCCAAGAAATCCTAACCCCGATCATTCCGCGAAGGCCGAACTGACCGGTTACGAGGTCGTCGTCGGCGTTTGTGGGGGCATCGCCGCCTACAAGACGGCGTCGATGGTCTCGGCGCTCGTGCAGCGCGGCGCCGGCGTGACGGTCGCCATGTCCGCCGCCGCGCAGAAATTCGTAGGACCGTTGACGTTTGAAGCGTTGACCGCCCGGCAGGTCTTCACCAGTCCGTGGGAATCCACGGCCTATTTCGACCCGCAGCACATTCGATTGACCGAAGGCGCGGACGTCATGGTCATCGCCCCGGCGACCGCCAACATCATCGGCAAAATCGCCCACGGCTTGGCCGACGATCTCATCTCGACGATGGTCATGTCGGCGGCCTGTCCGGTGATGCTCGCGCCGGCGATGAACACGCGGATGTGGGAAAACCCGATTGTTCAGGAAAACGTCAAGTCGCTTGTGTCTCGCGGCTACCCGATGGTCGAGCCCGGCGAAGGCTGGCTGGCGTGTCGGACCGTCGGCGCGGGGCGCATAGCCGAGCCGGAGGAGATTCTGGCGCGCACGGTCGAATTGTTGAAAGGCAAGCCGCCGAAGAATGCCGCGACGAAACGCTAAACGCCTGCGCATCCTCATCACCGCCGGGCCCACGCGCGAATATCTCGATTCCGTCCGGTTCATCTCGAATCCTTCCTCCGGAAAGATGGGCTATGCCATCGCGGAAGCGGCCCGCGCGGCCGGTCACAACGTGACGCTGGTCAGCGGGCCCGTGGCGATTGCACCGCCGGTCGGCGTCCGCACGATCCAGGTCGAAAGCACCGCCGAGATGGCCGCGGCGGCGAAAAAAGCGTTCAAGTCTTGCGACGCGGCGATCTTCACCGCCGCCGTTTGCGACTACCGCCCGCGAAAGCGATCGCGCCAAAAGCTTCCAAAACGCCGCGGGAAGCTGTCACTCGATCTCGTTCCGACGATCGACATTGCAGCCATGCTGGGCCGTCGCAAAGGAAAGCGGATCACGGTCGCGTTTGCCCTGGAAGACCACTCCGCCCGCCGCCATGCCGAGTCGAAACTTCGCCGAAAGAACTGCGACGCCATCGTGCTCAACAGCCCGGCGACTATCGGGTCAGAAAAAGCGAGCGTGGAGTTTCTTGTTCGCGGGGGACGATGGCAGACCTGGCCGGCGTCCTCGAAGATGGTGATCGCCAGACGGCTCGTGGGCGAAATCGAAGCAATGTTCTGCTGACCTTGTGCTATTTCCGGTTGAGTTGTCTTTCGACAAAGGCCGCATAATCTTCCGGCGTGTCAATGCCGACGGTCGCCTGGTTAACGATGCCGACGGCGAGGGGAAAGCCGTTCTCCAGGACGCGGAGTTGTTCGAGCTTTTCCTCTTTTTCGTGCGGCGTGGGTGCGAGCTTGGCCAGTTTCAACAGGAAGTCTCGCCGGTAGGCATAAATGCCCAGGTGGAGCAGCCATCGCGTCGGATCCGCCGGCTTTCCGGCAGTATCGCGGGGATAGGGGATGAGTGCGCGCGAGAAATAGAGCGCCCGGCTGCGACCGTCGAGCACGACCTTGACGGCATTGGGATCGGCGGGGTTCGAGCCGGTAGGGAAGGGGCAGGCCAGTGTGCCGATGGGGGCATCGGGATTGCCCTTCATCAACTCCACCAATTGATCGATGTTCGCCGGTTCGATTTCGGGCTCGTCGCCCTGGACGTTGACGATCAGGTCGGCGTCGAGCTTCGCGGCCACTTCGGCGATTCGGTCCGTGCCGCTGACGTGATCGACCCGCGTCAAAGTGACCTTGCCATTGAATGAGCGCACGGCGTCGACGATCCGTTGATCGTCCGCGGCGACCATGACGTCGCTCAGCCGCTTCGCGCGGGCGGCCTGCTCGTAAACGTGTTGAATCAGGAATTTGCCCGTTTGCTTGACCAGCAGTTTTCCCGGGAACCGGGTGGAGGCATAACGAGCGGGGATGATCGCGATCGCTTTCACTGGCGGCAAATTAGCCTTGTGAACCAGCGATGTCAAAGCCGGTCGTCAGTCAGTTCTCCTGCGGCTCTTCGCTGTCCGACGCGATGGACAGGCGCGGGCCGTCTTCGCTGGACTCGGTAGCGGCCTCTTCCGCCTCCACCTGTGCCGCCGCTTCCGCCTGGCCGGTGGAGGCCCGTGCGGCGGGCGATTTCTGACCGATGCCGAGCGCTTCGACCTGCGGCAGGTCTTCAAGCGAAGGGAGCCCGAAGACCTCGAGGAATTTCTTGGTCGTGCCGTAGAGCAGGGGGCGGCCGAGGTCCTCCGCCCGCCCGACGATCTTGACGAGGTTCATTTCGCGCAGGCGGTTGAGCATGTCCCCGACGGCGACGCCGCGGACCGCTTCGACATCGGCCCGCGTGCAGGGCTGCTTGTAGGCCACGATCGCTAGCGTTTCCATCGCGGCGGACGAGAGCTTGTTGTCCTGGCGGCTGCGGAGGAGCTTGGCCAGCCAGTGGTTGTAGGCGGGCAGGGTCAGCATCTGATAGCCGCCGGCGATTTCCTCGATTCGGAACGAGAGCGAGAGAGAGGCGTATTGCTCGTTCAACTCCGCGATGTGCCTGCGGACATCCTTGGCATCGCCGACGCCGATGATCGACGCGAGCTTCGACGCCGCCAGCGGGCTTTCGGCGGAGAACAGGATCGCCTCGATGACCCGCTCGGGGTGAATCTCAACCGGCGAACTTCCGGCAGCGGCATCTCCCGCCGCCTCGTCGGTGGGGTCCGAGGTTTCAAGCGTTTCGTCCATCTCACTCATCGTTGCGGATCCACCATCCATGGCGAAGAACTCCATTGTAGGACTTGCATCATCTACTGAGAAAAGGCTACCTCAAAACACCTCGGCCATCCACTGTCCACCATGTTCCGGGTTGCCCACCAGCCGGTGGTTCACGGTGTCAATCCACCAATCCAATGTTTCCAATGGGAGTTGACCCATGAGGGCCTGACGACCTTCCGGCAGCGCCATCACTTCCACGTTACAGGATCGCCCCTGTACTTCGAGGATGGCGCCGCCAAAAACCTTGAGCGACATGACGCCAGAGATTGTCCGAGTATCTCGTAACCGATGAAACGGAAGGCCCAGTTGCTCGATCTGCGACTCGGGCAAACAAAAAAAAGTCGCGCCGGAATCCACCAAGGCATCGACCGTGATGCGCCGAATCTGATCCGGGGAAATCTCCCCTCGATCCGCCCGAAGCCGATCGTCCGCATTTTCCATCACGACTGGAACAACGACCCGGCCCATGTCGACTCCTGGTTTTGGTTCGATAATTGTCGTTTCCATGTCCGACCTCTTCGATACATTTTACGACCGTTCGAACAAATTCACAACAACGGATCATTCACTTTGCGGTCATGGCCTTGATCCGCACTTCTAGAAATATTGTCGTTTTCGATCAACTCGTCCACGTTCCACTCCCAAACAGTAGTCACGTTCATGCCTGAGCCGTCAGCATTTGCAAAAACTACATACCGAGTCCAGTCGAAAGGACTAATCGGCCTCGTTTCGACAAATACCAAATATGGCCCCCCGGTCAAGCCGCTCATGGGCCGGTAATCTGGTCGGAGAAACCAAGGGGGAGACGGCAATTCAACTCGATGACGATCAAAACGGTTGTAGGCGATTTCGATAAGTTCTATGGTCGGCGGTATCGACCCGAGTTCGCTGGCGCAATATTCGAGTCCGTTGGCGTACCCCGCAAACACGAAGTACCGTGAGACGTGACGTCTGCCGGTCCAATAGGCTACAAGAATTCCGCCGCCTACGATCAAAAGTAGTACCAGCCATCCACGACGCCGCATTGAACATTCTCAAACTAGCGATACCAGAATTCTTTCTTAAGATCGTATGCTATTCCTTAAATTGCCGGTCCTTGTGCGCCTCGTACAGATGCTTCAGCTTCCCCCGCTGGTACTTGCCCGTCGAAGTGACGGGGATGTCGTCGCCGAAGATGACCACCTTGGGGCACTTTGTAAATGGCAGCTTTTCCTTGCAGTGGGCGATGACCTGCGCCTCGCTCAGCGTCGTGCCCTTTTCGACCTGCACGTACGCGCCGACCTCCTCGCCGTAGTAGCGATTGTCGAAGCCAACGGCGAGGCCGACGCGGATGCCGGGCATCGAGTTGAGCACCTCGTCGATCTCGAACGGCGAGAGATTGATACCGCCGCGGATGATGAGTTCCTTGATCCGGCCGGTGATGAAGAAGTAATCCTTGCCATCCTCGCCGCGAAGCTTGAACCCCTCGTCGCCGCTGCGGAACCAGCCGAATTTGAACGCCGTCGCGTTGGCGTCAGGATTTCGGAAATAGCCGACCATGACGTTGTGGCCGCGGATGACGATCTCGCCTTTCCTGCCATCTTCGACCGGCTGCCCATTCTCGTCGTGGATGGCCATCTCGTTGGTGATGACAGGCACGCCGATCGACGGGAAGCCGTGGTCGTACATCCAGCCGCAATGGTCGTCCCACTCCAGTTCCGTCGGGAGGAAGCAGGAGTAGCAGACCGTTTCCGAGAGGCCGTATCCGTGCATGATCTTGAGTCCGAAGCGATCCTGAAAATCGCGGGCGAGTTCGACGGAAAGCGGCCCGGCCCCGCAGATGAAGTGGCGGAAGTTCGGCAGATCCTCCGGCATGAACTCCTCGTTCGATTCAAAGAGGAATTGCAGCAATGTCGGGACCACGCTGATAATCGCCACGTTCTCCCTTGCGAGCTTTTTCCAGAAGCCGCCGCTCTTGAATCGCCGGTTGACGACGACGTGCGCTCCCACGAAAGCCGGCGTGACCAGCGTGACGATGATCCCATTGACGTGGTGGATCGGCAGGACGTTCATCAGGATGGTGTGCTGGTTGATGGCGTGCCACTGGCTGATGGCGTAGGCGTCGGCGAACATCTGCTTTTGCGTGAGGACGACTCCTTTGGGGTTGCCGGTTGTGCCGGAGGTATACACGACGAGCGCTTCGTTGTCCCATGTGAGCGGGCGCGGCGGAATCGCCGCATGGTTGGGTTCCACGACCTCTAGCATTGCACAAAAGTCGTCCCAGCCTGAAATCGGGGTTTGACCGGTTTCCAGGATGACCGCGCGTTTTAGGGACGATGGAAGGACACTCTCGACCGCTGAATAATCTTCGCGGCAGGTTCTGTGTGCGACGATCAGCGTCGCCCCCGAATTCTCGACGATGTACCCCACACGATTGTCCGCCTCGCTGGGGTTGATCGGAACGACCCGCGCCCCCAGCCGCCACGCCGCGAAATAGATCGCCACCGTCAAGGGGTGATTGATCGTGAGCGTCGCCACCGCGCCGCCTGCCTCGATGCCGTAGAGCTTCGACAACAGCGTCGCGACCTGTTCGATCAATTCGGCGAAATCCGCAAACGTATAGCTGCTCGGCGTCTCGTCATCCGACGCGCAGGGATAGTAGGTCATCCATTGGCGATCGCCGTGTTTCCCGGACAGCGATTCCCACATCTCTCCGAAGTTGCGATAGGGCAGACACTCCTCGATCGCCGGGAGCGTCGCGCAGTGGTGCGCCGCATCGATCAACCGGGATGTCTGCACGTCAAATGATTCGGTGGCCGAACTCATCAAAAAACTCCATAACGTCGCCGCCGTGTACCTATTGCAAAGAATCCGAAACTATTTCATCGCCGTTGTTTTCGGCCCGCAAGTGGCGCCTTTTTCATCGAATCGGCGGTCTAACTCGGAGCGAATTGCGGTGTCTATTTCTTCAGCCGTTTAGCGGGACCGGCAACCAGAAAAATGAAAAAAGGTGTCTCGCAAAGAAAGGAGTTGGCCCATGTTCCGTTCATGTTCAATCTGCTTATCGCTCGTCGCACTCGCCTCGCTGGGGTCCTCCGCTTACGCCGGTGAGGCCGTCGCCTCGTCCTTCGCCACCAACGGCGGCAGCGCCAGCGCCTCCGCCGTCGCCCAGGGAAACGCCGCGGCCACGGCCAACGCCGCCGCCACCAATGGCGGTCGTGCCGTCGCCAACTCCGAGGCCGTCGGCCGCGGCAATGGGCGAGCCGTCAGCAACAGTATCGCGATCGCCGACCGGGGGCTGGCCGTCAGCAATTCGCGCGCCGATGCCCGCGCTCGCTTTGGCAGCGCCGCGTTGGCCTACAGCGAGAGCACGGCCGCCACGGTCGGCGGGATCGCCCTGTCCAACAGCGTGGCCGAGGCGGATGCCCGGCGAAATGCCTTCGCCGACAGCCGCTCGTCCTCCCTCGCCTTGAGCCGCTTCGGCATCGCGACCAGCGACAGCCGCGCAACTTCCGATGGTCGGCGCGGCGGTCGGGCGATCGCCGTCAGCGACTCCATCGCGGACACGATCGGCGGCGTCGCGGACAGCAGCGTCCACGCCCATGCCGGTGCACGGTCGTTCGGTTCCGCCAATGCCAACGGCCTCGGCGTGAGCATCAGCCGCAACAGCCGGCACTCGACGGCTCGCGTCACGGCGGTCAGCCGCTCGGAGCGATTCGGCCATGGCCGGTCTGATGCCGCGGTCGTGGAGGTTCGTCCGTAAGCAAGCACTCCTGGCATTCCCCTCTCCCTGCTTGTGGAGAGGGGCCAGGGGTGAGGGTAAAAAAACCATGTGGTTCAAAGATAGACGGGAGAAAAAACCATGACTCGCTCAACGACAACCAGATTCGCAATGACCTCCTTACTGACTCTGATCCTTTCGCTGCCTGCCTTCGCCGGTGAGGCATCGACCTCCGCCGGTGTAACACAAATCGGTTCGCGACCCGGCACGGCGACGGCAACGGCGGCCTACACGGGCGACGGCCGCGGCCAGGCCCGAACGATGACCCGAAGCGGCCCGGTGTCACTGGCCAAGGGACTGGCGATCGGCGTGGACCGTGACGGGATCGACTTCTCCGTCAGCTATGCGGTCGGCGGCCGATTCCTGCCTGCCGTGGCAAGCACGTTCAACCTCTCACTCGGCCGCGACGGCAGCGTGGCGAGTTCGGGCGGCTTGAGTGTGGCCAACCCCGCGCCGATCCAATCCGTCAACGCCGGCGGCTTTGCCCGCTCGCAACCTGGAGGCTCAATCTCGGGCGCGACGGCAGGCGGTCGATCCGACCCCTAC
This sequence comes from uncultured Planctomycetaceae bacterium, assembly GCA_964414585.1. Taxonomy (GTDB): domain Bacteria; phylum Planctomycetota; class Phycisphaerae; order UBA1845; family UTPLA1; genus DATEMU01. Next base: position 99,382 of record CAYPXR010000021.1, read on the forward strand.
GGCAAGGTGACGGCCCGGACCTGGTCCGACAGCCGGCGACCGGCGCGAACCTTCCGCCACCGTTAGCGTAGAAAAAGCAACTCGAACCCCGCGAGAGTCACGCGGGGCGCCGCTGAAGCCCGCCGAAGACGTATTCGGTGGGCTTCTTTTTTTTTGCGGGGCTCACAGGCTATCATTCGGGACTGGAGGTATGCCTGATGATCGCACGCACACGCTGGATCGGAGTTCTGGTCGTCATGGCGGTTTGCTCCGTCGGCTTCGCCGATGACTGGCCGCAGTGGCGCGGGCCACAACGAGACGGCGTCTGGCGCGAGACGGGCATCGTCAAGAAGTTCGCCAAGCCGCAGCTTGATATCGCCTGGCGGCAGCCGATCGGCAACGGCTATAGCGGCCCGACCGTCGCGGATGGCAGCGTGTATGTGACCGATCGCGTTGTCGAGCCCAAGCAGATCGAGCGCGTCCATTGCTTCGATGCCAAGACCGGTAAGCCGCTTTGGTCGTACGCCTACGATTGCCCGTACAAAGGCGTCGGCTATGACGCGGGCCCGCGGGCGTCGGTCACGGTGGAAGCCGGCCGCGCCTACTCGCTCGGGGCGATGGGCAACTTCATCTGCTTTGACGCCGGAAGTGGCAAGGTTCACTGGCAGAAAGACCTGAACAAGGAATACAAAGTCCGCATGCCGATCTGGGGCGTCGCCGCCGCGCCGCTCATCGAGGGCAATCTCATCATCCTGCAGATCGGCGGCGAAGGGGACTACTGCCTCGTCGCGTTTGACAAAGAATCGGGCTCCGAGCGCTGGCACGCTTTAAAGGACGGCGCCTCTTACTCCGCGCCGATTGTCATCGAGCAGGCGGGCCGGCGCGTGCTGGTCTGCTATACCGGCGAAAATGTCGTCGGGCTCGATCCTGCGAGCGGCAAGCTCTATTGGAAGGTGCCGTTCCCGGCGACGAAGATGATCATCGGCATCGCCACGCCGGTCTATCACAACGGCATGATCTTCGTCATCAACTTCTTCGACGGCTCGATGCTCATCAAGCTCGACGACAAGAAGCTCGCCGCCGAGAAGGTCTGGCACCGCGTCGGCGAAAGTGAGAAGAAGACCGACAGCCTGCAATCGATCATCTCCACGCCGTATCTGGCGGGCGACTACATCTACGGCGTGGACAGCTACGGCGAACTCCGCTGCCTGAAGCTGATGACCGGCGATCGCGTGTGGGAGAGCGACAAGGCCGTGCCGCACGATCGATGGGCGACGATCCACATGGTCAAACACGACGATGACATCTGGATGTTCAACGACAAGGGCGAGTTGATCATCAGCAAGTTGTCGCCCAAGGGCTTTGAAGAAATCAGCCGGGCGAAGCTTATCCAACCAACCAAACCGCAGTTGCCATCACGCCGCGGCGGCGTGTGCTGGGCGCATCCCGCCTATGCCGACCGCCGTATCTTCGAGCGAAATGACGATGAGATCGTCTGCGCGAGCCTGGCGGCCCCATAACTTTCGCCGAGCAAGTCTTGAGAGAATCGCATAGAGCTGCTATTATTTAGAGTATGTCATTGACGGTTGAGCAGTTAGCAGAACAGGCCATGCAGCTTCCGGCCGCCTCAAGAGCATTGCTGGCTGACAGACTTGTCGAAAGTCTGGATCTGTCGGAACCCGACGAGATTCGCCGTCTGTGGTCCGTGGAAGCTGTCCGTCGGCGAGACGAGATTCGGTCCGGTCAAGTCAAACCCGTTCCCGGTGAGCAAGTGTTGGGGGAGGTTCGGCGTTTGGTCGGTCGATGACATTTGATTTCCACCCAAACGCGAGCATGGAATACCGTGAGTCCGCTGCTTTTTACGAGTCATGCCATCCCGGCTTAGGGGCCGCATTTACTCTTGAAGTAGAGGCCGCCATTCAAAGAATCATCGAATCCCCCGAGCGGTGGCGGCGGATTGAGAAAGATGTCCGTACATGCCGGACGCACACGTTTCCGTATGCGATTCTTTACCCGATTGAAAAGGACTCGATTTTCATTCTCGCCGTCATGCACTTGCACCGCGAGCCGGGTTATTGGCAGGATCGAATTCAGGTCCGATGATCATCACGTCACTCCTTTACAGTATCGGACTCGCCAATCGCGCCAGGCCTGCCGCCAGCGTTTCCCGATAGTTCCAGGATTCGATGTCATTGAGCACGACGCGACGGGCCGCTTCCCGCAGCGTGTCGAAATCCAGTTGCAGGGCCTCGGCCGCGATGGCGTCGTAGATCAGGCTGGTCAGCTCGAAATTGAGGCGGAAGCTGCGGACGTCCATGTTGGCTGAGCCGACCATCGCCCATCGGCGGTCGATGATGGCGACCTTCGAATGAAGCATCCCTCGGTCGTACTCGTAAACCTCAATCCCGGCATCAAACAACTCGTGATAAAAGCTCCGCCCGGCCCACAGGACGAACCAATGGTCCGATCTCGCCGGCAGCAGCAGTCGCACGCGAACGCCCCGATAGGCCGCGGATTGCAGGGCCATCAACATGGCATGATCCGGTACAAAGTAAGGCGTTATCAAGGACACCGAGTGTCGCGCATCCGCGAGGGCCGCGTAGAGCAATTGGTGCATGACGTGGGGTCGATGATCCGGCCCGCTGGCCACGATCTGCACGAGCTTGTCGCCGGCGGGGGACGGGGCGGGAAAATACCGATCGGCGGCGAGGTCTTCGTTCGTTGAAAAATGCCAGTCGTCGACAAAGACCTCCTGCAACGACGACACAGCCGGGCCGGTCATCTTCAAGTGTGTATCGCGCCACGGGCCGTATTTTTTCTTGCGGCCCAGATAGACATCGCCGATGTTCTGGCTGCCGGCAAAGCCGACGCGGCCGTCGACCACGACCAGTTTTCGATGATTTCGGAAGTTCATGTGCAACCTGCGGGTGGTCAGTCCCCACGGCAGAAAAAACGCGACGCGGAGTCCGTCGCGCTGCATCTGGCGCACAAAGGATCTCGACAATCGCCAGCAGCCGACCGCGTCCAGGAGCAGCCGCACCTCAACGCCTTGTTTTGCTTTTTTGACGAGCAGGTCCCGTACCGCCCGGCCCACGTCGTCGGCGGAAAAAATGTAATACTGCAAATGGATGTGCGAGCGGGCGGCTTCGATGGCCAGGCTCATCGAAAGAAAAAGGGCCTCGGGATCGTGATAGACGATGACGTCGTTGCCGCGCGTCACGACCGATTCGCTGATTCGAGTCGCCACGCGTATGAGTGCTCGCTGGGACGGGTCGAGTTCGGCGATGTCCATCGCGTCGAATGGGCGAACCGATTGTTCGTGGCGTTGGTGCAACGCCGGCTCGATGGCCCGTCTTCGGTGGTGCCGCCGGCGAACGCGTCGTTGGATCGGCATCTGTCCGATCACGAGAAACAGAAACAACCCGACGACCGGCAGAAAAAGCAGCGCGAGAATCCACGCCATCATTCCTTTCGGATCGCGGCGCGTTCGCAGGATATAGAGGATCGTCAGCGCGACGGCGGCATAGTTGACGATCGACAGAAGCGTCCAGAAGCTGACCCGGCTCATAAGCCGCTAGTGCTAACCGAGAAGGAAATGAAGGGCAACACGACCGGGTCATTTGCCCTGTCAATGGCCGGGCAGGTGTTCGATAAGTTGTTCGATTTCCGCCTCGGTGTTGTAGAAGTGCGGGCTGGCGCGGAGCCGGCCTTCGCGCGCCGCGATGACCGTGCGATATTCCTGGCGGAGGTGCGACACAATTCTCGCGTGATCGTGCGTCGCCGAGACGAAGGAGACGATTCCGCTGGCTTCGCGCGGCTCGCGCGAGCTGACCACGCGGTATCCCTTCAGGCGGACGCCTTCGGACAACCGGTCCGTCAGCATTTTGACGCGTTCCCAAATCTTGTCGATGCCGATTTCCAGGAACCATTCGATCGAAGCGCCCAGTCCCCAGATGCCGGCATGGTTATAGCTGCCGCCGTCAAACCGGCGTGCATCGTCGCGGAATTCCAGGCGATAGTCGCAATGATTCATCGCGTCTTTGACGCCCAGCCAGCCGACGCTGGTCGGCCGCAAAAGACCCAGCAGTTCGTGGCGGCAATAGAAGAGCCCGGCGCCTTCCGGTCCCAGCAGCCACTTGTGGCCGTCGGCGCTGAGGAAGTCGATCTTCATCGCCCGGACGTCGATGGGGACGCATCCCAGGGCCTGTATGGCATCGACACAGAAGAGTACACCGCGCTCCTGGCAGATCGTTCCCAGTTTCGCCAGATCGGAGCGATAGCCGCTGCCGAACTGGACCGCGGAAATCGTCACCACGCGCGTGCGATCATCGATCAACTCCACGAGCCGATCGAGCGGGATTCTCCCGCCGTCCTCGGGCACCATTTTGAGCTGCACGCCGAGGGTCCGCAGGTTCATCCAGGGATAGATGTTCGCGGGGAATTCCACGCCGGACGTGACGATGTTGTCGCCCTTGGACCAGGAAAGGCCGTTCGCCACGAAAGACAGCCCTTCGCTCGTGTTCTTGACGAAAGTCAGTTCTTCGGAATGGCAATTAAGCAGCTTTCCGGCGAGCTGCCGGACGCGTTTGGATTCAGGGTAGATTCCGCCTCGGGCATAGGCATGGCTGGCCGCCTCATCGACGAAACGACGCATGGCGTCCGCCGCGCGACCGGAAATCGGCGCGACCGCGGCATGATCCATGAAGTTGTATTGGCGCGTGATCGGCATCTCCGCGCGAAATTGAGAAACATCCAACATGCCGATACCTCCGGCCCCGCACGTCCCGCGTACGTTCGACCCAGAGAAGATAAAAGGACAAGACCCCCGCAGGTCACTCACCCGCGAGCTTCGCTCAGTCTATTATACGCTGAAAAACGAGGGGAGGTGGAAAAACGTCGGCCCTTGTCGATCCTCGCAGAATGGCGGAAGCGCCGGTGGCGCCGGACCGAGTCGTCCGTCCGAAACACATTGGCTTTCGGACCGTCGCGCTGGGGCAGGGGGGGGATCAATAACTCGAGCGGTGTTGGAGCCGCGGCTCCAGGAACCACAAAAGCCCGATTATCGAAACGATGAGCAAGAGGGTTCCGGGTTCCGGGACCGTGGAGAGGTCCGCCGGAGGATCGGGCTGGTCTTCCGACACCTGGACCGATAGGGCCTCGAATCCGGGCACGTTGGTTGGCAGGCCATTTTGCATGAAGCCAAGGGGATCATTCAGAAACGCGGCTTGGAACATTTGCGTCATCAAAAACGCCATATCGTCGTCGCTGATTTTTTCGCCGGCTTGAAGGGATGCCATGAGTTCATCGACGGTTTTTCCCTTTGCGGAAGTCGCCGACACGACGCGAGGCGTGACGGCTTCGCCGGATGCGCCGACGCTCTGAGCCAGGCCGGCGAATGCGTCCATGAGGATTTGTCCGGAGACATTGACCGGACCGGTGTCAAAATCGGTCACTTGTTCATCGTGGGCCGCGAAGCCGTCCGCCGTGTAATTTCCGACGTTCATCAATCGCATTTGAAGATCATAAAAGCCCAGGGCGTTGATGCTTCCGCTGGTCTGCACCAGCATGTTGCCGGTCCATTCGAATTTCTGCACGCCGGCGTCAAACGTGACGTTGTAGTTGACCGGCACCGGGACAAAACTGGTCTGGCCGCTGAAGATGTCGAAGTTGCGCTGGCCCGTTTGCGAGTTAAACGTCAATTCGGGAATCAGCGTCGTCGTGAAACCAATCCGATTGTGGATGCCGACGGGCTGCGGCGAAGTGATGACGGTGGGGTCGCGGCCCAACTGCACTTTGAGCGGTCCCAAATCGAGCGTATTCGGGTTGTCCCAGGAATCCGGGCCAAAGAAGTGGAATTGTTCGTAGGTCCAGCCCTGTCCGGTGCGATTGTATTCCAATCGCTGATCGAAAAGGTTGTTGTCGAACAGGGGACCGCCCTGGGGGTTGGAAATCAGGGTGTGGTTGCCGGCATAGTAGGCGCCGCGAAACAGGGTTCGCTGAATGTCGCCAAACTGCGCGCTCGCGGGTTCGGCCATTGCGCCGATGACGATCATCAAACTCAAGGCTACCGTGATTTTCCGAAGCTGCATGACCGGCTTCCTCCGTGATTCTCGTCCGAAAGATCGGCACGAGATCGATCGCGCGGTTTGTCGAACAGGACAACCCGGCGCTCGCGTGAGGCCGGTCCCTGTCGCAGTAGACAAGTCCGCTGCAATAAAATATCGGTCGCCGGGAAACGAGGAATCAGCGCGGATGCAAAGAAAAGAATCGTTGGTTGCGAACCGGTGAATGGGTCCAATAACGATCAGGCTTGGCTTACCAGCCCGAATAACGCCGCGGACGTGCGCATGCCAGCTTCAAAATCGCGGACATGGAAGAATTCGTTGGGTGAATGGGCATTGCAGTTGGGTTGGCAGTAGCCGAGCATCAGGCTGTCTGCGCCTAAAACTGCCTTGAGCATCGGCAAGATCGGCAGGCTGCCGCCTTCGCGGATCAGGACCGGCTCTTTTCCGAAGCCCATCGCGACCGCTTGGCGGGACGCCTTCATTCCGCCCGAATTCACGTCCGCCAGGTACGGGTCGCACGAGGCGTGGGACTTGATCTCGCACTTAACCGTATCGGGAACGCGCTTTCGCACAGTCTCTTCAAAGAGCCGTTCAATTTCGCTCGCCTTCTGGTCGGGGACCAGCCGCATCGAGACCTTGGCTCCCGCGAAAGAGGGGATAATGGTGCTCGATCCCTCTTTCATGTAGCCACCGTAGATGCCGTTCACGTCGAGCGTGGGTCGTGACCACCGGCATTGCAGCGCATCGTAGCCTTTTTCGGTGTACGTCTTCGGACTGCCGACGTCCTTGAGAAACTCCGCCTCGCTGTGCGGCAGCGAGCGCATCATTTTGATTTCTTCCGCCGTCATGTCTTTCACGCGATCGTAGAAGCCGGGAATGTTCACCCGCCCGTCGGCATCCTTGAAACTGGCGATGAGCTTCGCCAGTTCGATTGCCGGATTGGCGACGGCACCGCCGTAGGATCCGCTGTGCAGGTCCTTCTTCGGGCCGGTCAGGATGACTTCCTTGTAAACCAGCCCCTTGGTCGCCGATGTGACCGCCGGCACGTCCAGGCCGAACTGTGCCGTATCGTGGATGACGACGTAGTCGCAGGCCAGCCGGTCCTTATGCTTCTTGACCGTGTCGGCCAGGTTCGGGGAGCCGACCTCTTCTTCGCCTTCGATGCAGAATTTGACATTGATGGGCAGCGCGCCTGCCGTCTTCATCCAGGCCTCGGCGGCGAGGATTGCGCAAAACATCTGACCCTTGTCGTCCGCCGAGCCGCGACAAATGATCATTCCGTCTTTGACGATCGGCTCAAAGGGACCCGTGTGCCAGAGCTTCAGATCGCCTTCGGGTTGAACGTCGTAATGGCCGTAAACGAGGAGCGTGGGACGACCGGACTTCTGCTCGCCGTGCGCGAAGACGGCCGGCCATCCCGCGGTCTCGACGATCTCCGCCGCGAGGCCTGCGGCCTTGAATCGTTGGCAGACCCATTCCGCGGCCTTTCGGTTATCCGCCGCGTGATCTTTCTGAGCAGATATGCTCTGGATCTTGAGCAGATCAAAAAGTTCGTTTTGAAATCGTGCCTTGTTGGATTCCAGATATTTGAAGGCCTTTTCGATGGCTGCGGTATCAGGCATGGAAACCCTCCGTTCTTGAGATGGCGTTTTCGATTCGAATTGTCGGTCAATCGACCGAGGTCGGCAAGGCGGAGATTCTATCAGGGCTAAAACGCATTTTTTTGGTCCGATTTGAGGTAGTCTTTTCGAGCGGCGGCGTATTCATCCGCCGTCGTGGGGAGATCGCAACCGGCGTTTTCGTTGCCGGCCGGCCCCTCGTTCAGCGCACAAACATGTATTTTCTTGAGGATCGGAATGCACCAACCGCAGCCGGTGCCCGCGCCCAGGCAATTTGACATCTGGCTCGCGCGGAGGGGCCGTTCTCTGCGGGCGAAATTAGCCAGTTTTCGCAGCGAGACGTGGTAGCAATAACAAATCTGGTCATCCAGGTTCATGGGAGAATTGTAGCAACAACAGAGCGGCCGTTTCGGCAAACTGCCGTGTGGCAAGATGTTGGCACATGTCACCGAACCTCCAGCAAATACTTGACTTAGCAGCGACTCGGCAGTTAAGATAGATGTCCCAGGGAAATCTCGCCGTTGATTTGGAAGGAAGCACGGAATGAAGCTGCCCCAAAATCATGTTAGGTTTTTTATGGCGATCGTTGGTTCTGTCGTCCTGTCGGCACCATCGGTCAGGGCGGATATCGCCTTGGGTCAAAGTGATGACTTCGAAGATGATACGCTGATGAACTGGAATGGAAGTTTCCTGCCGGCGACGTTGCCGATGAACATTAGCACCGGCGGACCTGCCGGTGCGGGCGACAATTATCTCCAAATCACCTCTTCCGGCGGCGGCGGTCCGGGCAGCAAATTGGCGACCTACAACCAAGACCAGTGGATTGGCGATTACACAACCGCCGGCGTGACATCGATCGATGTCGATGTTCGCAACTTCAGCAGCAGTACGGTTGAGCTGCGAGTTCTTCTGTTCGGGGGCGGAGGAGAGTTTGCTTCCGCGATTGCAACGCCGGTCGTGAACGATGGTTTTTGGCACCACCTTACACTCGGAGTTGGCGCGGCCGATCTCGTTCCGAATGAAGGCGCCGATCCGTTGGACGTCTCTCTGACGCTCGCCGATGTCAGCCGGCTCATGCTCCGGCACCAAATCGACGTCCCCGGCGAATCCCCTTCATTTGTCGGCCAAATCGGCATCGACAATGTCACCGCCACACCCGAACCGACGGCGCTTGCTATGCTCCTGATCGGCGGCGTGGCAATCTTCCGTCGTCGCCGGTAGGCCGGACACGCCGATCTCCCGCAGAATTAACGGATATCTCAACCTGAAAAACGGCCCGGAATTTCGGGTCGTTGGCGATCAGGGAACCCGGATTATCGGCCGGGAAGGCTTGATTCCAGAGCTTCCAATCGATTATGATAGAGCTCAGCAGGGTATTTTGCGCTCTTCTGGAAGGAAGCAGTAGGATGAAGAAGCTCCAGTTTCGCTTGGTATTGGCCTTTGCGTTCGTCGGGGCGTTTGCTGCCTGGTCGACGCCGGCCATGGCCTCCATCGTTAACGCCCAAACCGATGATTTTCAGGACGGCACGACCATGAACTGGACCGGCGGGGCATCGCCGACCAATGTTTCAGACGGCGGGCCGGCGGGAGTGGGCGATAGTTATCTGGAATTGACGGCGACCGGCGGCGGCGGGCCCGGAAGCAAAATCGCGTCTTACAATTTCGATCAATGGTCCGGCAATTACACATCGGCGAGTGTCTATTCGATCGATGCCGACGTTCGGAATTTCGGCCCTGCATCTACGCTTCAACTTCGCGTCCTGCTCTTCGGGGCCGGCGGCCACTTTACGTCCACCCTGACGACTCCGGTCGCGAACGACGGCTTGTGGCATCATATTACCTTTGGCTTGACGGCATCCGACTTGACCGCCGTCGATGGTGCCAGCAACGTTGACCTGCCATTGACGCTGGCGAGCGTTGATCAGTTGATGATCCGTCATCAATCGGGCGCCCCCGGTGGTCAGTTTGACGGAACGTCCATCAATGGCCAGCTCGGTCTGGACAACATTACGGCGGTCCCTGAACCCGCAACGCTGGGGCTGCTCGTCCTGGGTGGCGTGGCACTGTGGCGACGCCGCCGGTAAGACGACCGCTGATTTTCTTTCAATCTCATCCCTTTTTTTAGTACTAGTGCAAGTGCGCTCGAGGTCTGCGCCGTTGTTTGACGGATGATGGTTGCCGGCGCCTCTGGCGATCGTGCCGTCATCGCAATTCGGCAACCCGCGAGCCACCCCCCAAAAAAGCAGCCTCGGCATCGCGGGCCGAGGCTGCACGAGAAATCAAATGTCGATTTGGCTTTCGATCTTGCTCACGGAGCGGTCGTAAACGAGAAGACCAGTCCTTGAGTGACGCCGGCGTCGTTCTTCGAATCGACGCGCCAAAGGTACGTCGTGTTCGCCGTCAATCCGGAGAGCGACTTACTCGTCGAGGCTTGATTTCCAACGAAAGGCGGAATGTTGGCGCTGGTGGCCACGTCGATGCGCTCGCCCGCCGGCAACGCCGTGTTATCGGCTTGCGAAATAAAGTAAACATCGTAGGTGGTTGCACGCGCTGCGGAACTCCACGTCAACATCGGATTCGCCGAAACGCCGGTGGATCCGCTGGTCGGGTTTTGCCCGCTGACCTGCGCCGGCGGCGTCACGGTGGTGAAGCGCCAAACGTCGCCGGCAATGGGCGAGCCGCCGCCGGTGGGCAGTTCGTCAATTCGCCAGAAATAGGTGGTGTTGGCGACGAGCACCGGGTCGAAGAACGTCACGGAGAAGTCGCCCATATCCTCCGCGCTGCCGTCCACGGCGCTGGTGACCAATGCAAGGTCGGTGCCGAAGAAGACGCGGTGCATATTGGCGTTCTGGCCGGCCGTCCATTGGAGCAATGAATCCAGCGCGATTTCAGTGGCCAGGTGCGCCGGATTGGGACCGGTGGCCTTCGTGCCTGAGGTGGTCACGAAGTTCCAGATGGTTCCCTTGGTGATGGACCCGTCGGATGCGACTTCGTCGATTCGCCAGAGATAAGTCGTATTGAACAGCATGTCTCCGGGCGGATCGAAGCTCGTGCCGGGCTGGTTTCCGCGGAACGGAGGCGATGTCGTATTGGCAACGTCGATGCGCTGATCCATGGGCAGGGCCGTGTTGTCCGTATCGGAGATGAAATAGACGTTGTGGGTGCTGGTGCCGATTCCGGCCGTCCACATCAAATTAGTGGCGACGGCCACGCTCCCGGCGCCGTTGATTGGTTGAGGATTCAGCGCCTTGCCGGGACCGGTCTTGAAGTTCCAGAGGTCGCCGGTCTTCGTTCCGCCGTCGCCGACTTCATCGATCCGCCAGAAGTACTGTGTGTTGGCGTTGAGTCCGCCGACCGGCATGAAGTTGGTGCCGGGCTGATTGCCCTTGAACTCGGCCGCGTTGTGAGTGGCGTTTTGCACCGCGCTTTGGCTGGTGCCGAAATAGACATCGTGTGTCATCGTATTGCTGCCCGCCGTCCACGACAGGTTTTGCGCGGGGTCGGCGGACGTCGTGCCGCTGAGCGGAACCGGCGACGTTGCCTTTCCGGGCAAGACCGCCGTGCGGAACTTCCAAATCGGGCCGGGCGTCTTTCCACCGGGACCGATGGCGTCGATGCGCCAGAAAAATTGTGTATCCGCCGTCAGCGGCGTCGTCATACCGGGCTCAAAGGTCGTGATGCCGACCGCCTGGTTTTGTTTGAAAGCGGATGCGGCGCCGGACGTGACGGCGGCCTGATTCGTGCTGAGGTAGATATCAAAGCTGTCGGTCATTCCTCCGCCGGCGGTCCAACTCAGCGTCGGTTGGACGTTGATGTTGGTGGCGTTGTTCGCCGGCGCGACCAGGGCCACCGCTCCGGGCGGGGCGGCCGTCTTGAAGGTAAAGACCATTCCCGGGGTCGTGCCGCCGGGGCCGCGCGTGTCAATTCGCCAGAAGTAGTCGACGTTGGAGAACAGCGTCGGCGGGTCGAAGAGCTTGGCCGTCTGATTGCCCTTGAATTCGGGGCTGTTTCGATCGGCGCCGGTCACGTCGACAATATCCAGTCCGAGATAAACGTCGTAGCTTTCGACGGTGGACGGCGCGTTCCAGGACAAGACGTCATCGATGGCGACATCCATGGCTCCATCAGCCGGACTAAAGCCGGGGTTGTCGATTTGAGGCGGCGGCGGACGCGTCGTAAACATCCAGGTGTCGCCCTTGGTCGTGCCGCCGGCCCCGACTTCATCCACGCGCCAGAAATATTGTGTCGCTCCGAGCAATTCGCCGGGCAACGTGGCGGTTTCATCTTCAGGATCGAAGCTGGTACCGGTTTGATTCTTCTGGAAGATATCGGGCGTTTCCTTGGTCGCGGTATCGACCTCCAGGGCGGTCTTTCCAAAGTAAACGTCGTGACTCGTGGTGCGGTCACCCGCCGTCCAATTGAGGGCTTGGTCGACGCGGGCATTGGTCGAGCCGTTGCCCGGGACCGGAGTCTTGGCTTTCGCAGGGGCCTCCGCTGTCTTAAACGTGCGGACCGTCCCCTTGGTTACGCCGAGGGCATTCACTTCGTCGATTCGCCAAAAGTAGCTGGTATTCTGCGTCAGGCCGGCCGGGTCGAATTGCGTTCCGATTTGATTGCTTCGGAAAATTCCCGCGGACGCGTGATTGGCCGAACTGACGGCGGCTTGATCCAGGCCGAGGTAAATGTCGTGGCTGGCCGCTCGAGCGCCGGCAGTCCAGGTCAGCTTGGTCGCGACGTTGACATTTTGAGCGCCGTCCAGGGGATTGGCATTGGCGATTTGACCGGGCAAGTCCGTGGGCAAGGCAACATCCGGACCGTTGCCGGTGGGCGTGACGTTGGCCGATCCATTGAGCTGTGTAACTTTCCCCTGGTTGTCAAAGACAAAGGCCGTGACCTGGAAATTGCCCGTGGAGAGATAGCGATAGGAGATGGTCGTGCGTCCGGCCGGTCCTTCTACAAAGCCGTTTCCGTCGCCGAAGACCCAATTGACCTTGGACACATTGCCGGAAGGGTTATCGACACTGAAGGCGACCGTGAAGTCCGGCTCATCAAATAGTTGGACGCTTTTGATCTGCCCGAACGAATTCAACGAAAAACCGGAAATGGTATCACAGCCGGCGGCGCCGGCCATCACCATTCCCGCGAGGATCAGAATCCGGACCGAAATCTTGGCGGTTCTTGACAGTTGCATCATTTCGCCCTCACAACGGCCGCGACGGGCGGCCGACCCCCCAAAAAAGCATTCTCACCGCCGTCGGCGGGCTGCACGAACTTGAGAACGGGCCCCTTGTCGATCGATGCCCGTACCCAAACCGTACCCGCCAATGCAGTGCAATGGATGCGAGGAACCTGTTTCCCCCCAGTTTTTCCGGGTTGCAAAACGTGCAACTCAACTCGCGAATCCCGCTACTGATAACCCATTTTCAGTGCGAGGTCTGCGCGGAGCCGGAAACCCAAAATAGTCTAGGTCTGGCCCAGGGATCAATCAAGGTCTGGTGCGGGCGGAATCAAAAGTTGGAGCGATCCAAAATTCGGACGAAAGCCCTTTTTGATCGCTATGCGGCGGGTTTTCGGCCGGTCTTGTTTTCGGTACCGGAAAGTAATCGACCGATGTTGTCTCGATGTCGGACGAGGATGAGGCACGCCAACAGGATGCAAAGGACCAATAATGGGAAATGATCGGAAAGGGACCAGCCCGCCAACGGTCCCATCGCCGCGAACGCAATTGGCAGGATCGTGACAGCGATGATTGATCCCAGGGAAACATAGCCGGTGAGTTTGACGACCAGGGCCCAGATCACCAACGCCAAAATCCCCGGCCACGTCAGGTAGGGGTAGATCCCGAGGATAACTCCGAGGGAGGCTGCGACGCCCTTGCCTCCGCGAAATCGCAGGTAGAGGGGAAAGATACTTCCAAGGATGCAGGCGACGCCGGCCCCCAGCCAGACGACGTCTTGCAGCGCCGTCGAACGGGCCCACGCCGCAGCGGGATTGCGTCGGATCAATTCCGCCGCCGCTGCCGTTGATGCCAGGCCCTTGCCGGCATCCAGAAGCAAAACGAAGAGGCCCCATTTTCGACCGAGCACGCGGCCGATATTCGTCGCGCCAACGTTGCCGCTGCCCTTGGAACGGATATCGACGCCCTTGGCTTTCGCGACCAAAAAGCCGAAAGGAACGCTTCCCAGAAGATAGGCAGCGACGCCGAGAAGGACGAGTTGCCAGGTGGCATTCATCATCAAAGATCCGTCAGGCTGAGCGGGTCTGAAACGACCTGGCCGTCACGATCTCGTTGAAAATCGCGTCGAGTTGCTCCACGTGTCGGACCATACTGACGCGCGGGCGGAGGGCCACGGCCCGTTCGGACATTTGCAGGCGTAGATCGCGATCTTTCAACGCGCGAATGCATTTCGTCCATCGTTCGAAGTCGTCGGGTCGATCGATGACAAAGCCTTCCTGGCCGTCCGCAATGGCTTCAGAGGCGCCGTTGAACGACGTCGTGATGCTGGGCAGTCCGTAGCTTAGGGCCTCCAGGACCACGCGACTGCACGGATCGTAGTAAGTCGGGTGGACCAGGGCATCCGCGGCGAAATAGAACGAGGTCGCGCGCTGCGTCGGGCCGGTGAAAGTGATATATCGGCCCAACCTCAGTTCGTCGATACGCCGCTGGTAGCCGACGGGATTGTCCCGGCCCACGACGAGCAGCCGAAAGTCGGTAAATCCGCCGTCGACGAGTCGCGCGGTGATGTCAATGAGCGGGCTGAGACCCTTGAGCCGGAAGTTGTGCGCAATAAAGAGCAGCAGGAGCGTGTCGCCGGCGACTTGGTATTGCTTGCGGACGGTTGACCGGAGCTTTTCCTGTTCGTCGCGGGGCACGATCGGCGGATTTACCCCGTTAAAAACGACGCGAACGCGCGGCGAAGTGGCGCCGTAGAGCCGTTCGCATTGACGGGCGACGTATTGCGAGACGGCCGCGATAAGCGGGCCGCCTTCGCGGAAGACGTCGCGCTCGAGATCCGCCAGGGAACGCTGTTTGAGGTTCATCGCCTGCATCGCCTGTTTGAGCATGCGCCGGGGGGCCGAGGCCCGCGTCGCCACGTTTCGCTCCAACGTTTCGGTGAGCAGGCCGCCCCGCGGCTGGTAGACGTCCGCGCCGGGCATCGGCGAGATCGCATGGACGAGGTCGAATGGATGTCGTTGCAGAAATGCCGTGGCTTTTCGGATGAACGCGGCGGTGCGAAGAGGGCGGAGCAGCGTCGGTGCGGGAATGCGATGAATTGTGATATCGGGCGAGGAGGGTGCGTTCGTCGTGGTGATGACGTGGATGGAATGGCCGCGGGCTTTGAGAAGGCGGGCCAGTTCCAGCGTGGAGGTTTCCGCCCCGCCGCGCCACGCTTCAAACCGCTCGATGACGATGGCGATCTTCACGCAGGTGCCTTTCCGGCGAAGCGGGCTGTTCGTCGCTGATCGTGTCGGGCCATCTTCGTCGCCTTCGATGCAACATCATCCAGCCATCGGCGGGCATTTCGTTTGCGCTCGTTCCTGGACCGATCGCCGAGGTAATGATAAAGGAAACGGAATCGGTCCGCGCGCGTCACAAAAGGCGAAGGCGCGCTGAACGCCAGCGCCGCAAGGTCCTTGACCGCCCAGCGGTGCGGGTTCCACGGCTTCTCAATCATTCTGGCGAGGTCAATCAGCCGAAGCACGGACCGGCCATCGGCATTGCGAGTCAAAAAGACGTGTGAGAGATACAGATCACGATGGAACAAACTATTGTCATGGAGTAATCGAACGAGCAGGCCGAGTTGGCGGAGGAGGTCATGCCGTTCGTCGGGCCTGAGCCTGGATTTCGGATTGGACCTCCATTGCTCGACCAGTTTCTCAAGCGATTGCCCGTGCAGTTCGGCGGTCAGACCAAAGCTTCGGCGCTCCCAAAGGCCGGTCATCTCCTGTCCGAAGGCGATGGATCGAAGAGAGGGGATGCCGATTTGCGCGAGCCGTTTGATGAAGTGCATCTCCCGGGCGGCGCTGCTGTAGGTCGGGCGAAACTCTCGGATCCGGCGAAGCTGATCCGACAGGGGCGGATGATCGTATCGCTTGAGGTAATAGGCGCTCGCGCTGCCGTTGCCTTCGGGGAACTGGATTCGAATTCGCTTCCGATATGAATCCAGTCCCGGCTTTTGCAAGTCGCGACCCTGCTGATAGGCGAATACATCTTCGATGGTTTGCCATCCGAGTTTTGACAGATACGGCTCGACCCGGGCGTCGACGAACATCCGCTTTCGACGTTGAAGCGGGATGGCACGGGGATGTTCGTAGTCATCGGGCAGGCACGGCCTTGGCTCCGGCCTCAAGAATCGATCGTATCTGCCGGCCGTCTTCTTGCTATCCTTTGTACGATCACCGCCCGCGTAACCTGCTGCAAACAACTGAAGGTTTATCGCCGTCAATGGGAATGGAGCCGCGTTTCGCTGGAGTCGTTTGAAATCGCGAGCGGCGGCCTCAACCAGGGATGAGCCCGGCGCCGGGCGAAACATTCGTTCGACATCGATCAGGCAGAAACGCCAGTGTTCCGTGCCGCGATTCCGCGAAATTGGCTCGGCAAAAACGTGCTTCGGATGCAAGTCCGGCCAGCAAAAGCCACGTTCGTGCAGATGCCCGATCAACCGGCCGAATTCGTAGAGCAGCCGATGACGGTCGCGCCCATCGAGGGCATGCGGCTTCGGAAACCCCGGCACCAGCCAGTTTTCGAGGGTAAAGGGCATCGGCACGGCTTCCACCAGGAGCAGTGCCTGAACTGGAATGCCCAGGCGACGACGTTCGCCGAACGCGACCCGTTTCATGGCGGGAATGTTGTGTTCCGCCAGCGCGCCGAGGATTTCCCATTCCTGCCGGGGTTGCGACCAGTTCGGGCGACGGCGAAATAACGGTGCGATCGAATGTTTCGGCGGGACCTTGAACACACGCTTGAGATAAAACGTCTTCGGCTGACCTTTTATTTCAATTTCCAATGGGACCGTCTCGCGCTGGGCGTGACTGCTGGCTGCGGGGCCGCCCTTGGTTTTCATCAGGAAATCAAAGTCCAGCAGGCCGGCGGCGCGGAGCGAGGCCTCGTAACCCGGCTCGCATTGAAAAACGGTCTTCATCCCTGCGCCTCGTGGTCCTTGATGGCACGATCATACAGGATCGTCTGGAGGAGTGCGCGGTGTTGCGGTTCGAATCGCGTCACGCCGAGGTAATCGCGCAACCAGCGAATTTGCTCGCGGATCGTCAGTCGATGGCGGGCTTCCTTGTACAGGCTGGACAAATCGCGGAGGCGGCCTTGCTCTCGGCGAAGGGCCCATCGCCGAATTCCGCCGCGCGACGAGTCAATGGCGTAAACCTCCGGCGCATCGGAGCCGTCGTCGGAGACCAGTAGATTTCGCCACTGGAGATCGATGTGACAATAGCCCGCGGCGTGCATTCGCCGAACCATCGCCGACGTGTAGTTCAACAGGTGCCGGCGCAGGCCATTCGTCGCAATTGCCGGCGGCTTTGGCCAGAGCGCTGCGGCCAAACGATCCAGTGACATTCCGTGCGGCACCGCCCGAGTCAGGATGAAACCGTCGATCAAACATCCGAATCGGCGGCGACTTCCAAACGCGATGACGTCGGGAACTCTGACGTCGCAGCGGTCGCGAAGCACCGCATAATTCAGCGCCTCGCGGGCAGCTTTGTCGCGAGCCGGCCAGGAACGCCCTCCGTAGCGATACGCCTTGAGATAGAACGACTCCGCACGGCCCGCTGGGTTCAATACGATCCGGCGGGTCCGCGTCGTACTGGATTCATGGACGACCTCCCCTTGCGTGCAGGCCAAAAACTCGTGGTAGGTCGCAAGCCCGGCCGCGACGAGGGTGTCGTGTAACGAAGTTTCGACGATGGTCAACCGTATGGACATCAGCGATTCGGTTGCAGGTGAAAGGCCGCGAATCAGATGGCGCCGGCCAGTTCCTTGATTGGTGGATCGAAGACGGAGGCCCGTTCGAATCGTTGCAATTCAGTCGCGCGGAATCGATCGCTCCGGGCCTGGACGCGACGAAGCCAGGTGCGATCGTCGGGCGACAGGCGTTCGGTGTCGAGGTAAACCTGGAGAAATCGCAATTGGTCGACCTTGGAGCAAAACTGCGGACCGAGGACGCCCATCGCGGCGATATCGTGAACGATGCTGTCCTGCCGGCGTTGCGGGATTCGGATTCGCTTTCCGACGGAGGCGTCGAGGAAATAAAACTCGAATCGGTCGTCGGGCAATGGGCGAATGAGGACATTGCGCCAAAAGAGATCGCGGTGGACAAAGCCCGCCTCGTGCATGTGGCGGACCTGTTGCGCGAGCGACGTCAGGATTTCGAGTCGGGCCCGCCGGGCCTTGGCGGACGATGGGTGGCGGCTGAACGTGCGGATGAAGGACACGAGCGACATCGCGCCGGGAACGGCCTCGGTGATGAGGAAACAACTCCGGCAAAAATGCAGGGTGCGCCGCTCCCCAAAGGCGATGGGCCGCACCGCCTGGATACCGAGCCGACGCATGAGCGAGAGGATGCGATATTCATTGCGGGCGCGAGTGTTCTTGAAAAAAGTCCCCCGAAACATGCCCTCGATGCGCTGTCGCCAGCGCGGATAATGATACCGTTTGATGAAGAGGCCGGACTCGCGGCCCGGCAAGTTGAAGAAAATCGTGTCAGAGGTCCGGCTCCACGCGGCCAGGCGATCGCCGACGCAGCGCAGCACGGCCTGAACGCTGTCCAGCTTCGCGACAGCCAGTTTTTCGCGGAACGGCGGATCAATCACCATGTAATCCGTCGAGATCATGGCCCCACCGGGAGTGCGATGCCGGGCTTTCGCAGCGGCAGCAACTCGTGTACTTTTTCAAGGACCATTTCCGGCTCCAACAGCTTCATGCAGTGGTGATGCTTTAGTGGACACACCCGCTCCATGCAAGGTTGGCAATCGAGATCGAGCATCGCGATTCGTTCCCGCGCATAACGAGTATCCGTCCAGGCGGGGTCGCTGGACCCGAAGATGGTAACGACCGGCACGCCGAAGGCCGCCGCGAAATGGCGCGGACCGGTGTCGTTGGTGATGAGGAGCCGGCATCGACGAACCAGGGCTTTGAGCGGTCCAAGACCCAGCGGCGGATCGACGAAAATTTCGATCGGCCGTCGAGCCGCCGAAGCGAGGCGGTCGGCGATCTCACGCTCCTTGGGTGAAAGCGAAGCGACCACTCGAGCATCGTAGCGGTCGGTGAGCTCGTCCGCGAGCGCGGCGTATTTTTCAGCGGGCCAGCACTTCGCAGAGCCGTAATTGGCTCCGGGGTTGAGAACGATGAGCGGACGATCCGACCGGGTATTTCCAAGTCGTTCGTCGATGGCAGCTTCGTCAGCGGGCGAAGTGGCCAGGATGAGCCGGTCGTCCACATCGTCGCAGCCGAGTGATTGGGCCAGTTGGTTGTAATAGTCCAATGCCGGGACGGGAACATACTCGCCATTCGATTTTTCCGGCTCCAATCGGTCGGTAAGCAGCCACGAGCGGCCATCCCGGGCAAATCCGACCCGGCGCGGGATACCCGAAAGAAAGACGACCATGGCGCTCCGGAAGGAGTTTGTCAGGAGCACGGCCAAATCGAACCGTTCCCGGCGGAGCTGTCCGATCAGCGCGACCGTGGAATGGGGCATTCCCGGGGCGGAATCGGCTTGCGGCCAGTGAATCACCTCGTCGGCGATATTCGAATCCAGGAGGACGGGATCGACGTATCGACGTTGCAGCAGAGTGATCTTGGCGGAATGGAATCGGCGTCGGATGGCGGCCAGGGCGGCCGTCGCCATCACCACGTCGCCGACCCAGTTTGGAACGGTGACCAGGATACGCCGGGGCGGACTTTGCTCGACAAGAACCGCGGACGAATTGCGCACAAGTGTAGTCTAAGGCGGATGTTGCGTTTAGACAAGTCCGCCGGGCGCTGCGCGCATTTCACCACCTGGCGTCTGGACATTGTGGATCGAAGTCCATAGATTACGAATCTTTGGCCTCGCGTCCTGATTCCCAGGCCCGAAAGCTGAAATTCGACGCGAACGAGGAGTAGCGAAACTATGGGTTTGATGTCGGGCAAGAAGGGCGTCGTTCTGGGGGTAGCCAACGACCACAGTTTGGCGTGGTACATCGCCGAGCAACTGCACAAGGAAGGGGCGGAGATCGCGTTCAACCATCTGCCGGGCGAGAAGATGGAGCGGCGCGTGCGGAAGCTGGCGGAGCCCATTGGGGCGAAGCTGATCCTTCCCTGCGACGTCAGCAAGGATGAAGACGTCGAGCAATTCTTTGGAAAGGTGAAAGAGACCTACGACCAAATCGACTTTCTCGTGCACGCCATCGCGTTTGCCAATCGCGACTGTCTAACCAACCGATTCTGGGAGACGCGGCGGGAAGACTTCAAGCAGGCGATGGACATCAGCGTCTATTCGCTGATCTCCGCCTGCCAAAAAGCGTTTTACATGATGCGAGAGGGCGGGTCGGTCTTGACTTTGTCCTATCTGGGCTCGGTGCGATTCGTGCCCGGATACAACGTCATGGGCGTTTGCAAGGCGGCGCTGGAGAGCGCGGTTCGATATCTGGCGGCGGACATGGGCGACCTTCGCCGGGTCCGCGTGAATGCCTTGTCCGCCGGACCTTGCCGAACGCTCAGCTCGGCCGGCATCGGCGGGTTCGAGAAGATTTTGGAACACTACCCGACCAAGACTCCGCTCCGCCGGAATATCGAGTCCGACGAAGTCGGCAAGGCCGGGCTCTATCTGTGCAGCGACCTGTCCAGCGGCGTGACCGGCGAGATTCACTACGTCGACGCCGGATACAACATGGTCGGCTGGTAAATCCGGCTTTGGGTGTTCGCTTCGCTGAAAGGTAGAGTTCCTTACATTTCTTTGGAATGGCGAATTGATGCGGCCAAAAGGCTCGCGGAAGTACGATCTCCCGACTGGTGTCGAGGCGGAGACACAGCCGGGATCGCGTGGCTTGGTTCTGCGCAATCTGCGGGGAATCCGGCGTAAGCGAGAGATCGATCGCATCGAATACGGGTTGCTTCTGCGGGTGCAAGAGCAGTACGTACATCGAATCAATAACGACACGCGTTTTTCGACTGCCTTGATTTGCGAGATGCATCGTGCATGGCTTGGCGACCTCTATCCCTGGGCCGGCAGTTTTCGAAGCGTGGACCTTTCCAAGAGCGGATTTCGTTGGCCGCCGGCTCGACTTGTGGAACGAAACATGGCCCATTTTGAGAAGAGGACACTCGCGGTACATACACCGTGCCGGTCCGGCCCTTTGGAGATGGTGGCTCGACGAATCGCCGTGGTCCATGCCGAGTTCCTGCTGATTCATCCTTTTCGGGATGGCAATGGAAGGATGGCGCGTTGGCTGTCAGGCTTAATGGCCCTACAAGCAGACTTCCCGACCCCGGAGTTTCAATTCGAGGGCCGAGGGAGCAGGAAGCGTCGGACCGATTATCTATGTGCCGTCCAGGAAGGGTATCTGGAAAATTACGATTTACTCGCGGATTTCTTTCGTATTGCAATCGATCGCCGCTTGCGACGGCCGGTATGATTTTTTTTCCCGGGAAGTCCGCGAGCGCCTTCAAAGATTGACGAATTCCGGGCGTCGGATTCGAACATCTCGTCTCGGCGGCGACGGTTTCGAATATGGCGATTTGTTTTGACCAGTGACCCCATCGTGGTCTCTCCGGAACAGTCGGATTTTCTCACAGGCCCAACTCTCTATTTTAGTGTCGAAGTCGCTCGCCGGAAAGATTCAATCATTTTTTGTTGTAAATGTATTCCATCGCCGCACAGGTAACGCAGTTTTCCGCTTCCGCGGTCACGGCCTGGTGATAGCCAAGGAGCCTCGGTTGAGCTCGGCCGGCGAGGGCCGTCCCGAGGGCGTAGAGACAACCGACGCTGCAAATGTGTGATTCGTTGGAGGTCTTTGCGACCGCCTGGCGAAACGGCTCGGGCAGTCCGCCGGCCAATTCCGCAAGCAATCGACGATCTGAATTCTCCACGGCACGCAGGGTCGGCTCGTCCAATTCGCGCTCGTCGTGAAAAAAACGGCCGACATGGCTAAGGTCCGCGCCGGCAAGGATGCAGGTCGGCGTCGGGTCGTCGACGACCGTCTCGCCTATGACTTTTGCAAACGACTGCAGATCGACGCCTCGACCGTCCGACGGGGCCGTGCCGGTCACACCGCAAGGGTCCGGACAAAGGATGGGGACGATCGAAAAGTCCCGGTCCGACAGCAGGTGCCTGAGCAGGATCACTTGAAGCTCGACGGAATGCTCGCGAACGTGATCGTATTCGTGTTCGCA
The DNA here is from genome assembly GCA_964414585.1 of uncultured Planctomycetaceae bacterium. Classification (GTDB taxonomy): domain Bacteria; phylum Planctomycetota; class Phycisphaerae; order UBA1845; family UTPLA1; genus DATEMU01. The sequence goes on from CAYPXR010000021.1 coordinate 121,425, forward strand.
CAGGTCCGCACCGCACTTCTTTGATAACACATCGATGAACTCGCCGTCATTCGGAACGATGCCGAAGGGCGTTTCAAAGTCCTTTCGGGTGCCGACGACGGCGGAGGAGCGGCCGAAGTGGTTGGTGCCAAGGATGACGAAACGCACGGCGTCGGTGCGATGGGCGAGGTCGCGATACGCGGCGGCGTAACAGGGCGCGCCGCGAGAGTAATCCAGATGAGGAGCGACCAAGCCTGCCAGCCGACCCAAAGTCGGAGCGTCGCCGGACTGCTCGTGATCGTTTAGGATCGTATCAAGATAGAAGCCGAGTTCGTCCGCCGGGGCGCCAAAGGAATCAGGATCGCGCAGGCTGCGGTGGGGCGCGTCTCGGTAGGCCCTTACGAGTTCGGCCAAATGAGCCTCGAATCGTTCACTTTCGAGGAAAAGGGCGTCGTCGAGTTGAAGGAGCAGTTGTTCCAGCTCGTCAGAGTAGAGCATCCGGCCGGCCCGGCGCATGAACTCGGCCTGGATCTCGCCGCGGCTTCGGCGACCGGTCATCTGGGAGAGGATGACGAGCAGCGGTTCGGATACGGTGATCATGTTCTGGGCGATGCCGGAGGGATCGAAGAGATCGAGAGCACCCCGGTGCGACGCAGACGGTCGCGCTTCCAGGTGGCGAAGCTTTGGATAGTCCGGGTCGTTCGGCATTAAACGGCGGTCGGCGAGGGCGGTGCGAAGACTTACGGTTCGGTTTCGCTGGCGGCGATGAGAGCGTAGAGTTCCTCGGCGCTTTTCGCCGCCAGAATCCTGGAGAGCATGGAACCGTTGGTGACCAGTCGGCTGAGCCGCGCCAGCGTCTGAATGTGCAGGCTCGTTGCAGTCGTGGGGCTGGCCAACAGGGCGATGAGTTCGACCGGTTGACCGTCGATCGCGCCGAAGGGAATCGGGGATTTCGTGCGGCCCAGGGCGACGACGAGCTTTCCGACGGTGTCGGTCTTGGCATGGGGGATGGCGAAGCCGCGGCCGACGCCGGTGGAGCGTTGGGCCTCGCGATCCAGAACGGCCTTCAAGAGGCCGTCGCGAGCCGATGAACCGGCTCCCGGCGCGCCGCCGAGGGAAAAATGCTCGGCGACGAGGTCGACGAGTTCGGTGATGGCGCCAAACTTGTCGGTCGAGTCCAACGGGACTTTGACGAGCGTCGGCGGCAGGTATTCTGTCAGCTTCATGCGATTTGCCCCTGTCCGGCCAGGCGATCCTCCATCGTCGCCGAGGCGAACGAAAAGAACAAGGGCGCGAGGCGGAATTTCCGTCAGGGAATCCGACGATGGGACGTTGTGACGATCCCCACGATTCATAATTACTCCTCCTCGGGGTCTCATACCCCAATTCGGCGCGTCCACGAATCGTGGGGATGGTCAATTGGAGCATTTCGGGGCATTGGCCGGCGGGTTTGACTAGGATATGTCGCGTATCTCTTGTGAACCCGAACAGGACGCTAATCGTTCCGTGATCGGGGGGACCGGATGGGGACGCCGTCATCCCGTGAGAGGGTGGCGATGATGCCTGATCGAAGACATGCGCACCGACGTATCCATCACTTGGGGGAATCTGTCATGAAAAATCTGCGAGGAATGATCCCGCTGTTTGCCATCCTGGCGCTCTTGCTCGCTTCCGGTTGCAAGACCGTCGGTCAAGCCTTGCTCAGCGCGTTTGAAACGTCGATCGGCGGATCGACTCAAACGACCAGCAACCTGTCCGACGAAGAGGGGGAGAATTCGATCAAGAAAGCCCTGGGGCAGGCCGTCGCACAACTGATTATTACGGCCACGAACCAGGCCTCGCAGCAAACCATCAACGCCATTGTGTCGGGATTGCAACAATTGGTTCAGCAAAACACCTCCAGCACGACCCAGCCCTGACGGGGAAGACCAGGGGGACGCTTCCGGCCATGCCCGATCGGCGGCCGGGGCTCGACGTGGTCCTGCCGTTAAAGCATTTTTCAAACGACCGACGCATCGGAATTTGCCGGGCGGCGAACCTTCCGGAGAGCCGAAGCTCGTGAGGAGCTCCGCCCTCCCGGTGCGTCGACCATCCCGAACTTTGAGGCGGAATGGGGCGCCGGCAACCGATTCGATCACGGGAGGATCTTGTCGACGAAGGGCTGGACGTCGAGACCGTTGGGTCCGTACAGATTGTCCATGTCGGCGGCGCAGACGTGATGCGGGTCGGTGTCCAGTCCGAGCAGGACCGCCACGAAATCCGGGATGTCGGCGACGGTCACCTGTCGGTCGCCGGTGACATCACCCTTGAGTTCGACATTGATGGGCGTCGGGTTGCCGAGCGTGGCCATGGCGACCGGGGCGCTCTTGCCGTTGGTGACCCAGAGATCGTAGGCCTTCTGGCCACGATTGCTGGGGTTGCCGGGATTGGGGTTGTTGTCGCGGAGGAACTCCATGTATTCCTTGCTGCTGGCCTGGTAATAAAGAGTGATCTTGGCCCCGACGGCGTAGGCGGGGACGTCGAAGTAGGTGTCGTCCCAATACTGACCGTCGGCGTAGGAATAGGCGACCGGCGCGGCCTGGATGGCGGCGAAGCCGGCGTTGGTGAAGCCGCGCGGTGGGATGCGATTGTCCTTATAGATGGTGTTGGTCAGGACGAAGTGCATCGCCGGGCCGGGCGTGCGGCCGAGCATCGTCGCCAGGGCATTGTCGAGACCGCCTTCCATTTCATAGACCTTGGTATTGCCCGTATTGAGGACCGCTGTACCGGTGTCATATTCGCCGCGCTCGGCGAATGGGGTCACATTACTCAGGCAATCGAAAAATTGAACGTTGATCCAGATTCGCCGTCCTTCGGGGTATCCGCTGGGCAGCTTGTGCCCCGTCTGGTTGGTGACGCGGACGCGGAGTTGTTCGATGCCGGGGGTGTTCACGTCGGTAAGGACGGCCTCCAGATCGGCGGCGAGTTGGAGAAAGCTTTCGTTATTGGTTTTGCCGGCGGACAGAGCGCTGACTGTGGCTGCGTTGATTTCATTGGATCCGGAAGGGCCGTACTGCTGTGCAATGGCGTCGAGTTGCCATGTGCTGGCGCCGGCAAACCGGTGGGTGGGCAGGTCGTCGCGCGGGCTCTCGACCCAGCGACATCCGAAATCGTCGGTCACCGGCATGTGGCAATGCTGGCAATCGGAAACAAAGGTCTGACCGGGTCCGCCGAATCGGCCGCCCATGTTCACGCCCATGCCCTGGGCAAAGGTGCTCTTGAGCCATTCGCTGTAGGTCCGTTCGATCGGGACCATGTTGTACTTGTTCCCGTCAGGATGGTGCGTGCCCGTCCCGTTGAAGACGTAGCCGCTGCTCATGTTGTCGAAGTGAAAGTGAGGATTGCTCACGTCGTGGCAAGTCGCGCAGAGGTCCGCGCGGCGATGGAATGGAGATTCGAGCGAATTGTGATAGATCGCGCAATCCGCTTCCGGCGGGACGGGCGGGTCCCCGGGATTGGGAGGAAGCGGGAAGGGACCGCGCCGAACGTCCAGGGGATCCATGACATAACTTCCGTTGCCGCCGTTTCCGGGGCTGGACGGCATCCCCAGATCGGCGGATTGGACGGGCGCGTCCGCGCCGAGATCGCTGAGGATGTAGTAGTCCTCCTCAGGAGCCATGCCGTCGAGGTTGAAGGGATCGACGAGGCGGTGACAGAAGTTGCAGGTGATGCCGTCGCGGTCCTGGGCGGTGATCGCCGAACCGCTGGTGGGAGTGGAGCGGCCTTCGAGCCAGGCCTTGGGTGCGTGGCATCGGATGCACATATCTCCCGAGCCCGGTGCGTCGGCTTCGGCGATGTCGAGACAGGCATAGAAGACCGGGTCGCGCGCGGCCTGGGACATCAGGCTTCCGGACCATTGCGGATGAATGATCGCGCCGTTGCCGTGGCATCCGACACAACTGTTTGCCGTCACGAGATTGGTGGTGAGCCCGCCGGGCTGCGTGCCGCGCTGATAGAAATTGGCGACGTTGCTGGGCAACGGCGAGGGGAAGGCCATGGCGCTGCCGGTCGCCGTGAAAAATAATACGCCGATCAGTAACGAACGAAACTCGCGCATGTCAAACCCCGGTGATTCTCTGGCCCCCGGTGGTATACCGGGGTATGGATCCTATTCATCGGGATGCTTGAAGCCCCTGGCGAGTTGCGAAGCCCCTCCCATCCTCACGCTTCACCGCAGCAAATCTGCGACTTGTTATAATCCTACCCCATTGGCGGCAGCGGTTCAATATTGTTCGCGGACCGTCGCCGAGGACGCCGCATCGAAGGTCCACTAAGAGTCCCATCATGAGTATCACCCATGCCTCAAATCCAAAATCGCAAACCTCCGGACCTCGTGTGATCCATGCCCCGACGGGCACGCAGCTTTCCTGCAAGGGTTGGCATCAGGAGGCGGCCTTGCGGATGCTGCACAACAACCTCGATCCGAACGTCGCCGAGGACCCGGATCGGTTGATTGTGTATGGAGGCACAGGCAAGGCCGCGCGGAGCTGGTCGGATTTCGATCGGATTGTCCGCTCGCTGCGATCTCTTGGAAATGACGAAACGCTGCTGGTTCAGAGCGGCCGGGCGGTCGGCGTCGTTCGCACGCACGAGATGGCCCCGCGAGTTCTGATTTCCAATGCCATGCTCGTGCCGAAGTGGGGGACGTGGGAAGAGTTTCGCCGCCTGGAGGCGATGGGCCTCACGATGTACGGGCAGATGACGGCGGGAAGCTGGATCTACATCGGCACGCAGGGGATTTTGCAAGGGACGTACGAGACGTTTGGGGCGGCGGCGAGAAAGCACTTCGGTGGCGATCTTGTAGGGCGGCTGGTGGTGACCGGCGGCCTTGGCGGAATGGGCGGGGCGCAGCCGTTGGCGGCGACGATGCAGGGTGCGACATGCCTCGTCATCGAGGTCGATCAACATCGGATTGATCGACGGCTGGAGACCAAATACCTCGATGAAGCGACGGATAAACTCGATGTGGCGTTGGAAAAGATCGGCGCTGCACGCAAGGCGAAGAAGGCGCTGAGCGTCGGTCTGCTCGGCAACGCGGCGGCGATACTGCCGGAGTTGGTTCGGCGCGGCGTGACGCCCGATCTCCTGACGGACCAGACCAGCGCGCACGACCCGCTGAGTGGTTATGTGCCGCATCAGGTGTCGTACGATGAGGCGCTGCGACTTCGTACGAGCGACCCTGAGAATTACGTCAAGCTCTCCATGGAATCAATGGCGGCGCACGTTCGGGCGATGCTTGCCTTGCAAAAGGCCGGCGCGGTAACCTTCGACTATGGCAACAACATCCGCGCACAGGCACAGGCGGCCGGCGTGGCCAATGCTTTTGACATTCCCGGCTTCGTCCCGGAGTTCATCCGCCCGCTCTTTTGTGAAGGCGCGGGGCCGTTTCGCTGGGCAGCGCTTTCCGGTGACCCGGCGGACATCGCCGCGACGGATGAGGCGGTGCTCCGTCTGTTCCCGAAAAACGAACACCTCGCGCGGTGGATTCGCCTCGCGGGCGAGCGCGTCGCGTTTCAAGGGTTGCCGGCGCGGATTTGCTGGCTTGGCTACGGCGAGCGGGCCAAGGCCGGTCTGGCTTTCAACGAATTGGTACGCAGCGGCAAAGTAAAGGCCCCGATCGTCATCGGCCGCGATCATCTCGATTGCGGAAGCGTTGCCAGCCCCAACCGCGAGACGGAAGCAATGAAAGACGGCTCAGACGCCATCGCCGACTGGCCGATTCTCAACGCAATGGCCAACACGGCCTGCGGTGCAAGCTGGGTGAGCGTCCATCACGGCGGCGGCGTCGGCATCGGCTACTCAATTCACGCAGGCATGGTCTGCGTTGCCGATGGGACGAAGCAGGCCGACGAGCGTCTGGAGCGCGTGCTGACCTGCGACCCGGCGATGGGCATCTTCCGGCACGTCGACGCGGGCTACGAGCGCGCGGAAGAGGTCGCGAAGAAACGGGCAGTGCATATCCCGAGCGAGTAGCCGTTTCAAGAATTCCTGTTAGCGCCTTTGGCCATAGAGCCAAAGGAGTGGAAAACCGATTTTACCCAAGCTACCGGAAACAATTAGGGGTATACACTTATCAAGAATGCTCGATGCCATTCCAGAGAACGGGAATTGTTTGTGAGTGCACTTGAAGTTCAATCGCGAAAATAGATATGATATTTTCCGGAATGACACCACGGTGAACGAGGAGGTGGACAATGTGCGCTCGAACCGCATTTCGCGTTGCTCTATTGGGGATTTCGGTCGCTTTGGGTTCGTCGCGCGAAGCAGTTGGTGACTTTACTCCACCTCCGAACGGTCTCACGCCCTATGATACTCCAAACCATTTCTCCAGAACGTTGAAGTGGTCTTTTGCCGACGGCGCGGAGCAATGGCCCGACCCGGGCGGTCCTGCCCCTGATCCTCCGCTTGACAATTGGGATATCAAGTTAAACACCACAGCGACGACTCCGGAGGGACTCAAGACTCTAACGATCAAATGTCAACACCTGATTCCACCGGTGTCGCACGGCAATGATGATCGCCCAAATCCAAACAAATTCGAAAAAACCTTGTCGCTTTCACTTCCGAGCGGCGGCAACGCGGAGGTAAGGTCCGCCGGTGCGAAGCAAATTTTGCATCCGCACGACGGGCATTATGATTTCTTCAAGTACAGAGTGAGTCTTCTTGGCGACGCTGGTAACTTTGTTAATACTGAAGGCGTTCACTATGGACAACGTAATCCAATTTTCTGGTCTTACCATTCAGGTATTACCCGCGGGACGCTTTCGATGACTCCTAGTTACCAGGATGGCACACTTGGAGCAACGGTCGGCCCGTTTTCTGTGACTCAAAACAATCAAGGTTTCGGCGGCGAAATCCCGCCAAAAACGACCCCTCAGGGAGATATCCTCTATCCTTCTGATTACACCATGACGTTCGTGGGCCACAGGGAGTCGGGACGAACGGTAGACTTGGTTTCTGAGACGACCTTGTCATTTCTGGGGGAAACAGATACAGGTTTCGAGGAGATGGATCTCGCCGGCGCCTCGGAGTTGTTTGTTGGTATGGACGAATTTCTGGTGCCGTCTCTCGGGGCAATTGACCACGACCTTTTCGTTGCCGTCGATTTGACTCAGTGGCTTAGTTTTCCGACTTCATTTACAGTGGGTGACAACGTTGACATCGTCAATGGACACGCGGATTCGCTGCCGGGTTTTCTCGTCTCCAATACTCCTGTTGGATTTGATCCAGTTCTGGGGTTCGTGACGTCGAGCCCATATTCTGGCGAAGCGAGTATTGATGCGACGATCGACGGAAAGACACCTGAACCCTCTGTCGCGGTATTGTTGCTCGCGGAATTCTTCATCCTTACCCTGAGGCGACGAGGTTGACGATGGGGACTTCCGGCGCGTGGATTCGGGCTATGAACGAGCGGAGGAAGCCAGGCCCAAACGCGGCGCCAAGATTCCCGAATGATCTCGATGGGTGAAGCTACGGCAAATTCACGCTGGCCGAATAAATAATCTCGGCGATCAGAAGAATTGCGAATGAAATGGCCGAAACAAGCGGCGCGTTCTTTGTGCTAATTTCTGCTTCCAGTTTCACTAGTCCAAGCTTCGGACCCAACCGGTGCCACATTACCAACCCGAGAATCGTGCAGATTGCACCGAACGCGACTAATTGCCAGAGCATTGCGCCAAATCGAAGGATGTCATTCGCATCGCCGGCGGTGATAAACCCGCCTACTCCGAGATAAAGTCCGTTTGCCAACAGGCAGAAACCGGCAAAGAAACAGACAAGTTGCTTCCACCAGGTCTTGTATCGCCACACTGCAGCGACGATAACCAGCGGCGCAGTCGCGCCGAAAATCGGTCCTGACCAGGCCACGTAGAGCGGCTTGGGGTTTCTCGATAGATCCGTTCTGGAAAACTGCAATGGGTTGAGTATGACTTGTTCGACGGTCCCGCCGGAAGTCAGGGCGCCGATGACGTGACCGGTTTCATGTAGCAGCTGCATGAGCAGCCAGCACGCAGGCAAAAAGGTACAAACCAAAATCCAGCGACCTGATCGGATCATTGCTTGGATTGCGGTACTCTTACTCGGCGGCTTCGGAGTGATACTCACTCATTTCGTCGACGTCGATATTTTCTCGTGATGTTCCATCGCCGATCCGTGCTCTTCGGCTTCGAGTTTCTTCAGGCGATCCTTGAGCTTTTCGCATTCTTTCTTGAGTTCCGCCAGTTGATCCAGCAAATCTCCCACGGCCGCCTTCGGCGGGCCTGCTGCGCGGATTTTCTTGGCGGCTTCCTTGGCGGCCGAACGGGCACGCGGACCGCCAAGCTTCGCGAGTCGGTCAATCTCCGGAAGCGCGGAACGGGCGGACCGACCCATTTCACCGAGCGAGCCCAAAGCGGCCATTTGCAATCGGCGCGACCCATTCTTCAGGCACCCGGTCATCGCCTCGACCACCCGATTTTTGTCCTCGTCGCGCACGTCCTCTTTCTTCATCACTTCGCTCAGCGCCTGCACGGCGGCTCGGCGACAGGCATGGGGTTTCGCCGTTGCCGTCCAACCGATGATGAGGTCGAGCGCGTTGACGCCGCAGTGGTCGCCGAGCGCCTCGATGACGGCGCTGCGGATGACTTCGTTGTCGGAATCTCGCGACAGCAACGGCTCCAGGAATTCCTGCACGCCCTCCTCGGCGACGTCGGCGTAGGCCTTGATCGCGTTGGCTTCGACGCGGTAACTGGGGTCGCCCTTGTCCGCGATCGCCTTGAGCGCCTGGGCGACTTTCTCGTCGTCGCCGAACTTGCCGAGCGCTTCGACGACCGCTGCGCGGGCCTTGGCGTTCTTCACGGTGACGGCAGCCAGCAGCGCGTCGCGAGCTTCGTCCTCTCCGCTATCCCCCAGCGTCTGTGCGATCGCAGACTGAACGGCCCAGAAGGGTTCCTTCTGGAGCCGGTCGGCCAATACGCGGATGTCTTCGATTCGATTGCCTTCCCCCAGATGCTTGGCAGCGCGGAGTCGACCGACGGGGTTCGGATCGTCGGCGAGTTGAGCCAGCCAGAGATCGCGCGGCATGTCGACGTCCAGGCTCATCAGCACCGCCTGATCGGGATCAATCCGCACCATCGTCGGCCGCTTGGCCAGCGGAATGTAGAACCGGTCTTTCTTTTCGGTCATTTCGTGGGTCACGCTGAACGGCGGATCCGCTGAACCGAAATTGAACGAGACCTTGAGCGGGAAAAAGTAGGCATCCTCTTTTTGCTTCTGTTCCACTTCGACGGAGGCCATCTGGTCTTCCGCGATCCATTTGTAGCGCACTTTCACTTCGGGCGCGCCCGGCCTCTCCGTCCAATCGTAGAAGAACCGGCCCATGGCCCGGCCGGTTACTTCTTCAATGGTTCGGCGAAGATCGCCGGTCTCGACGGTCTGGTGGCTGAACCGCTTGCAATACGCGTTGATCGACTTCCAAAAGACCTCGTCGCCCAGCCGGCGCCGGATCATATGCAGGACCCAGGCGCCTTTGGGATAGGCGCGGCTGTCGAACTGCTCGTCGGGATCGCCATAGTCGTAATAGACGATCGGCTTGTCCTTGCCTCCGTTGATCGCCGCTTCGGCCTTACGGCTCATGTTGATGGCGAACTCCTCCTCGCCGAGGCTTTTTTCATCCCAGAGGGCTTCGAAATAGCTGGCGAAGCCTTCGTTGAGCCAGATGTGCGCCCAGTCGCGGCAAGTCAGCAGGTCTCCCCACCATTGATGGGCCAGTTCGTGCGAAACGAGGCCCTCGCTGTCGTCGTCGAGATGGGCGCGATCGTCGTGCAGCGTGCTCTCCGTCAGCGTCGTCGCGCTGGTGTTCTCCATGCCGCCGCCGAAGTTATAGCAGCAGACCTGGGCGTACTTGTCCCAGGCGTACTCGACGCCGATCTTTTCGCTGAAAAACTCGAGCATGGCCGGCGTGTTGTGGAAGGAGTTGTCGATCTTCTCCTTGAATTTGTCGCGGACGTAGTAGCTGACCGGCTTGTCCCGCCACTTCTCAGTCTTGCAGAAAAAGTCGCCCACGACGAGCGTCATCAAATACGAAACGTGCGGCTGATCCTGGAGCCAGTGAAAGGTCTTGGTCCCGTCGGAATTCTTCTTTTCCTCCAGGAGGCGGCCGTTGCTGATGGCGATGTTCGGATCGTCCACGGTGCAGGTGATCTCGGTCGTCTGCTTCTCGTCGGGGTGATCGAAGCAGGGGACCCAAAAACGATTGGTGATGGATTCGCCCTGCGACCACATGACGTAGGGGGCCTCGGGGTCTTCTTTGGACGGCGCGAAGAAGGACAGTCCCGACGGCGGGTCGGTCACGGTGTAATCCATTTGGACGGTCAGCTTTTGGCCGGTGGGAAGGGGCTTGGGCAGGACCAAAGTGATGTGTTCGCCGTCATTCTGAAAATCGCAAGGCGCCGGCTTTCCGTCAAACATCTCGATGGTCACATTCTTCGGATCGAAGCCGACGGCGTCGAGTTGGATCGTCTTCACGTCGCGAAGCGCCGCCATGTCCAGCGTCGCGTGCGCCTTGAGGGTCTTGGCCTTCAAATCGACGCGACTGTCCAGGCGGATATGGAGCATGTCCATCGGCCGGTCGGCGGGGTAATGCCGCGCCGGCTCGGCGGCGGCGAATCCGGCGATGAAGACCACGGATAACGCGAGACGATTGAACGGTCGAACAACGAAGCACTTCATGCGACACTCTCCTCCGGGGGGAAGCCAAAGACCCAGTGGATCCAGTGTATCACGAAGGCGGCAGTAGGCCCAAGTCCGCGGCGGCCCCCTGCATCGCAGTGATGCAATTTGTGATGTGGTCGTCGAGCGTAAGGCCGAGCAATTCGGCCCCGGCGGTGATGTCCTCGCGCTTGACGTTGGCGGCAAAGGTCGATGTTTTCATCTTTTTCTTGACGGATGCCGGTGCGAGGCCCTCCAGCCGGGTCGGCCGGACGAGGGCGGAAGCGGTCAGAAATCCGCAAAGCTCGTCCACGGCGAAAAGCGCCTTGCGAATCGGCCGGTCGCGCGGGTATTCATCCTGGTTCCAATCGGCATGGGCCATGATCGCGCCGATGATTTCCTCGTCAACGCTTTTTTCGCGGAGGATCTTTGCCCCTTCGTGTGTGTGATCCGGCGGATTGGGCCAGCGTTCGTAGTCGAAATCATGCAATAACCCGGCGATGCCCCATTGATCGGCGTCTCCGCCGAAGATCCACGCGTAGTGCCGCATCGCCGCCTCGACGGCGAGCATGTGCTTGCGCAGGGAATCCGATTGAACGTATTCGCAGAGCAAGTCCCAGGCTTCGTCCCGAGTCATATCCGCTCCGCAATCTGCACGGCGTTCAGGGCCGCGCCTTTTCGGAGTTGGTCACCGCTGACGAATAGATCGAGGCCGTGGCCGCCCATCAGGCTGGCGTCCTGGCGGATGCGGCCGACCAGCACGTCGTCTTTCCCGGAGGCGTCGATCGGCATCGGAAAATAATTCGCGGTGCGGTCATCGACAATTTTCACGCCAGGGGCCTTCGACAGGACTTCGCGGGCTTCCTGTTCGCTGATCGGTTCATCGAAGGTGAGGTTGATCGACTCGCTATGTGCGCGGAGGACTGGCACGCGGATGCACGTCGCCGTGATGGCCATGTGCGGCTCGTTGAAAATCTTCCGCGTCTCCAGAATCATTTTCGATTCCTCGACGTTGTAGCCGTCCGGGCCGATGGTCGTGTTGTGGGAAAAGAGATTAAAGGCGATGGCGTGGGGGAATACCTTTGGCGAGGCCTTCTTGCCAGCCAATACGTCGCGAGATTGATCCTCCAATTCCTGCATCGCCTGCCAGCCTGCGCCGCTGGCGGCCTGATAGGTGCTGACAACGATTCGTTTGACGCGGCGATGGCGATGCAGCGGCCAGACCGCCATGTTCATGATGATCGTCGAACAGTTGGGGTTGGCGATCAGCTTCGCGTCGCCGATGGCGTCAGGATTGACCTCAGGAATGACGAGCGGCACTTCGGCGTCCATCCGAAAGGCGGAACTGTTGTCAACGACGCGCGCCCCTGCTTCCATGGCGATCGGCGCCCACGTCCGGCTCGGCCCTGCCCCGGCGCTGAAGAGGGCGATATTGATATTCTTAAAGCTCTCCGGTTTGACCTCCTCCACGGTCAAAGTCCGACCGCCAAAGGGGACCTTGCCGCCGGCCGAGCGCGAGGAGGCCAACAAACGCAACTCGCCAATCTCCCATTTCCTCTCCTGGAGAATGGAGAGAAACTCCCGCCCGACGGCGCCGGTCGCCCCGAGAATCGCTACATTTCGTTTCATGACAGTCGTCCTTTACGATACTCCTTGATCGGATCGAGTATAGTCCGCGGTTGAGGACCGGCCAAACGTACGGTCGCCGGGAATTCGACATGATCTACGACATCACTCCACCGATCACCGAGTCGCTGGCCGTCTGGCCCGGCGATACCGCGCCGACGCGGGAGGTCCTCTGCGACATCGCCAAGGGCGCGAATATCACCCTCTCGACGCTTCGCGCGACGGTCCATCTCGGCGCGCACGCCGACGGGCCGAATCACTACGGCGCCGGAGCGCCGGCCATACACGAAAGGAGCCTGAATTATTACCTGGGCCCTTGCCAGGTGGTTCGCCTCGCGGCGTCGAAAGGCAAATCCATCAAGCCCGATCAAATTGCCGTGGCGATCCGGGCGCCTCGTGTGTTGTTGGCGACCGGGACGTATCTGAATTCATCGCGATTTCAGGAAGACTTCGCGGCCCTCTCGCCGGAGTTGGTCGACTGGTTGCACGACCGCGGCGTGATCACCGTCGGGGTCGATACGCCGAGCGTCGATTTGTTTTCGTCGAAAGATCTGCCGGTTCATCACGCATTCCTGCGAAACGACATGGCCATCCTCGAAGGACTTGTGCTAGGAGATGTGCCCGAGGGTCACTACGAGTTGATCGCCTTGCCGCTTCCTCTTGTCGGGTTCGACGGCAGTCCCGTCCGGGCCGTCCTTCGTCCGATTTAGCGTTGGTCGATGGGCTCGAATTTCGATGGCCGTTCGTCCGGTGAAGGCGCGGCGCGAAGCACCTGCGAGACAAACTCGTCCAGCGACCCGATGGTCGATCGGTCGAGTTCGTCCTGTAGAAACGCGGCCCGCTTTTCGAGGAATTTCTGTTGCCGGATGGAGCCGGCGATTTTCGGCTGCGCTTCCTGGAAGCTGAGTTGATGCCCGCCTTCAATCCGGCCGCACTTCACAATGAAAAAGCTATGGGCGGACTCGATGATTTCGCTCGTCTCTCCCGTCTTGAGTTCAAAAAGCCGTTTGGAGGCGGCCGCCCAACGGCCTTCGAGCGGCGTGGAGTGTTGATCCGCGGGCGCGGTGATAAAGCCCCAATCTCCCCCGGAGTCGGTATGCAATCCGCGTGACTGCTTCCGGGCGACTTCTTGAAAATCCTCACCGCGCCGAACCGCCGACTCAGCTTCCCGGGCCGACGCTCTCGCTTTTTGTTCCGCCGCGGCCTCATCCTCTGGGGCCATCGGCCGACCGGGGTCAAGAAACGCCCTCGCGGGAATGTCAATCAAGAACATTTCTCGCCGCTCTTGTTGGGTAAACTCCGCCAGGTGGGACTTGTAGTAGTCTTCCAACTCCGATTTGCGCGGCATCGGAATGAGTTGCAGCAGCCGGTCGCGGAGGTAACTGTCGATGATCAGACTTCGTTTCAATCGTTCCCGGACATCCGACCGCGTCTTTCCGTGTCGGGCCAGGTATTTTTCATAGACGGTCTCCCGCCCGCCGAACTCTCGATTGATCCGCTCTTTTTCCATCTTATCGACGGCCTTGTCGAGCTGCGGCTTTAGTTCATCCGTCAATTGGCGCTGCGCTCGCCGCCAGATGAGATGTTGGGCGACCGCCTCGATGATCTGCAGTCGGACGATCTGCATCGCCTTGGCAAAATACGAATCCGGCGGGAGTTCCTTCATGAGTTGTTCGAGCCTGGGCGTGATCGGTTCGAGGATGTCGCTGACGCGGATCGTCTCGTCGTTGACGATCAGCGCGTCCGCCTGAATGGTCTGGCCGATGGGCGCGTCGTGATCGTTTCGTCCCATCGGAGACGTCGTCGATCCCGAAATTTCGTTGTGGGCGGTATTCGGATTCTCCGCCGCGAGGGGTGGTTCAGCATCAACGGGGTGGGAATGGTCTTCAACGGCTTCAGATTCCACCGGGTGTTTTTTTTCGCTTGTCCGCTGCTGCCACCATTCCATCATGGTGATTCGATGGCCATCGGGGTCGACGCAACCGGCGGGAAACAGGAGCGCGGTTGCAAGGATCCACGGCCGCCAGGAGTGCATAATGGCGCAAAATGTAGCGGTTTGATCGCTTCGATGCCAGCTAGGCATTCCAACAATGGGATTGAATCGCCGCGACGATCTGCGTGGCAAGGCGAACCGCCTCGACGCCGTCTTCGGCGCTCACGGCCGGCGGCGCGCCGGTACGGACGCTTTCGAGGAAGGCCTCCAACTCCGCCCGAAGCGGTTCGACGTCGTCCATCACCAGCGGCTCGACCTTGACCAATTGTCCGAAATCGACGTTGGCCAACTGGGCAAGATCGTCGAGCTTTTTGTCCTTCGCCAGCGCAAGAACGTCGAGGTTCGCATCCCGCGTGATGGCGATGCCGCTCTTTCGCTGGTAATCGAGAGAAAGATAAGCCGTCTCGCTGAAGACCCGTAGGCGGCGATCGGTTTTCAGCGCCAACCGGGAGGCCACGAAGTTCGCCACCGCGCCGCTTTTGAAGACGACCCGGGCGTTGGCCACGTCCTCATGCTTGGCGAGAACGTTGACGCCCACCGCATCGACGCGGGCGACCGGCGAGCCGACGAGGTGCAGGACGATGTCGATATCGTGAATCATCATGTCCGAGACGACGCCGATGTCGGCCGAGCGGAATCGGAACGGGCTGATCCGCTGCGCCTCGATGTATTTGGGGCGAATGCCAAGTCGCTGAATGGCTCGGATGACCGGATTAAACCGCTCCGTATGCCCCACGGAAAGAAGCGAGCCGGATTTCCTCGCACATTCGAGGAGCCGTTCGGCCGATTCGACCGATTCGGCCAGGGGCTTTTCCACGAGAACGGCGATGCCCCGCGACATCAGCGGCACCGCGACGGCCCCGTGATGGATCGTCGGCACGGCGACCGTGACGGCCCGAACCTCGTCGGGCAGATCGGCGATCGATGTCAGGGCCTTGCACTGGTATTGTGCGGCGAATTCGTCCGCCCGCTGGCGGTTCGTATCGACCACGGCGACCAGGCGGGATTGTGGCAATTCACTGTAAAGGCGGGCGTGATGGCGGCCCATGTGGCCCACTCCGACGACGGCCACGGGGATCGGATCAGGCGTCACTGGCCGTTGCTCCCGGCATAGAACTTGGGTCGCTCCGCGCTTCCGTCCCGGCGCTGCGACTCGAGGAAGCGTCCGTAAACGCCGTCGTGGATCGATCGTTTCAGGAAATCAATCAGGTAGCGGCCGTGCTCGTCGAGCGACGTTTGCGTCTCAACGTCGACGATCCGCCGGGCGAGAGACGAATTGCCGTTGCGATCGTCGCGCCGCGAGGGCCACAGCCGGTACAGCGCCCTCAGGCTGTAATTTCCGGCGACCTGACTCTTGCGGGGGAACAACTTCTTGTAAAGATCGCGAAGCTGCTGGATCGACGGTTCGGCGAATCCCCAGCGCCCGAGTCCCTTGATGTTGACGCCTTGAATGTTGCCTTCGTACCCGAAGATCATGTAAGGCGGGGCGTCCATGCTGCACCGCGCCATGCCCGTAATGAAGCAATAGCGGCCGAGCGTGACGAATTGCTGCACGCCGACGAGACCGCTGACGGTCACGTGGCTTTCAATGCGGACGTGCCCGGCAATCTGCACCTGGTTGGAGAGAATGCAATGGTCGCCGACGATCACGTCGTGCGCCAGATGGGTCCCGACTTGAAACTGGTTGTGGCTGCCGACGCGCGTCATGCCGCCGGCGACTTCCGTCCCCGTATGCGCCGTGACGCCTTCGCGGAAAACGTTGCCGTCGCCGATGGCCAGGATCGTGCTGGAGCCGCGATACTTCAGGTCCTGAGGAGGAGCGCCGATGACGCACGACGGATAGAAGATGTTGTCCCGGCCGATCTGGCTGTTCCCCATGACCGTGACGTTGGCGATCAACCGAGACCCGGGGCCGATCTTGACTTCCGGGCCGACATAACAACCCGGACCGACGAAGACATCGTCGGCAAGCTCCGCCTTGGCATCGACCGTTGCGCTAGATGCAATCTTGGGCATCTACATTTCCTGACCGATCTCGACCGCCAAGGATAGGGGCTGCGCCGTCCCTGGCACGAATCACGCGGCCGAATCGATGGCGGTTCGGAACCGGCCTAGGCCGGTTCCGCGTCCACCATCATGAACTTAATCTCCGCCTGGGCAACGACTTGGTCGTTGACCACGGCCCTGCACCGTACATGTCCGGTCCGGGCCTTTACTCTAATCGTTTCCGACTCCAGAACCAACTGATCGCCCGGTAGGACCGGGTGGCGAAATTTGACCTCATCCATGGACAGGAGCACCGCCACTTTGCCGGTGTGCTCCAGTTTCTGGGCCAAGAGGATGCCTGAAAGCTGAGCCATAGCCTCCAAAATCAGGACGCCGGGCATGATTGGTTGCGATGGATAATGACCCTGAAAAAACGGCTCGTTGAGCGTCACGTTCTTGATGCCGACCGCCCGGCGATCGCCGTCGATTTCCACGACCCGGTCGATGAGCAGGAACGGATATCGATGGGGGAGCAGCCGGCGGATGTGCAGCGCGTCAAAAGCCGACGACATGCCGAGACGCTTCTGTCGGTCTCGTCGTTCGATGGCCTCCAGGAGCTTACGGACCAGTTCGTGGTTGAGCGCGTGGCCGCTCTTGCGCGCGAGGATCTTTCCCCGCAGAGGACGTCCGGCGAGATAAAGATCGCCGATGAGATCGAGAATTTTGTGGCGCACGCATTCGTCGGGATAGCGAAACTCGTTGCCCACGACCCCATCGGGGCCGATCACCACGACGTCGGCATAGGTCAAGTGCTGGCCCAATCCTGCCGCCTGGAACTGGCGGGCTTCCTCTTCGAACAGGAAGGTCCGGGCCAACGCGATATCGCGGCAAAAAGTCTCTTCGGAGAGGCGAAGTGCGTAAATCTGCCGTGGAAGTCGCGCCTCAGGTCCGTAATCGAGGTCGTAAAGGATATTCAAATCTTCCGTATCGGTGGGGACGGCGATGAGTTCTGCGTCGCCTTCGGCCACGCGTACGGTGTCCTCGATGACGAGGGGCCGTTTGGGGCTCGTCTGCTCCTGGATCCCCGCATGTTGGATCGCGTCCACGAAAAAACTGCTGCTGCCGTCTCCGCCCGGCAACTCGCCGCCCGAAATCTCAATCTCGGCGTTGTCGATTCCCAGGCCGTGCAGGGCGGCGAGGCAATGCTCGACGGTTTCGATGGAGAGCGTCCCGTTCCGCAGCGACGTGCGACGGGCCCGTTTGGTGACGTTGGAGACGTGGGCCTTGATTCGGGCGGGTATCGGGGCGTCTGTCCGGACGAAAGTGATACCGCTGTCCGGCGCCGCCGGTTTGAAGCGCACGGTGACGTCTTCGCCGGTAAATAATCCCCGACCGGACAGCTCAGCGGTCTTTTGGATGGTTTGTTGCGGCTTCAAGTTCTGCCACCCGCCGAGAGAGTTCGGTGATCTGTTCAAACAACCGGGACAACTTGCGAATCCGCGCGATGTCCCGAAATGCTTCCGTTCGATTCTGTGCCGGCGTACCAAAGGCGACTTGGCCCGCCTCGATATCCATCATCACTCCGCTTTGCGCTGCGATCTGCGCGCCGTCGCCAATCCGAATCCCATGGCTGATCCCGACCTGCCCGCCCAGCGCGACGCCCGAGCCCAGACGAACGCTGCCGGAAAGACCGCTCAGAGCCGCCAGGAGGCAGAGTGGGCCTGTTTGGACATTATGGGCGACCATGACAAGGTTATCAATCTTCGATCCCCGGCCGATTCGCGTCGCACCGATTTTGGCCCGGTCCACGCAGGAATTGGCCCCGATTTCCACGTCGTCTTCAATAATGACTATGCCGATATGGGCCGTCTTGCGATGCCGGCCGTCGCGGTAGATGTAGCCGAAGCCGTCCGCTCCGATGACCGAGCCCGCGTGAATGGTGACACGATCGCCGATCTCACAACGGTCGTAAACAACCACCCGGTCATAGAGGACCGAGTTTCTCCCGACTTTGACATCGCGTCCGAGGCTGACGCCTTCGTGGATGATGCTGTGATCGCCGATCTGAACTCCGGAATGAAGCACGGCATGCGCGCCCACCGAGGTGCTGGCGCCGAGCTTCACCGAGGCGTGTACGACGGCGGTCGGGTGGACGCCCAATGCAGGCGACTCCGGCGCAACCAAGAAGAAATCGAGGATTTCTGCGATGGCCAATTCGGGATCGGAAACGACCAATCCGCGAACATCTCTGCCCAGCGTTTCCTCGGAGCCGACGATGAGGGCGGCTTTGCTTTCGGCCACGGACTTGGCGTGGCGTTTTTCGGCGACCCACGAAACGGCGTCATCCCCTGCGTCCGTCAGCGTGGAAACTGTACGGATGACCCGTTCGCCGGTGACGTCGGGCGCGACCAGGCGCCCGCGGCACAGCTCAGCCAATTTCCTGCCGGTGGTCATGCGCGTGTCAGCCTTCTCGTTTTGTACCGTCAGGACCACTAGGGTTTGCCCGAAGCGGGGGAGGCCGGCGGCGTCACCGGTCCCGGGGAACCGAGTACTTTCTTTCCGCCCGCAAGTTGATAGTCGCTGTTCATGCGCCGGATGACGAGATCGGTGATGTCGATGTCCGGCACGTTATAAATCACCGTCCGTTCCTGGATCACCCGGCGAAGATTTTGGACCGTCTGCTCGATATCCATCGGCTTGAAATCGGTTTTTTGAAGAACCACGTCGTAGCCCCGCTCCTTGGCGATGTCCGAAGCCACTTGGACGGCCTTTTCGTAGATCACGCGGGTCCAGTCGAATTTTTCCTGGTCCACCTGTTGCTCAGTGACTTTGAGCCAAACGTTGGCGTCGATGTTCAGCCGCACCAGGTCCTTCCGGCGAACCTCCCAGTCCGGCGAGCCGATCTTGAAGGCTTGCAATTCCATCTGTTTGTCTTCGATGACTTTTTTCCGTTGCGTCGCCTCCTTGGCGAAATCGTCGCTCTTTTCCCGGATCAATTGATTGAGGTCTTGAATCTGCGTGCAGTCGTTGAAAATCCGCACAAGGTCCAGGACCGCGATGTCGTGACCGCCGGGTGATGAATTGGCCGGGGCGACGGCCGGTTGGGTGGTGGTTTGTGCGACGACGATCGTGCCGACCAGTACGACGGCGATCAGGATCAACGGCGAAGCTAAGCGGTTCACGGATGGTTCTCCAGTAAATAAGGTTTGACTTTGGGCCGATTCGAGGCGTCCAAGAGTGCATTGTCCCGTCGAAAAAGGGAAAGGCAAGCCCGCGCCCTAGGGTAGCAAATTGAAGTAGAGGGCGCTGTAGGCCAGGCACCCCAGCGTCCAGGGAGCTGCACGGCGCGTGGCGACATAAGGAGCGATGACCAGCAACCAAATCGGGATGAAGTCCAGGGCATACCGAAAACACCCGGAGTTGACCGCCCCCGTCGTATGGTAACAAGCGATCCCCGCCAGGACCGGAAGCGTGGACAACATCAGCGTTCGCCGGGCGGAGTCTCGCCACCATCGGGGAACCGTCAGGAATACTCCCAAAAGCAATGGGCTCGTCAGCCAGATGCTGCCGCCGTTGACGTTGGACGTATCGGGGTAAACGGCCCCGGCGCGAATATCCCACGACGGGAACGCGAGATTCATGGCACGAAGATTTTCAGGCGCATAGCGAAGGCCGAACAGTTGTTCCCGGCCGCTTCGCCCGACCGGATCGGTGCGGCCCTCGTAAAGATATCGATATCCCGTTTGAAGGGGGTTTCCAAACTTAAGAAAACTGAGCGTCATCGGAACCCCCGCGATGAACACCAACGCGGCGATGGCGATCCATCGCGATCGCCTGGATAGAGCGACGGTCGATTGTCCGGGGCGAACCGACCACAGGAGCGGCAGCGCATAGAGAATGGTCAATGGCCGTGCCCAGGCGGATAGCGCCAGCCCGAGGGCGGCCGGCCAGATCCGGCGCGACCCCAGCAAATCGGCCGCGAAGATCAGCAAGCCTGTCACCGAGAGGACTTGATCGATCGCATTGACGCTGCCGCCTTGGGCGCCCCGGCACTGCTGCAGAATATGGAGCAGACTGGTACCACCAATGAGATAGGCCGCCAGCGCCGCGCCCCAGGCCGATGACCGCGTTTGCGATCGGAAGGCAAGATACGCCGCCGGCGCCAATGGCAAGGCGACCAGTGCGACGTAATAAGTGGAATAAAAGTCCCGCGCACCGCCGCCGGTCCACGACGTCAGCGTCGTCCCGATCAGGCAGATCAAAACAAAAGCCAGGCCGAAGACGTTGTATCGCTTCCCGCCGAAGTGCGCGACCTCATATTCGTTGAGATGCAATTCCAGAGAGCCCTCTTTCCATTGCAGGGCTTCTTCCAGCGCGGCGTTCCCGGAAGGATTGACGTGCCATTCCGAAAGGCGGAGCTTGGGTCCGACGGTCAGATGAAGGCCGACCAGCAGGAGGGAAAAATACGCATAGAGCATCCATCGCGGCTCGGAGCGGCCGTGCGGTTCTGCGGAGTGCGGGAGATTGGACACGACGGGAGATGATACCCCGCCGACAGGATCAGTTGTCCGGTTCCAGATTGTCGCCCTCCTCGGCATGTGCGGTCTTTTTGGAATCGGGGGCATTCTGGTCGTTGGCCGGTGAATCCGTGGAAGGCGATTCCGGCGGCGTTTCAAGCTTGAACGATTGCTGAATCGCGCCGTCTTCGCCCACCCGCGATCGAGGCGTCAGATCCGTGACGCTCGCCGCCACGACGATCGGCAATCGGGCCGAAGGGCTGAAGGTCTGTCCGGCCGAGCGGATGCCGACAAGCCGTCCGATCAGTTGATCCACGCTGGGTTCGACCGAACGGGGGATATCGACGTAGGCGATGGTCTCGTTTCGCTCGCGATCGACCAGCCGGAACCGGCGGTTGTCCGCGGAAAAGACGGCGCTTTTTCGAAGCTCGCCCTCCAGGTCGAACTTGACCTGGATCGCTTCAATGCGACTACGAATAATCTTCGCCCGCTCGGCGTCCATGTTGGCGCGATAGTTCGCCAACTCAATTTCATCGGTCCGCAGGCCTTTTCGGGACTCGCGGATCGATGCGCGGTCGCGAAGCTGACGAGCGCGGATCTTGGCGATCTGCGCCGGGACCATCTCATCCGACTGCGAGGCGATTTCCTCGTAACGCTTCTGGAGCGACTTCCAGTCCTGCTGATCGAACGGCCGTTGGGACATGCCGACCAATTCACTTTCCAGGACCGAGAGCATCGCCTGGTATCGGTTGGCGACCGGCGCGACCTTTTCCGCGGGTTTTTCGGCGGCCTTCGGCGCGCTGGCCTTTTTCGGCGCGACGGACTTCTCGTCGGCAGGTTTTTCTGCGGTCATTCCTTCGTCGGGAACCGGACCGTCTTCGACCTGCCCGGGCTCAGACGGCGATGCCGATTCCGGCGTTGCTTGCGCGTCGGGAATCTGCACGGGCTGCGCCTGATTCGGGTCCGTCGTGGCGGCGGGGGGGGGATTCGCCGCCGGGTCGACCGGCATGGCCGTTTCTCCGATGGCCACGCGGGGCTCTTCCGCCTTCCCTGGTGTTTCGGTCGCCGGCTTGGGAGCTTCCGACGGCGGGTTCGAGGTCACGTGGCGCTCAACAAGGCCCGTCGAAAGATTGGCCGCCACCGGCTTGATGTACTGCTTGGAGATGTACAACGATGCGCCGACCGGAGGGGCGATCTTGAAAAATCCCTCGGCCTCGCCCTGGATCTCCACCGTCGCGCCCTTGTTGAGAACGACCTGCGTCGAGCTTTTCTTCGATTCCAACTGACTGCCGGCGCGGATGTACACTTTGTCCTGCTTGATCGTACCGGTCTTGGCGCCCGCCTTGCGGTCCACGACGGACATGTCCACGTAGCTGAAGCTGCCCGGTGGCGGCGAGATCTGATACCAGCCGAATTTCTCGCCGAGCACGAGCACGCGATCGCCGGGATTCAGCTTGGTCGTCGGGTACCAATTGCTCCCCGCGCCGCTGCGCACAAAAACATTCGAGGCGGAAACTTCCCCTTCCCAGGGAAAAGCGCCGCCCGGGTTGGGCTCGGCGAGGACCGTGCCGGCCGCGGCCAACGTCAGAATCGTGGTGAATAGCTTGATGGTAACCGCCGATCGCATGTGAGTACCTCCGTGTCTTGCGAGCGCGCCCTGCGGCGCGCGAATCAGTGGTAGCGGGATGTCATCCTTGATCAAAACGATACGACTTTCCCGATCGCCTGTCAATTATCCAGGGCCTTTTCTCCGGCAAAACTGACAGACGCGCGGCCCATCGGTAAGATCGCCGACCATGCTGGTCTATCTGGTGCGACACGCGCATTCCCTCGGCAACGCCAAACTCGACACCGGCCTGAACTCGGGGCTGTCACCGCTCGGTTTGCAACAGGCCGAGGCCCTCGAACGGCGGCTCGACGGATCACAATTCACAGCCATCTACAGCAGCCCCTTTCGACGCTGTCTGGAAACGGCGCTGCCCATCGCCAGGAGGCTCAACCTGCCGGTTCGATTGCGACCTGAATTGTGCGAATATCACGGCCTGGCGCCGGGAAGCCCGCCTTTCCTGGAGCTGGTCGGCGCTGAACAACTCGCGGCCCGCCATTCAAGCGTCATTCCCTGTCCGGATTGCCCCTTGCCGCTCGAATGGCCCCCGATCGACGAACCCTTGGACGCCTTGGTCGGACGGTCTCGATCGCTGGCCCGATTTCTGAAGGATCGATGGCAGGGGGAGAACGATTCCGTGTTCGTCGTCGGTCACGGCAGCCCGATCGCGCGCTTGATCGAGGCGTGGTTGACCGACCAGCCCGGCCCCTCTTTTCGATTCGTCATCGACAATGCGACGATCAGCCTGTTGCGATACCGCCGCGGAGTCAGCAGCCTGTTACAACTCAATGATACGTCGCACCTGACCGGCTGCGTCGCCCCCGATTCGCCGTTTGCAACTTCCTCCGGAGCGCCGTCCCAAAAAGGCGCCGAATGGTGATGCCCGTGGTTCACCCCAGGATCGCCGCGACGGTCGCTCGTTGAAATTCGTGCGGGTCGAAAAGCCGTCGAGCTCGTAGGGCGGCCGCCGTGCTGATTCGTGCGAACGTCGCTTCGTCCGCCATAAGCCGCGAGATCGCCTCCGCGCAGGCCGCCGGCGCTTCAGGTGGAACGACGTAGCCGCTTTGGCCGTCGACCACCGTCTCCGGCATTCCGCCGACGTCCGTCACGACGCATGGTATGCCGCGGACCATCGCCTCGATGACGCTGTTGGACATCGACTCGCGCCGCGACGCTTGCACGCAGATGTCCATCTCCCCGTAGATTCGATCGCGATCCGCTTCGTATCCCGCGAATCGAACGCGCTGGGCCAGTCCCAGACTCATCGCCCGGTCGCGCAGCTCCGAAACGAGCGGCCCATCGCCGAAATAGGTCAAACGCGCGTCGGGATGCCGCTTCGAGATCGTCGAAAATGCCTCCAGCAAAGTGTCGGAACCCTTGGCGGTCGTGATGCGCCCCACGCTGGCGATCCGCAGCGGTCTGGCCCGCGCGGTGTGAATCTCCCCGCCGTCGGCCGACTCTCCGTTGCGGATGACGTGAATCCGATCGCGGGAATAACCGTGCTGACGGACATACTCCTCGGCGATACGTTGGCTGTTGAAAATGACCGCGTCCGCGCACCAGGCCGGCACGCGCTTGCGAAGGTTCGTCGCCCGCCGCCACCACTGCGGCGAAGGGATCAACCCCAGCCATCGCTTGCCGCTCGTCGCGGGCAGCGGATCGGCCATTTGCCGGATCGACGTCACCACCCGCAGGCCGAGACTCTTTGCGGCCACTAGCGAGTACACGAACGCGCACCCGGCGGCCTGTTGCACGGCGAAGACCGTGTCCGCGTGGACCGCGCGAAGCCATCGCCGCCGGCGCAGGATCGTGTCGAGGCTGAACCTGGCGTCGCCCGCCAGATGGTCGTTCAGCCAGCCGGTCCGCTCGACCGTCAGCCGGTCCGGCCCATAGGCGACGAGAAGATCGTCGTAAATCGAATCGCCGGAGTAACCGACGTGAACGCTCGCACCGACTCGAAGCAGGGCGTCGATGGCCAGTTGGATGTACTTCTCCGCGCCGCCCGTGAGCGTCTGCCCGTCGACCCGGACGTGGTGCACGGCCAACAGGGCTATGCGCCTTCCTTGGCCGATCCGTGGGACGGCCCGAGTCGCCCGCGGCGCGATGTGCCGATCGAAACGGGGACCGGACTCCCGCGTTTTCGTCGAGACTCGATTGTCGCATTCAAGAAGTTGGGGCACGTTAACGATCCGCCAAGTCGATCAAGAGAAGCGATACGCGCATACCGCGGCTTCCCTCTGTCTCTATCGGCTTCCACCTGACGTCATCGAAAGGGCGTTCGATGCCGCTCTTGAAGGCTTCCGGTTCACCCCCACCTGCGTGGGGAAATCCCGTCTACGACCGGGGCGTGTAGGAAGTTCGGTGCCCGGGCTGCTCGGCCAGCTATCGCTCTCTCAATCGCTGTCCCCGCGATAGGTCTTCAACGTCGTCCGCTGGCCATAATCGTCGTAGCCCATCGACACCGGCTGGGGCACGTCGCCCCACACCCGCGTCGTCCGGCCGTGACGACGCGAGGCCGCCGTCCGCGCCGACGGAGATTTCGCCACTCCGCGCCGGCAACTGCGCTCGGGTCGGCTGAAACGATTCCTTGAAAATCACGCTCCCCGATCAAGCGGAAGGGCTATCAACATTTTGCCTCGCTGATGAGCCCGCGCGCTAAGATATTGTGGTTTTTGAATGGCCGCCTATGATAATCATGGCCATGAGAATTCGATCACTACAGAAGCGTGTGCTCAAGTGGGTAACCCTGACGATGTCGTTGGGTGTGGGCGCGATTTGGTGGGTGAGTCATGACTGGAATGTTTCCTTCCATCGCGGTGCGGAACTCAACCCCTTGTTTTCATTTGTCGGGACTGACGACAACGGCATTTGCTTATCGAGAGCAACAACAGACGCAGATGATACTCAACTGAAACAATTACGACAGAGCGTCGCGCATTTTGGCACATGGTGGCCTAGCATCCAGGGCTGGCTGATTTCCGAGAGGCTCACTGGAATTAGTACATTCCGGACAAGTCGCTCTGTCTTTCCGACTTGGCATACAATACATCTCTCCAATCCATGTCAACCAGTCTGTACATGTGGCCTCAACGAACATTGTCGACTTCAGTCCGCCAATTTCTATGAGACCGAGATTTGGATTCCGTATTGGATTCCTTTCCTTATCTCAGGTTGCTTCTCCTTGTTCTTGTTTTGGCAGGATCGGCCTTATCCGAAAAACTGTTGCCGGTATTGCGGGTATGACCTTCGTTTGCTAGGAAACGGAATCTGTCCAGAATGCGGCAAAACGTATTCGCCGCATTTTTCTATTGCTTTTCCCTCCGAAACGAAGATATCAAAATAGGGTCCTTCCGGGTTTTTCGTGACGGAAAAAAGGTGTCAGGAAGAATTTTGAACACCCTCCGCGAACGGCCGCGCCGGTCCAGGTCGACGCCGGAGCGATCTTCAACATCCGCCGAAGTCCACGCCGTTAACGAACGACGCCAAGCGAGGGTCCTCAATGATACCCTCGAGCGGCCGGACCGCGACCAACCTTGCACGCTCGCCTTGCAAAGCATAATCGTCTGCACCGACCCCGCGCAACGGCGAAAAATTTCCGGCGGCAGGCGGCCGAACCTAACCCCCGCCCCGGTCGCCCTTTGCCTCACCTGTTCACCTCTTCTCCTGATCACCTGCTCCGTCCAGG
>CAYPXR010000022.1:0-11879 GCA_964414585.1 uncultured Planctomycetaceae bacterium
TCATCGGCGAGATCGACCCCGCCAAGCTGGCGTCCGGCACGAGCATGTCCGCCGAAGAGGCCCTGCATTTTGGTCTCATCCCTCGCATGAACCGCGGCCTCTTCGCCATGAACGAAGTGCCGGAGCTCGACGAGTTGGTGCAGGTCGGCCTGTTCAATATTCTTGAAGAGCGTGACGTGCAGATCCGCGGCTTTCCGATCCGCTTCGACCTGGACATCGTCATCCTTTTTTCGGCCAACCCCGCGACTTACAACCGCAGTGGCAAGGTCATCCCGCAACTTAAAGACCGCATCGGTTCGCTCATCCGCACGCACTACCCGCGCGAGCGTGAGACCGGCATTGCCATCATGGAACAGGAAGCCGGCGTGTCGCTCGATGGCCGGTTTCCTGTCCGTGTGCCACTCTTCATGAAGGAGATTTGCGAGCAGATCACGATCGAAGTGAGGGCGTCGGACTTTGTCGATGCGGCCTCGGGCGTCAGCGCCCGATTCTCGATCGCCAATTATCGCACCATGATCGCCAGCGCCCGCCGCCGCGCGGCTTTGCTCGGTGAACCCGGTGCCGTTCCACGAATCAGCGACCTCGGCCACCTCGCCGCCTCTTCCATGGGCAAGCTCGAACTCGACCTGATGAGCAGCCACCAGCTCAGCGAGGAACAGGTGCTGGAGGCCGTTCAGATCGCGGCGATCAAGAAGGTCTTCGACGAATACTGCGACAAGCACGGCTTCGAGGAGATCGCCTCCATCTTCGGTAAAGGCGTGAAGATCGAAGTCGGCGACCTGCTTCCGTCGTCCGACTATGCCGAGCGCCTCAAACGTGTCCCCCCTGCCTGGGAAAAGGCCTTTGAGATCAATCCCTCAGACGATCCGGCGATGCGCGCCTGCTGCGTCGAGTTTGTCCTTGCGGGGCTTCATGCCCACGAAAAGATTTCGCGATCAACGAAGCACGGCCGGGTAAGCTATCAGACGTGAGATATTTACAAGGCCCAATCAACGTGTCATGTGAAGATACATACTAATGCCTGCTTGATTGCGCGGCTCTTGATGCTGATTGCATCAAATTCGGAAAGTACGAAGTTCGCCGTTTTTCAGCCAAAGAAATACTGGGATTGCTAAGGGGCCGCGACGATCCTCCGGTTTCTGAATTAGAAAAAGCCCGATTCGACAGTTACTCACGGTACCCGTGGATTATCTGGCGTGAGACGAGACGTGAAGGCGAGCTTGAAGAAATATTGGCCCAGTGTGGGCTAAATGCGCAAGAAGCGTACGGGGGTTGTGAGATCTTAATCGAAGAGATTCTGCGCCCTCCAAATCTGTTGAAGAAAGCAGAAGTACCCATCTGCCCGATCCAGTTCTACATGCGGCCACGGGGGGATGTACAGACAGGAGAACAGATTCAACGCGTAATTTACAGTGAACCCGGGTCACAGAATAATGGGCCCCCTTTGCCATCTTATAATATCAGGAGTGAAGACGCCGAGCTATATCGCGAATTCAAACTGAAATACGACAAGTTTAAGTCCAATGTTCCAGGCGCTTCGCAGCCGGCCCATTTAAGGATCGCAGACGAATTGTTTCGCAATGCTGACCGGAATTGGTCGAACAGAACAGGGGAGACGCAGTCTCTGATCAACTTGATGTTGTACGATGCTGCGATTGAGGCGTGTCTTCTGTCTGAGAATGAGAACGGCGAAAGGCTCCTAGCGGGCCGCGCCCACAAGATTATCAAGCAGGCGCGGACGGAAGATTTTGCACGCAAGCTTTTTCGAATTCGCTCAAAGACGGGACACGGTTCAATGCCGATCGAAGAGCTACTTTCGCTGATCGAAAAAAATCCAAACGTCGGAATGCCTGAAGAACCGAAAACAAAGAGAGGAGTTATCGACGATGGACCGTACGAGTCCCTCCTCATTTCTGCTGAAGCGCACCCCCAGCCGTTCCTCGTAAACGCACGCGAATTAGCGCGGCGCGTAGTCGGTCACTTCATTGACGAACTTGACGCTGGCCGAAGCAAAGAAGAGACACTCGCCAAGCTAAACGCATCCTGAATACCTATCAGCGTGCCTACGAGGCACAAGAGTCTGATGGCGAGTCGGCACACGGCAGCGATTTCGGCCTTCACTCGCATCGGCCGGACCGCCATCAAGAGTTTGAGAGTTGCATCACAACCTCAGCCAGCGGTCACCGTGATATTATTCGAAGCAATTTGTTTTTTCAAGCGTGGGGCTCGTTAGCAATTCCATGATCGCGTAAGCTAACAAGCGTGATCCGCATCAAACAAACGCCGCCCACCGGTCCAAAAGATTCCCCGAGCGTGGTCGTACTTGCCGGCCCCAACGGAGCGGGCAAAACGACCTCATCCGCCAAGCTATTAAAGGGGGCCCTAGCTGTTGAGGAGTACGTCAACGCCGACATCATCGCTCAAGGTATCTCCGGCTTCAATCCGGATCGCGTCGCTTTTGAGGCCGGTGAAATCATGCTCCGCCGACTGAAGGCGCTTGCACAAAAAAAGGTCAGCTTTGGCTTTGAAACGACGCTATCGAGCCGGTCGTTTGCTCCCTGGATCAAGGAACTCCGTACGGAAGGGTATCAATTCCATTTGTTGTATTTGTGGTTGCCGAGTGCCGATACTGCGGTAAGCCGCGTAGCTGAACGAGTCAAACGAGGCGGACATCATGTACCCGAAGAGACCATTCGGCGCCGATATGAGCGCGGGCTGACAAATTTTTTTGACCTTTACCAACCGATCGCGTCAACTTGGAGAATTTACGATAACTCGCGAGTCGGTCGACCCATTTTGATTGCCCGCGGAGTCGGCAGCACGGTCAAGAAAGTTGCAAACGAGACTATCTGGGCTAGAATCTCCAAGAGGTCTTGAATATGACAGGCAACAACGGGCGAACCACCGCGGAACTCTTCGAAGACGACGACCTGATCGAACAGGCGCTCGGCGATGCCGTGGAAGAAGCCCTTCGCGACCACAAGCGGGCAGGCAATCCTGTCTGTGAGTGCCGTAATGGTAAGGTGGTCTGGATTCCCCCCGAAGAAATTCCCGTGGACGAATGACGCGGCACGACAAACCACCCGGCGGCATCGTCCACACCTACCTTGGTTACGACCCCGTCCGCTTTCCGATGCCCGCGTCCGAGGCGCCGGATATGGTCACGCCCGCATTCGAGCACATGCTCGCCTACGGCTCGCTCGGTGAACTCACGCCGGAAGAACTCGCAGAAGCCGTTGAGATTGATCCGTCGCAGATTCAGGGGCTGGGCCCAAGCATCTCGTCGCTGCTGGCCATGCTGGAGGAGCGCAAGCGGCGAATTCTCGAAACCTACGAGGCGACAAACGCCCAACGAGAGGCCGACGGTGCTTACCGGAATATCGTGCGAGACGCACAAGTCCCGAAGCAATTTCACAAGCAATTCGACCGCGCCGTCCGTGACGAGCAGGTCGTTGATTTCGAACGGCTCTGGTATCAAGCCGACACCCGCAAATCCCAGCTTCAATCTTTCGCGTCGAACCTGTTGCAAATCATTGAAGGTCTCGGCGAAAAGTACGAAGTCGAAAAGCTCGTCTCCAAATACAAGTTCACCGGCCGGCAGCCGATGGACGTGCCCAAGGCGTTGGAGATCAAGGAGGAGCTGGAGACGATCGACCGGCTCATCGAACAGCTCAAAGAAGCCGCCAGGAACGCCAAGCTCTATGTCGTCAACATGGACGAGCTGGCCCGCTTCGCCAGCGAAGAGCAAATGGACAGCCTGGAGTCGATGCGACGGCAGTTCGAGGAACTGTTGAAACACCTCGCCGAGGAGCAGGGCCTCAAGGAGCAAGACGGTCGCTACAACCTCACCCCCAAGGCCTTCAAGCTTTTCCAGACCAAGCTCCTCGGCCGCATCTTCGCCGACCTCGCCGCCGCCAAGGCCGGCCGCCACCAGCAGCAGATCACCGGCGAGGGCGCGGTCGAGCTTCAGCGAACCAAGCCCTACGAATTCGGCGACAGTCTGGCAAACATGGACGTGCCGACGTCGTTGACCAACGCCATGATCCGCGAACGAACGCAAGCCAACCGCGATCTACCTCAAGTCTCCCGTGTCCGCCTTCTGCCCGAAGACATCGAAATCCACCTCACGCGCAACACTCCCAAATGTGCCACCGTCGTCTGCATGGACATGAGCGGTTCGATGCGCTACGGCGGCCAGTACATCAACGTCAAGCGCATGGCCCTTGCGCTGCACGGTCTGATCCGCACCGAATACCCCGGCGATTTCGTCGACTTCGTCGAAATCTTCACGCTGGCCAAACGCCGGCACATCTCCGAAGTGCTCCAGCTCCTGCCCAAGCCGGTGACCATTTACGATTCGCATGTCCGATTGAAGGCCGATATGGGCGACGACCGGATCACCGAGCAGGACCTTCCTCCGCATTTCACGAACCTTCAACAGGGGCTCGCGCTGGCCCGCCAGATCCTCCAGGGCCAGGACACGCCGAATCGGCAGATTATCCTCATTACCGACGGCCTCCCGACGGCACATTTTGAAAAGAACTGGCTCTACCTGCTCTACCCGCCGGACCCGCGCACTGAAAGCCATACCCTTCGCGAAGGACTGCTCTGTCACGAGCAGAACATCACCATCAATGTTTTTCTACTTTCCTCGTGGTCGCAAACGGAAGAGGACGTGCGCTTCGCCTATCGCCTGTCTGAAAACACACAGGGTCGCGTGTTTTTCGTCGGGGGACGCGAACTCGACCGCTTCGTGGTGTGGGACTACCTCCAGCGTCGTCGGTTCATTATTGGATGATCCGCCGCGTTATTTTCGCTCTTTTTTGGCTGACGGAGATAACACTCCCCCCACCGACTTGCTAAAATAAGGCAGAACTGGAGGACGAATCGAGCAGCCAATCTCCAAACCCCATTCGATCGATTTTGGGCTCGTTCCGGAGCCATGGACCAACGCACCCCTATCAGAGGGAGACCGCTGACACCTTACATTCGGGAGGACGCAATGCGGTTTGTAATTACGCAGTTCATCAGCTTGATCGCGTTCGTGATGCCCGTCGTCGCAGCGAAAGGCGCCGATTCGCCACCGCGCGGTCATTTTGTGCGGATCGACTCCAAGGCGTCCGAACAGACGACTCGCCTGGGCATGCATCCAAAGTTCGCGGTCGATTATGGATCGTTCCGCGTGCTCGAGCTTGACGACGCCGATTTCGAAAAACTAACGGCCTCCCGTATCACGCACGTCGATCAGATCGATTACTCGCTCATTCTCGGAGAATCTCGATTTGATCCTCTCCTGGAATCCCCCGCCGTGGCCGATGCATGGGCGGCCGTCCCTCGAAGCACGGGCAGCGATTTACGCCTTATCCAGTTTGTCGGCCCTCCCAAACAAGAATGGCTCGACCGCATGGCCGGCGATGGCATCCAGGTCGTGCAATACATCCACCCCAATGCGTATGTGGTCTACTCGCCGCCATCCGCCCTTACGAATCAACGCGCGACGCCGCAGGTTCGCTGGTCGGGCGATTTCCTGCCGGCCTACAAGGTCATGCCCCGTTGGCGCGCGCTCGCCGCCGACCGGGTCTCCACCAAGGTCATCGTCTACCGGGGCGCGGATTCCGCCCGCGTGTTCGATTCCATTAAGGCCCTGGGCGGAAAGCTCGATGCGATTTCGAACACCGACCCCGCCTTCGAAGTTGGGACGTTTATGCTGCCGGGCGACAAGTTTCTCGACGTCGCCGCGCTGGGCGGCGTGTACAGCATCCAGCCCATCCCGACCGACGGCGGTCTTCGGGGAGAAATGAGCGATCAGGTCAACGTCAATAACGTCAATGGATCCAATCAGGCTTTCCCCGGCTATCAGGCCTGGCTGTCCAGCGTCGGCCTGTCCGGCGCGGGAGTCCGCATCGCCAACGTCGACGGCGGCGTGCAGGAAACGCACCCCAATCTCATCAATCGTTTCGTCCCCTGCGTGGGAACGACGTGCAGTGCAACGTCGAGCAGCCACGGCACCCATACCGCCGGAATCATGGCCGCCGACGGGACGTCCGGCGTGCTGGACAGCTACGGCTTTTTGCGCGGACTCGGCGTTGCGCCCGGGGCGAATCTGGTCGAGCAGGTTTATAGCCCGTGGTACACCAACCCCGGCGGCATGCTGCTGCTCATGACCGACTCCTACAACAACGGCGCCTCACTTTCCGGCAACAGTTGGGGCCCCGCCGGCACGCCGCAAGGCTACGACGACGATACCCGCCAGGTGGACGTCGGCGTCCGTGACGCGGTCCCTTTGACCGCTGGAAACCAGCCGCTGAGTTTTGTCCTTTCATTCATGAATGGAAACGGCGGCACCAGCACGCAAGGCTCGCCGGACGAAGCCAAGAATATCTTTACCATCGGCTCCACCAAGATGCAGACCAGCGCCGGCGCCCAGATCCTTCAGATCGACGATATCTCCTCAAATTCAGCCCATGGACCCGCGCTCGACGGCCGCAAGATTCCACACATGGTCGCGCCGGGTTGTTACGTCGATTCCACCTATCCAACCAATTCCTACAGCTATCTGTGCGGCACCAGCATGGCCTCGCCGCATGTCTCCGGGGCGGTCGCACTTTTCATTCAGTATTACCGTGGACTGCCGGGCTATACGGTCGATCCGAGTCCGGCCCTTGTGAAGGCAGCGTTTCTCCCGGTCGCACACGATTTGGCCGGGCACCTCGATGCCAGCAGCGGTACTCTGGGCCATCCCTTCGACAGCAAGCAGGGATGGGGCCGCATGAACCTTGAGGCGGTCGTCGATCCGCCTCTTGCCGTTCAATACTTCGACAATCCGGTCGTATTCGACAATACGGGCGAGCAATGGACGCGAAGCGTTACCGCAGCGGATCCCTCGCAACCCATTCGCATCATGCTGGTCTGGACCGACGCCCCCGGTCACGGCCTGGGCGGCAGCACGCCGGCCTGGAACAATAACCTCGATTTGACCGTCGAAGACGGTGCGAACACCTATCGTGGAAACGTCTTCAACTCCAGCGGCTGGTCGACGACCGGCGGCTCGGCGGACGACCGCAACAACACCGAAGGCGTCTTCATCGGACCGACGGCTCCCAACAGCTACACCATCAAGGTCACCGCGGCGAACATCAATTCGGACGGCGTACCGAATTCCGGCGATGCGACCGATCAGGACTTCGCCCTCGCTTGTTACAATTGCGCCCAGGAACCCACGTTCACTCTTGGGACAACGCCGACCTCACAAGACGTGTGCGCGCCGGCGGACGCCGTCTATTCGGTGGATGTCGGTTCAGTCCTGGGCTTCGCGGATCCAGTGACCCTCAGCGCCAGCGGCAACCCCGGCGGTACCACGGCTTACTTCGCGACGAATCCGGTCACTCCGCCCGACACGACGACCCTGACGATTTCCAATACCGGCGCGGCGTCGGCCGGCGCCTACGACATTCTGGTCACGGGAATGTCCGGCGCGACGGTCCGCTCGTCCACCGTCCGGCTCAATCTGTTCACGACGTCGCCGGGCGCGCCGACGCTTCTCGCGCCGGCCAACGGAATTACCAATCAAGCCGTGCGGCCGAATTTCTCCTGGTCGGCCGCGACACAGGCCGCGACCTATACGATCGAGATCGCCGCGGACCCCGGTTTTGGCACGATCGTCCAGTCCGCAAGCGGCTTGATTAACACCACCTTTACCCCAGGCAGCGATTTGGCCGCGGCAACGACCTACTACTGGCGCGTCCGGGCGACCAACCCTTGCGGCACCGGCGCCGATTCGGCGGTCTTCAGCTTCACCACCCGCCTGATTCCCCAAATCCTGTTGGTCGATGACGACGACAATGCACCCGATGTCCGTGGGACTTACACGACCGCTTTGACCGCGCTTGGCAAGAGTTATGATCTCTGGGATACCAATAACTCCGACAACGAACCCACGGCCGCGCAGCTCAGTCCGTACAAGATCGTGATCTGGTTCACCGGCCACGAGTTCGGCGGATTCGCCGGTCCCGGCGCGGCGGGTGAGACGGCGCTGGCGACCTGGCTCAATTCCGGTAAGCGGCTATGGATTGTCGGACAGGACTACTTGTACGATCGGGATTCGACCCCAGGCACGCCGACGGCCTTCATGCAAAACTACCTCGGCGCGGCTAACCCCTGCACCAATGATGTTGGTCAGACGACCGTCACCGGCCAAAACGTCTTTTCCGGCCTGGGCCCGTACACGTTGAGCTATCCGTTCACGAATTTCAGCGACCGGATCAGCCCGAACGGCACGGCGCTCGTGGCCTTCAACGGCAATACCGGTACACCGCCGCAAGCCGCAATATCAAAGGACAGCGGCGTCTATAAAACCGTCTATTTCGGGTTCCCGTGGGAGGCGATCGCCACGGCCACGGACCGGCAGGCGGTGATGCAGCGCGTCCTCGACTGGTTCGCGCCGCAATGCGCCACGCTCCGCGGCGACATGGACGGGAATTCGAATCGGAACGGTTTGGACGTCCAGAAATTCACGGATTGCCTCGTCGGCAACGACGCCTTCGCCCCCGGCTGCGGCTGTGCCGACATGGACGCGAGCGGCGATCTTAGCGCGAACGACCGATCGTTGTTCGTGGATTGTCTTCTGACGGGAACTTGCCCATAAGAAGACCGATCTTATGAACTGCAAGGCGGCGCGGTTTTCATGAACCGCGCCGCTCTTATTTGATGCCGGCAAGCGAGTTCACGACTTCAGTCATAGCTTCGGCCATCGGCCGACCCGGGGGATGGCCGAAATGCCTGGTGAACAACCGGCTGTCGAGGCTGACGTCCGCCGGGCGGGGTTCGGGGGCTTGAAGGTCGCGCTGCCGAGTGACCACGATGGATTCTCCCCCTACACCCAAAGCTCGTGCCATCTGGCGACCCATTTCAAGCCGTGACAGCCGCTCGGGACCGGCCATGTGCAGGACCCCCGAAAGGTCTGACGTCGCCGCTTCGATACAGGCCCGCGCGGCGTCCTCCAACCACAACGGCGTCCGGTATTCATCTTGAAAGAGCTTGAGCGGCTCCCCCTTGCGAAGGGCCCGAAGCTGGTGGAGAAATGTCGTGGACCGATCGACCGCGGGAAGCCCGTACAGGAGGGCCGGCCGAATCACCAGATGGCCGCCAATTGCCAGGATGACCTGTTCGGCCTCCGCTTTGCTTTTGCCGTAGATCGAGAGCGGCGATGGCGGGTCTGTTTCTCGATACGGGGCGGCGGTGCCGTCAAAGACCAGGTCCGTGGATAAGAGCAC
The DNA here is from genome assembly GCA_964414585.1 of uncultured Planctomycetaceae bacterium. Taxonomy (GTDB): domain Bacteria; phylum Planctomycetota; class Phycisphaerae; order UBA1845; family UTPLA1; genus DATEMU01. The sequence continues at coordinate 9,273 of CAYPXR010000022.1, forward strand.
CAGTCGGCTATCCAAGTTCCTGGCCAGGCGAGCCAATTCCGAGGTAACTCCCACGTTTGTCCGCCGGGCACGGTCCGGGTCCCGCCAAGCCGCGTCCAGGCTCGTGACGGCGGCACAGTGGATGATGTATCGAGGCTGGAAGGTCATCACCAGGCGGTCCAGGGCCGAAAAATCGGTCAATTCCAGTCGGGTAGATTCCCCGAAATCCGGCAATGAACCACTCATGGACACGGTCCCATGAACCGACTCTCCCCTGTGAATAAGCTCCCGAAACAGAATACTGCCGAGCTGTCCCCCGACCCCGGTGATGAGCCATTTGACGCTCATTGGCACACTTCCCATCGCCCCATAAGCAAAAAACGATTGACAGGACGATACAATATAAGGTAGCCTATCAGGAGCGAAGGCGTTCTGCCGACGCCCCGTAGTATTAAAAAGGGTGGAGCCGTGAGTTCTAGCGGGCTTCCATCGGGTTCAAATCATCGTCAGATTTTCTTCCGGGTGGCCGCCGGGTCTACTCGATCCGCCTTTACGCTTTTGGAACTGCTTGTCGTCATGGCGATCATCGCGCTCTTGATGGGCGTGCTGATTCCGGCCCTGGCGTCGTCCCGATCGGAAGGAACCAAGGTCAAGTGCCTGGCCAACCTCCGTTCACTCGGACAAGGACTCTCCGCGTACACGGCCGACGACGAAAAGGGCTTTACGACGCCGATCTCTCCGACCGCCAACAATCGGTGGTACGACGGCGATTTCGAGTTCGGCGGCCAAACGGGAATCGGGCCTTTTGCCGCAACCGATTATCTCGCGATCAATCGTCCCTTGAACCGCTATATCTTCGGTTCGGGGACCAACGGCGTGTCGGATTATTTTCGCTGTCCAACGGACGGCGGCATCCCCCGGGCGCCTTTCAATTTTGACGAATACTTCTTCAATCCCAACGCCGTGGACAAGAAAGCGTCCCAGGTGGCGGGGACCAGTTATCGCGTGAACAACCATATCAACTACACGAGCCGGTTCTCTGAATTCCGCGATCGATTCTTCGGGCCGTACATGAGGCCTGCGTCCCATGTGCCCGATCCGGGCACGACCGTGATCCTTGAAGAAGCAATTACGGAAGTCGCCAAATGGAACAATGTGGGCTATCAGACCCCCGGATGGCACCGAAAGATTAATCGTTTCAACGCCTCTTTCATCGACGGACACGCTTCCACCATTTTTGTGTCCGGTCAACCCGATTCGAGCGGTTACGAGGCCGACTATTGGATCCTCCGCGGCGATGGCTGGAGGATGGATTGCTACCCCCGGGCCCCCGTCTGCGACAGCCCGAAGATCTGTGAATAGGCCCATTTGCCCGCTTGCGTCACTCCCAAGTTTGCAACTCAGGCTTAATAAATGGGTTGCCTTCCCCAGGCCACCCGGCTATGATCTCCGTCTTATAACCCGCACTTGCAGATTGACGATTGATCGGCTAAAAGCTACGGGTCTATACTCGTAACCCCTTCGCTTCGCCTGTGGTTGTGGGTATCGCGGGAGTGAAACCGGCAATCCGGCGCGGTGCAAGCCGCCGGTGTAGAAGTGCCCAGGAACGATTAGCGAACGACGCCTATGAAGTTCATTCTCGTGGACCGCATCCTCACGCTAGAGCCGCCGACGCGGATCGTGACCCGAAAAGCCCTGACGCTCGCCGAGGAATACCTCGCGGACCATTTTCCGACATTTCCGGTGATGCCCGGCGTGTTGATGCTCGAAGCCATGGTTCAATCGGCGGCCTGGCTCGTCCGTGCGACGCAGGATTTCGCCCACAGTATGGTCGTCCTGGAAGAGGCCAAAAACATTAATTACAAGAGTTTCGTTTCGCCGGGCAAGACGCTGGAAGTGACCGTTGAGGCGGTGGAGATCGGCGAACATCAAAGCGACTTTAAGGCCGCCGGACGAAGCGGCGACGAAGAGATGGTCAAGGCCCGACTGCGGTTGCGACATTACAACCTGTCGGACGCCAACGCGTCGATGGCCGACATCGACGAGAAACTAATCGAAGGCGCGAAAAGGACGTTTGAGCTGTTGGGTGGTCCGGCCGCGATCAAGATGGCCCCCGCCCTCGCGCACAACCACTGAGAAAGTCCCCAGGGAGGACGTTGACGATGGCAATGAATCGAACGGAAGTGTTTGAAAAAGTCAAGGAAGTCCTGGTCGATGCCTTGGGCGTCGACGACGACGAGATCAAGGAAGAGGCGACGCTCACCGGCGATCTCGGCGCCGAGTCGATCGACTTTCTCGACATTGTGTTCCGGCTGGAAAAGACGTTTTCCATCAAGATCCCGCGGGGCGAATTGTTCCCCGACGACATCTTGAACAACCCCGAATACGTCGAGGGCGGCAAGATGACGGCGAAGGGTCTTTCGACGCTCAAGGCGGCGATGCCGCATGCGGACTTCTCGGATTTCGAGAAGGACCCCGACGTGTCGAAGATGCCGAATCTGTTCACGGTGAAGACCATCGTGAATTACGTGTCCACCAAGATGGCCTAATACTTTGCGCTGGATTTGGATTGACAAGTTCGTGGAGTTCGAATCCGGCGTGCGGGCGGCGGCGATCAAGAACGTCAGC
>CAYPXR010000023.1:0-32985 GCA_964414585.1 uncultured Planctomycetaceae bacterium
ATCGCCCGATGAGATGGCCCATCCATTGTTGAACGAAGGAGGGACCGATCGCGACGCTGGTGTCGAGCGGGTCGTTGTTGGTAATAGGCGCCCCGTCGGTCCGCACGCCGTTTCCGCAATCGGGCTGCCAGGGATCGACGCTTTGCTGCGCGCCGTATTTCGCGACACTATAGCCGCAGGCGACCGCTCGCGATTTCGGCGTCCAACCAATCATCGGGATGGTGATGATAGACTCAGTGCCGGTCTGTTCATTGGCGTCGATGAAATCGTCAGAGTCGGAACCATTGGGAAGTTGGCCCGGGTCGTTGTTGTCGTTCGGCAGGTTTTCAAAATACCAATCGGAGGCGCGGTTAGAGGCGTCCAATTGCCAATTGTATCGCGTCGTCGAATTCCCGCCCCAGCGGTTGACCGGCAGATCGAGTTCAGCCGCCAGTCCGGCGTCGGCGAAGTTCATCCCGTAAATTAACGGGCTGATCGGATGGCGATCGGCCGCGGCATCGACGGAGAGGTCCGGTCCCTGGCCCGGCGGCGTCGAACCCGCCACGAACTCGATCTCGTCAAGGTAATAGACCGGCTGTGGTGCGCCCGACGTATCCTGCCAGACCAGGCCGGAGATTCCGCTGACGTTGAAGGCGGAGAGTTGAATTTCAACCAGGCTCCACTGGCCGGCGACGGTCGGGCTGAGCGTAACGCCGGTCCCCTCCGCGCCGGAGGCGTCGTAGGCGACGACTCGGAGGTGATGGCCGCCCGTCGTGCCGCCATGAATTTGAAATCGGAGGGAAACGTATGAACTCGTGCTGATCGTCGAATTGCTGTGCAGGTAAAATCCGGCCCACGCGGCGTCGTGTCGGACGGAGATCGAGGCGCCCGATCCGCCGTACGCGGGGTTGCCGTTCGAAAAGTTGACCGTCGTGCTCCATGACCAGTTTTGCCAGCCCGAAGCAAGAGAGTTGGAATAGACGGAAAGATTCTGAGCCCGCGCGGGGGCGATGCAGACGAAGATCGACAGTAGAGCGAGGATCAGGCGATTGCGTGCTGGCATGGCAGGACTCGTGCCAACGATTGTAGGCAGAGCCGGTCGACCTCGCGACAAAACGCCGCCAACTTTATCATGCGTGGAAACGGGGCACGTCAGATTTGACAAGCTTGCCGCCGCAGAGGGCGGCTAGAATGCTGATCAAGGAGTCACTATGAGCAGTCAACCCAGGATTCTCGCCTTCGCCGGCAGCACGCGAAAAGATTCGTTCAACAAGAGACTCGTCAAGATCGCCGCGGCGGGGGCGCGGAGCGCCGGGGCGGAGGTGACGGTTCTCGATCTTCGCGACGTGCCGCTGCCGCTCTACGACGGCGACCTGGAAGCGGGCGAGGGACTGCCGCCGAACGCGAAGAAGCTCAAGGAGATATTTCTCTCGCACGACGGCCTGCTGATCTCGTCGCCCGAATACAACAGCTCCATCACCGCCGTGCTCAAGAACGTCATCGACTGGGTCTCCCGGCCCGTGCCCGGCGAAGCGCCGCTCGCGTGCTTCAACGGCAAGGTGGCGGCGATCATGAGCGCGTCGCCGGGCGCGCTCGGCGGCCTGCGCGGGCTCGTCCACCTGCGCGCCATCCTCGGCAACATCAATGTCCTGGTCATCCCCGACCAAATTGCCGTGGCGAAGGCACACGAATCTTTCAACGACGACGGCTCGCTCAAGGACGCCAAGCAACAGGCGTCGATTGAGGGAATCGGCGCGAAACTCGCCGGGCTGCTTGCGAAAATGAATCGATGATTCAGCCGCCGGTTGATTCCGTCGTCGACGCAACCCATTGCGCGACGACGCGGTCCGGCGCGAACCGCGATCGGCCAGGTTCGATGCGCCATGAGGCGCCCTCATGTTCGACGGCGGTCTCCTCCTCGTTGATGTCTACTTCCGATTCAAACATCGATTGAGCCCGACGGTAGATCGCCGCCGTGAGCGCCGCATCCGGCTCGCCGGCGCATTCGACCTCCAGATCCGCCACGCCAAAAGAGGAGAAGCCGACCGTATCGCAGAGGAATCGCCCGGCCTCCGCGCCTTCGAGGGGAAACGTGCGGAAATTGATGCACGTCGCCTTGGCGAGGTCGAAATCTCCGGCGATCGACAGGAGTTGCGAAAGTGACGCGGCGGGGATGAGCCTCCCCGCGGCGGGCCAGAGAACGGCGATGACCGGCGCAAATTCGGCGAGGGCCTGTTGGGCCCGGCAGTGAAGTCGAATGCTCGATGCACGGGATGCGCCGTTGGCCGCACGAGTCGTGAAGATGACATGACCTGCATGCGATGCGACGGTCGTGGCGGCCTCCGGCCAATCCCAGCTTTGCGCCGCGGCGTCGTCGATCTGCTGACGAGGTAACGGTCGCGCGACGCTTTCCAGTTCGAGTGAAATGCCATCCACGCTGAGGTGGATCGGCTGGCCCTGGGCTCCGGACGTCAGTTTGGCGCCGCGCTCGCCGCCGCGTCGTAACGACGCGAGAAAGACTTCCGGCGCGGGTTGCCAGGCGGTTCGGAGTAGCGCGATCGAGACCAGGGGCGACGCGGCGGGCTTCGGCGGAGCCGGCGGCGTTGCGGGCAGTGGAGCCGGCAGAGGCCTCGCCGGTGAAGTCGGCGCGGGTTCGCTTTCGGCGAATGGGGGCGCGTTCAAAGGTTCGGCTGCGGCAGGCGACGGCGCTCGGCGGCGCAAAGTGATTTGTCGAACCGCTTCCAGCGCGACCGCCAAGACGAGAGCAATCCATCCGGCCGTGGAGGTATGGTGCATGAGCATGGCGAGCGCCAAGAGCCCCAGCTCCACCGCTTCCAGGGCGAACATCCGCCGCGCTTGCAATGCCGCAATCAACCCATACAGGGCCGAGATGAAGACGATCAATCCAAGGATGATGAAGAGCCAAGGCACGGGCGTACTTCCTGACCGAGCTTGCGGGCTCCTAGCGCTCCGCGGCCTCGAAGATTTCGTCGGGAATGGGAATCAACTTGCCCGATCGGTCGATGCAGGCGAGCGTCGTCTTCGCCTCGCAAAGCAGCGTCTCACCGCGTCGGAGCAGGTACGAATGGTCGATGCGGGCGCGAGTCATGCGATCGATGGTGGTCGTCAGGACAAGCTCGTCGTCGTATCTCGCCGGGGCCCGAAAACGGCACTCCACCTTGGCGACGGCAAAGAGAACGCCGCGCTCCTCCAGGTCTCGATATCGAAAGCCCGCGAGGCGCAGAAGTTCCGTCCGCCCCATCTCAAAATACTCGAAGTATTTGGAGTGATGCAGGTAGTTCATCGGGTCGCTTTCGGCGTAACGGACCCGCAGGGCGATATCGCAGGTTGTCGGTGCTTTGTCGGACACGCCACTATTGTCCGGAGCTTTCGGCTCGACGCAAGCGTTCAATCAGAGCCGCGACCGTAAGGGAGCGCCGCGCGTAGCTTGAATGACCGACAATGATCGACTGCGCGGGAGCGCTCCGCCTGGATCAAGTTTTTCATCGATTTCTGAATGGCCGGTTGTCGAGCATCACTCGGCGCTCCCTTACAATCTCGGCTCTGATCGGCTTACGGCCTGCCGGACCCGTCCGCCGCAGCGAGCCAGTAGGGCCTCCGCCTGGGCGCGATTCAGGCCGCGCTGGTGCATGACGATCGCGCGCTTCGCGCTGCCGCGCGCGTCGTGAAGCAATCGTAATGCGTCCGCACGGCTCAGCCCGGTCGTCGCCGCGACGACGCGCGTGGCCCGTTCGGTCAGCTTGCGGCAGGCATAGCTGTTGAGGTCGACCATCAGATTCCCGTAGGTCTTGCCGATCTGCACCATGCCGAGCGTGGTGATCGTGTTGAGAACGAGCTTGGTGGCCGTGCCCGCCTTGAGTCGCGTCGAGCCGGAAAGCACCTCGGGGCCGGTGAGAACGCGGATGTCGATGTCGCACTTGATCCTGACCTGCGATTGCGGGACGCAGGCGAAAAAAATCGTCGTCGCCCCGCGCCGCTTCGCCTCGGCCAGCGCGGCGTGGACATAGGGCGTCGTACCGCCGGTCGCAATGCCCATGACGACGTCATGTCTGCTCACACGTAACCCGCGTAGTGCGGCGACGGCTGCGGCGCTCTCATCCTCTGCCCCTTCGACACTCCGCCACAACGCCTTCTTTCCTCCGGCAATTATGCCGCGAACCATTTTGGGATCGGACCGGAACGTCGGCGGGCACTCCGCTGCGTCAAGCACGCCGAGCCGCCCGCTCGTGCCCGCGCCGATGTAGATAAGCCGTCCGCCGCGCTGCCACGCCGTCGAGACCGCGCGGATGGCGCGGACGATCGCGGCCTTGGCCTTGGCGACGGCCTTCGGGACCGTCGCGTCCTCGCCGTTCATGAGATCGAACGCCTTCTCCACCGGCATGGCGTCGAGCGCCATCGAACGGGCATTGCGCTGTTCGGTCAGCAGATGGCCCCGGCTGCGGATGAGTCGCTGGGATTTCCGCCTTTGCTTCATCGCCGCGGCTCCGTGTCGCAGATTTGTCCCAATACGACGCGCCGCCTCGCCCCGGTCACCTGCGGGAGATTCGCCGGAACGCGATCGACGCACGCCGCCGCGAGCATGGCGAAGGAGACGCTCTCCTTGGCCTGTGACGGAATACCGTGATCCTCCATGACACTGATCTTCGTGGGAAAGCGGCCGTTCAGCGTCACGCACCGGCGGAGATTCGCGACGAGCGTGCGGTTCTTGTCGCCGCCGCCGCACAAGATGATCTCGTCCACCGGCGGATACGATCGATCCATCGCAATCGACAACTCAAGATACGCCATATGAATGCTGAAGGCGGTGAAGAAAGTCGCCGTCGCGATCCAATCATTGTGGGACAAAGGCAGTCGCGCGAAGCGCTTCAATTGCTCCGACAGCCAGGCTTCTCCAAATTGTTCTCGCCCGCAGCTCTTCGGAAACATCTGATAAAAAAAAGGATGTTGAAGGAGATGGTGGATCACCGCCGGGTGCGGTCGACCGCGCCGCGCGCGGGCGCCGCCCCGGTCGAACTGCTCGCGCCCTTTCGTGAATCGGCGGACGAGACCGTCGATGACCATGCCACCGGGTCCGGTGTCGAAGGCGCGCACGTCCTCCAATCGGCCGCGAGCAGGCAGATAGGTCAGGTTCGCGATCCCGCCGATGTTCTGGATGATTCGATCTTCGCGCGAATGTCCAAACAGGACAAAGTCGGTCCACGGCACCAGCGGCGCGCCCTGTCCGCCGACCGTCATGTCGGCCTGGCGAAAGTGGTGGACGACGGGAGTTCGCAGCCTCGCGGCGATGACGGCGGCATCGCCGATTTGAAAGGTTCCGCAAGATTGAGGTGTTCGGACCCTCACCCCGGCCCTCTCCTTGGAAGAAAGAGGGGGAAGATGGCAAATCGTCTGACCATGCGATCCGATGAGATCAACGCGCCGGAGACGGAGCTTCCTGGCGACGGCCTCGGCCGCGTCGGCGAAGACGTCGCCCACATCGACTTCGAGTCGGCAAAGCGCTTCCGTTCGCGTTTGCGCCGGGGCCATGACGGCCAGCAGCCTTTTGCGCAGCGCATCGGTGTAGGCCCGATGCAAGAACCCCAACAGCCGAACGCGCATGGCCGCTCCGCGCCCCCGAATTTCGCAGGCCGCCGCATCCACGCCGTCCGCGCTGGTCCCGCTGTTGAGTCCGATGACGATGCGGCTTTTCGGCATGGGCGGCGGGCATCCTCCGTGACGATGGAGGCGGCATTGTTTCGGACGTGGGTGCGATTTGCAAACTGGATGGGTCCGGACTTTTCTTCTCCGGATACCGTTTCGCCAGGATGGCTTCTCGCGGACCTGCTTGATCGGCGGCGGCCGTTTCAGTGTTGAAAAACCGGATTCTCAAGCCGCTTTCCGAGGGCTCCGATGATCCTCGGGTCGTCGGACGGATTGCTCAACGGAAGCGATCCGGACGCCGGGGTAGGGGAGACGCCATGCGGCGGGAAGAAGCCTTCGAACTCGGATCCTCCAAGCCAGGTGACCGCACGCTCCGGCTTCGTCCCGTCTCGCACTGGGCGGCGCTACGCTCATCGACCCTTCGCCAGTATCGCCCCGACGACTCCCCGCACGCCGCGAGGCTTTCCCAACAGGTCCGCATCCTCGAACGGCGGTTGCGGCGCGCTCACCATGACGGCGTCATGGCCCTCATCACCGCCGTCGAAGCGAAGGACCCCCACAGCGAGCAACATGCCTATCACGTCGCCGCGTATGCGGAGCGATTGGGAAACCGGCTCCATCTCTCGCCCTCCAAGTTGGAAATCGTCGTCATCGCCGCGCTCCTGCACGACATCGGCAAGATCGGTGTGCCCGACGCCGTTCTGACCAAGCCGGGCCCGCTCACCGCCGAAGAGTACGGATTAGTCAAGCTCCACTCCGCGATCGGCGAAACCATCCTGAAGCCGGTCGGCTTCCTTGAACCGGCGCGGACACTGGTCCGCCATCACCATGAGTGGTACGACGGCCGGGGCTATCCCGACGGCCTCGCGGGCGATCGAATCCCGCTCGGCGCGAGAATCCTCCAGGTCGCCGACAGCATCGACGCCATGGTCACGCCGCGCAGTTACAAATCCGGCCGCTGCGCCGACGAAGTCATCGCCGAACTGGTCCGTTGCCGCGGCACGCAGTTCGATCCCGCCATCGCCGACCTCGCCATCGACTGGCTCCGGCAAAGCCCTCACGAACTTCTCTCGCCAAAGAACAAGGCACATGCTCCCATGAGCACGGTCGCCTGTTAGACCACGCGCAACATCGAATTGTCGCACAATCCCGGGCAGCCTAAACTACCCATCATGTCCGCCAAGCCAAGAGTCCTGGTCGCCATGAGCGGCGGCGTCGATAGCAGCGTTGCGGCCTGTCTGCTCCACGAGCAGGGCTACGACGTCGTCGGCGTTTTCATGCGCCTGGGCGCGACGGAGGACGAGCGGGTTCCCGCGGAGGCCTGCGCGACGACCGGATCAAACGGACTCTCCCTGCCGATTCACGCTGACAAGCATCGCGGCTGCTGCTCGGCGTCCGACGCCGGTGATGCCCGATATGTCGCGGGCCAACTGGGGATTCCGTTTTACTCGTTGAATTTCGAGGAAGAGTTCGGCCGCCTCAAGCAGTATTTCGCCGACGAATACGCCGCCGCGAGGACGCCCAATCCCTGCGTCCGCTGCAATCAGTGGCTCAAGTTCGGCCGGTTGATGGATTACGCCGCGACCGTAAAGGCCGACCTCATCGCCACCGGCCATTACGCGCGGGTCAACGTCGAGTCCGGTCGTCCTCGTCTGTTCCGCGCGCGCGACGACGCCAAGGATCAATCCTACGTGTTGTTCGGTGTTGCGCCCGAGACGCTGAGGTGCACGCTGTTTCCCCTCGGCGACCTGACGAAGGACGAGGTCCGTGCGATGGCCCGACGATGGAACTTGCCCGTTCACGACAAGCCGGAGTCGCAGGACATCTGTTTCGCGCCCGACCGGGACTATGCTCGTGTCGTGCGGCGCTATCGCGAGGACGCGTTTGTGCCCGGCGAGATTCGTCACGTTGACGGCCGCGTGCTCGGACGACACGAAGGACTGGCGCATTTCACCGTCGGTCAGCGCCGCGGGCTCCGTGTCGCCGTCGGTCATCCGATCTACGTCACCGATCTCGACGTCGAGACAGCGACCGTCACCGTCGGTCCGCAGGAGTCGGTGTTGTTCGCGACGGCGACGGCCTCCGACGTGTGCTGGCTCAGGGATCCGCCGACGCAGCCCTTCCGTGCCGTGGTGCGCATCCGATACAACCACGAGGCGACGCCGGCGACCGTCGCGCCATTGGCCGATGGCCGGATCGAGGCGCGCTTCGACGAACCGCAGTGGGCCGTCACGCCGGGGCAGGCGTTGGTCTTCTATCGGGGTGATGAAGTCCTTGGCGGGGGCTGGATCGAAAAGGCCGGCGCGACGCGCGAGGCCTAATGGGTCCGATTGTCCTTCCGCGCCTCGGCGGCAATGGGGGCGGCCTCCGATTCGCTCAACCATTCGATGATGAACCCGTCGCCGTGTCGTTTGAGGACGTGACGTCCGCTCGAAAAGACCAGCAGGTGGGGATCGCGACAAACGGCCAGGACGATGTCCTCGTTCGGGCCGGGACGGGCCGCCCAATTCTTTGCGATCAAATCGTAATGTTCCGGAGAAAGATCCAGAGTGGACTGGTCGAATTCCTGCCACTGTTGTTCGAGGATACTCGGGTGCTGCTCTGCGAGCTTGAGGTTGCGCGCCATCTCTGCGTAGGACTTCAACGCCGCATAGCACTCTTGTCGTCGCGTTTGTCCCCGCGTCCAAATGACCAACATGACAATCGACGCGCCGCCGAGGGCCAGCCAGGCGATCCGTCGCCAGAAGATCACCTTCCGCCGAAGCGCTTGCGTCTGGCTGAGCGATTCTTCGGCAGGATCGTCCATGGCCTTATGGCGTTGGGTTTCCGCTGAATCCATGTGACCGGTCCCAGGAGGATCGAGGCATTGTTCGCCGCCGGTTAGTGTGACCGCACGGCGCTCGAAGTCAAGACAGATCGATGAGCGCAACCCCTTGTCGACAGGAAAGATTTGCCAAAACGCCTGATGGGAGCTATCTTCTTCGATCATGGAATTGCCCAAAAGGCCGCTGGGGGACGAGTACGTTCGCCCCGGCGCGTTCAAGGAACTCTGTCGCCGCCTGTCGGCCAATCCCAAGATGCGGGATTTGACCGCGCTGGTCATGTACGCTTTTGACCGGCGAACGCGGCTGCTGCCGTTCTTGTTCGCCGACTGGCGAATCATCCCCGCCGGCGTCCGCGCCGTGGGGGATACCCTTGACGCCGCCGGGCTCACCAACTCCCGCGTCGTCTTTCAGCTCTGGTCGCCCAACATCCGGCCGTCCCAGGCTCGGATCGACGGCCGCCTCCCCGACATCATCCTCATCAGCAGCATGCAGATTCATGCGCAGGAGGCCTATCGCTGGGTCGCCGATGCGTGCCAAATCGAGGAATCCAAACGCCCGCTGATCTTGTGCGGCGGGCCGAAGTCGATCTACGAACCGTGGGACTATTTCGGCCTGGGCGAGCGCGGCGAGATCAACGCCGATTGCTGCGTCACCGGCGAATCCTACATCCTACTTGAATTGCTGGATCGCCTGATCGACGACGTCGGTCCCGGTCGCACGATTCGTCAGGCGTTCTTGCAAGCGCGCGAGTCGGGCGCCTTGGAAGACATCCCCGGTCTCGTCTATCGCATCGATCCGCCGGGCGGCAAGGAAGCGCACCTCGTCGATACCGGAATTCAGCGGCTCGTTCAATATCTCGACGAATTGCCTTTGCCGCTGGCCTCGTACTACAAGATGGAGCCGCCGCATAAGCGCGAGACGCTCGCGTCAAAGCCGCTTCCTCATGACCAGATTCACAAGCGTGCGCGGATCAACTCGTTGATCATGACCATGGGCTGCAAATTCCGGTGCAGCTACTGCCCGATCCCGGCCTACAACCAGAATTCCTTCCGCTTCAAGAGCCCCGAGCGGCTCGGCGACGAGATGACGGTGCTCAACCAGAAGCTCGGCCTGCGCAACTTTTTCGGCACCGACGATAACTTCCTCAATCGCCGAGACACCGTCGAGGAGATCATCAATCACCTCGCGTCGCGCCGGATCGACGGCATCCGCTTCAATAAGAAAGTGCGCTGGGCGACCGAGGCGACGATCCACGACGCTTACAAGTGCATCGATCTTTACGAACAGATGCGCCGCGCCGGCCTGCGGGCCCTCTGGTTCGGCGTGGAAGACCTCACCGGCACGATGGTTAAGAAGGGCCAGGCCGGCACCAAGACCGCCGAGGTCTTCAAGGAGATGACCAACTGGGGTCTGTGCCCCATGCCGATGATGATGCACCACGACGGCCAGCCGCTCTATACCCGGGGACGTCTGTACGGCCTGATGAACCAGGTACGTTATCTCCGCAAGCACGGCGCGATCAGCGTGCAGATCACGGTGCTGACCCCCGCCGTCGGGACCAATTTCTTCGACAAGCCCTACGAGGACGGGATCGTCTTCAAGAATGTGGCGGGCCGGCGCGTGGACGAAGCGCAGTTCGATGGCAACCACGTCGTCGCCAGCAACGAAAAGCGCCCGTGGCTCAAACAGTGGAACCTGATCGCCGGCTATGCCAGCTTTTACAACCCGATTTCTCTGTTGGGTGCGCTGTTCATGCCCAAGCGGCGTCTGGCCGGCGCCGACATCGGCATGCAGTTCATCGGCATGGCGGCCTTGGCCAAGACCGCTCTCGATTCCGCCCGTTGGTCATGGCGGTTGTTGCGCGGCCCGGTCGAGCATTGCAATACGGTACCGGGCCCGCGACTGAAGATGGTCAAGGCCCGGCCGGACGAAATCGAGACCAAGCGCCCAACGGCCATCCCGCCGGATTCGCGGGAGATTTACCAATTGGATTCCGCCAGCCGCGTCAGAGGCGGCATCGCCCTCCCGATCTACGCGGCCCCGTAAGAGGCGCTCGTATGCGCCGACTTGTTTTCGCTATTCGCTATTAGTCATTCGCTATTCTTATGAAAGACAAAGGCGTCATCGTTTCCTTCCGCGTCGATCGTCACCTGGCCGACGTGCTCAACAAGGTACCGGATAAGTCGTCCTTTATCCGCGATGTCATCCTGCGAAGCTTCTACGAGACCTGTCCGGTCTGTCGGGGCCGCGGCGTCCTGCCCGCCGAGCTGTCGCGCTGGGCCAGCCGCCGCCTCAAGGCCGACAAGGCCCTCGAATGCAGTTGCTGTCGATATGGATATCCCGATTCAACGCGAACCGGCCGCCGTGCCAGCCGTACCCGCGCCGATCGGTTCGTTTGCTCGCACTGCCAACAGCACGAGCACTCGCACTGACGGAATCTGAAACTTTCCCTCGCCGCATTTCACGCTAGACTGCCGCCATGCCGCGCGGCCCGGATTCAACTGATCAGCGTCCCTCAATTCCCGACCGGCTGCTTTTCAACCGTAACTTCGTACTCCTCTGGATGGCCTACGGTATCTCGGCCTTCGGGGACCATCTCTCCGAGATGGCCCTGCTCAAGCTGCAAAACGCCCTCGACGCCGGCGTGACGGACGTCACCCGTCGCCAGGCGATGATGGTGTTCGTCTTTTTCATCCCCTTCTTTCTCTTCGGACCGGTCTTTGGCGCGTTGGCCGACCGGTTGCCGCGGAAGTGGGTCATGGTCGCCGCCGATGTAATTCGCGCCGCGGTCATTTTCGAAATGGTCTTCATCCTCACGCGCCTTCACCACTGGATGATCCCGGGCGATCCGCCCGATGCCCCAATCTCGATCGCCGTGGCCATGCTCCCCATGCTTCTGATGGGTCTTTTTGCCGCGATGTTTTCGCCGGCCCGCGTCGCGCTGTTGCCGACGCTGATCCAGCCAGAACAGATCGTTCGTGCCAACGCCGCCACCGCCGGTCTGGGCATGATCGCCAGCATCGCCTCGGCCGTTGCCGGCGGCTGGCTCGTCGAGAAGTACGGAGCGGTCGCGAACTTCCGCCTCGATGCACTGACCTTTGTCGGCAGCGCCCTATGCATCCTGTTCATCCTCCAGCCCGTTCGGTCACACGCCGTGCGGACCGTTCACGGACTGAGGTCCGTCGTCGCCGGTTTTCGGTATGTTGCCCGACACCGCCGCGTCACCGAAGTTATCGTCGTCTCATCCGTTCTCTGGGCCGGCGCGTCCATCATTCGCAGCGTGATCCCCGCCATGGTGAAGGACGTGTTCGGCGGGTCGTATCAGGACATCGGCTATTACCAGGGTATGCTCGGCGGCGGCATCGTCATCGGATCGATCATCCTGACGTTGCTGGGCGACTCGCTCAAAAGTTCGCTGGCCATTAGCTGGTCGCTCAAGCTCGCCGGCGTCAGCGGTCTGATCGTGGCCGCCGGCGTTCAGTTTCACTGGCACCAGGCCGTCTGCGCCGTCGCGATCGTCCTCATCGGCGTCTTCGGCGCCGGTATCCAGGTCAGCGTGAACGCCCTCTTGCAGCGGATCGTGCCGGACTACATTCGCGGGCGCATTTTCGGTGTCCATGACCTCTGCACGATGACCGGACTGCTTCTGGCCACCGGTCTGCTCGGCCTGCCGAAATGGCCCGCCATCGATCGCCACATCGCCTGGATCGCCGCACTGACCTCCCTCGGCCTCTTCGTCTGCGGAATCTGGACGACCTCGGTGCGCCTGAAGCGCGGACGCTTCGGCAAGGCGATCGCTTTTTGGACCAACCTCAACGAGTTTTATTGCCGATTCTGGCCGCGACTGCATCGTCAGGGAATCTGCACCATCCCCGCCCACGGGCCGGTCATCGTGGCCGCGAATCACGTCTCGACGCTCGACCCCTTTCTTCTCACGGCGACCAGTCCCAACCGCTATGTCAGCTTCATGATCGCCCGCGAATTCGCCAGCCTCCCGTTTTTCAATCGCCTGGTGGAAATGATCGAATGCGTCCCCGTCAACCGCACCGGCAACGACATCGCCTCCATCAAGGCCGCCCTGCGACATTTGGAGGAGGGCCGCTGCCTGGGCATCTTTCCCGAAGGACGAATTCGCCGGCTGAATGAATCGCTGAAGGTCCGCGAAGGAGTCGGCATGCTCGCCTTGCGAAGCGGCGCGACCGTTGTTCCGGCATTGATCTCCGGCACTACGCAGCCGTTTTACGCTCGTCGTTCGCGCCTACTCGATGCGATTAGCGTGATCGTCCCGTTTCTTCGTCGCCATCACGCCCGCGTCCGGTACGGCCCGCCGATCGACCTTTCCGCCTGGCGCGGTCGAGAAAAGGACCGCGAAGCCCATCGCGAAGCATCGGAGCGGATCATGGCGGAAATCGACGCGCTGCGATCCCTATGACGGCCGATGTTTCAGCGTCTGGCTCAATGGGTTCCGCTGGAGACGGAGGCCACCGGCTCTCCACGGACGGTCAACTCCGTCGGCGTCGGGAAGGGCAGCTTTTTGATCTGTTCCTCGATCAGTGATTTCTTGCCGACGAGGACCAGCAAGGCCTGTTCCAGCGGTACCGCCGGCGACGCGAGCTTGTTCAAATCGTCGGCCTTTTCCTTCGTGATGGCCGCGAGATCGTCGCCGAGCGTCGCAAAGGGCATCCCGTTGTGTTCGAGCATCGCCGCCTGCGCGAGGATGCCGTTAAGCCCTTCAAACGACTGGATCAATTCCATGCGATTCTGCTCGCGGGCCTTATTCGCCTCCTGATCGGAAACGTCGCCGGCGCGAATTTTTTTGAACTCTTTGAGTATTTCGGCGAGGGCCTCCCCGGTGTGTTCGGCCTGCACATCGCAGCCGGCCGAAAAATATCCGGTCTGAGGCGTCATCGTGTAACCGGAGCGGGCACCGTAGGTATAGCCGTGATCTTCGCGGAGATTCTGATTGAGCCGGCTCGTGAAGCTGCCGCCGAGAATGGTATTGAAGAGTTCGAGCTTGATCCGGTCCGGCGATGAATAAATCGGTCCCGGCATGTAAAAGCGGATCACCGTTTGCACCGCATCCGGCTTGTCGACGACGACGACCTTCAGTGCTTTGTTGGCGGGAGGAGGCATCTCCTGTCGCGGCGTATTCGCGGTTATTCGTCCGCCTTCGCCCTTCCATCCTGAAAAGACCTTCTCCAACGCCGCCTTGGCCTCATCCGCCGTCAAATCGCCCGCGATGAAAATTGTCGCACGGCCGGGAATGAACAAGTTCGCATGACAGGCCTTAAGCGAATCGACGGATAATTTTTCGACCGTCTCCATCGATCCATTTGCGGGCCGCCCGTAAGGATGATTTTCGCCGAAAAAGGCGCGAAGCCCGACGCGTCCGGCGACTTGCTGTGGCCGGTCTTCCGCGCGCTTCAGTCCGTCCAGGTGCAACCGCTTCACCCGATCCCATTCCTTCTCGTCAAATCGCGGCCGAAGAATGGCATCGCCGTACAACGCCAGGGCTTTGTCGAGATTTCGCTTCAGCACGGAGAGATGCACGCTCGTGGTCTCCTGGCCGGCCGTCGCATTGAACTCTGCGCCGAGTTGATCCAGTGCGTCGGAAAACTCAATTGCGCCGAGCGAACCGGCGCCCTGGTCCAACATGTCCGCCGTAAGATAGGCACGACCTGCTGCATCGGGTGAATCCTGAATCGCGCCACCCTCAATCTGCAACAACACGCTGACCAGCGGCAGCTCCGACTTTTGCCAGAACCGAACCGGAATGCCGTTGGACAAGGTGAAGGCCTTCGGCTCCTGCAGCGCGAACTTTGCATCGCCGGTCGCCGACGGCTGCTGGTCGCGGGCCGTTGCCAGATCTCCCGCCGCCTTTTCAGGCAGCACGCGCATGATGAGGCGGGCATCCTGCGTCAGAACCTTACGCGCCCAGTCGCGGACGCTTTCCACCGTGGCTTTGCGAAATCGATCCAGATCGCGCGCAAAGCCGTCCGGCTCCCCAAACGCGAAGTGGTATTCATTGAGGCGGTCGGCCTTGTTGAGCAGCGATTGCAATCCGTTGATCGCCGTGTATTCAATCTTGGCCTTCTGTCGTTCCAATTCGTCCTGGGTCGGACCCTTTTCCAGAAACTCCGCCACGATCTCATCCGTCACGGCTTCAATTTTGTCGAGGGGCACGTCCGGTCGGGCCGTCACCTCGATCGAAAACAGCGACGCCAGCAGGCTCGACGCCTGAGTCGCATCGACCGCCGTGGCCAGCTTGTCCTTGTAGATTAACCGTTGATACAGCCGGCTCGAAATCCCGTCGCTGAGGATCGCCGCGACGAGGTCCATTTCCGCGTCGCCGGGATCAAAATGCTTCGGGCTGTGATAGACCATCGTGGTCCTTGGAAACTGGACCGCATCGGTGTAGGTAACCCGCCGAACTTCAGTGAGCTTGACGGGCTCCGATTTGCCGTGGAACGGTTCGCCGCTCCGAGGCAGCGTGCCGAACAGCTTGGCGACCAGCGGCTTGATCTTCTTCGAGTCGAAATCGCCCGCGACCACGAGTGAGGCGTTGTTGGGGACGTAATACGCCGCGAAAAAATCCTTCACGTCGCGGACCGTCGCGGCTTCGAGGTCTTCATGGGAGCCGATGACCGTGTGGTGATAGGGATGCTCCGGCGGGTACATCAACTCCGGAATCTTCAACTCCGCCTTGCCATAGGGTTGCATTTCGCTCGTCTGCCGGCGCTCATTGCGAACGACCTCGCGCTGCTTGTCCAGCTTCTCCCTGGTCATCGCCTTGCCGAGGTCCTCCAGGCGATCCGCATCCAGCCAAAGCAGCGTCGGCAGCAGGCTCGACGGACCGAACGAAAAATAGTTGGTCCGATCTTCCGAGGTGGACGCGTTGTTCCACCCGCCTTCCGTCTCCATGATCTGGTCGAACGCCCCCGTCGGGACGCGCTTCGTCCCCATGAACATCAAATGCTCGAACAAGTGCGCAAAGCCGCTTCGCCCCGGGGCCTCATCCTTCGATCCGACGTAGTACCACGTATTGATGCAGGCGACCGGCAGGCTGTGGTCTTCGTGCAGGATCACGGTCATGCCGTTGGGCAACTCGTATTTTTCATATTGGACGTGTTGTGCCTCGGCGGTAGACGTAACGACAACGGCCAACACGACGGCCGTCAGTAACGATCGAAGAAACATAATGGTGGAGCCTCCGGTCGGTTGGAACGGCGATTCGCCCGAGCGCGTGCCCGTCCATTTCGCCTCTAACTAGACAACGGCGTGAAATTATATAGCATTCGCCCCGGAGAGACAGGTCCGGCCCGAGGGAGTCCGAATGAAGTTGATCGTCCAAATCCCCTGCCTGAACGAAGAAGAGACCCTTCCGGCGACCCTGCGCGACATCCCGCGGCAGATCCCCGGTGTCGACAAGGTTGAAATCCTCATCATCGACGATGGGTGTACCGACCGGACGCTCGAAGTCGCCCGGGCCAACGGTGTCGATCACATCATCAAATTCCCCGGCAATCGCGGCCTGGGACATGCCTTTTCCGCGGGGATGGACCGCTGTCTGGCCCTGGGGGCCGACATCATTGTCAACACCGACGGCGACAATCAATACTTCGGTGGCGACATCCCCAAGCTCGTCCAACCGATCCTGGAAGGCCGGGCCCACCTGGTCATCGGCGACCGCGAGCCGGACAAAGTGGCCCATTTCTCGTTCGTCAAGAAAAAACTCCAGGTCCTCGGCAGCAAGGTCGTCAGCATTCTGGCCGGCACGACGGTACCGGACGTCGCCAGCGGCTTTCGGGCCTACAGCCGGGAGGCCGCGATGCGTCTCGTCTGTTCGACGGATTTCGATCACACGGTGGATCACGCCATTCAGGCCGGTCGCAAGCGGCTCATCACGGTCAACGTGCCGATTCGCACGAATGAAAAGCTGCGCGAGAGCCGCCTGTTTTCCAACATCGGCGTCTTTATTACGCGCTCCGTCGGAATCATGGTCCGCGTCTATTCCTCTTATCAGGCGATGAAGATCTTTACGATCGCCGGATTGACCGCCATCCTCGGAGGCACCGGCATCGGCCTGCGTTTCCTCTACTACTTCTTCTTCACCGACCAGCACGACCAGCACATCCAGTCGCTCATCCTCAGCGCGATCCTGCTCATCGCCGGATTCCAGATGATCCTCACCGGCATCGTCGCCGACCTGATCAACAGCAGCCGGGCGATTTTGGAAGATGTGTCGTTTCGGTTGCGGCGGATGGAAGACCAAAACAAGTGACCCGGTAAGTTTGTTGAGCCATGCCCCGATTATCACCGGTTTCGCATCGTGTGTTCACCAGACGGTTGCGTAATCTGGGATTTGTCGGCCCCTACGCGGGCACCAAGCATCCGTTGTTTGTTCGTGACGGGCGGCCCTTCGGTACCCAATCCCCACGACCATGAATTTTCCGTGCCTCTGTTAAGAAGGGTGCTCAAGCAGTTGGAAATCACCCCACAAGAATGGCAGGCGGCAGGCAAGAGGGACTAACCGGCGATTTTCATCTTCTTGGGAAATGGACGAACGCCGGGAAGTCTGGGTATTCGGTTCCCAAGCTGAAGGCTGACGACGAGCCAGTCTTCGAGTACTTCTTGCAATTGATGGCGACAGGCCGAACGCGTGCGAGCGCTTCCACAGACGCCGCGGAAGCCGGGAATCGTCCCGAAGTACGTCCCATCTTTCAATGTTTCGTACCCGCCCCTGCCATGGCAACAGCAATGTATTCAGTCAGCATCGGCGTCTCCGCACTTACGCTGCTGTTTTAGCGGCCTTCTCGCGGTAAAGAAATCCCGCACATTGCTGAATTTGCGTATGGGAACAAAGCATTCAGGACTTCTTCATCACTGAACCCACGCCGGAAACGCTTGATTCCACCTTTGGATCGCCTTTGTAGCGAATGTGGCCGACTCCGCTGACGTCGGCCTTGAGCGTTTCCGTCGCCTGGACCTCGGCGTTGCCGGCCCCGCTGACATTGGCCGTCACATTCTTGGCCGCGAGATCGTCCGCATCGACATTGCCGGTGCCGGAAATTGAAAGTTCGAATCGCCCGGTTTGCCCGCTGACGCTGACCGATCCCGCGCCGCTCAGATCGATTTTGAATGCCTCGTTCTTCACGCCGGTCACGATCGCCTTGGCGGCTCCACTGCAATCGAGGAATTTGATATCCGCCGTCCCGACCTTGAAGACCAGATCGGTCTTCGGGTTGATCGCCTCGTCAAAATCGATGGTCAGCCGGGTGCCGGTCACTTTGGTGCTGATGAGCGGAAGGAGATTGTCGTCACCGGTCACCATCAGCGGTGACGGCTTTCCCACGGTGATCTCCAATCGCCCCGCACCGGGGAAACGGACCTCGTCAAAGGTTTCCACCTCGCGCGTCTCGGTCTTGGCGACGCCGCTGCCTCGGACGCCGCCGCCGACATACTGGCAACCGGCGCCGACGACAGTCACGAAAAAGAAAATAGTAGCGCGACGCATCATCACGCCCCCTCCTTTCGCAGCGGCGGCAGTGGTACCGTCCGCACGGACAAGATCGCGTCGGATTGCTTGAGTTCGTCCAACACGTTCGGCGGCACCGTGCCGTCAATCTTCAGCAGCATCAGCGCCGTCTTGGCCCGGCGGGAAAGCGTCAGGTCGGCGATGTTGATCTGATGGTTACCGAACAGCGTGCCGACGAGGCCGATCACGCCCGGCCGGTCGTCGTTGAATATCAGTACGAGCAAGCCTTCGGGAACCATCTCCATCCGATAGCCGTCGATCGCCAGAATTCGCGGGACGCCGTCGAGAAACACCGTGCCTTCAACGTGATGCACTTCGCCGCGGCGCTCGATCTTGATCATGACGATCTCGAAGAACTCCCGTTTCGTCGAGTGCGCCGCGTGGTGAACGTGGATACCGCGCTGCTCCGCGAAGCCGTGCGCGTTGACCAGGTTCAACCGTCCTTCAATGTGCGGGCTCATGAGTTCGGCCACCGCCTGCAAGGCAAGCGTCGGACAGAGGGCCGTGATTGCCTCGCCGCCGTAGGTCATCACGTCCACGCGGTCGATTCCGCCGGCGCAATGCGGCGCGAGGATCGCCGCCATCCGCCCGGTCAGATCGAGATACGCCCGATCGCGAGCGGACAGATGCGCCGGCATCCCCGCCACGTTCACCGCGCCGCGAATCACGCCGTTTTGCAGGAAGTCCAGCAGCGATTCGACCGCCTCGGTCGAGACCGCCGTCTGGGCTTCCTCGGTCGATGCCCCAAGATGGGGCGTCAACACGATGTTCTTGGCCGTCAGCAGCGGATTATTTTGGGGCGGCTCCGTCGAGAAAACATCCACCGCCGCCCCTGCCAGGCGACCGGCGTTCAGCGCCTCCGCCAACGCCGCTTCATCCACCAGCCCGCCGCGGGCACAGTTGATCACCACGGCGGATTTCTTCATTTTGGAAAGCTGTGCGCCCCCGATCATTCCCTTGCTATCCGCCGTCATGGCCGCGTGAAGTGTGAGGCAGTCGATCTGCGGCAGCAACTCGTCCAATGTGCGGACGACCTGCACGCGCCCTTCCAGCGCCGTATCCGTGCTGAGCAGCGGATCAAAGGCCAGAACCTTCATTTTCAACCCAATCGCCCGCTCGGCAACGGCCCGCCCGACGCGCCCCAATCCGACAATGCCCAACACCTTGCCGGCCGCCTGCCGCCCGACATATTTTTTTCGTTCCCAACCGCCTGCAGTCAAATGGGCATTGGCCTGCGGGATGTTTCGCAGGACCGAGAGCATCATGGCGATCGAGTGTTCGGCCGTGGAGATCGTGTTGGCGTCCGGAGTATTGATGACCAAAACGCCCGCGGCCGTGGCGGCGGGGACATCGACGTTGTCCACGCCGACGCCCGCTCGGGCGATCACCTTGAGCCGACCCGGCTTGGCGAGAACATTCGCGCCGACCTGCACGCTCGATCGGATGATCATCCCATCGTAATCGCCGACGATCTTCGCAAGTTCGTCGGCGGGCAGGCCCGTACGTACCTCGGCGCTGACGCCTGCGGCCTCGCGCAACCGGGCAAGTCCTTCTTCAGCAATCGTGTCGGCGACGAGAATCTTGTGCATTTTCGAAAGCACCCCTCTGTGCGGATTCTACAGCGATTTGACGTCGACCTGGATCACCAGGTCCTTCATCCCGGCGATGGATTGAATCACCGAATCCGGAATGGGCTGATTGACGCGAATGGCGGCGACGGCCGTCTTGCCGCCCTTGAACGGCGTGTTGGTCATCTCGCCGACGTTGATATTGGCCCGGCGAAGCTGGTCCAGCACCGCCGCCAGCACGCCCACTTTGTCGTAATGGCGGACCACGACCTGACAATGCGCCGGCGCCTGCGTCTCGATGTTCAGGCAGTTCGGCACCTGGCCCGTCGCGGCGAACGCGCGCACGATCCGAATCGTCTCGGCGGCAATCGCGTTTTGCGCCTGGTCGGTCGACGCACCGATATGGTGCGTGCCATAAACCACGCCGGAGTCCATGATCGCCGCCTTGAAAGCGGCCTGGCCGGTTTCCGGCTCATCGGGAAAGACGTCCAATCCGACGCGAACACCGCGCTCGCGCACCGCCTTTTCCAGTGCGGCGTAATCGACGACCTCGGCGCGCGACGTGTTGACGAAGTAGCTGCCGGACGAAAGACGTTCCAGCACCGTTGCGTCGATGAGCTTTTTCGTGTCCGGGGTCAGCGCCACATGAATCGACAGGATGTCGCAGTTGGCGGCGACCTGTCCCGGCGTCTCGCATTGAACGATTGACAGCTCGTCGGCCTGTTCCGGCGTCAGTGACCGGCTCCAGGAAATCACCTTCATTTCAAAAGCCAGTGCCCGCTGTACGACGGCCCGCCCGATCTGTCCGAGGCCGATGACCCCCAGCGTCCGTCCTTTGAGCCCCCGCGCCTGGGAATACTCCTTCTTGTTCCATCGCCCCTGCCGCAGGTCCGTCGCATTGTCCACAATCCGTCTGTCCAGCGCGAGGATCAACGCAAGAGTCAATTCCGCCACGGCGACAGCGTTCTTACCCGGACAATTGGCGACGTACACCCCGCATCGGCTGGCCGCGGCGACGTCGATCGTGTTATGCCCCGCCCCCGCGCGGACGACCAGGCCCAGTCGCGGCGAGGATTCAATCATTTCGGCCGTGACTTCCGTGCCGCGAACGATCAGTACCTCGCATTGTGTTTGGGTGATGGCGTCGCGGAGGGCCGCTCCGTTCAACGCGGGGTCCGACGTCACTTCAAAGCCGGCCGTCCGGAGTTCGTCGATCCCCCACGACTCGAACTTGTCGGCGATCAAAATTTTCATGTCGCCACGGGCCTCCCGGCGATGGGTATACACAAGGGTCCATCGCGTTCGATGCCTTCATCGTCGCCCGGGCCGTTGCCGGCGTCAACCCACCGTCCCGTAGAGAGTTAGAATTGACAGGCCGCGCCGGTAAGGATAAAACGCTTGGAAGCCGCGCCGCGCGGCTTCGTGGAGATACGGACGTGTCCACTGCCCCGGCCGCTTCAAATTACCGCATCGCTGACACTGCGCGGCAGCTCCTCGACCGATTCGGCGACTTCTGCATCTTTTCCGGCCAGACCTTCAAATGGACCGGCCGCGACATCGCCAAGCCGCAACTTTGGCGGCTGCTCATGCCCCAACTCTTTGAAGTCGGATACCGTTCGCTCCCCGTCATCCTCATCACCGGCGCCTTCGTCGGCATGGTTCTCGCCGTGCAGGCCATCGAACAGTTCCGCGCCGTCGGTCTCGAAGAACGAATGGGCGCGGTCGTCAACATCTCCGTCGTCCGCGAATTGGGCCCCGTCCTCGCGGGCATCATGCTCGCCGGCCGCGTGGGCGGCGCGCTGACTGCTGAACTGGGCACCATGAAAGTCACGGAACAGATCGACGCGCTCCGGGGCATGGGCGTCGATCCGATCCATTACCTCGTCGTTCCCCGCGTCTTTGCCTGTTTTTTGCTGACGCCGATCTTGACCCTCTATGCGAACCTCACCGGCTCCCTCGGCGGCTGGTTCATCTCCGTCGTCCAACGCGGCGTCGATAGCGGTCCCTACTGGGAATACACCGAGCAGGCCGTGGACAATTTCGATCTGTTCTCCGGCGTCCTCAAGGCGTTCTTTTTTGGAGCGGCCCTCGGCCTGATCAGTTGCTACAAGGGGTTCTTCTGCCGCCCCGGCGCCGAAGGCGTGGGCCGGGCCTGCACCGAGGCCTTTGTCGCCTCCTTTATCGCCATACTGGCGTTGGACTATTTCCTCGCCGAACTTCTACAGACCATCAGCATTCGCATTTACGGCTTTCGGACCTTCCTCTAGGCTAAACGACACGCGTGAGCGTCGACACCAATAACAACGGTCCGATCATCGAACTCCGCGGCGTCTCCAAGCGGTTCGGTTCGCTCGCCGTTCTTGACGACCTCGACCTGCAACTGGCCGGCGGCCAGACCACCGTCGTCATCGGCGAATCCGGAACAGGCAAAAGCGTCCTGCTCAAGCACATCGTCATGTTGCTCCGGCCGGACCATGGACAGGTCTTTTTCCACGGGCGGCGTGTCGATGACCAATCCGAGGCAGACCTCGTCGATGTCCGTCGCCGATTCGGCTTGCTCTTTCAAATGGGGGCATTGTTCGACTCGATGACCGTCGAGGAAAACGTCGCCTTTCCGATCGTTCAACACCACGCGTCGCCGCCGCCGAACCTCGCGGAGATCGTCGCCCAAAAGCTCCGCATGGTCGGGCTCGACGGGCTTCAACACCGCCGGCCGGCCGAAATCTCCGGCGGCCAGAAAAAACGCGTGGCTCTCGCCCGCGCCATCGCCCTGAATCCCGAAGTCGTGCTTTACGATGAACCGACGACCGGTCTGGATCCTGTTCGGGCGGATGTGATCAATGAATTGATCCTCAAACTCAAGAAAGAACTCAACGTGACCGGCGTCGTGGTGACCCACGACATGACCAGCGCGTACAAAGTCGCGGACCGAATCGTCATGCTCCACCACGGCAAGATCATCGCCGACGGCGATCCGGAATGGTTTCGCACGTCAAAGGACCCCCGAGTGCGCCGTTTCGTCGACGGACACGCCGACGAACGCGATTTGGCCGCATTGGACGATTAATGAAGTAGCTACTGAGGAGATCGTATGGCGAATAAACAACAAAACACGATCGTCGGCGCCTTCGTCCTGATCGGCTTCGTCGTCATGGGCGGCCTGATCATGGTCTTCGGCGGCGGGAAAACACTGTTCGTGAACAACTACGACATCAAGGTCGAGTTCCCCGCCGGCGTCCAGGGCGTTCAGCAGGGGCAGACCGTCACCCTCTACGGCAAGCGCATCGGCCAGACCAGCGACGTTCAATTTGTCGATGCCAACGCCCCCGAAAAGGGCGTCTTGGTCGTCGTCTCCGTCGACGGATTCGACCTGCCCGCGTCTGTGGTGATGCGCGTCTCGCCCAACATGATGGGCATCGGCAAGGCGCCCATTGACCTCGTCGTTCGCAACCCCGGCGACCGGACAAAGTTGCCGCGCGACGGCAGCGCGAGAATTCCGGGAACGATGCTCCCCATCCTTGACCAGTTGATCCCGCAGAGCATGCAAAAAACATTGGTGGATGCGACGACGCACATTGGCGAATTGGCCGCACGTTTCAAGCCCGTCGCTGAAAACATCAACCGCATGATCGAAGCGCGAAAGCTGGAGGACGTGGATTCAAAGGCCGCCGCCGCCAATCTGGACAGCGTCATGCAGCGATTCGACGCCGCCCTCAAGGGTTTCACCGCCGTCGTCGGCGACCCCAAAAATCAGGATAACTTCGCCGCGATTCTCGCCAATAGCCGAAAAATCTCCGAGACCGGCGTCACTTCGATGGAAAACGTCCGCGACATCACCGCCGAGGGCAAGACGGTGGCCAAGGACGTCGGCGAACTCGTGCGCAAGCTGGCAATGACTTCGGACGAGATGTCTTCCGTGCTCAAGCGAATGGAACAAACGCTCGCCGCGATGAACGAAAAGAACGGCACCGTCGGCCTCCTGCTCAACGACAACCGTCTCTACGAGGAAATGCTCCTCTCCGCCAAGCGCCTGACCAAGGCCCTGGACGACTTCCGCGAAGTGATGGACCTTGCCAAGAAAGGCGAACTGCGCATCAAGGCGTTTTGAGTCGCCCGGTAAAGCGGCGGTTGGGGTCGCAGGATCGGCCGCGGTCGCTACTTGACTCCAATGCAATCCAAAAAGAGATGTTTAGAATCGCTGCATTTCATTGACATTTGCCCCTGTAAACGGGTAGCATCGCATTTGGTTTGAAGATCGATTCGTATCGTTGTCAACGGGGCGCCCCTACCTCTCACTCGCACAACGCGATTGCGTCCCGACACCCTGCTTGGAGTCCGGGGTTTCAGGGAAAAGGAGAATCAATATGAGTCCTGCGAAAGGTCCGATCCGGAAGTCGCTGGCGCTTTTCACGCTACTTCTCTCCGCCGTTGCTTTTGTCAATCCCGATGTACAAGCGGGACCGCCCTGCGCGCCGGACCCCAGTGGTCGGAGCTGTCAGCCGGCCGTTTGTGACGGTGCCGGCTCCCCGTGCCAACCGCGCTGCATCAATTACAACCCCTTTAGCGGCGACGACACGATTCTGGATTGCATTTGCTCCGCCCATTCAAGCTGTTACGCCGAGCCCGCCCCGCCGGGAACGACGCCCTGCGTGGTGCCGGAAGATGGCACGGGAACGGTTCATCTCCCGTCACAGACTTGCGCCTACACCACTCCGACCGGCCAACCCATGCAGATTATCAATGGCCTTCTGCCGGATATGATCAACTGTCCGACGACGATTCAGAACTTCTCGTGTGCGGCAAGTGGCGTCTGCTCGTTCTTGGTCCCCATCGGCCCTGTTTGTTACGCCCCGGGTGGTTCTCTGGGAGGGGAGAAATCCTGCGCCGATGCGACGTTGAACTGGCTCATGCAAGGAACGGGCGGACTTTCGGGTTTCAATCGCAACATCAACCTGCCCATCGAATTGGAAATTCATGCCGCGCCGAGGTTGCTCGCGCCGGTTCAGTCCTTCGACACCGACATTTTTCGATTCTTCGGGCAAATCACCGGCGATCCCGACTTCGACTTGCTCCGCATCACGGCGGGCACGGATTTCGGTCTGCCCAGCCCCGGCCACACCACGTTGACTCAGCTTCCCGGAGGTCAGTGGGCCGTCGACAGCTTCTTTGATATCACATACCGCATCGATTTTGTCGGCGCACCAGGCGGCGCTCTCGCGGGTCGATCCGGCTCCACCACCGGCACGGTTCGAATCACCACCGGCGCCGGACCCTCCTGCGTAGGCAATTGCCCGCCGGGATTCGAGTGCAGTCGAAGTACGATCGTCTACCCCAACGGCACGATCGACGTCTGTTGCGAATGCATCTCGATTCCGTGTGAGCCCCTGCCGGATGGCTCCGCCTGCCGGGCCTCGTACTGTGGTCCTTTCTATTCCTGCGCCCCGCGCTGTATGAGAATCAACCCCGTGACAGGACAGGTCTCCGTTACCGATTGCGAATGCGGCCCCAGCGAAAGCTGTCACGCGGAAGCCATCGAGCAGGTGGCGAATCCCTGCGCCGTGCCCGAGGATGGCACCGGGACCGTCCATCTTCCGCCCCAGGGCTGCTCGTACAAAAACGCCGCCGGCCAGCCTATGCAGATCATCGACGGGCTTCAGCCGCCCGACACGATTCAATGCGCCACGACCATCCACAACTTCGTCTGCGCCAACACAAACGTCTGTTCCTTCCCGGTTCCCATCGGTCCTGTCTGCTACGCACCCGGTGGCTCACTCGCCGGTGAAAAGTCCTGCTCGAACGCGACGCTCAACTGGATCATGCAAGGCACGAGCGGACTGGCGGGATTCAACCGAAACATCAACCTGCCCATCGGACTCGAGATTCACACCGCGCCGCGAACTCCGTTCACGCCGGTTCAGTCTTTCGATACTGACATGTTTCGGTTCTTTGGCCAGATCACCGGGGATCCGGATTTCGACCTTCTTCGCGTCGTGGCGGGAACCGACTTCGGACTGCCGAGCCCCGGTCACACCACGCTCACCCAGCTCCCGGGCGGTCAGTGGGCCGTCGACAGCTTTTTCGACATCACCTATCGGATCGATTTCGTCGGCGCGCCGGGCGGAACCCTGGCAGGTCGATCGGGCTCCACGACGGGCACCGTTCGGATCTATACGGGTCGCGACGTCGATTGCGTCGGCATTTGCCCCGAGGGTTACATTTGCCAGAAGGAACGGACGGTCAATGAAGACGGCAGCATCACCGTCTGCTGCAAATGCATCACCGACTGCCGATGCCGCGGCGACATGAACTTTGACAATCTGGTCAACGGTCTCGACATCCAGAAGTTCACCGATTGCATGGTCAATTATTTCGGCGGGCCCGTGGCGCCCGACTGCGTCTGCGCCGACATGGACGCGGACGGCATCCTGACCATCCCAACGGACCTCGATCTGTTCGTGATCGAATTGTTGTCGAAACCGTCCGCCTGTCCGCCGATCTGATGGACATAGTCCGGCCAAAGAGCCCCAGGCGTCTGCCGGGGGCTTTCTGGATGCTCGAAAGGTGCGTTCACGACTTGGGTGGCGTCCACGGGACATCTTCAATGCCCGCGAGATGATTCGCCATCCGCGCCCATGCGAAGAAAAGATCGCTCAACCGGTTGAGATAGATCACGATCTCCGGGTTGATTTTGACCTGCCCAGTCAGCCTCACGACGCGCCGTTCCGCCCGGCGGCTCACCGTCCGGCACAGGTGCAGATGCGCCGACAGCGCCGACCCGCCCGGGAGCACAAAGACCTTCAGCGGCGGAACGCCTGCGACCGCTTCGTCGATCCAGTCTTCAAGCCGCTGGGATTGCTCGGAAGCAACGTGCGCGATCTTTTGTGCCTGCGCCGAGTCTCCCGGCGTTGCCAACTCCGCCCCAAGTGTGAACAGTTCCCCCTGAATCTGCGTCAATCGTGCCTGCAAGACGTCGAATTTCGATCGATCGGAATGGGCGCCAATCACGGTGATCGTCAGCCCGACCCAGGCGTTTAATTCGTCGATCGTGCCATACGCCTCGACGCGCAAGTCATCCTTCCGCACGCGCGAGCCGTCGAACAGCCCGGTGCCGCCGTCGTCGCCGGTCTTGGTATAGAGTTTCACGGCGCCATCGCACAAGAAAAAGGGCCGCCCGTCAATGCGACCGGCGGCCCTTGGGTTCAATTCAGCGTCAGGAAAGGATGGACTATTCGTCGCTGCCCTCATCGCCGGATTCTTCCTTGTCCGCGTCCTCTTTCGACGGGGGGGACTTCTTCGGCTTGGCCTTGCTCTTGGCCTTGGAGGACTTGGCCGGGTGGTCGCCCTCCATGCCATCCTGGCCGTTCTTCGCGCCGGAATCTTCGTCGTCTTCGTCGAAGTTATCATCCTTCGCCGAGGCCGAGTATTGCTCCACCGCCGCCTTGATGGCCTTGATCAGCTTCATCGGGACGACACAGTCGTACCGGCTCACGCTTTTGTCGTGCACCGAGAAGGAAAACGCGAGCGGCGCGTTGAGCGTCGGGGCCTCGATCGGGAACTCCTCTTCGCCGATGAGCTTCGCGGCGGTCCGGAATGTCTGGAGGATACTGTCGACGGCGATGAAGGCCTCGCTGGCCCGCGGCGACGGAAGCCGGTTCGATAGGTCGACGATGCCCTGATCCCCCGAGAGCGAGTCGCCCTTGGATTTCACGGCGCCGCAAACGCTTTCATATCGCTTGGATCCGCCGCCGAAGACGATGGCGACGTGCTTGTCGTCGACCGCTCCGAAGCGAAAGACGCACTCCTTGCCCATGATTTTTTGGAATTTCTCGACTTCCTTCTTGGGCGACTCGGACCGCTCGGCGAGTTCGCCGACGTTCACCGTGATCGAGTCGACCTTTTGTTCGCCGACCGACTCGCCGTCGGCCTTGTGAACGATGCTCTTTTTCAAGGCGACGAAGTTCTCGTCCTCGGAGGCCTTCCACGTCTTCTTGTAAAGTTCGCGAATGCCGTCGACGAAGGCCTTCGAATCGCCGACTTCGGCGACGATCGTCAGCCCGAACAGCCCGTCGGATCCCTCCGGCAACGCGCTGACGCAGACCGCATAGCGTTTGATCGCCTTCTGAAGCTTGATGAACTCTTCGTCGATGCTTTCGATGGCCTTGGCATCGATCCCCGTCGCGTTCATCATCTTCATGGCGCTGGACAACGGCTTGGAGTCCCCGAATTTGTCCTTGTGTTCGCTCTGCGAGGCCAGCCCTCCGAAGGAGAACAGGTATTTCTCCTTGGGCAACATGGCCAGCAGGGCGTCGGTCGTATTCTTTTCGTCCGCCGTCCACTTTTGAAGATCGCTGTCCTCCACGGGGCAGACGAGCATCTTGAGGGCGAGCCCCTTCTCATCGACGCCGATGGAAACGTCGAAGGCCGACACCTCGCTGAACAGCTTGACGAGCTGCTTGATCGATTTGCCTTCCGGGTCCTGCGCGGCCAGCATCATCTGCGCCATCGGCATGAACATGTCCTTGTAGGCGTTCACGATGGGTCCGACGGCGATGCTCAAATAAAAGTCGCTGTCATTCATGACGTTCATTCGCGACTTGGCGAGCCCCTCGCTCAGCGTCTTCTTCGTCTTGGCCAGATGGGTGACGCTGTCCTGGCTGGGTCCGAGGATGACGATCTTGTTGCGGACCGCCGCGAACGCCGGCTCACCCTTCATGGTGCAGGCCGAGACGCCGTCCTTGGCTTCCTCCGCCTGTAGTTTCTCCAGAAGCGCCTTCGGATCCTTGGCCGGAATCAGCAACACCGCGGCGTTCTGCGGGCCCTTTTCCTGTCCGCCGAATTTCTGCGCGTCGAGCATCACGGCGCAGATCGGGCTCGACGTGTCGACCGTGTCGCCCAGTTCGAACATCCCCAGCGCCATCTGGGAAACTTGATCGGGCAGCATCGGCAGCGCCAACGTCTCCTTGATGAGCTTGGCCTTCTCATCGACCGTGCTCAGCGAACGAACCATCAGGAACCCCCACGCATCCTGCGGGATGATCTCGATCAGGTCCTTCGGACTGCCCGCACGCGCCGGCAGAACACCCACCACGACGGCGGCCGTCGCGGCCAGCCAAAAACGAACGGAATGCTTTTTGAAAAACATCTTCGGCTCCTCACATTTCTATCTTCGAGTGACGGTTTATGACACGATGACGGTTGGATTTCACCGGATGATCTTCCGCCCCCAGGCACGGTCGGTCAAGCCGGTCACGGACTGATGATGATCTTTCCCCGGGTCGGCCCGGATCGTTCGGTCAGTTTCTGAGGCATATTTCGAACCAGCTTAAACGTTTCGACGGCGTCGTGGGCATCCATGACCATCTGACCGCTGATCGACGTGGGCCGGGCCACGACCGCCCAACCAATCAACCCGTGGGTCGGCTGGTCGGATCGCAGCAGCGGCGGCGGCGCCTTCTTTCCGTCCGGTCCGGGATTGGCGGGCGCGGCCAGATAAGGAACGGCCGCGAGGGCCCTTTCCAAATCAAACAGGACCAGCAGGTGGGGTTGCTTCGGCAGGCGACCGATGATCCGTCGGACGGACGGGTCTTCGTCGACCCGATCCTTGGGCTTCAATTGCAGGAGATCCAGAACGGTCGTCGGCGGTTCGGCAAACGCATACACGACCCGGTTCGGGCCGGCGGCGGCCTGCTGATAGCGGACCTTTTCGCCGTACACCTTGTACAGCTCGGCCCGCTCATCCTTGTTGAGGTCGCTTTTTTTGAAATTGAGTTCCATGAAATCGACGCCTTGCTCGCGCTTCTTCTCAAACTTTCCGGAGCAATGCGCATTGGGAAGCAGGGCGGACATCGCCTCATCGGCGTTTTCCTGGATGAAACAAAGCTGACGGATCGCCGCCGTGGAATCTTTTACGGAAAATCCGCCCACCAGTTGCAGGGGGGCGGCCTGACCGGGATTCGACGTCACCATGAACGCCGAGCCGCGCATCTGGCCGTAACAATTGCCCATTTCCTGGCAAAGTTCTTTACGCGTCTCACTCGGGATTCTCGATGAAACCGATTCCATCTCGACGACGTGACGAGCCAGCGAAACCGACAGGCATTCGCCGGTTTGACAGCGCCAGTTGGAAACGCCGACCATCAGGAACGGGCGATTTGGAAGGATTCCCAGAAGGTCCTCTTCGCCGGACTTGACGCTTGCGAGGTAGTGAGCGACGGACTGACCTTCCGCAAAACGGTGATGGTGGCTCAGGCGAATCGTCTCCCGGTCGTACGAAAACGCGACGCTGGTGGATTCCATCTGATCGATGAAGGCGCGGACGCCGCCGAGGAGCCAATCGATGACGGCCGCCGTGTCCGCGCCGTTGTGCATCTCCGCGGTGATGCTGAGTTTCATCATCCCCAGGCCGATCATGATGAACGGCGAGAGCTTCTCCCGCCAACGGGTCAGATCGATCCGGATGAAAGCGTCGCTCTCGGCCAGCATGGCTTTCTCCTGGTCGTCCAGCGCGCCGAGAAAGGACTGCCTCTGCGGGCGATGATGAATCGAACGAATGGCTTTGGTCGAGGTCCCGGCAAACGCGAATCCATCGTGAAACGCCAGGAAAAACTCGCCGTTCGGACCGTTGCATTCCTTGAATCGCCGAGTTCGCTGTTGGGATTCCTTCTTAAGATCGGACCCCTCTGCCGGACTAAAGGCGATGATCATCGATTCGCGGCTGAATTCAGGCTTTGTCAGGATCAAAATCACCGGCGATGAGGCGTCCCACTGCCCGCTCTCCAGGTTCAGCCCCTGGCCGATCTCCTTGAGGTCCAATCCGGGATGATCGGGGTTGATCTGACGGAGAAAGGGATTGATTTTGTCGGCGGCGCTCTTCAGATCGCGAAAAACGACGACGCCGGCGACGTCCGACGGCAACAGACCCAGGGGGTCCGCCGCGAAAAGGGAGTGGGCCAGAGCGAGGACCACAAGCGTCGCCAGGCGGACCGGAACGGGATTGGAAAATGCACCCTTGCGGAAAATCATCAAGCTGCTCATCTCATCCGACGGGGTTTGCCCGCGATAAATGCCGGTGTAGGCCGAGAAATCTATGGGCTCCATGGCCTTATGACAACGGCAATGTTAGGGCGAGGACGATAGCCCACGAAAGTAAAACGGGGTTCGGGCCGCTTTCTCACGCACGGATGGCCGCAAAGGGGGGGTCGCCTAGGAGAGCTTCCAGGGCTCTTTTTCGAGTTGAGAATGGAGTTCCTTCAGGGAGGCCCGAATCTCCGTTTCCAGCTTTTTGAGGTCGGAAACCTTGGCCTTAAGTCGCCCGGCCATTCGGATGGACGGTGGCGTCACGTTCGATTGCTTCATCATGCCGAAAATGGCGGTCTCCAGCCGATCGACCGCGTCGGCGAGGTGGGGATGGGACTCGTCTCCGGTGTCCGGATCGAAATAGCGATCGATCGCCAGTTGCAGGAAATCCGCGAGATGGCCCATGAGCCGCGCCTTCTGATCGGCGCTCGCGCCCGCGTAACAGGCGGCGGCGCTCGTCAGGCCCTCGGCGTCGCGCTGTTCGTCCCGGCTGCCGCCGCGGAGTTGTTGAAGCCGGGCATCGAAGATCGAGTTCAGTGCCCCGGCGCACGCATCCATGTATTTGAAATTCGGGACGTCGGCGGGAAAGTCGATCGCCT
This sequence comes from uncultured Planctomycetaceae bacterium, assembly GCA_964414585.1. GTDB lineage: Bacteria > Planctomycetota > Phycisphaerae > UBA1845 > UTPLA1 > DATEMU01. The sequence continues at coordinate 31,244 of CAYPXR010000023.1, forward strand.
GATAAATGACCCGCAGCGCGTGCTCGTTGCGTTCGGCCGCGCCGGCCTTGCCCAGCGCCGTCAACGCGTCCTCGCATTCGGACTGGCGATCGGCCAGCTTTTTGTGAAGCGTTTGAATCCCCCGCGCGGCGATCAGTCGAACCGCCGCGTGCTTCGATTCCAGCGCGACCGCGAAGGCCCGGACGGTATTCGGATTATTCAGATCCGTTAGGAGCAGCGTGACGTCCTGCTCCATTTCATAAAGCGGATTCGAAAACAGCGGAACGAGTTGGCTGGCGCAGATCTCCGCATAGGCGTCCAGCCCGGCCACAGAGGCCCCCTTGATCTGGGCGGTGCGGAGAATCCTTTCGCGCGCGTCCGTTCGCCGGACGTCGTTCGCCCCGGCGTCGGCCATGCGCTTCACGCGGACGGTGATCTCCGCCTCCATCGTGGCCCGCTGCGTCCGCGAAATGGTCGGGCTCTTGATGATCGTCTCGAGCGAATCCTGCGCGGACGCCCGCGCGCCGGCGATGGCCGGCACGAGCGCGGTGATCCATAGGAGCGATCGGTATCGACTCATCGCGTTCGCGACCCAAACCCTTTGAAGCCGTGCGGCGTTTCACCCTTGGGCGGGCTGGTAGGTGGACCGGCGGCGCCGGTCCGAGTCCGGGGCGAAAACTCGCGCCAAACCCTCTACTCAACCGTATCAGGTGCCGGTCGAGACTGTCAAGGGCCACCGACCGAAAAACGTTGATTCGCCGAATGTTGCGCCTCGCCGCCGGTCGCCCTCCGCTTGAGGACCTCGCGGGATCGGGATATTATCACCCTATCGGTCGCAAGATGCGGTGATGCTTCCAGTCCGGGGTCCGCTCATCATGAAAGCCAATGGCATCCCAGCGCCGGCCGTCCGCAGGCTCAGCCTCTACCTTCGCGAACTCGACAAGCTCAGCATGAACGGTCAGGAGCGGGTCTCTTCCAAGCAGCTCGGCGAAGCCCTGCGTTTCACCGCGACCCAGATCCGCAAGGACCTCGCCTACTTCGGGCAGTTTGGCCGCCCCGGCATCGGCTACGACGTTGGCGAACTGGCCGAATCGATCCGCCGAATCCTCGGGACCGACCGCGTGTGGAACGTCCTGCTGGTCGGGGCCGGCAACCTCGGCATGGCCCTGTCCGCCTATCGCGGCTTCGCCAGGAAGGGCTTTCGACTCGTCGCCGTTTTTGATTCCGATGCGACGAAGGTCGGCCGGCCCGTCCCCGCGATGCCGGAACTGGTGGTTCAGTCGGTCAACGACATCCCGCGGCTGGTCGGCGAAAAGGACATCCGCCTGGCGATCGTGGCCGTCCCCGGCGAAGCGGCGCAGGGGATTGCCGACGTGCTCGTCGCCGCCGGAATCCGCGGCCTGCTCAACTTCGCCCCGGTCAGCCTCGACATCGACGCCAACGTCGCCGTCTGCGCCGTGGACCTGGCGGTGCAGTTGGAACAGCTTTCGTTCCTCGTCGGGCCGGGCGCGGAGTAAGAACCTGTCGCCGTTACGCCCTCACGGATGCCCCCGCACCGGCAGACCCAGTTCCTGCATCTTCGCCACCATCGCTGCGAACTGCGCGTCCATCGGCGTTTCGCACGACGGTCCCCAGCATTGCTCTGCGGACCATTCGTAAAACGCCTCCCACGCGGCCCCTTCGTCCCATCCCCCGCCGCCGGACATCATCGACGAACCGCCGCCCATCAGGTTCTCTTCCTCGCACTCGTCGGGGATGCCGTC
>CAYPXR010000024.1:0-23030 GCA_964414585.1 uncultured Planctomycetaceae bacterium
GATCAGCCGATCAAGAAGAGCAAGTGGAAGGACAATCTGGAACTCGGCGCCCACCGATCACTGACGGTCGTTCGAGCCCTTCATGATTTGGGGATTTCCAACGACTACCTGGTCCAGGCCAACTGTGGCGAGTATCGGCCAAAGACCCAAAACTCCAATGACAAGGCCCGCGCCCAGAATCGCCGCGTCGAATTCTACGCCGTCAAGAAGAACTCCGGCGTGATCGAAAACAGGACCGCCAAGGTCACCAGCGACGAATAAGGCCTCGACCTCCGCCCCGTGGCGGAATGGCCGGCCCCGACGAATTATCGCACCTGGTATTCCTCAGAAGCCCGCGCGAACTTATCGGCGGGCTTCTTTTCTTGATAATCTTTGCGCCTGACCGATCAACTAGGATAGGATACGGGGCTACGATTGGTATGATCGCGATTCTCGACTTGGAATCAGGACATCCACAGGGCGTCAAGGACGCCCTCAACCAGCTTGGCGCCAACGCCAGGATCGTCAACTCCATCGATGGTCTCGAACGTGCCCAACGAATCGTCCTGCCGCCTGGGGACTCGTTTCGACGGGCCATCCGCGGCCTCCGTGACCGCGGTTTCGTTCCGCCGCTGCTCCGAGCCATCGACCGCGGCCAGGCGGTTCTCGGAATCTCCCTGGGTCTGCACGTCCTGTTCGACGTCAGCTACGAAGAAGGCCAGCACACCGGCCTGGGCGTTGTTCACGGCAAAGTCACGGGCTTTCAATACTCCAGCCACCCGGTGGATGAAAATGCCCGTTTCGTCCATCGCGGCATGAGCCCGGTGACTTGGGCGCCGTTTTGCCCCCTGTTCGCGGGCCTGTCCATGGGAACGTCCTTCTACTTCGACCACACCTATCACGCCGAGCCGCTGGACGCGAATCTCGTCGCGGCTACCTGTAATCCTGGCGTGGAATTCTCCGCCGCCATTCAACGGGGCAACATCTTCGGCATCCAGTTTCAACCCGAACTCTCGGGAGACGCCGGGATGACGATGCTCGACAACTTCGCAAATCTTTAGTCGGTTATTCGGGTCGCTACGCCGCCCGTTCGCGTAGCACCGCGCAAGGCACGTCTTATTCTTCATGCCCCAAGACGACGTCGGGGCGCGCCGCCGGCGCGGGTTTGCATCGCGGGCAGGGACGTCGACCGGCCGCCAGGGCCTGTTCGACGGAATCGTAGATCACAAGATTTGAAGCGAAAACGCTCCGGCCGCAATCGCTCGTCGGGGAATGAAAAACCGCGCCGTTTTTCGTTCCGACGAACTTCACCTTTGCGGGGTCGACCAGATAGGGCACCTCCGTCCACGGCACCTTGGCATCCTCGATTGTTGCATACACTTTTTCAGGGGCGGGGTTGGAAGGCGGGGTGATGGGTGTCACGGACGACGGCGCCGCCAGCGAGGAATCCTGGTTGATGGAGGGCGCGGGCCGGGCGATCGCCGGCTGACGCATTTCGTCCATCTTCGCGCTCAAACCAAGGAAATAATAAATCAGGGCCGCCGCGACGAGCAGCCCGCCGATCACCGCGCCGGCGACCGCGATCCCGGCATGACTCACGCGTTCCCGCTTTCGAATCGTCGGATCCTCCCCGGCGCAGGCCTTGAGGGCTCGGACCAGTTCGTCCGCGGACGAATAGCGATCCGACGGTTCGACCGCCAGACATCGCCGCATGAGTTCAGCGCCTCGGGCGGTGAGTCCCTTGATCTTGGAGAAATCCGGCGTCGGCGGGTTCTGATGCAATGCGATGAGCTTCGATCGTGAATCGGCATGGATCCACGGCTTGCCGGTCATCGCGTAAATCATCACGAGACCCATGGCATAAATATCGCTCACGCCGGTGGTATTCTTCCCTCGCGCCGTCTCGGGCGCGATCCAGCCCAGCGAGCCGACGGCCTTGCCCCGAAGCTTGGCGCTCGTCGCCTCGTGGCTCACGTCGGCAAGGCCGAAATCCATCAACTTCAAATGGCCATGGTCGTCGAACATCAAGTTGCCCGGCTTGACGTCGCGGTGAATGATCCCGCGCTGATGCGCGAGGGCCAGCGCCTTGGCCGGACCGATCATCCATTCGAAGAGTTGCCGGGGAGCGATCGGTCCCTTTTGATCGACGAATTCCTTCAGCGTCCCGCCTTCCATGAGTTCCAGGGCCAGAAACACCTGTCCGCGATCCTCCGCGACTTCAAAAATCGAAACGACCGCGGGATGCTGGAGCTTGGCCACGGCCCGCGCCTCCTGCATGAACAGCTCGGACGACAATCCGCCGATCTGGCCGCTGCCCTTGCTCGACTTGGTAAGAATCTTGAGCGCGACGTCGCGTTTGAGCTTGTCGTCGTGGCCGCGCCAAACCACGCCCATGCCGCCCTGGCCCAGAATCGACAGCACCTTATATCGGCCCAACGGCTGACCCGCCCAGCTCGTGTCAATCGCCACCGATCGCGAGCCGGCGCTGGGAAGCCCATCGCCCGGTAGCATCGGCTTTCCCGAATCGGACGGAGGGTCGCTCTTGGACGACGCCACCGACCGCGACCCATTCGCGCCGATCTCCTTGGCGCGAAATTCGTTTCGGCAATGGCGGCAGATCATCCGACGGCCGATCAACCGCGCCGCGACTTTGTACCCCTGCCTGCACTCCGGGCACATCACGGCGACGCGCCGATCCGGCGCCATATCGTCTGCTCGTTGTTGAACGCTAGGTTCCACGCTTGCCGCGCCCTCGGGAATGAAGGCCCCTTTTTGATCTTATCCCCCATACCCGGCTTCAATCCAGCTTTATTTCGGTGGCGGTTTATAGGCCCCGGCCGCCAATCTCGCGACTTAACCCCTCAGACCCTTGACCCTCGAACCCTCGAACCCTTGAACCCTCCCTTTTCACAGCCTGCTGCGGAGTTGTTTCAAAAAGCCCTGTAGCACCGGCCGAGGGAGCGTTGGAAATCCGTAGGCGGTCAGGTCCTCGCTGGCCATTTCATCCAGCATTGCCATGGACTGCATCCGAAAGCCCGAAAGCTGATTGGCAACCTCGTCGGCCTGTTTGAGCTTGCCGCCGCTCATGGCCTCCACGAAGCGGACGATCAACGACGCGATCTGCTTGGAGGGCGGGACCACCGAGGGCGTTGCACCGCCCGACGCCCGCTTGACGCCCTTGCCCGGCAGGTCGCCTGGAATCGATTTTTCGTGCAGGAGCTTCCACTGGTAGGCGGCATCTTCTCTTGAGGCCCGTTGCCGCTTTTTCTCATCCTCTTCATCTAACGGGGCGAGGTCGATTTCGCCCTCGTTGGCGGTCATCGGCCGGGGGATGTAATTCAAGCCGTGGCAGTGGGGGCACTTGCCATGCTGGCCCGCCGCCTCGTCCGGGGCCTTGATCAAATGGGCACAATGTGTGCAATGGAATTCGATGGCCATGAGAGTCACCACTTCGGGCAAGAGGCCACTAGCCGCTGGCCAATTCTCTGCTCTTCTTCGCCCGCCAGACAAATCGTACCGGCACCTCTTCGAAGGGTAAAGTTTCCCGGATCCGTTTCTCCGCGAACCGCCGATATTGCTCCCGCACGATGGCCGGGTTGTTCACAAAAAGCACGATCGTCGGCGGGCACGTGCTGATCTGCGTCGCATAGTAAATCCTGGGCTGTGCCCCGTGCTTGTTCGCCATCGGCTGAAAAGCCGCGAGCGTCTCCTCGATGGCCCGGTTGAGTTGCCCCGTCGTCACCCGCTGCCGGGCCTGTTTGAACAGCCCCTGGGCGACTTCGATCGCCGCGCGAATATTCTTGCCGACCGTCGCCGTCGTAAAGGCGATCGGCACCGTCGCCAAATGGGGCATCGTCTTGGTCAGATACTCCCCATAGGCGTCCGCATCCGCCCGCCCTTTGGCCAGGTCCCACTTATTCACCACCAGCACGCACGGTTTGAATTCGTCGATGACGATCCGTGCCAACTTCTTGTCCACGTCGCTGATGTCCGCCGTTGCATCGAGAAGAAACAGCACGACGTCCGCCCGCCGGATCGACGCCAGCGCCCGGTTGTAACCATAGAATTCGACGCTGCTCTTCATCCGCGCCTTCTTGCCCACGCCGGCTGTGTCGATCGCCACGAACGTCTGACCGGCCATCTCGAAGCGCACGTCGATCGAATCCCGCGTCGTGCCCGGTACTTCACTGACGATGACGCGCTCCTCCCCAGCCAGGGCGTTGATAAACGTGCTCTTGCCGACGTTTCGCTTGCCAATGATTGCCACGCGCATGACCGGCGCGGCCGGCTCGTCGCCTGCCTCGTCGCCCAATCGCTCGATAATCGTCTCCAAAAGCTCGCGCCGTCCCCGCCCGTGCAAGGCCGAGACGCACAACGCCTCGCCAAACCCAAGCTTGACCAGCGAGCCCGCCTGCTGCTTGTGCTGCTCGACATCGGCCTTGTTGGCCACAAGGAGAACAGCCGCCCTCGGCTGTTGCATGCCTTTCCCCCCTCGCAACAGCCGCGCCACCTCCGAATCCAACGGCGTGATCTCCTGCTGAACGTCCACGACAAAGAGAATGAGCGACGCCCCGGAAATCGCCAGTTGAATCTGCTGCTCGACATGCGCCGTCAAATCGTCGGCATCCTCGATTCCGTACCCGCCCGTATCGATCAACTCGAAATACCGGTCATCGACCTCGCAAATCGCGCTGACCCGATCGCGCGTCACCCCCGGCGTCGGATCGACAATACTGATCCGCTTGCCCGCGAGGGTGTTGAGCAAACTGCTCTTGCCGACATTCGGCCGGCCGACGATCGCAACGATTGGAAGTGCCATGTCGGCATTCTATCCCAACGAGTGTAATCCTGCTAAGCGGCGATCAGAGCCGCGACCGTAAGAGAGCGCCGCGCGAAGTCAAAGACTCAATGCGAGCGTCATGCGGATACAGTCGTTCGCCGAAACGTCCATTCGACACAGGTTTGCCGACGCAGACAGGGCTGCATAAACTTCACGCCATGGTCCGCAAAGCGTCTTTGAAGAAACCCACTGCCGAGCGTGCGCCCGCCACGCTTCGACGACCGACATTACCGAGCATAAACACCTGCGGTGCGCGATCCTGTTTCGTGTGCCCGGTTCAATAGCCGAATCTTTTGCACCGGAGGAACCGGAAATGCCGGCGTTCCTGTTAGCCTGGAATCCGAATCGCTGGAAGTGGCGCGAGCTGCCAAACGTCGTTGGCGCGTTTCAAAAGGGCGAGGCTCCGATCCAGAGGTGGAGTTGCGGCACCGTCAAACGTATTAACGTCGGTGATCGCATCTTCTTGATTCGGCTCGTTGAACCGCCCAAGGGTGTCTTTGGATATGGAACGACTGTTACGGGGTCATACCAGGACACTCACTGGGAGGATGCACGCCGCACGTCTCAGTATGTCAAGTTCCAAATCGACTGGATCGTAAATCCCGAGGTAGGACCGATTATCCCACGAGATCGCCTGGACGACCCCCCATTCTCAAGGATGCACTGGGACACGCAGATGTCAGGCGTGCTGATTCCTGACGACGTGGCCGCAGCATTGCAGAACGAATGGGCTCGACTTTGCTCCGGGGAAGGCTTCATGTTGCCTGATGAGATTGACGTTGCCTCTACGTTTTTGGAAGGTGCCAGACGAGTCATAACCGTCAACTCCTTCGAGCGAAACCCCCGCGCACGTCAGGCATGCATCTCGCACTATGGCACGCGCTGTGTCGTTTGCGGGTTCCAATTTGCCGAAAGCTACGGAAAGGTCGGCGAAGGTCTTATTCACGTGCATCATCTCACTCTGCTCTCGGCGTCAGGCGAGAAATACGAATTGGACCCGATCAACGATTTGCGTCCCGTCTGTCCAAACTGTCACGCGATAATTCATCGACGGGTACCTCCCTACTCCATCGATGAGGTGAAGGAAATGTTTCGGAGCCGGGGACGCTAGTGCCGTTTCCAGTTCATGAGTTTCGTTTTTTGCGTTGTCGTGTGTAAGCCCATGTTTTGGGAGGGCTTGGCGCGGTACAAAGGTTCCCCACTCGAAGCGTTTGCCGCACTTCTTTTGAGTGGAGAACCCTATCATGGACCGGGTCATGGCACGGAGGCCGGCCCCGCACGAGCGGAGGACGCTCCGACGAATGAAGCGGCAACTGTCGAATGTCCCCAACAGCCGCCACGCGCGGATTATTCTGCTCTCGACCGGCGGCGTAGGCAACAGCGAAATCGCCCTTCGCGTGGACGTGACCGCGGCCTGGGTGAGACGCATCCTCCACCGCTGGAACACCGGGGGCCTGGATGCCGTCTGGTGGTGTCCGTACTGCTCGATCCATCGATCCGGCCCGCGCAAGTTCATGGCCGACGTGGTCGAACAGATCGCCGAGGTGGCCTTATCGCCTCCGACGGAACTGATCGGCATGAGCGTCTGGTCGCTGCCCAAGCTGCGGGCCTATCTGGTGGCGAAGAAGATCCTTCCTTCGATCTCGCTGGAGTGGCTGCGGCAACTGCTGCGAAGCCGGCGCATCCGCTGGCGGCACACGAAGACCTGGAAAGAGTCGCAGGACCCCGAGTTCTGGCCGAAATACCGGCGAATCCGACGCTTGTACGCCGCGCGGCCCGCGGGCGGCGTCCGCCTCTCCATCGATGAGTTCGGCCCTTTGAACCTTCAGCCCCGTCACGGGCGGCACTGGGCGCAGACCAAGCACGTGGGTCGGTTGCGGGCGACTTACCACCGCGAGGACGGCGTGCGGCACTTCTTCGGCGTGTACGACCTGGAGGCCGACACGTTGCGGGGCCGGTTTGAAAAGCGAAAGAATGCGGTGAAGTTCCTGTCGTTCCTCAAGTGGGTGCGGGGGCGATACCCGGCCCGGCTGACGCTGCACGTGATTCTGGACAATGCGACGTATCATGAAACCGCCGAGGTCCTGGCGTATGCCCGCAGTCATCGGATCATCTTCTACTGGACGCCGACCGGCGCTTCGTGGCTGAATCGGATCGAGTGCCACTTCACCGCGATGAGGAAGTTCACGCTCGACAACACCGATTACCGATCGCACCGCGACATGCAGGCCGCCATCCGAAGTTATCTCCGATGGCGAAACCACCGACGCACCATCGCCATTCAACAGAAACCCTCAAACCAAGGGCACTTGCGCCATGCGGCCTGAAATGCGATACTCATCAAGTGGAAACGGCACTAGAGTCGGCATTGGGTGGCAAACCTTCGAGTTCGAGAGCTGGGCTGCCAACGCCTTGAACGGCATCCCAAACAAGGTTTAATTCGTCTGCATGCGCGTCGACGTGCGCATCTTCTCCGTCTTGGCGACACCCGACAATGCTGCTGACTTTGACAGTCGCGAACGCCGACGAAAGGCGAGGCATCGCCCGGCGCTCCCTCAGGGTCGCAGCTCTGTTCAATACTACCCTACGGCGCCGCCTTCCCCGCGCAGGGCCCGAACTGCTCCGCCTCCGTCGTATGCGCCTGTGCCGCCGCCTCAGCCGGGAGGCGGCCGTGCTATTTTTTCGTCCGGCCCAACTCGCGAAGCAGTGTTTGTGGCTCGATAATCTCCAAGGCGGGGAATCGCTGGCGAAAGTCGCGGCCCTCGAAACGACTCACATCCATCAACGCCAGCAGGTCATTATCGCGGGAAACGACGTATTTTGCCCTCGCGGCAAGCGCCAAGTTCACGTAATGGGCATCGTCGGGGTCGCGAGGATACTCGAACGGCTCCGGAATGCTGTGAAGAAAAGTGGCGATACGTTCGATATTCTCGATCAGCGAAGCGACGGCTGTATCCGTGAGACGTGGAAACTTTGCACGAAGGTCGGGATTCGACGTCGTACTACGAAGTTCGTCGATAGTGTACTCGCTGCAGAATAGCGATAGGTGGCCTTCCAAAGCGTGCTTCATGCACCCGCCCGAGGGGCCCCTCGTGCTGATGAGCGATTGAAAGTAGACGTTGCAATCGAAGACCACACGATATCGAGGCTCTGGCATTACGGCTTTCTGGCGCGGCGCTCGGCTCGCATCGCATGTTTCTCGCGTTCCAATAGCTCCGTGAGTTCATCCTCGCTCATGCCCGATCGGCGGAAGTCCTCACCAATAGGCCCGCTGATTTCTTCAAGGGTCAAAGGTCGGCATGCGCTTCGCTCCAATACCCGCGAAGCGTATTCAGAAACGTCCTCACCGACCGCTGCCGCCTTTTCTCGAAGCTTAGCCTCGGCATTTGACGAGATGGTAATCTTGAGCGTCATGGTAATCCTCTCCAAAGCATAGCCCGCAAGCCCCTTTGCGACAACAGCCTCTTCCCGACCCTTCGCTGCAGCCTGACACTACGGCCCGGATCCTACGGCGCCGCCTTCTCCTGGCACGGCCCAAACTGCTCCGCCTCCGTCGAATGCGCCAGCGCCGCCGTCTCATCCGACCCGCCGGTGATCAGCGTCGAAATCTCATCGAAGTAGCCCGTCCCGACGAACTTCTGATGCGTCGTCGCCGAGTAGCCGTATTGGTCCGCGCACTCGAACTCGCGGGCCTGCAATCGGGCGTACGCCGACATTCCTTCGGCCTTGTACTCGCGGGCCAGCTCAAACATCGTCAGGTTCAGCGCGTGGAAGCCCGCCAGCGTGATGAACTGGAACTTGTAGCCCATTGCCCCGAGTTCGCGCTGGAACCTGGCGATCGTCGCGTCGTCGAGCTGCGCCTTCCAGTTGAACGACGGCGAGCAGTTGTACGCCAGCAACTTGCCGGGGAATTTCGCGTGAATCCCCTCGGCGAATTCCTTGGCCTCGTTCAAGTCGGGGTGCGCCGTCTCACACCAGACCAAATCGGCATAAGGCGCATAGGCCAGCCCCCGTGCGATCGCGCAATCGATCCCGCCGCGCAACCGGAAAAAGCCCTCCACTGTCCGCTCGCCGGTCAGGTAGGGATGATCCCGCTCGTCACAATCGTTGGTGATGAGCTTGGCGCTGTCGGCATCGGTCCGCGCGACGATGACCGTCGGCACGTCGAGAATGTCCGACGCCAGCCGCGCGGCGATGAGCTTCTCGATCGCGTGCCCCGTATGCACGAGCACCTTCCCGCCCATGTGGCCGCACTTCTTGGCCGACGAAAGCTGATCCTCGAAATGAACGCCCGCCGCTCCCGCCTCGATCATCTCCTTCATCAACTCAAAGGCGTTGAGATTGCCGCCGAACCCCGCCTCCGCGTCCGCCACGATCGGAGCGAACCAATAGGTCCCGTTCTTGCCCGACGAGTGCGCGATCTGATCCGCCCGCATCAGCGCCGAATTCAACCGCTTGACCAGCGTCGGCACACTGTTGGCCGGGTACAAGCTCATATCCGGATACGTCTGCCCGGAGAGATTCGCGTCCGCGGCGACCTGCCAGCCGCTCATGTAAATCGCCAGCAGGCCCGCCTGAATCTGCTGCACCGCCTGGTTGCCGCTCATCGCGCCGAGCGCCGCGACATAAGGCTCGCTGTGCAGCAACTTCCAAAGCCGCTCCGCCCCCATTCGCGCCAGCGTGTGCTCGACGACCACCGTCCCGCGCAGCCGGAGCACGTCCGCCGCCGAATAAGGCCGCGTGATCCCGCGCCATCGCGCGTCCGTTCTCCACTGCTGCTCGATCAACCGCTCGTCGTTTCGTGTTTCGCGAATCATCGGAAAGCCTCCCCAGGTTTTCGTGGGCGGAATGACCCGCCCGGTGGTTAGTTCAAGTACTCATACGCCGGCAGCGTCAGAAATTCCGCCAGTTCATCCGCCGTGGACAACCGGTCAAACAGCTCCGCCGCCTGTGTGAAACAACCGTTATCAAAACGCTGTGCCCCAAGCGCCGCGCGAATCTTTGCAAGCTCCTCTTTCATCACCTGCCGAAACAACTCGACGGTGACCTTCCGCCCGTCGTTGAGGTTTCCGCCTGCATGGTGAATCCATTGCCAGATCTGCGTCCGCGAGATCTCCGCCGTCGCCGCATCCTCCATCAGGTTGTAGAGCGGCACGCAGCCATTCCCGCCGAGCCACGCTTCGAGATACTGCACGCCGACATTGACGTTCGTCCGCAGCCCCCCCTCGGTAATCTCGCCCTTTGGCACCGCCAGCAAATCCGCCGCCGAAACGTTGACATCCTCGCGAAGCCGACCGATCTGATTCGCCGTCGGCATCTTCGCGTCGAAGACTTCCATCGCGACCGGTACCAGCCCCGGATGCGCGACCCATGTGCCGTCGTGCCCGTCGCCCGCCTCGCGCTCCTTGTCCGCGCGAACCTTGGCCAGCGCCGTCTCGTTCGCCGCCGGGTCGCTCTTGATCGGTATCTGCGCCGCCATGCCGCCCATCGCGTGCGCCCCACGCCGATGGCACGTCTTGATGACGTGCTGCGCATACGCGCGCATGAACGGCACCGTCATCGTCACCTGTGCCCGATCGGGCAGAACACAGTCCGGCCGGCGGCTGAACTTCTTGATGAAGCTGAACATGTAATCCCACCGGCCGCAGTTCAGCCCGGCCGAGTGATCGCGAAGCTCGTACAGGATTTCTTCCGTCTCGAACGCGGCGAGAATCGTCTCAATCAGCACCGTCGCCTTGATCATCCCGCGCGGAATACCGATTCGCTCCTGCGCCATGACGAACACGTCGTTCCAGAGCCGCGCCTCGAGATGGCTTTCCAGCTTGGGTAAGTAGAGATAGGGCCCGCTGCCACGTTCGAGGAGTTCCCGCGCGTTGTGGAAGAAATAAAGCCCGAAGTCGAAGAGCCCGCCGATGATCGGCCGGCCATCCACGAGCACATGCTTTTCCGGCAAATGCCAGCCGCGCGGCCGCACAAAAAGCACGGCGGTCCGCTCATTCAGCTTGTAATTTTTCCCCTCGGCACTGACGTAGGAGATCCGCCGCCGCACCGCATCGTACAAGTTGATCTGACCCTGAATCGTCGCGTCCCACGTCGGGCTGTGCGAATCCTCGAAATCCGCCATGAAGACCTTCGCCCCGCTGTTCAGGGCGTTGATCACCATCTTGCGATCGACCGGCCCGGTGATCTCCACCCGGCGGTCTTCGATCTCTTTGGGGACAGGAGCGACTCGCCACGTCCCTTCGCGAACGGACTTGCTCTCACTCAGAAAGTCCGGCATTCGCCCGGCGTGAATCTCCGCCTGCCGACGTCTGCGCTGCTCCAGGAGTTGGTCGCGCCGGTCCGAGAACGCGCGATGGAGTGCAGCGACGAAATCGACCGCCTCGGGCGTCAATATCGCCGCGAATTCCGGCGTCACCGGCCCGGTCACCCGCACGCCCGATCCACTCGCCGCCTTCGTCGAAATTGCCATCGAGCCGCCCCATGACGCCAATGAACATCGATTCGCGGACCTCGCGAATCGACGGACCTCGCATCCCCTCCCAGGGATTCCGCCGGAACACTTTGCTCATAAATACTCGCATCTCAACTATTTGACAAATCAATCATTTCAATAAATAGTATTTGTATAACTTATACTTGGTGCCGGCCCATGCCCAGCAAAACCACCGCACACTACTACAAGCAGAACCGCCTCCAGCAGCTCCGCGGATTCTGCTACGCCGCCCAGGCCGGAAGCGTCTCCCGCGCCGCCCACCGCATGGACCTCACTCAACCCTCCGTCACGCTTCAAATCCAGGCCCTCGAACGCGAATTTCACGCCACCCTCTTCGCCCGCCGGGGCCCGAAGATCACGCTGACCGCCGACGGTCAGGCCCTCTATAAGATCGCCGCACCGCTCGTCGACGCCATGGACTCCCTGCACGAAGCCTTCTCCTCCCGCCACGAACGCGTCGAGACCGGCCGCCTCGACATCGCCGCCGGCGAAGCCACGATCCTCTACGTCCTGCCGAAATTCGTACAACGCTTCGCCAGGGCCTACCCCCGCGTCGAACTCAAGCTCCACAACGTCCCCGGCCGCGACGGTCTCGCCATGCTCCGCTCCGGAGACGTCGACTTCGCCGTCGGCTCGATGCTCGACGAGCCCGACGACATCATCTATCAGCCGATGTTCACCTTCGATCCGATGCTCATCACCGCCCCCGGCCACCCGCTCGCCCGGCGCCGCGGCATCACGCTCGAAGAGATCAGCCGCTACCCGCTCATCCTCCCGCCCAAGGCCCTGACCACCTGGCGGCTCGTCGACGAGGCCTTCAAGAAGCGCGGTCTCGTCTACGAAATCGGCCTTGAGGCCGGCGGCTGGGAGGTCATCAAAAAATACGTCCAGATGGGCGTCGGCGTCTCCATCGTCACCAGCATCTGCCTCACCGGCAAAGAACGCCTCGCCCGGGTCCCCCTCAATGCCTATTTCCAGCGTCGCACCTACGGCGTGGTGACTCGAAAAGACCGGTTCCTTTCACCGGCAGCCCGTCGATTCATCGAAATCATGCAATCTCACGGCACGAAACGATAAGGCACGATGAAAAACGACCGATACAAGAGCGTGCCGACCGCGACCCTGACCGCCGGGCTCCCCGTCGTCGCTCCCCGCGACCGCGGCACCGGTATCGGCGCATTCCTGTTCGACGTCGACGGCGTCATCGCCGACACCGCCGCGCTTCACACCGCCGCCTGGAAACGACTCGCCGATGAAGAAGGCCTGCCTTTTGCCGAGGCGGACGCCCATGCCCTCCGCGGTCTCTCCCGCGACGACTCTCTCCGCCGCCTGCTCAAGGGCCGCGTGCTCGCGTACGAGCAATTCGAGGAATGGAAAAATCGAAAGAACGACTACTACGTCGCCGGCCTTCAATGGCTAAGCCGCAAGAACGTCCTCCCCGGACTGCAACGATTCCTCGCCGATCTCACCGTGCGAAAAATCCGCCTCGCCGCCGTCTCCGCCAGCCGCAACGCCCGCCGCGTCCTCGACCAGGTCGACATCTTCGACCGATTTGAAGTCATCATCGACGGTCTCGACGAGGCTCGGGCCCGGACCGGCCTGCACCGCTACCACCTCGCCGCCGCCGCGCTGCGAATCGTCCCCCAGCGCTGCGTCGTCGTGGAAGACTCCACCGCCGGCATCGCCCTCGCCCGCAGCGCCGGCATGAAAACCATCGGCCTCGGCGATCCGCAGCGCCTCTGCGCCGCCGACGTGACGCTCCCCTCCTTCGAAATGGCCAACGCCAACGACCTGCTGGGCTTCTTCACCAAGTCACCATCCATTCAATGACATGCCTGATCCGCTCCGCAACCGTAAGAGAGCGGCCCTGCCTGTTCCGTACCGCGACCGTAAGAGAGCGGCCCTGCTTGGTCCGTACCGCGACCGTGATCAGTGCCGCGACCGTCAGAGAGCGGCCCTGCCTGGTCCGTACCGCGACCGTAAGAGAGCGGCTCTCCAGTGCCCGCCAGCAAGCGGCCTTCACAGGTCTTTCCCTTGTCCATCGCGCACATAACCGCTGGCTTTCTCCAGCGCGTCCTGTTTCCATAGGTACAGCGTGCTACCGTGCCGGGACCACACAGTATCGGTCGCCCCGATTAAGTCCGCCTCCCGCAGCCGGCGCGTGCTCCAGCTCTTGAGAGAACGCATCACCTGCTCCGGCCGTTCCGGGGCCGCGACGACCACATGCACATGATTGCTGCGGACGTTCAATTCATGGATCGACCAGTCGTTGTGCCGGCACACCCCGAGAATCGCGGTTTCCACCACCCGTCGGCGCTCCGCATCGAGTGTCACGGGGCGTGTTCCAGCCAGCCCGCGCTCGCGCGATTCGCGAACCAAGTCGCGCGGAAGAAGCGGCGTATCGGGTACGTTGTGATCGCGATCGACCGATCCGCGAGCGTCGCCATGCAGCCAACTGGCGTAAGTCCGAAACGTAATAAAGTACGCCAGCGGAACGCCAGCCCCCCGATCCGTGCCGCGCCCTGGATCCGTACCGCGACTGTCAACGAGCGGCCCTGCTTGGTCCGTACCGCGACCGTGATCCGTGCCGCGACCGTGAGAGAGCGGCCCTGCCTGGTCCGTACCGCGACCGTCAGCGAGCGGCGCACTTGTGGGCGGCCGCCTGCTATTCGCCGCTCTCTCACGGTCGCGGTTCGGATCGCTCACTTCGTCCCCTCCTCCACAATCCGAATCTCCTCCTCCGTCAGTCCATAAAGCTCATACACCAACCGATCAATCTCCCCATCGGTGGCGTCAATCTGACGCTGGAGCGATGTCTTTTCGTTTTCGAGAGCCGATTTTCCCTGCGTTGTCAACATATGCAAAATCTGATCAACGAGCGAACAAAGTCTGTCGTGTGCTTTCGCCCCGACCGGTCCGATTAAGGGCAAATCTCTTGTTTGCTGAATAATGATTTTTGGGAAATCGTCTCGCCGCGCTACGCTATTGCTATTTCTGAAATACCAGGACATGAGACGACTGTTGATAATCGCAAGCAAGCATTCCAAAGAAACCTGAAATGGTGCATCGTCGCGGAGTAGGAGGCTCTGAACGGACTGGTTTGTCAAAAACGTTTCGGTGGCAAGCGTAGCCTGTATGCGTAGTTTTCGGCTCAGTACTTGCCGAATGAGAATCCGCTTATTCGAAAAATATTCGAACGGCTTCTGGCTTTGGACTTCCGGCGTGTAATCCTCATACTTACGCCCACCGAGGTCGCATAAATACCTTTGAAGCGTACCCGCCAGCGCTCGCACCGGGTTTTGCATGCCATCCCTGGCCCGCGGCTCGTATTTCTCAACGCCGCGCTTAACCAGCACGCAATCGCCGAGGCGATGCTGAGCGCTCTCGACTTTGTCCAGCAAGCTTGCTTCCGCAGTTGAGCACGTTATTGGGAAAACAGAGTGGCGGGTTTTGCTCCAAGAAGAAGAGTGTGCTTGCTTCCTAAAAGCCTCAAAATCGTCCTGGCCACCTACCTTGAAACGGGCTGGAAACACAATCAGGTCAACTACGTCGTCACCGATTTTGCGAGCGTCAGAATTTCGATCTGCCGTTACGATGACTGTATCGATATACGCATTCTTGAAAACATCGAAAGGCAGAGAAACGAAAGTGTCTGGCTTGTATTCGCGGAGGAATAACTCACGAAGCTGCTTCGACGACGGCGCCGAGACCCACCCAGACGGAATAATTAGCCCAAGCGATCCACCGGCACATAGAAGCCCGGTAGAGCGTTCTACAAAAAGTAGGAAGCTATCAAGGGAATTTGCTGGTGTCTGGTATTTTTCACGCAAATAGGCTATTTCGTGTTCACCGACAGCGGCCCCGTACGGTGGATTCCCAATCACCGCGTCAAACCCGCCCGCTCCTTGATCCGTACCGCGACCGTCAGCGAGCGGCTCCGTCGCGACCCGATCCGTACCGCGCCCGTCAGAAAGCGGCTCTTCTGTGCTCGCCGCGCCTGCCTCCGCTCTCTTACGGTCGCGGTTCGGATCGGAGAACACCTCCGGAAACTCCGCCTTCCAGTCAAACGCATTGATCCGGTATCGCGCCTCCTCGTCCAGTAGCGACATCTGCCGCCCCTCGTAAAAATCCGGCCCGATCAGCGAATTGCCGCACTTGATGTTCTCCGCCAAATCCGGCAAGGCCCGCTCGTGAAACAGCCGTAGCGTCGAGCCGATCGTCTCCGCCGTCTCCCCTTCCAGCACCTTGAGGAGCAGCGACAGCTTCGTCACCTCCACCGCCTGCGCGTCGATGTCCACCCCGTAGATGTTGTTGAGGAGAATCCGCTTCTTCTCCCGAATCGATAGCCGCCACTGTCCCCCCGCCCCCTGATAGATTCGCTCCTTGTACTTGTCAGGTCCCTCTTGGACGTAGGCGTCCCGATGCCAGTCCAATAGATATTGATACGCCCCGAGCAGAAACGACCCCGATCCGCACGCCGGATCGAGCACCCGCAACATCTTCGCGGACTTGGCCAGCTTTCGGCGCTTTCCCGTCTTGGTTTCCCGCTCCGGCCCGACCTCCGCCGGCGTCTTGCCTTCGAGCAACTTCCCCACCGTGTTCTTGACGATGTACTCGACGATATAGGTCGGCGTGTAATAGACGCCCCCAGCCTTGCGGACCTCCGGCTTTTCCTCCACCACCGCCCGATGACCCGCCGTCAGCCGGATCACCTTCCCCAGAAATTGCTCGTAGACCTGCCCCAGGATTTCCGGCGGCAGAACCGAAAACTCGTACGGGCTCTCCGGATAATAGAGTCGGACGATGATCTCCTTGAGCACCTTGTCGTCGAGCGCGAGCGCCAGCGTCAATTCGTCCGGCGGCCCCCGCTCGGCCTCCTGCCGAAAGTAGAAAAGTCCCGCGTTGTACTTGTCGTCCGCCTCGCGGAAAAGCTGCCCGAGACGTTCGTAGACGGCCGAGCCGTTGAGCAGTCCTTGCAACCGCCCGTACGGCTCGATGCTCCGGTCTTCGCACATCCGCAGAAAGATAACGCGGTCGATCGTCCGCTCGACCGCGAAGTTCAGATCGCGGACCGAGAGGTTCTCGTTGCGTAGCGCGAAGTTTCGCGCCAGCGATTCACGCCAGGATTCGATTTCCTTGAGAATCTCCTCGTCGACCTCGGCCGTGCCCTTCTTGCGCTTGTTCGACTCCGCATATTTGTCGAACGAGCCCTTGAGAATGGCCTCCTTGGAGAAGACCGAAGCGATCTCGTTCCACTTCTCCTCATATTGGTCGAAAGTGAGATAGAGAACCCGCGCGACGCTTGCCTTGTCCTTGGCCTTCGGCGGAATCCGGCAGTCATAGACCGCGAATTCCTCGAAATCCGTCACGATGGAGAGCGGCAGCTTGTTCGACCACGCGTACCGCCGGACTTGGTAGGCCGGTCCGGGATCGTCGCCCACCCCGACGGCGGGCTTCTTCGCCTCGACGAAGAATTTTCGCGTCCCCCCGATCCGAAAGCAGTAATCCGGCGCTTTGGAAGCCCCGCCGACCTTGATCGCGTCTTCGTGGATGACGTCCTTGTACGCCTCCGCCGCCCCCTGCTCGTTGTCGATGTCCCAGCCCAGCGCCTTGAACAAGGGGTCGATGAATTCCCGCCGCGCCTGCGTCTCGTTGTACATCTGCCCCAGATACGCTTCGCGCTGTTCGGAGAACCGCTTGACAAGTCTAAGCACGCCTTGCGGACATGGAATCCTCTCGCCAGTCTGGGTTTGGCCCATGGGGCCGAATGGTAACGCCCGCTCCTGGCATGGAAAACCACAAACTTCAGCGAACTGGCCTCCATCGCCATTCTGGCATGATCGCAAAATTCCCCGCCGCCCCCTTGACTTCCTATTCCGCCGCGCTAGAGTGTTCGGTTATTGTTCGGTCTGCCATGCGCCCGGTGCGCTCGCCGGGACACGGGCCGATCCGCGCCCCGCGCCGTTGCGCCAGCGCAGGCGAATATTCCGTCCGTTTTTTCGGCTTGTTTCGGCTCGTTTCACCCCCTCCCCCGGGGGAGAGCCGGAAAAAGAGAAGACGCCCAGGGTCCCCGACGCCCGCTGCGACCGGTCAACCCGCGGCGGCCGCATGGGCGCGCGCCGCCGCCGATCGAAATCAGAGCCGCGCCCGTTAGGAAGCGCCGAGTGATGCCCGGCCGCCAGTGCATTCTCAATCCGCGAAACCGGCCCTCGACCTGGCTTGCCGTTCGGCGGATCGTCCGCAGGCTGCATGGAGTTGTCGCCGAACGCCCCGCCCGGTCTAATGGACAATATGGTCGAACAAGTCGCCATGATCGGCGACGGGCAGATGGCCACCGTCTGCTCCGTCATGCTCGCGGACCGCGGCGTCCATGTCCGTCTCTGGGGCAACAATCGCCAGAACATCGAGGCGATGAAGATCACCCACGAAAACCGCCGCTATTTGCCCGGCCTGAAAATCCCCGACCGCGTCTCCTTTACCACCGACGCCGCCGCCGTCTTCGCCAGCGCCGACCTCGTCGTCTCCGCCGTCCCGTGCCAGTTCATGCGCGGCGTCTGGGAGCGGATCGCCCCGGCCTATTTGCCCGGCGTGCCGATCGTCAACGTCGCCAAGGGCATCGAAAACGACACGCTCTTTCGACCCAGCGAGATCCTGCGCGAGTGCGTCGGCGACGTGCCCGTCACGGCGCTCAGCGGGCCTAGCATCGCCGCGGAGCTGGCCCGCTGCATGCCCGCGACGGTCGTGGCGGCGAGCGACAACCAGGAATTGGCCCGGACCGTGCAGGAGACCTTTTCGTCGCAATGGTTCCGCGTCTACACGAACGACGACCTGCTCGGCGTGGAGATCGCCGATGCGGCGAAAAACATCATCGCCCTGGCGGCAGGCGTCATGGATAGCCTCAAGGCAGGCGACAACGCGAAGGCCGCCCTGCTCACCCGCGGCCTCGTCGAGATCACTCGACTCGGCGTCGCGATGGGCGCCAAGCCGGAGACGTTCGCGGGACTGGCCGGTCTGGGCGATCTTGTCACCACCTGCGTCTCGCCCCTCGGCCGCAACCGCACCGCCGGCCAGCTCATCGGCCAGGGCCGCAAGGTCGCCGACGTGATCGCCTCGACGCCGTCGGTCATCGAAGGCATCCCCACGACGAAAAGCGTCTACCAACTCGCCAGACAGTACCAGGTGGAAATGCCCATCACCGAGGCCGTCCACGGCGTCCTTTTCGAAGGCCGGGAAGTGATCGCAACGTTGACCGAGTTGATGACGCGAAAGCTCAAGGGCGAAGTGTAACCTCTCCATCGCACGGGACGATTCCCCTGTTCCATGATATAATGACACGATTGGAGCAGTGAGTCATGGCGTTAACGATTCATCTTGATCTTCCCGCCGATGTCGAGGAGAAGTTACGCGCTCAAACGACGAATCTCTCCGCCGACGTCAAGGAAGCGTACGCGCTGGAATTATTTCGCCGCGGACGACTAAGCCATCTGGAACTTTCGCAAGTCCTGGGGCTTGACCGCCTTGAGACGGATGCCTATCTCAAGCGACACAACGTCTTTGAAGGATCGCTCACCATGGAAGACCTTGACGCGGACCGCCGGACGCTGGCTCAGCTCTTTGACAAGGACCGGTGATGCTCGTCGTCGCCGATACTTCGCCGTTGATCGTGTTGATCAACATCGATCAGATCGCCATCCTGCCGAAACTCTTCGAAAGAATCGTCGTCCCGCCGGATATTGTTGCGGAATTGGCGCATCCCAATCGACCGGCCGACGTTCGATCCTTCATCGCGTCACGACCCTCATGGCTGCACGAACAAGCGCCGACTAGGATCGAAACGATCCCGACTCTTCACGCCGGCGAACTCGCCGCGATCAGCCTCGCCCGCGAACTGAACGCGGACCTCCTGCTCATCGATGAGATTCGAGGGCGACAGGCGGCATCGCGACTTCACCTTCGTTTCACCGGAACGGTCGGAGTTCTCGAACTCGCTGCACAGAAAAAATTTCTGGACCTGAGAAAAACATTCGAGCGCCTGAAACAGTCTAACTTTTGGATCTCTCATGAGCTCCTGGATGAACGACTTCGACTGCACGAGGCTCGACCTCAACCCTAAACGAGCGCCGATCAATCCGGGAAAGACGACGATGTGGTTACGACCCGCTGACTGCCGCGACGAAGGCCTCGATATCCGACCCGTTGGCCTCGCCGCCGCCGTCCATGTCCGCCGCGCGGATGTGCGCCGGGTTCGTGTCGTTTCCGAGTAATACCTCGACGAATCCCGGCACGTCGAGCATGTCGACGCGCCAATCGGCGTTGATATCCCCTCTTCGGAAGGTTTGGAACAAGACGTATTCGCCGGCGTCGACATTTCCATTGCCGTTGATCGACGCCGGTATCTGACTCCCCGGCGCCAGCGCCGCGCCGTCGTTCGTTCCATACGGCGCGAACGCCAGATAGACCTGATCCGGCATCGTGCCCAATTCCGCCGCCAGGTCGATCGTCCCTTCCAGGTATCCGCCGTTGGCCCCCGTCATCGCCTCCACCGCGACGCCGGACTCCTGATCGAACCAGCCCTCGTAATCGTTGTTGTTCTCGTCAGCGAGAAACGCGCTCCAGTTGGCGACCTGCCCGGCCTTGGCCCACGGCGCCGCCCGCAAAGTGCCCGGCACGCCGGCGACGAAGATGAAGTGATCGTTGCCCTCCCCGGCATCCGGCGCGGCAACGTACAACTTCGTGCCGCGAACACCGGCATAAAGCTTCAAGGCGCCGTTCTGAGCGGCAATCGTCGCGTCCGCGTCGAGCTGCCCATCCATGGTCCAGCCCAATTCCGGCGCGCCGCCCTGTACGGCGAAGTGCCAGTCCTGACCGCTGTTGTTGTCCCAGGTGCCCGATCCGTTGTTGAAGACGACGTCGAGCTGCGTCGCGCTGCCGGAAACGGCGACCGTGATCTCCCATTTCGACAGCCCCGCATTCCACATCATCGCGGGATCGGGCGAAATCACCGGGTTCCAATTGTTGAAACCATAGTGCATCTTGACGGTGCCGGCGCCCGCGAGCGGTCGCCCCGCCGGGTCATAGCGCACCGTCACGCTTTGCCCGGCCACCGGCGGATTCGGATCGACTTCAACCACCGTTTCCCCGCCGCCGGTCGTCGTCTGACCGACATACACGTGCTGAATGTCCGTTCGCGCGAGACTGCCCGCGCCGTCCAATGCCTCGACGTAGTAATCAATCAGCACATCCTGCTGGCCGGTGATCATCGCGGCATAACGCGACGCCCGATACGTCGCCGCCAGGATGTTCCCCGGTACCGTCGGCGGCGGCGTCACGCTCATCGCCGCACTGTTCCACGCGCCGACTTCCGGTCCACCGGCGTACGTTTCGTTTTGAATTGACGAGACAGGATTCACGCCGTCGCCATCCACGCGCCATTTGAGCGTGACGCCCGTCAAGCCGCTCACGTCATAGGCGTAGGTCCAGACTTCGAAATCCGAGGGTTCCGGCGTCGGGCTCCATTCATAACCCCCGGGGTTGTACGGCTCGCGCTGCGGAATGAAGACCGTCGGCGGCGTCGTATCGGTCTGTCCGGCGATCACCGCGTCCGCGAACGTCACCGCCTGATTGCAGCCGCGCGTCACGTTGCTGTCCCACGGCTCGCCGCTGCCGTCCCAATACCAGTAGTCGCTCGCTTCCGAACCGAGCAGAAAGTGCCAGGCCTTCTCCGTGTTGGTGCCGCTGCCGGTCAATACGTTCTGCATGTTCGTCGCCGGCGAAACGGCGTCTGCCATGAATACGCGATTCTTTGCGGCGGTTAAAACCGCCCAGCTATTGCGATCCGGGCTCCAGCCGCTGCCGTCGGTATCGCCGAGCCACTTTTTGAACTCGGGATCGCCGCAATCCGCCCCCGCCCATGCGCCGTTCTCAACGTGAATCACGTCGCCCGCCGCGACCGGGAAGCGGTCGAGATAATCCTGCACCGTCGTCGCTTCGTAGTCGGGATCGCTCGACACCCATGAGACCATGTTCTGAAAATTGCTGTGATAGTAAGAATCCGTGCCGCCGCCGTAGTTGTCGCCGTCATGGTGCAGGACGACGAACATCGGGTGTGCCGCGTCATAGTTGTACGCGAGGTATTGATCCATCACCTGATCGTAGAGAAACGCCCCATACCCGCCGCGCCCATCCTCGTTGCCTTCGTAGCGCGCCCCGGGGACGGCGATGAGCTGAGTGATCTGGCCGGTCGCCGGATCAACGTATTGCACGCGATGCGGTTGATAGCCGAACGGCGCGCTGACTTTGCTCGGGGCCCAGAGATTGTTGAGCTGCACCCACGCGCCGCCCGTCGTCGCCGGATCGGGATTGATCTGATCCGCCTTGTTGGGAGCATAAATGCACGACGCATTGGTGTGCGGATAGCCGACGCAGGCACGATCGAAGTGGATATTGTCCACGAGCACCCACTGAAGGCCTTCGGCCGCCAACGCCGGGATGATCCGCGTGGAAAACGCCGTCTCCGGCGGAAACATGCCGGTTCCGTACGCCGGGCCGCCCGTCCATGTTTGCCCGTAAATCTGCTTGTGCAGTTTGATCTGCATCCGCATGTCCTGCACGTCGAGCAGCGGCATGAGCGGGTGGTGATAGCCGAATGCAACCATGTCCAGGCGCGGGTGACCGAGGCTCGTCGACAGTGCGACGCCCTGGCGATAGCCGTTGTACCAGTTCGTCCACATCCCGCCGTTCACGCCGGCGGCGGAGAGCGCGTTGAGATTTTCAATCAGTGAGCCGCTGAAGCTGACCGACGCGCCGAGATGCGGCAGACCCGCGCCGGCCTGCGCGGCGTCCTTCGGCCAGTTCGTGTACGGCCCGAAGCGCTGGTTGTGGATATCGATGACGTTGAAAGAGTAGCGATTGTTGGACTGGGTCTGGATGATCGATTCGTAGGGGTAATAGATCGGCTGATGCATGTGCCAGAGAAATCCGAACTGGATTTGCTGGGCCTGCACCGATCCCGCCAGGCTCAAGAAGATGACAACTGCATGTCCGCAAAGCGCGAATCGGCGAAAGCGGCCACTAGATTTGGTATCTCCGCGCATCCAAACCCCATTCCTGCCTGCTAAAACATTTTACCAGGGAGCGAGGATTGAAGAAATAGTCGGGCAGCAGAATCTTGTTTGATTCCGAAGTAGAGACCGTTTTCTGGTGAAGAATTGCCTTTGAAATGCACGAACCGGAAGAGACGATCACTCTTCTTTCTTTTGCATACCGGAGCCGGCGACTTTCGGCTTTCTTTCCGCCACGGGTTCGTCTTGTGGCTGATCGGTGGAATTGCCTTGATCCGGGGGCTTAAATCCGCCATCGCCCCCGACACTGACGACGACATCGTGTTTCTGCGCCCCCGCGGTATGACACTCGGGGCAAACAATTTGTCCCTCGTTGGCCCGGCGCATGGCCCCGGCTTCGGCCACGGTCAGGGTAAACGTCTTCTGACATTTCACACAGGTATAAGTGACCGGCTTACCCGAAACCGTCGGGTCACCCTTGTCCTCGCCGAGGCCGACTGTGCTCCACAGATAGATGCTCACTCCCAATCCAAGAACGAGAAACACGCCCGTAATAATCTTTTTCTTGTTCATAAATCTCGATTGAGTGCCAAGCCCGCCGACAGGGCCGATGAATAACCAGAGATCGCCGCCCGTAACCGCACAGGCGGCACCC
>CAYPXR010000025.1:0-108961 GCA_964414585.1 uncultured Planctomycetaceae bacterium
AATGGAATCATCTCAGAGGAGATCAAGTGCCTGACGGTCGAGGACCCGGTCGAATATCACCTCGATGGGATCAACCAGGTCGGCGTGAACATCAAGGCGGGGTTGACGTTTGCCCGGGGAATGCGTTCGTTTTTGCGTCACGATCCCGATGTCATCATGGTCGGCGAAATTCGAGACCTAGAGACGGCGGAGACGGCCGTGCAGGCGTCGCTCACCGGCCACCTGGTGCTGTCCACGTTGCACACCAACGATGCGCCGAGCGCGGTCACTCGTCTGCTGGACATGGGCGTCGAACCGTTTCTCGTTGCCAGCAGCGTCGAGGCCGTCCTCGCCCAGCGGCTGGTGCGCGTGATCTGCCCGGACTGCAAGGAGCCGTATCAACCCGAGAAAAAGGAAATTCCGCCGGACTTCAACTATCAGGGCGAGCCGGTCTATCGCGGCAAAGGGTGCCGGGAATGCCGCAACACGGGCTATCGCGGTCGTAAGGGCATCTTCGAGTTGATGGTGGTCAACGACGACGTGCGCGAACTCGTCCTGCAACGGGCCAGCGCCGGCAAGATCACGCAAGTCGCGAAAAAGGCCGGCATGATTCAGCTCCGTGAAGACGGCTGGAACAAGGTTCGCAAGGGCCTCACGACGCTCAAGGAAGTCGTTCAGGCGACGAAGGGGTAGGCGGCGGCGTACATTGGCGCTTCAAACATGATCCGTCGATGCGTGCTGTTGGCTTTGACGTCGCACATCGCCTACGGTTGCTCGCCTCCGGACAACCGAAACTCTTCGAAAGCGGTTCCCCCGCCTCGCTCTGCAAAGCAATTCAAACTCGTCACTTTCAATATTCACGGCGCGGACGCCGACCTGGCGAAGGTCGGGACTTTCTTGCAAGACTGTCGGGCCGACGTGATTTGCCTACAGGAAGTCACAAGGGCTACGCCTCGTTCAGATCAAGTTAACAGTCTTGCGCAGGCGACCGGTCTCTTCCATGTGGCCTCCGCATCGACGCTGGGAATTCCCGCGAATCAGGATTGCGATGTTGCGATCCTGTCGCGCTTCCCGCTCTCAAATTTGAGAGCGCACGCGTTGGATACCGGCGGCAGAATCTATGCCGTATCGGCGGAACTTGTGGCCGAGGATGTTCGACCACTTGTTTATTCCGTCCATCTGCACGCCACATTCAGGCCCAATGTCAAGCATCTTGTTGAGTCCAGTGCGACTCGCACGAAAGAGACGAGGGCCTTGCTTTCGACGATTCGAGAAGCTCGTCGCGAAACTCTGGTGGCGGGGGACTTCAATACGCCGCCGCTTCTGGCAGGCTACAAGGAAATGAGTCGGGAGTGGAACGATCTGGGTAAAGCGCTTGGCAAGGGTTTGGAGACATTCCCGGCTGATAAACCTTTTATGCGGCTTGACTATGTGTTTGCCAAGGGGTCCTATGAGGCGAGGGCCTACGATACCATGCCATGCTCGGTTTCGGATCATCTTCCGATCTTTGCCGTTCTTCAGATGAGAGAAATTCCGCATTCCGCGCCAGTACCTTGAGTTGCCGAAAGGAAGTCATTCAGGCGGCAACGGGGTAACGGCGGGAGGCCGGGCGACTCTCCCGGACCGTCTCCAAATCCGCAGGCTCAAGATCGCCACGATCAAGAGACAACCCGCTTTCCACAGGAAAAGCCACCATGGTGTCCACCATGCGATGGTTTCATAGAAGTCGCTTGTTCCGAAGATCGCGAGGACGAAGGCCAACGAAAGCCGTTCCACCGGCGGCGAATACCGGCGAATGGCCGGAACCGCCAGGATCGCCAGCGCGTACCAGATATACGGCTCGAAATGGTTGTAGGCGTCCTTGGCGTCCGACAGGAACATTTACCAATGATAGGCCCATGAGCCCTTCCGGATTAACGGGTGGATTGGCTCGGTCAAATGCTGGAAATCATACCACTGGCCCATGAAGCGAGAATGCGAAGCCGGGGGGAAAGCTTCCCTTCGGCGCGCGGGGCTCGGCCCCGGTAATTTCAGGCGTTCATTGGTCCGGCGTGCGATGAACTCGGACCTCCAGAATTTCAATCCCGACCTTTCAATCGCTGCTGCAATCGGCCTCGTTCCCTGACGACATAGTAAGGAAGCCTCGGGATCCTGACGGCGGGATTCGCGCCAGTATTGCCGAGGTCGGTCTGCCGTCGAAATGATGGAACCCAGAGCGGCCCTGATGAACAGTCTAACCACGCACAACGGCCGGTCACGGCTGATGCTTCTCTGGGTCCTGATGGCGACGGTCGTGACGGCCGGTTGCGCATTACTGGACCTTTTCTATTTCGCCTTTACGCCACGGAACCCGGTTCCGACGATTAACGTCGGCCTGCAACTGGTCGCCGAAGGTTTCGCTTCGCCGGTAGGTCTGGTGGCGCCGCCGGACAACAGCGGCCGGCTCTTCATTCTCGATCAGATCGGGCAGATTCGCATCGTGGACGCGGGCGGAAGCCTTCTTTCGATGCCGTTTCTCGATCTGTCGGATCGAATGATCCCGCTGAGTACCGGAAGCGGTGCTGCCAGCTACGACGAGCGGGGGCTGCTTGGGCTGGCTTTTCATCCGGCTTTCGCGACGAACGGGCGGTTTTTCGTCTTTTACTCGGCTCCCAGGGGCAACGACCAGCCGGCCGATTTCGACTCCGAGAATCACGTTTCCGAGTTTCGCGTCAGCGGCGATCCCAACGTCGCCGACCCGGCGAGCGAGACGGTTTTGATGCGGATCGGCAAACCGCAGTCCAACCACAACGGCGGCCAGCTCGCCTTCGGACCCGCGGGCTATCTTCATATTTCCACCGGCGACGGCGGCGGCGCGGACGACAACGGCAACGGGCACAACGCTTCGACCGGGAACAGCCAGGACAAGGCGACCCTTTTGGGCAAGATTTTAAGGATCGATGTCAACAGCGGTTCGCCGTATGGGATACCGTTGGACAACCCGTTCCTGCCCGACGCGACGGCCAGGCCGGAGATTTTCGCGCTAGGGGTACGCAATCCCTGGCGATTCTCGTTTGATAGCGGCGGATCTCGTCGCTTGTTCGTCGGCGACGTCGGGCAAAACCTCACCGAGGAAATTAACATCGTCCGCAAGGGCGACAACCTCGGCTGGCGGATTCGAGAAGGGGCTGCCTGCTTCGATCCGGCGAGTTCCACCAATCCGCCATCGCAGTGCGCAGAGACCGCGGCGGACGGCGCGCCGCTGGTCTCGCCGATCGTGCAATACGCACACGCCAATCCAACGGGCGGGCCTTCCGGCCTTGCCGTGATCGGCGGATATGTTTATCGAGGAATGGCGTTGCCGAATCTTGCCGGTCGCTACATCTTCGGAGATTGGAGCAAGAGCTTCGTCGCGACCGATTGCTCGATCTTCATGGCGGAAGAGGACGCGAATGGCACGTGGGCCATGCAGGAGTTAGGCATCAACAATCGCCTCGTGGGCCGGGTCGGCGAGTATCTTCGCGCCATGGGCCAGGATGCCGCGGGCGAACTTTACCTATTGACGAGCAAGTCGCTCGGGCCGGTCGGCACGACGGGCAGTGTCTATCGGATCGTGCCATAGATTTCCATTGCGTTAGTGAAGTAGCAGCGAATCACTCACGGCGGTAATCGCCAGGAACAGGCTCACGCAACCGTTCAGAGTGAAAAAGGCCAGGTTGACGCGTGAGAGATCGTGTGGCTTCACGACGGCCTGTTCAGATGCGAGCAGCACGGCCGTAATGCCGACGCCGCTCCAATAGATCCAGCCGAACCCGACGGCAAAACCCAGCGCGATCAGCAGGGCGATCGTGACAACATGGCACGCGCGGGAGATTCGAAGTGCCGCGGCCACACCCAACTTTGCCGGTATGGAAAAGAGCCCGTCGCGCTGATCCACCTCGACGTCCTGGCAGGCGTAGATGATGTCGAAACCCGCGATCCAGAAGAGCACGACGCCGGTGAGCAGGAGGGCGGGCCAACCGACTGAAACTGGGGCAATGGCGATCCAGGCGGCGGTTGGGGCAAAGGCGATGCCCGCTCCGAGGACAAAGTGGGCCAGCGAGGTGAACCGCTTGGCGTAGGAATAGCCGGCGAGCCAGGCCAGCGTGGGCAGGGCGAGCCAGAGCGGCCAGGGGTTTTCGTAGAAGAACCAGAAGCTTGCGCAGGCGGCGACGAAAGCCGCGACTGTCGCGATCGTGAAGAACCATGCCTGTGCCAGGGTGATGCGGCCGGTTTGCAAAGGCCTGGACGCCGTTCGCGGATTGCGAGCGTCGATTTGCAGGTCGGCGATGCGGTTGAAGGTCATTGCGAAGCTGCGGGCGGCGACCATGCAGATGAGGATTAGAAGCAGTTGGCCGATGGTCGGCAGCCTGCCGGGTTGATGGCGGGCCGCGAGAAACGTTGCGATCAGGGCAAAGGGCAGGGCGAAGACCGAGTGCGAGAAGCGGATCATCTCGCCCCAGGTGCGGACCGGCGACGTCGGAACGGAGGACATTCTGGGAGGGATTCTATGTGAGGAGGCTCTCCAGCGTGAGCGTCATTCATCCGGGCATTGGAGACCGGCCTGGATGCGGGCAATCAGTTCGCGCAGTTCGATGACCTTTGCGGAAAGCAGGTCGGCGACGTGGTCGCAGGCGGCTTGTTCGATGCCCGCCGCTTTCTCCCGCAAGGTGACATAGCCGCACGAGACCCCCTGGTCGGCCAGGTCACGGGCGATCGAGCGGACTTGTTCGAAGGCGCCGGAATGGAGCGCTGTTTCGATGGCCGCCATTTTGACGGGGAGCGTGCGGACAAAATCCTCCACGACGTCCCAAAGCTGGGGACTTTCCGACAAGAGCGTCGAGAGGAGCGGCTCGTCATCCGTCGGGTAAGGATCGGGCATCGCGCCAGCCATGAAAGCCTCCGGAGCAGTCTTGAAACATCGATCGGTTTTCAGTCGGTCTTGAGAACCGTCGATGTATCGATTTTGAGCGAGTCCTATATCAGGATCACGGCGGTGGACTCCCGCGCGGAATCGGCCGCTTGCCCAGTCCGGTTTGTGAAGGCCGCCGGACCGGCGAAAAATGGCCGTGAATGAGGGATTTTTCCAATTCTGTGAAATGCCGCACCCGAGAGGGGTCCTGCTCGACGCTTCACGAGGTTTCCCTATAATGGTCGATTCTTGGGTCGTGGTGAATCGTCGGCGATGCGGATCCCGTCGGCGTCACTTTCCTTTTGTCGTCGGCCCCGTGGCTTTTGTTTTTCGAGGCAAATCAAGATGAAGATGCCGAATTTCAGACTCTATGAGACACAAGCGACCAGCGCGATGCTGGCCGGTGTTCTGGGGTTCATTTTCCTGATGGGGCTGGCGGTCGTCGTGTTCAAAGGTCTCGATACCCAGCAGTGGATCATTCCCTACAGCGACCGTCTCGGTTGGTCGCAGTATCGTCAATCCGTGATTTACGCCTCGACTCCGGTGGTCCTGCTGCTTGGCGCGCTGGCGGGAATTCTCGGTTTCCGCAGCCTTGGACAAGCACGGAATACCAAGCAAGGTCGTTCGTGGATGGGAATGACCCTCGGCGCGATTTGTCTGGCGCTAGCACCCGTCATGATCTCGGCGTGGATACAGCTCAGCGAGGCGGTCATTACCGGTGACCCCAAGGGAAAGGGTAAGTCCGCCGACGTGGCGGCGCTGCAACCATAAGGCCCTGATGGGCGGATGGCGCAGTCTTTCTTTCGCGCAAGGAAATCCGTGATCCCCTGGCTGATCAATTTTTTATTGCCGGGAACCGGTCTCATTCTCGTCCGTCGTGAATGGCTCGGTTTCTTGCTGGCCATTGTGTTCGGGATTTGCGGCAATGTCGCGCTGGCCGGTTGGTTCATCGCCCCGAGCGCCGTTCCGCTCTGGCTGACGCGAATCGCCGAGTCCATGACCGTGCTGGCCTGGCTGGTTTCCCAGATTTTGCTGAAGCGACAAGCTTCCCGGTCCCTTGCCAACTCCGGGGAACACTCCGCGCTGGAGGGCTGACGCGTTATCGGCGCGGCCGGGGTGTTTTTTTTCAAAATCAAGTCCGGTCATGCGGGCCCGGTCTTTTTTCCCGAGTCCCTTATCGAATCGCCCCTGGCGGATCAGGAGTCGGGAGTTCACGCGAATCGACCGGCAACCGATAGTAAGAGTGTGAAAGACGGTCCGCCTCGGAGTCCAATATCGCACACGCATTGAAGGACCGAATACCCCGGGCTAGAATTGCGTGGAAATACCGTGGCGGTTAAGGTCGCATGACGGGCCTCGCGGCCGGGACACGAAACGTGCTTCGGCAACACGCAAAGTGGGGAACGGTCCGTGGGGCGGGAAGCCTGCGAGCGCAACGGCGACCGGCCGTTGCAGCGGAACTACGGGAACGTCAGGGTTCGGAAACCGGACTGGAAGGACGTGGAACGACATGTTCGAGCGATTCACCGATCGTGCGCGGAAGGTCATGGCCCTGGCCAATCAGGAAGCTCAGCGGTTCAACCACGAGTACATCGGGACGGAGCACATCCTTCTCGGTCTCGTCAAGGAAGGCAGCGGGGTCGGCGCCAACGTCCTCAAAAACCTGGAGGTGGACTTGCGCAAAGTCCGCCTGGAGGTCGAGAAGCTCGTCAAGAGCGGTCCGGACATGGTGACGATGGGCAAGCTGCCGCAGACCCCGCGGGCCAAGAAGGTCATTGAGTTCGCGATCGAAGAAGCGCGGAACCTCAATCATAACTACGTCGGTACGGAACATTTGCTCCTCGGTCTGCTGCGAGAACAAGACGGCGTGGCGGCCCAGGTGCTGATGAATTTGGGGATCAAACTTGAAGAGGTGCGGGAAGAGGTATTGAATCTACTAGGTGCCGGCGTGGAAAACGAAGAAACAACGGGCGGGGGCGTGGGCAATCAGGAGTCGAGCGGGCGCAAGGGGACCAAGTCCCGTACGCCGGCCCTCGATTCCTTCGGCCGGGATCTGACGGAGATGGCCAAGGCGGGCAAGCTCGACCCGGTCATCGGCCGCGAAAACGAGATCGAACGGCTGCTGGTCGTTTTGTGCCGCCGCTACAAGAACAATCCCGTGCTGCTCGGCGAGGCGGGCGTCGGTAAGACGGCGATCGTCGAAGGCCTGGCTCAGCGCGTCGTCAGCAACGACGTGCCGGAACTCCTGGCAGACAAGCGGATCGTCGTGCTCGACTTGGCGATGATGGTCGCCGGGACGAAATATCGCGGACAATTCGAAGAGCGGATCAAGGCGGTCATGAACGAGGTCCGCCGGGCCCGCAACATCATCCTGTTTATTGACGAGTTGCACACCCTGGTCGGCGCGGGCGGTGCGGAAGGGGCGATCGACGCCTCGAACGTGCTCAAGCCGGCCTTGTCGCGCGGTGAACTTCAGTGCATCGGCGCGACGACGTTGGATGAATATCGCAAGTACATCGAGAAGGACGGCGCGCTCGAACGCCGCTTCCAGCAGATCATCGTTGAGCCGCCTTCCCGGGAAGAAACAATCGAAATCTTGAAGGGGCTGCGAGACCGTTACGAGGCCCATCACCGGGTGCAGATCACCGACGAGGCACTGTTGTCGGCCGTCGAGTTGTCGATGCGCTACGTTCCGTCGCGCGTTCTGCCCGACAAGGCCATCGACGTCATCGACGAGGCCGGCGCCCGGGTACGCCTCAAGGCGATGACCAAGCCGGAGCATTTGACCAAGCTCGAAGAAGAGATCAAGAAACTCACGCTCGAGAAGGATGAATCCGTGCGGAACGCCGATTACGAGCGGGCCGCCGACCTTCGCGACAAAGCCATCGGTCTCGCGGCTGAAAAAGAAAAAATGGACAAAGAGTGGCACGACCACCGCAACGAAATCGACGGCGTGGTCGATGAGGAGATCGTCGCCGAAGTCGTGAGCAAGATGACC
Source organism: uncultured Planctomycetaceae bacterium (assembly GCA_964414585.1). GTDB lineage: Bacteria > Planctomycetota > Phycisphaerae > UBA1845 > UTPLA1 > DATEMU01. Next base: position 7,908 of record CAYPXR010000025.1, read on the forward strand.
GGCGTGCCGTTGACCCGCCTGGAGAAGGAAGAGGCCCAGCGCCTGCTCGAGCTGGAAACCGAGCTCCACAAGCGCGTCATCAGCCAGCAGGAGGCCATCAGCGCCGTGGCGCGGAGCGTGCGCCGCTCGCGAAGCGGCCTGAAGGACCCCAATCGGCCGATGGGCAGCTTCATCTTCATCGGCCCCTCCGGCGTGGGCAAGACGCTCTTGGCCAAGAGCCTCGCCGAGTTCATGTTCGGCGCGGAAGAGGCGCTGATCTCCATCGATATGTCGGAATACATGGAGAAGCACAATGTGAGCCGCCTGATCGGCGCGCCTCCGGGCTACGTCGGTTACGAGGAAGGCGGTCAGCTCACCGAGCGGATTCGCCGCCGGCCGTATGCGGTCGTTCTGCTTGACGAAATCGAGAAGGCGCACCCCGACTGCTTCAACATGCTGCTTCAGATCATGGAAGAAGGCCGGCTGACGGATTCCTTCGGCCGCCATGTGGACTTCCGCAATACGGTCCTGATCATGACGAGCAACATCGGGGCCGACAAAATCACGCACCAGTCGACATTTGGATTCGAGAAGCGCGATGAGAACGTCAGCTACGAGAAGATGCGAAATGTCCTGAAGGTCGAGCTGGAACACCACTTCCGGCCGGAGTTTCTCAACCGCGTCGATGAGGTGGTGGTCTTCCATAAGCTGAACAAGGCGGACCTTACGAGGATCGTCGAGCTGGAAATCAAGAAGGTTTCCAAGCGTCTGACCGATCACGGTCTCAAGCTGGAACTGAGCGACGAGGCGAAGGACTTTCTGCTGGAAAAGGGCACGGACGAGAAGTTCGGCGCGAGGCCGCTTCGCCGGGCCATCGAACAATACCTGGAAGATCCGCTCAGCGAAAACCTCCTCCGCGGCAAATACAAAGGCAAGAACCACATCCAGGTTTCCTTGCAGGACGTGGACGGCGAGAAGAAGCTCAACTTCGAGCCGGTATCGACGCCCGTCGAACCGGAGCCCGAACTGGCCGGCGCCGGCGCGGGACCGAGCGAGGCGACGTGACGCCCGGTTTGAAATGACAACGATTTTCGACGGCCCCGGGGTTCTTCCCCGGGGCTGTTTCTTGCGCGGGCCATTTGACATGGAATGGGCCCATCGATAGCGTGTCGGCCGATCCGATGACGACGCCGTCGCAGGCAGGGGCCGTCGGCTGATCGTTTTGTCTCCCAGCCCCCATCACGAACTTTGGTTGAAACCCCCGTGGACGTTCGCGAAACGATCCGCCGTCATCTATTTGAGACGCTGATGCCCAAGCCGAAGGAGGCCTGGCCGGCGGACGACGCCGATTTGTTTGCATCCGGGATGGACTCGCTGCGGCTGATGCAGTTGCTGGTGTTCATCGAACAGAAGATCGGCGTCCAACTTCCGGATCACGAAGTCACGCCGGAGCGGGTCGCGTCCATCAATTCCATTGTCGAGTGGGTCGGCCAGAACCAGCGGCGGTAGGCTGTCGTCCGGCTTGCGTCGATCGCCATGTCACAGACGCTTTACGCATTGTTGCAGGATTCGGCGAAGCGGTGTCCCGCGCGGACGGCGATCGAGTCTGGCGAAAGCCGTCTGACCTACGGCGAGCTGCTCGACGCGAGCGATCGGCTGGCGGCGCTGCTGATGCGGCACGGCGCGAAGCCCGGCGAACGGGTGGCTTTTTGTTTCAAGAAGTCCATTGATGCCATCGTCTCTCTTTTCGCCCTTATTCGGACCGGGGCGACCTATGTCCCGCTCGATCCGGCGTGGCCCGACGAACGGAAGGCGACGATCCGCGAGGATGCGGGGATTCGGTTGTCAATCGGGACCGATCCTTCGGCGGACGTCGGCAGAATCGAAACGGGCGACTCCACGATTCCGATTGCTGAATATCGCGACGTTGAACCGGCCCGCGGCCACCTCCCGGAACCCAGGGGTGGAGTGGCGAACATCCTGTACACGTCCGGCTCGACGGGCCGGCCCAAGGGCGTGCAAATCACGACGCGGAGCCTGCTGCATTTCTCGCAGTGGTCGGTGGACTATTTCGGGTTGACGCCGGAAGACCGCGTCGCCAATCACGCGCCGTACAACTTCGATCTTTCGACGTTCGACATCTTCGCGGCGGTTCGAGCGGGGGCGGCGATGTGCCCGGTGCCCGAGCGGTTGAAGATGTTCCCCTATCAGATGGCAAGGTGGATCGCGGATTCGCGGATCAGCGTGTGGTATTCAGTGCCGTCGGCGCTGCTGATGATGCAGCTTCGCGGCAAACTGCCCGATCATGACTTGTCGTCGCTACGGCACGTGATCTTTGCGGGCGAAGTGATGCCCAAGCCGGGGTTGCAGGAATTGGCCCGGTTGATGCCGCATGCTGCATGGACGAATTTGTATGGCCCGACGGAGACGAATGTCTGCACGTATTACCGCGTAAGCGAAGCGGATTTGCGGGATGACGGGCCGGTGCCGATCGGTCGGCCGATCAGCGATACTCGGGTTTGGATCGTTGACGAGGCGGGTAAATCGGTATCGTCGGGCGAATCCGGCCAGTTGCTGGTCGCCGGGCCGACGTTGACGACGGGCTATTTCGGGGATGCGGAGTTGACGGCACGGAGGCTGGTGACCGCGCCGAACGGCAAAGAACCGGCGTATCGGACCGGCGATCGCGTTCGCGCGCGGCCCGACGGCGTGCTGATGTTCGAGGGACGGATCGATCGCATGATCAAACGCGGCGGCCATCGGGTCGAACCTGGTGAAATCGAAGCGGCGATAATTCGGCACCCGATGGTGAAGGAAGTGGCCGTCGTGGCGCTGCCGGACCCGGTGTTCGGCAACCGCCTCAAGGCGTGCGTCGCCGCGCGCGAGGGTGCGCATTTGGGCGAAGCGGACTTGATCGAGCATTGCCGGGACACGCTGCCGGCATACATGCTGCCGGATGTGTGGCAGTTTTATGAGGCGCTGCCGCGGACGGATCGGGAGAAGGTGGATTTGCAGAAGTTGACGGCGTGAACTGAACTCTTCGTTTAGCCCATGCAGGACTTTCGCGAACAACGCAAGATTTCTCGCCTCGAAGCTTGGGGCGAAATTCGCTGTCCAAAGTGTGACTACGACATGCGAGCCCAACGAGGGGACCCTCGGTGTTGTCCTGAGTGTGGAACGACATCATCCAATGCCGAACTTGTCGCGTGTGTTCGTGCCCGGCGTTGGAATCCTGATTCCAAAGAGACGATGCTCACACTTAGTGTGTTGGCGATTTTTTTCGCAACTGGGAGTGGCATTGCCATCGTCGCAATAGGATTTGGAACCGTCCCGGTATCATTTCTAGTTGGGTCATTTCTGTGTTGGTGTCTGTGCATTATTCAATTTGGCCGGACCGTGAGGTTTCGAGAGGGCTGGCTCCGGGTGGTAGGGTGGTTCGCTTTGACAGGTGTGCTGATTGCCGTCGCGTTTGGATCGTCAGCTTTTTTTCGCTGGTTGGATTGCCGATGAAGATCGCCATGGCGATGAGTATGCCGTTATATATGGTCTGGGCAGTGTCAATGCGTTCTCGATGGAGTCCTTACTTTATTGGGCGAGCCCGTCTTCGAGATATTTGCAGGCATGAAATCATCGAAGAGCTGGTTAAGGGGGATGAATTGTCATAAAAAATCTGAGCCATCAACTCCTTTGGAGGAGAGGATCAATTAACCCCTTAATCCCAATCCCGCCGCGATGATGTTTCGCTGGATGTCGTTGGTGCCGCTGTAGATAATGCCACCGAGGCTGTCTCGGAGGAAGCTTTCGACGTTGCCTTCGTTGACGAAGCCGGTGCCATTGTCAGGTCAGGAGAAGGTGGTTTTGCAGGTCCTTGTTTCCTCAAGTCTTATTCGTTGATCGCGAATGGATTGATGATCTGTAGGCCGTCGATTTCGCGGATATCGCCAAAATCCTCCGAGTAAAGCTTTTGAATCCCGGCTTCAAGACAGGCTGATGCCAGCAGTGCATCCCAGAACGAAAGCCCAAACCGGCTCATCACCGTGTGGGCTCGATCCAGTGCATTCCAATTGGGTAGCACGGTGAACCAAGCTTTCCGAAGTTCACGCAAATCTCGCGACGCTTCAAGCGGCCCGTAATCGACCGACGCCAGCTTTCGACTAGCGGCGACATATTCGCACGCGACCTGCCATAAGAGCGCGCCCGAACTCATTGATTCGATCAATGATTCGGCTTTAGCCTGTTTGGCCGGTTCACGTTGATCGCGAACGTAGATGAGAACATTGGTATCAACCGCGTCCATGCAGTTGCTCGCGCGTCAGCTTGGGCAATGAAGGAGAAAAAGGATGTGCCTTCATATTTTGTACCACTCGACGCAGCGTCTCTGTTCGTTCCTGAAGGCTTGATGATTCAGGGGGCAAACGTACCGTTCCTTCGACGGAAAGCTCCAAAACGGACCCCTCGGGAAAATCGCATGGTTCCTGGGGAATCAACGCGTTGTCCGAAAAAATTGCCGTCAGTCTTCGTACCATTTGATCACCTGAGACTCGTCGCCAAGCCCATCATACTATTATACCAAGGGTCGAAGGCTTCTGCCGATGACCGACTCCTATCCTCTTAGCCCCAACCCCGCCGCGATAATATTCCGTTGAATATCGTTGGTGCCGCTGTAGATGATGCCGCCGAGGCTGTCGCGGAGGAAGCTTTCGACGTTGCCTTCGTTGACGAAGCCGTTGCCGCCGTGGATGCGAATCAGATCGAGGCTGTTTTGCACGAACGATTCGCTGACGAAGAGCTTGGCGATCGCCGCTTCAAGCGGGGCGCGTTTGTTGGCCGATTTCAAGGCCGTCACCTGATAGAGCAGCAGCCGCGACGCTTCGTGGCGGACCTTCATGTCGGCGATGCGGTGCGAGATGGCCTGATGACCGGCGATCGGCTTGCCGGCGACGACGCGTTCGTTGGCGTAGGCGACGGCCAGTTCGATCTCGCGCTGCATGGAGCCGAGGGCCGCGCCGAAGATGCACGCCCGCTCGCGCTCGATCGAACCCTGGAAGAGCATCGCGCCGGCGCCCGGCTTTCCGATCATGTTCGCGGCGGGGACTTTCACGTCGGTGTAGGTCACTTCCGACAGTCCTGAGCCCGCCAGGCCGACGGCGGGCAGCGGTCGCACGGACATTCCCGGCGTGCCGGGTTCGATGATGAAACTCGAAAGGCGATAGCGTGTCGGGTCGTCCATTTTGGCATACACGACGTGAAGGTCGGCTCCCGCGCCGCAGGTGGTGTATCGTTTCTTGCCGTTGATGACGTAGTCGTCGCCTTTTTGTACGGCGGTCGTGGTGAAGCTCATCAGGTCGGAGCCGGCCTGCGGCTCGGTGACGCTGTGCGCGCCGACCCATTCGCCGGTGGCCAGCTTGCGCAAGTACTTTTTCTTCTGCTCGTCGGTGCCCGCGACGCAGAGGGGCTCGACAACGCCGAAGACGTGCGCGCCGATGGCGGTGAGCAGGCCCATCCGGCGGCAGCCATAGCCCAGCCCCTCCATCGTGGCGACGAATTCATTGAGAGTTTGGCCGCGACCGCCGTAATCGGTCGGGGCGGTGATGCCCATCGCGCAAATCGCGCGGCACTTCTTCCAGCCGTCTCGGTCAAAGACCGGGTCGACCTCGCCGACGGTCAATTCGCGCCTGGCGAATTCGATGGCCTCGTCTTTGGCGGCTTGCTGGGAGGGTGACAGTGAGAAGTCCACGATGCGTCATGCTCCAACGAGCGGGCAGGGACGCCCGCTCCACCAAGTTGTTCCATCTCTCACAAGCAGCATGATAACCGATGGATGGCACGTTGACGCCCCATGCGGTTGCGGCTACGTTTCCGCCCCATGGTCTTGGCGGACGGCACGTGGAGGCGGGGGCGTCGACGAACAGCCGTTGCCCTCACTTCTATGTTGGTGGCCATCGCCGTATTGCCGTTTGTGATGCCCTTGATGACGAGGTCGGCTCCCGCCGCGCCGCCGCTGCCGGAAGATCTCTTCGGCCTGTGGACCGTCCTGCCGGCGGTCGTGGCCATTGGGATGGCCGTGTTGCTGCGGCAGGTTTTTCCCGCGCTGGTCATGGGCACGCTCACCGCATCGGCCATGGTCATGTACACGTTGCCATCGGCGTCGAAGTTTGGCGGCGCTAACGGGGTCGTGACCGCCATCCGGCTCGCGGTCGAGCGGTACATCGTCGGCGCGATCGCCGACCCGTCGCATGCCGGCGTTGCCGATCCGACGAGAATGATGACGGTATTGGCGACTCTGACCATTGCCGGCATGGTGGCGGTCATTCATTCCAACGGGGGCACCGCCGCGATGGTCCGCACCGTGACCGGCCTGGCTCGTACCCGTCGTCGCGGGCAACTCGCGACCTTTCTTGCCGGGCTTGTCGTTTTCTTCGACGACTATTCAAATTGCCTGATCATCGGCCCCACGATGCGGCCGATCACGGACCGGCTTGGGGTCAGCCGCGAGAAGCTCTCGTTCATTCTTGATGCGACGGCCGCCCCGGTAGCCTCGCTCGCGTTGTTCGGGACGTGGATCACGACGGAGGTGAGCTTCATCCAGACCGGGCTCGATCAGCTCAAAGCGGACGGCAGCCTGCCGCCCTTCCTGGCGAACGTTTCACCGTACGAGGCCTTCATACGAAGTCTGCCCTATCGATACTACGCCATTTTTGCACTGGTCCTGGTATTTTTCATCGCCATTACCGGCCGTGACTTCGGACCGATGCGGAAGGCGGAAGAACGCGAGGCCCATCGTCCGCCGTCCATCGAGGAGACGACGCCCTCGATCCACGATGCGGCGAAGTGGTGGTACGCGGCCCTGCCGGTCGGCGCACTGGTCTTCGTGACGATGCTGATCCTGTTTGTGACGGGCTGGTATGGATGCGAGGGGTCGCACAGCTTTCAGGAAATCCTTAAGAACATGAATGCGTACGCTTCGATTTTGTACGGGGCGATGGCCGCGCTGCTCCTCGCGCTGGGCGTGAGCATCGCGACGCGCATGCAGACGGTTACCCGCGCATTGGATTCGATGATGGAGGGCGTTCAGCGGGTCATCCCGGCTGTTGCGATCCTCGTACTCGCGTGGGCCTTGTCCGACAGCATGAGAGACCTCCATCTGGGGCAGGTCGCCGTGCGGGAATTGAGATCGCACCAGTTTTCCCCGCACCTGCTGCCGTTGTTCATCTTTATCTCGGCGTGCCTGGTGTCCTTCGCGACGGGGACGTCGTGGGGAACCATGGGCATTCTGTGTCCCGTCGCGGTGTTGCTCGCGGGGCACCTCGCCGCGGACCTTGCCAGGGACGAAGCCCTGACGCTATTCTACGGCTCCGTGGGAAGTGTTTTGGCGGGAGCGGTCTTCGGCGATCATTGTTCTCCCATTAGCGATACGACCGTTCTGTCGGCCCTGGCATCCGAATGCAGTCTGGAGGCGCACGTCTGGACGCAGCTTCCCTATGCCGTCGTGGCGGCGCTGATGGAAGTACTCGCCGGCGATCTGTTGTGCGGGTGGCTGGGCGCGCCGGTCTGGCTGGGACTCGTCGCCGGAACCGCCGGACTTTTTGTGTTTGTCTATGTCGTCGGGCGACCGATCCCGGAGCGGACGGTGGCCGTCGCGTCTTAGTTCGTGAATTCGTCGCCGGGGTGGATTGAGGAGTATCGCATCCATGTCGCAATCCAAAGAGCAGTGGGGCAGCCGTCTTGGAATGATCCTGACCGTTGCGGGATCGGCCGTGGGTCTCGGGAATTTTTTGCGATTTCCCGGCACGGCGGCGGCCAACGGCGGCGGCGCGTTCATGATCCCTTATTTCTGCGCCCTGCTTTTTCTGGGCATTCCGATTTGCTGGGCCGAATGGACCATGGGCAAGTACGGCGGGCAATTCGGGTTTAACTCGGCGCCGGCGATCTTCGGCCTGCTCGGGCGCCGGCCGATCTGGCGGTATCTCGGCGTTTTCGGCCTGATCATTCCCGTCATCATTTACATGTATTACGTCTTGATCGAATCGTGGTGCATGGGCTACGCCTTCAGCTATTTGATGGGCTGGATCAATCTGGGCGGCGATCCGGCCCAATATGCGACGAAAAGCGTGGACTATTTCAATTCGTTTGTGGGGGCCAACCAGGACGGATTGATGCTTGACGGTCACCTTCACATCAGCGTGATCGTCTGGTTGCTGGTGTTCGCCGTGAATTTTCTGCTCATCTTTCGAGGCCTTTCCAGCGGTATCGAAAAGTTTTGCACCTACGCCATGCCGCTCATGGCCATTTGCGCGTTCATCGTTTTGATTCGCGTGTTGACGCTGGGGACCCCTGATCCCGGCAAGCCGGACCTGAGCGTCATCAACGGCCTCGGCTTCATGTGGAATCCAAAACCCGTGGATGGCGGCACCAGTTGGTATGCGGCGTTGGCCCAGCCGAAGGTCTGGATGAACGCGGCGGGGCAGATTTTCTTCAGCCTCTCCGTGGGCTTCGGCGTCATCATCAATTATGCCAGCTATCTCAGGCGAAAGGACGATGTCGTCCTCTCCGGGCTGACGGCGTCCGCGACCAACGAGTTTTTCGAAGTCTGTCTCGGCGGATTGATCACGATTCCGGCGGCGTTTGTCTTTCTGGGCATCGCGGGCGCCTCGCAGACGGGGACTTTTTCCCTGGGCTTCCACACGCTTCCAATCGTCTTTCAACATATGCCCGGGGGACGACTGTTCGGTTTCCTCTGGTTCTTCATGTTGTTTCTGGCCGCCATTACCAGCTCGCTATCCATGTTGCAGCCGGCGATCGCGTTTCTCGAAGAAGCCCTGGGCATCGGCCGGCGTGCGTCGGTCGCGCTGCTGGGGTTTGTAACGGGATTGGGCTCGCTCTTCGTCATCTTCTTCAGCAAAGACCTCAAGTCTCTTAGCTTTCTGGACGACACGATCGGCACGATCGCGATTGTCGTACTGGCCGCGATACAAACCATACTTTTTGGATGGGTTTTTGGAACGAATCGCGGCGTGAAGTTCGCAAACGACGGCGCGGAGATGCGATTGCCGCGCTTTTTCTCCTTCGTCATCAAGTTTGTGACCCCTGCCTACTTGCTGATCATGCTGGGATCGTTCTGCATCAACGATTTCAAGCGATACTTCGATATGATCCGATCCGACAACATCATCGCCCTGTCCTTTGCGCTGATTGTCGTCGTCACGGTCTTCCTGCTGGTCTTGATCAACATCGGCGGTCGGCGTTGGAGCGCGGAGACCAAGGACACCGGAAAGGTTCCCGCGGAGGTGCGATCATGACGAACGAAGGCTGGGTTTTCATGATCGGTTCGCTGGGTTTCGTGGTCGGCCTGATTGCTTTTTGCTTTTATCGAGTCCTGGCCAAGCCCTCGGCCGCTAATCACATGCACTCTCCGGTCGATATCGATACCCACGACCGGAATACCTAGGGTTTTCGCCCCTGCAATCCCCATTCGTGGAGGGGGTATAAGAAACGGCGATCCTGTGCGCACAGGCGGCATCCTTTCAACGTTCCGTTCATAATGGCTGTGGCCATCAGCCCTTAGATGCCGATGCAGCACGGAGGCCGTTTCGACTTTTTTCGCCATGCCGAGCTTCACTTACACCGCACGCAACGCCGAAGGCAAGACCATCACCGGGGTCTTGACCGCCGATAACCAGCAGCAGGTGCTGCGGTCGCTCGACGAGCAGCTCCTGTTTCCGGTCGAGGTCCGCGAGGGGGGCAAGGCCGGCGGCGGCGAGGGCAAGCGCAAGAAGAAGGTCAATTCCGCCAAGGTCGCGGTGCTCTATTCGCAGTTCGCCGACCTGCTTCGAGCGGGCGTTCCGGCGCTGCGGTCTCTGGACGTTCTGCACAAGCAGACGTCCAACCCGGTTTTCAAAGAAGTGCTCCGAGAGGTCCGCGAGGATTTGTCCAGCGGACAAACGCTGGCCGACGCCATGGCCAAGCATCCCAACGCGTTTAATCCGCTGCACGTGTCGATGATTCGCGCCGGCGAGAAGGGCGGCTTTCTCGAAGACGTGCTGGTGCGCATCGCCGTCTTTACCGAACGGCAGAACGAACTTCGCAACAAGCTGCTCGGGGCGATGCTTTATCCGGCATTGTTGATGCTGGTCGGCACCAGCATCATCATCTTTATTCTGCTTTACATCGTGCCCAAGGTCCGCTCGTTTCTGCGCGGCGAACTGCCGGTGATGACGAAGCTCGTGTTCGCTTTTTGCGATTTGCTCAAGGCGCACGGGACCGAAGTGCTGGCCGGCGTGGTCATCCTTATCTTTACGTTCGTCGCCATCATTCGAAGCAAGAGTGGGCGCATGGCCCTGGACCGGTTTTCGCTCAAGGCCCCGATGATGGGCAAGATCATCACGCTGGTGGCGATATGCCGTTTCTGCCGCATTCTGGGAACGCTGTTGCACAACGGCGTCCCGATTCTCCAGGCGCTGAAGATCAGCCGGGATTCGGCCGGTAACCGGCTGCTGATGGAAATTGTCGACGAATCCATTGAAGGCGTGCGCAAGGGCACGTCGCTGGCCGCCCCGCTTGGGAAGCGCGATCTGTTTCCGCTGGATATCGTGGACATGATCGCGGTCGGCGAGGAAAGCAATAATCTTGAACACGTACTGATCACGATCGCCGATTCGTATGAGGCGAGGACCGGGCGTCAGATCGATCTGATGGTTCGTTTCCTGGAGCCGCTGCTCTTGGTAATTATGGCGGCGGTCGTGGCGGTCATTGCCATCGCGCTACTCTTGCCGATTCTGACGATGAGTGCGGGCGGCACCGGCTAACGGGGAGCGGAGTGTCAAATCCGCAAGAGCGGTGATATGATTCCGGGAGTTGTGTATGTCCAGGGGTTCGATTTTTGAGGAGTATGAGCCATGAAAACATCCATTCGCAGGAGAAAGGCGTTGGGTTTCACTCTACTTGAAATCCTTTTGGTCGTCGGCTTGCTGGCCCTGCTGGCGGCGTTTGTGGTGCCAAACCTGACCAAGCAGAGCGAAAATGCAAAAGTGAACATCGCTAGGGCGGCGATTGGTCCCAACGGCCAGCTAAGCCAGTGCATTAAAATATTCAAAGAGAATACTGGCGTGTATCCAGAAGAACTGAAATACCTGATGGAAAAGCCCAGCGACGAGGATGTCGCCAAGAAATGGACCGGGCCGTATATCGAAGACGAGAGCGGCCTGCAGGATCCGTGGGGCCATGAGTACCAGTACAACGCCAACGGCCAGCACAATGAGGGTAGGTACGACCTCTGGAGCAACGGGCCCGACGGGCGCGAAGGCACGGACGATGATATCGTGAATTGGAAGACGGACCGCTAGCGCTTTTGCTGATGCTGCTTCATCGTGGATTCTCATTCTGGAGAGAATCATGACGATCCATATTCGCTGCCCGAATTGCAATGCGGAATTCAAAGTAGCTGATCAGCTAATTGGACGCCGGGCCTCGTGTAAGCGCTGTGGCAAGCCCTTTGTCTTATCGTCGGTCAACTCGCCTTCAAACGTAGACGAAGATGAAGTCCTGATTCCAATAGCAGATATGCACGGCGTCCAGTTGCCTACGACGAGTCACACGGTAGTATTCAGAGAACAAACTGCGCGAAGCAACGGCCTTGGAGTTGCGGGCTTCGTATTGTCGTTAGTCGGATTCGTCAGTTGTGGGCTACTTAGTCCGGTAGGGCTGCTCCTTAGCGCCATAGGATTGAGAAAGACTCCTCGCGGATTAGCTATCGCAGGATTTGCTCTAGGCTGTGTCGGATCTATTTGGCTTGCCCTCGGAGGGCTTGCCTGCACGATGGCCGCGCTACTACCCGCACTGGCGTCATCAAGTGACCGAGCGAAGATTGATCTGGCCCGGGCCGTCATCGATCCGAACGGCTATTTGAGCGTGTCTATCAACCTGTTCAAGGTCAACACGGGCGTCTATCCCGAGGAGTTGAAGTACCTGCTGGAGAAGCCGAGCGACGACGACGTCGCCAAGAAATGGACCGGCCCGTACATCGAGAACGAGGGCGGACTCAAGGATCCCTGGGACCATGAGTATCAATACAACCAATACGGCCAGCACAATAAGGGCAAGTACGACCTCTGGAACAACGGTCCCGACGGCCGCGAAGGCACGGACGACGACGTGGTCAACTGGAAGACCGATCGCTGATGATCGGCCGCGGTCTCCCACAAATGCTCCGGACCCGACGAGGGGTGAAATGATGCCGCACGCGCGACATGCCGCAAGAAGTGGCTTTACCCTCCTGGAACTTATGCTTGCACTGTCGCTGTTCGTCCTGCTGGCGGCCTTGGCCTGGCCGGCGCTTCAAAGTCAGATGGTCGCGGCGGAATTGCCGGAGTCCGCCTCGCGCATGCGCTCGCTCCTTTATTTGACGCGTTCTTCGGCGATGCTCGAACATCGCCGGCATCGTCTTCGCTTTTCACCCAAAGAGCAGCAGCCCATCGTCGAAATCGAGCCCGATCCCATCCTCGAACCGGGCCGCTTTGTGCCGGTGATTCAGGACTGGGCCGCCGATCCGCCGTTGCTTTCCGACGTCGAGGTGCATCGCGTCCATCCCGGTCGCCCGGCCTACATGCGCCCGGTCTCGGCCTCGGAGGGTGAGCCGGTCGATCCTCTGCAAGTCGAGGAGCCCGTTGGTGAAGAGGTCTCCGCCGTTGAGTCGACGGCGGCGAAGTTTCAGGCGGCCATGTCGGACGGCCTCGGCGGGCAACAGGCAGAAGTCGATGAACTCCGCCCGAGCATCCTTTTCGAGGCGGATGGTTCCACGGACTGGTCGACCCTGGTGCTCTCGCGCATCAAGCCGACGGAGGAACTCTCGGAGGAAGAGCCGCAGGCCTGGGTGGTCGTCGACGGGCGAACGGGACTCGCGATCATTCGCGATGGTGTGACGCAGGCGCAGTTGGACGACCCAAGCTTTTACGTCCAGCGCGACAAGCTTGAGCTGCCGGAGGAGACGTCGATTGAGGACCAGACGCTGGAAATCACAAATCTCGACGGGGGACCGGCGCAAGAGGATGGCCAGAGTCTTCAACAGGACCTGGGCAGTCTCGCCGGGGCGGCGGGCGATCCGTCCGCGTTGTCCCAACAGGCGATGAATCAAACCCCGGGGGCGCCGGGAGACATGGGTCAGGCTCAAGACCCGTCAGCCAATCCCAGTCCATCCGACCAGCAACCCACGGCCCAGAAAGATGCGAAGCAACAGTTGGAGGAAGAGCTGGCCAACTCCAATCTCTCGGACGCGGAAAAGGATGAAATCCGCCGCACCTTCGAGGAGAACCAATCCAAGCAGGACCAGGACGGGACGAAAAACCCTCAGTAATTGGGGGTCTTGCTGAAAAAAATCAACCGAGCCGCGTGCGGTCTCACAAGTCCCCGTGCCTGCAAATCTTAATGCAGCCGGGCTTTACGTCATTTGGCCGGAGTGGGATGGCCGGGTCGTTTCATGCGACGAATCGACGGGATATGGGTAAAAGGAATGGGGCCCAAGAGTCAGATAAACCTGTGATACGTCCAAACAGGACGACAGGATGAATACGACAAACCGAGCGAATCATGAACCGCGGCGCGTCCCGGGACGGGGGGGCTTCGATCCCATGCGCGCCCGTCGATTCCCGGTTCGCCGGGGGGCCGCGCTCCTCGAAGTGGTGATCGCGCTGTCCATTCTGCTCGTCGCGATGTCGGCCATCGGCGTCGTTTTTCGAACGGGCCTCTTCCACGTTGAGCACGCCGAGCGAATGAACCAGGCGACGCTCATGACCGACCGGCTCTTGACCGCGGTGGACCTGGGAATGCTCGCGCCCGGCGACCGCGAGCAGACCGGCGTCTTCAGCGGCGAGACGATTTCCGGCATGTCGTGGTCGATCGAGGCGCAGCCGATCGAGGCCATGCCGGGGCTCTATCACGTCCGCGTTTCCATCTTCATGGGCGATCCCGAGGGTTCGGACAAAGAGCGACAACATCTGTTAACCACATACGTTCTCCGGGCCGAGCCGCGAAACGTCAATCTGGAGACCGATTTTGGCATCCCGGCCGAGCAATTGGAGATGATCACCGACGCGATCCCCGGCGGATCGGCCCTTTTCGACCCGACGAGTTTCAATCCCCGTTCAATCGCCCAACTCGATCTGGACACGCTTCGGGAAATGCTCCCGATGATCCTTCAGGCGCTGGGCATCGCCCTCAATCCCGGACAAATGGATCAACTCATGCAGGCCGCTCAAAAGGGCGATCTGGGCGGACTTCAAAACATCGCGGGTCAAGCCGGCGGCGGCCTGGCGCCGCCGACAAGCCCTCCGCCGAACAATCTGCAGCTCGCGCTTCCCAAGGACCAACAACAACCCCAGCCGGGTCAGCCGCCTCGCGGCCAGAGGGGGCGATGAGACACGACGCACCATTTCGGCGCCCGGGCATGACGCTGATCGAAGTGATCCTGGCGATGGGGCTGATCACGATGATGGCGGCGATGATGTTCATGTTTTACGACGTTTCGCTGCGCACGCGCGACACGGGGATGCGCCGGATGATCGACGGCAACCTCGCGCGCGTCGTCGCCCTGCGCATCGCCGAGGAGATTCGATCGGCCAACGGATTCCTGGGCAAGACGCCTGGCGTCAGCGGCAAGGATCGCATGATCACTTTGCAGACGGTCGTCCTGACGGACAAGGACCTGTTCTATCGCCGGAAAATCCAGGATGTCGCGCCGCCCGCCGAGAGCGACATCCGCCAGGTGCAATACTATCTCGCGTATGACTATGACCGAACCGCCCCATATCCGGATGGGACGGTCGGTCCCGCGCCGCTCGGTCTGGTGCGTCGCGAGATCAAGACGCTCAACCAGGCGGTGATCCGCGAGGACCAGACCGAGTCGGTGGATCTCGATCTGTTTGCGCCGGAAATGAAATATCTTCGCTTCCGCTACTTTGACGGCGTCGAATGGGTGGACAAATGGGACGTTGGCGATGCCGGCGGCGGCATGGGAAATTCGTTGCCGCAGGCGATCGAGGTCACGGTCGGCTACACGGCGTTGCCGCCCAAGGATGACAAGGAACTCGATCTCCAGAACAAGGACGTGCTGCCTTCCCTGCCGGAGCCTTATTCGACGGATACTTGCACCGTCCAAGTCCGGCTGCCGCAGGCCGACACGTTTTTCGGCTCGCGCTTGATGCGCGCGCAACAGCAGCCGACGGAGGAAGAGGCCGCCGCCGCGGCCGCCGGAGGCGCCAAATGACGATGCGAGCGCCCCATCCCGTCGAACACGGCAGGCTGTTTCACGATCGGGTCCGGCGCGGCCTTATTCTGGTCGTCGTACTCGTCATGATCGCGCTGCTTTCGTTGCTGGCCGCCGGGTACACCTTCATGGTTCGCGCCAACTTGAACGCCGCGGTCGCTTATCACGAACAGTTCCAGGCGCGGATGGCGGCGGAGAGCGGGGTCCAGGCCGCGATCACCGTGCTGCGCATCGCGCGAAACGATCCCAGCGTGTGGTACGACAGCCCCGAGCGATTCAAGGCGATCGTCGTCAACGGCGCGCCCAAGCAGACGGATGTCATTCAGGACAACACCAACTCCGACCAATACGACCCCAACGCGCCGCAGGCGTGGCGATACAACGTGGTCGCACCGAACTACGACGATCCCGCGACCGTCCGCTACGGCCTGACCGACGAATGCTCGAAGCTCGATCTCAATCGCGCAACCGAGTCGCAGTTGCGGCGATTGTTCGAAATGGCCATTCCCCAGGAAACGACGAACACGATCGATATCAACGTCCTCGTCGATTCGCTTCTTGATTGGCGCAGTCCGGGCCCCACGCCGCGTCCCAACGGCGCGAAGGATGAATATTACAATTCGCAGGACCCGCCCTATCGCTGCAAGGGAGCGCCTTTTTCCACGATTGAAGAATTACTTCTTGTCCGCGGCTTTACCGCCTGGGTGGTCTTCGGGGAGGACTACAATCGGAACGGCCTGCTCGATCCGAACGAAGACGACGGCGACGCCAGCTTCCCGCCGGACAACGCCGACGGCGTCCTGTTCGCGGGCGTCGCGCCGTTTTTCACCCTCTGGTCGCGGGAGATGAACCTTTCGAAGGACAATCGTCCGCGCATCAATTTGAATCTGAAGGACGCGCAGAAATTGCAGGAGACGATGTCGGAGGAGTTCCGACCCGAGATTGTCAGCTATGTTATGGAGGTTCGGGGCGGGGGAGGGGCCTTTAGCAGTGTTATGAACCTGCTTCCGGCGCCGCCGCCGCCGGAGGAGGAGGAAGAGGAAGCGTCCACCTCGCAACCGGCGACGAGTGAGCCGGAGGAAATCGATCCCAGTACGTCCCAGCCGACCTCGCAGCCGAGAACCGGAATGGGCAAGGGCTTGCGCCAATCTTCGTCCGATCTACATCAGGCGCGCGGCGCGTCCGAGAAAAAGCCGAAGGCCAAGCGACCGGTCTACCAGAACCTGACGGCGACAATTCCGCCCGGGACCTATCAAGACCTGCCGCTCATCCTTGACCGGCTGACGGTGCAGCCGACCCCGATGTTCTCCGGCCGGATCAACGTCGGAACGGCGCCTCGTCCCGTCCTCGCGATGCTCGAGGACCTGACGGACGAGGAACTGGACGCGATTGTCGCGGCGCGGCGCGAGTTAACGCCCGAGGAGCGGGCGACCCCGGCGTGGTTATTGACGCGGAGCGTCATCGATGAGAACAGATTCCGACAGATTCTCGACAAGCTCGCAATGGGCTCGTCGGTTTTTCGTATCGAATCGGTGGGGTACGCCGATCACGTCGGCGTCGTGGAGCGGATCAACGTCGTCTTGGAAATGCGCGGGCCGGTGCCGCAAGTGCTGTACGAGCGAAACCTCGGCAGCCTCGGCGTGGCCTATCGCCCGCACACCGACGAGGTTCGCGGAGTGCGATCGGGGCCTCCGTAACAACAGGACAGGCGAAGGATGCTAGGCGGCAAAAACATTCTGGCCCTGGAATGGAACCGCAAGGATTTGCGCATGATCGTCCTGCGCCCGAAGGGCGCCGGCGTCGAACTGATCAAGGCCGTCTCGGTTCCCATTCCCGCTGAAGTCCGCCAGGATGATGCCGAATCGCTCGGCGCCTTCATCCGCGCGGCGATGAAGAGCGCCGATCTCGGGGCCAGGCGGGCGTTGCTATCGATCCCGCGCGATCAGGTCGTGCTCAACACCCTGAGCCTCCCGCCGACACCGGCGGAGGAATTGGCGGCGATCGTGCAATTCCAGGTCGTCAAGGAGTTGCCGTTTCCCGCGGAGCAGGCGACGCTCGACTTCGCGGTGTGCGGCGATTTTGACCCGAAGGCGGCCAGCAACGTGCTCGTCGCGGCGGTCCGCAACGAGGACCTCGACTTTTATCGCAAGGTCGCCGCCACCGCCGAACTGTCCGTCGAGAATATCGGCCTGCGTCCGTTTTCCAATCTGCAGGCCGTGCTGACCAACTGGCCGGAACTCGTCTCACGAACGGTCCTGGTCGTCGAAGTCGGGCCCCAACTGACCGAGATCGACATCGTCAAGAGCGGCGTGCTGTCGTTTTCGCGCGCGGCGTCCGTCGGCATCAGCGACGTCGCCATCGCCGCCGAGGTCGCCCTGACGGACAGTCGCATTTCCGCCGCGCCGCTGTCGGACCGCGAGCCGGATGAATTGAGTCAGCGGGCGGTCTCCGATCTCATGGTCGACATCATCCGGTCTTTTGAGGCCTATCGCGCGACCGATCCGACGATCAGCGTCGATCAGATCGTCGTCGCCGGATCGTCCGGGCTCGAACCGCAACTCGCCCACGCGCTCGCCGCGCGATTTGCCGCGAAGGCCGATCTCTTTACGCCGAACGAGGCCCTGGGCCTGCCGCCCCAGCGGGCCCGCGAACTTCGTGGCTTCTCCGCCATGATCGGCCTCGCCCTCGGCCATAGCGACAAGGGGCTGGGCCACTTCGATTTCCTGAATCCCAAGAAGCCGATCAGCCGGCGGGCGATCCGCATGAAGAAAGTCCCCGTCGCCGTCGCGACGGCGCTGCTGTTTCTCGGCTCCGGGTTCGTCTTCCACTTCAAGTACGTCGCGCCGAGACAGGCCCAGGCCCGACTGCTTGCCGATCAGGTCAACGATAAGAAAAAGAAGGAGCGGGTCATCCTCGATTTCAAGGCGCAGGTCGACGCCGTGGATGACTGGGTCGCGTCGCAACAAATCTGGCCGGAAGTCCTGGTCGCGCTAAGCGAGGTCTTTCCGGACGAAAAGGAAGCCTATGTGACGCGGGTCGACTTCGAAACCCGGCCCATTCCCAAATCCGATCACCGCGCCAGCTCGGTCAAGATCAAGTTTCGAACGGCCTCGCTCGGAACCGTCAACAGCATTACGGCCAAGCTCCAGTCGGCGGGCTTTTCCAACGTCGTGCCCGGCAAGGAAACGTCGTCGCCCTCCCCCGATGGTTATTCCAATGACACGGCGATTGACGCGGGCATCCCGACCCGGACGATGCTTGTTGACGAAACGGCGTCCGGGAAATCGGTTGAGGC
This sequence comes from uncultured Planctomycetaceae bacterium, assembly GCA_964414585.1. GTDB lineage: Bacteria > Planctomycetota > Phycisphaerae > UBA1845 > UTPLA1 > DATEMU01. Next base: position 26,438 of record CAYPXR010000025.1, read on the forward strand.
GCCGACTCCGCAGTCAACCGATGCGCCCACGTCGACGCAACCGGTGGAAACGTTACCCGCCGCCGCCCACGCTCCGGCATCGCCGAAGGGCACGCACGCGCCGATCGCGAAACCCCCCACGCCGACCACCCAGCCCTCCAAGAAACCCAATTCCACGGGGGGCCGGAAATGAAACCTCGCGAAAAATTTCTGGCGATCCTTGTTGGCACCGCGGTCGGGCTTGCCGGCCTTTATCAAGTGGCGAATCTTTTCTTCATCCAGCCGGTGGCCAAGGCCGAGCGGGATATCGCCAACCTGGAGATGGAAAACGCCCGTCTCGACAGCGTCCTTCGATCGCGACGTCATCTGACCGAACGCTGGATCTCGGACGTCGGCCGGACGCTGGGCTTCAGTCGTCCGGATGTTTCCAACCGAATTGCGCAGGGCCTTAAGATTCTGGCTCAGCGTCATGGTTTCGAGAATCCGTTGTTCTGGCCCAACAGCGCGGGCTCGAAGATCGGGTCGAAGACCGGGATCACAACCGTTTCTTATCGCGTCGCCGCGGAAGGTCCCTACAAGAACGCGATCGCGTTTCTGATGGACATTTACAAGATTCCTTATCTTTGCGAGATTTCGCGGCTGAGCGTGACGCCGATTCTCCAGCGGAATCGTCCACGCGACGAAGTGAAAATCGAATTCACCGTCGAGACGCCGCTGCTTCCGCAGATCGACAAGAAGAAAATCAGCGAAGTCGCCAACGCGTCGCCGCTGTCCCTCGAAGATGCGCAAAAGCTCGGGCCGGCGCGCGAAGATCTCCGGCCCGACGACGCGATGGCGTTGCTGTCACGGCGAAACATCTTTCGCCCGTACGTCCCGCCGCCGAACAATATCCTGATGGTGGATAATCAGGACTGGAAAACCGTCGTGCTTCGCGCGAAATTCTTCTGGGAAGGCGAGGTGTTACGGCAAACCGTTGATGGCAGCCTGGCCGAAGAGGTGGTGAAGACCGTGCCGAGCAAGAGCAATCTCGAACTCCGCGGATTCGGCGACGCGGTCGAGATTCAGGGCACGTACGCCGACGGGAAGACATTCGGTCCGCAGAAATTCGATTTCGCCGCCAAGAAGGATTGGACTTATGCCGTGGCGGCGCATCATCCTCCTCCGCCGCCGACCGTCGTCGACCTCGCCGTGGACAACCAGCACACCGATCCCGTCGATCTCGACATCACCGTGACGCTCGCCGACGGCAAGACCAAGGCCAAGCCGACGATTCGCGTGCATGGCGGGACCAAGCTCGATCTCGAACAATACGAAGTGAAATCCCTGACTGCGGTTGCGACCTATGCCTCGGGACGCAAGTCGCCGACGGCGACCTTTTCGCCGGGTAAAGAGAAGCAGACGTACACGGTCCCGCCTGAGCCGGTCGAACAGCCGGTGCAAGTCGTCGATACCAACGATCCGCCGGCCGATCCGAGCCTGGTCGTGACCGGGATGGTGACGTATGAAGGAAAACAAGAGCTGATCGCCAACGCCGGCGCGGAGCGAAAGGTCATCATCGCCGGTCAGGCGGCGAGCGTGGACGGCGGGACCCTGCTCGGAATTCACCCGCTGGGCGGCGTCGTCAAAATGCCCAGCGGAAATTACTACATTTATCCCCTCGGCAAATCTTTTTCACAGCGCGTGAAACTGGATGCAAAAACGGACGAGGAATTGCCCGCCGCGATCGACGCCTGGTCGCGGCCCGAGGCCCCGGAAAGTGAGTCAAAACAGGCGTCGGCCGCAATCGAACCGGCCGGTACCCAGTAGAATAGTGAGCAGCGAGTCGTCGGTCCCCCGGGCGATCGACGGGCGGTGCGGAGGCACGATAATGGCGTCACCGAGAATTCATTCCCCGAAGATCACGAACCGCGCCGGGGCGGCGCTCGCGGCCGTGTACGCGATCTTTTTATCCGCCCAGGGATTCGGACAATCGAAGTCCCCTGCGACGACCCGTCCGGCTCACTCCACGACTCATCCCGCCAAGCATCCGACCACTCGCCCGTCTCTCAACCGACCGTCCCGGGCGGATGAACTTAACGCACTCCGCGAGAAAGCCATGCAATCCATCAAGTCTCCCGAAGGGGGCTATCCGACCACGCGGCCGACGATGCCGCCGCCAAAACCGGCGCTGCATGTTCCTCCAAAGCAACCGCCGACCGGTCACGCGACGCCCCCCGCCAAACCGATGGCTTCACCGTCGCGACCGATGGCGCCGTCCGCGCATCCCGCGGGAAAGCCGATGGCCGGCGTTCCCGGCGCCGGCCGGCCGGGCCAGACGCCGCCGGTCCTACCGGACAATTCGTCGACCACGGCGCCCGCGGGGATCGAGAACACCCAGACGACGTTGACGTTTACGATCGCGCCGATCGATCCGGAAGCGCGGACCTATCGCTTCGACTATGTCAACACGGCCTGGGGCGACGTGCTCGCGGATTTCTCGCGGATGAGCGGACTGTCGTTCCTCAATCAGCCCGATCCGCCGATTACCGAGGCGCTGACCTTCCATAGCCCCAGGGATTTCACCTACAAGGAGGCGCTCGATCAGCTCAACGAGCTGCTCACGTCGCGCCCCTTGAACAAGTATGTGATTCAGCGCGAGGCGCGTTTCCTGACGATCGACCGTCTGCCGGATGCGATGCGCAAGATCCCGCCCAGCCGGATGTTTGCGTCTTTCGACGACATGGAAAAGGCGAACCTCGGACAATTTGACGTCGCTTTGGTCAACATGGAGGTTCCCGAAGGCTGGTCACCCTACGAGATCATCGAAAAGTTTCGCGTCCTGCTCTCCGACACGTATGGCACCCAGGTCAACGGCGAAAAGCTGGAGCTGACCGGGCAGGTGTGGGAGCACCATCGATTCCGCGATTTGATCAAGACGCTGGCGCCCATGAGCAAGCCGGAGAAGGACGACCCGCGGGTGACGATGACCATCGACGTGAAAAACGCCCGGGTCGCCGACCTGCAGACAATGCTCCGCCAGATCTTTCCCGGCGCCGCGCCGGCCGCGCCCGGCCGGGGGCCCGGCGTCGATCCAAAGATGGAGAATGCCAAGCGGATCGACATCCTCGCGGACATCAAGAACAACCGACTCATGATCAAGGCGATGGCGTCGATGCTGCCTGAAATCGCGGACATGGTCGCCAAGCTCGACACCGGCTCCGGGCCGACGCTGCCGGAGATGAAGGTCATCAAGCTGGAATTCGCCGACGCCAATCAGCTCTCCGCGACGCTCAAGCAGATGTTCATGAAGGAGCAGCAGGCGCTGATGCGTCCCGACGGCAGCTACGTCTCGCCGGAGATGAAAGCCAACCTCGAACGCGACATCTTTCCGGATCCCGCGAGCAACTCCGTGATCCTCGTCGGCGGCAAGGAAGGCCTCGCCAAGGCCGAAGCGGTGGTCAAGGAATGGGACACCCCGGCGGAAAATCAGATCACCGAGGTGGTCGAACTCAAGAACGCCGACTCCAACACCGTCTCCGCGACACTGATGAATGTTTTTCCGCCGACCGGAAAGGGTGGCGTGCAGGAGCGGATCGTCCCGCGAACGAACACCTCCCTGTTGGTGTCGTGTTCGCGGCAGAGCTTTGAAAAGATCCGCTCGCTGGTAGAGAAGCTCGATGTCCCGCCGGACGATGATGCCAAGGAGCATGTCGTGCAGCCCAAGGCCGTGTCCCCCACGGCCCTTGCGCAGATACTCCAGCAGGCCATGAATGGTTCGTCGGCTCCTCGAGCGCAGGTGCCCGGCCAGCGCGGCGTGCAGCCGTCCCCGCCGTCGGGTCCCGGCGCGCGGATTATCCCCGACGACGCCACCGGCTTCCTTTTCGTCTATTGCAACGACAAGGAATGGGAAAAGGCCGAACCGCTGATCAAGAAGATTGATGAGCAGGCGGTCGTGGTCGAGCCGAAGCTGAGGAGCTTCATCCTCAAGCGGGCGACCGCCGAAGACGTCGCGGCGATGTTGCGGCAGATGTTCGGCGCGGCGACGCCCGGCGGCAAAGCGCCCGGCGCGGCGCCGCAGGAACTCTTCTTCGCGGATACGTACAACAACGCCGTGCAGATCTTTGCGTCCGACGAATTTCTGGCCAAGGTCGCGCCGTTCATCGAGCAGCTCGACGTGGAAACCGGCGGCGAACTGACCGTCATCAAGCTCGCCCACGCCAAGGCCGACGCGATCGTCTCCGTCCTCGCGCAAACGTTTCCCGGCTCCGCCGGTACGCCGGTCCGCGCGATGTCGGGCGGCGGAAAAGGGCCGCCGCCGGCGCAGGTCGCTCCCGGCGGGGGCGGCGTTCGCATCGTACCTGAGCCGATTACGAATTCGCTGCTGGTGACCGCACCGGCCAAAGAACTCGCCCAGATCAAGCAACTCGTCGACTCGATGGAAGCGGCCGCCGAGGCCCAGGCCGGCACCCGCGTGATCATGCAATGCAAACATCGCCCGTCGGCGGAACTCGCCGAGACGCTGCGTAGTCTCGCGGGCGTTGCGACCCGTCCGACCGGCAAGATCACCTCCGGTTCCGGCGCGGTGAGCAACGCCTACGGTGCGGACGCGCTCAATATCGTGGCGGCGGGCAACCAGATCATTCTCGACGGTCCGCGAGACGACGTCGCCAAGTCGATCCAGCTCTTCGAACAGATTGACGTGCCCTACGAGGAGGCGATCTATCGCAAGTACGCCGTTCAGGACGCGTCCGAGGATGAGAAAAAGCTCCGCGCGATGCTCGCGATGAAGCCGGCCCCCGCGAAACCCGAAGGCGGCAAGGGCGGTGAAGCCGCGCCGCAGCAGCGACTGGCCGTGCCCGAGGCGATCCAGATCGTCGCCGACACGTATGAAAATACCCTGCTCATCGCGGCAAAGTCGGAATCGGATTTCAAGGTCGTCGAAAGCGTGCTGACGCTGCTGACGCACGATCCGATCAATCTCAATCCCGAAGAGGTCCGGGATAATAAGCCCTTTTTCCTGATCACACTCAAGAATAAGGACGCGTTTGACATTTCCTTCACGGTCGAAGACCTCGTCAATCCTGACCGCAAGAGCGGCGGCATCAAATTGGAAGAAGGCCCGACGAAGAAGACGCTGCTGGTGAAGAATTGCAAGCCGAGTCAGCGCGCGATGGTCGAGGAGTACGTGGCGCTTTTCGATGTGCCGGACACGAAGCATCGCCAGGGGTTCCGAACGATCGATACGGACAAGATGCCGCCCGAGGTGCTGGTGCGTCTCTTGCAGCGAAATGCGCCCATGCCGATCAAGGTCGTGGATTCCGGCGATGTGGCCGGGCGCGTCCAGGTAATCGATATTCATGCCGGCGAGCCGGAGGAGCCGGAGGCGAAGCCCGAAGAAAAGCCGGGCGCCTCGGCGAACCCGTGTGTCCTGCCGGCGTCGCTGTTGCGATCGCTCGCCGCTGTGGCGATGGGGCCGACCGACGATGCGAATTGCGATGAAGGCGAACCGCTGGAGCCGGCGGTCTGCCCGATTTGCCATCAGAGCCCGTGCGTCCTGCCGGCGGAATTACTGAAGTCCCTCGACGCCGTCAGCATGGCCGGTTCCGACGACGAACCCTCCGCCACGACGCGCCCCGCCTCGGCGCACAACCACCCGGTTACGGAAAGCCGCAAGACGGGCCGACCCGACATCATCAAAGAGGCCGTGAATGAAAGCGGCCCGCCGACGATCCTCGTCGATCCCGACACCGGCAAATTGATCATCATGGGTCGGGAAGAAGACCTCGATACGCTCGAGGAGTTCATCGACGACATTACTTACGGCGAGCAGCCGATCGTCTTCCGCAAGTTTCCATTGAAGTATTCGGATGTGGCGACGGCCGGTCAGCTTCTCGAAACGATCTTCAACCAGGGCACGGCGTCCAAGAAAAGCAAGTCGTCACTGCTGCCGCCGACGCCGCAACCAATGCCCGTGCCTCAACCGGGTCAGCCGGGTCAACCCGGTCAGCCTCAGAAGCCGGGCCAGCCGGGCCAGCCGCCGCAGCAACCCGTCCAGGTGCAGCCCGCCGCGCCCAGCCGGATCAAGGTGTTCCCGGATACCCGCACGCGGAGCCTCTTCGTCGCCGCGCCGCTTTCAGACATTCCGCTGGTGATCGACATCCTGAAGCAGATTGACAGCAAAGTGGAACAGAGCGCGTCAAACGTCAAGATCTTCTGCCTCGAAAAGCTGGACGCCACGCAGGTCGTGGAAAACTTGAAAGAGGTCTTCGACGTTCCAACCAGCGGGCGCGGCGGTCGCGGCGGACAGCGCGGTGGCCAGCCGAACCGGCCCGGTCAACCGCAGGGCCAGCCGAATCAAGCGCAGCAGCAGCAGGTCCTGCAAATGCAAGGCGGACCGGGTCAAGGCGTCGTCGTTTCCTCGGAGGACACAATCAGCCTGACCGCCGATCCGCAGACGAATTGCATCATCGCCAAGGCGCCGCTCGATGTCTTGGACTTGGCCGCCAATCTCATCGACAAGCTGGAGAAGAACCCGAACAACACCGAGACGCAGATGCGCCGCGTTCCATTGAAAAATGCGCGGGCCACGGACATTGCCGGCATTGTCAAGGACGTCACGGCCAAGATGGCGGGACAGGTGTCCGGCGGACCGGGCAATCGCAGCGCGCGGACCAATCCCGGCATCTCCGTGAACGCGGATTCCCGAACCAACAGCGTCATCCTCGCGGGACAGGCCAAAGACATCGAAAAGGCCGTCGAGATCATCGAACAGATGGACTCCGACCAAAGCGGCGGGACGATCCGCCAATTCGCCGTCAAAGGCGATCCGAACACCATCTCCACCGCGCTCAAGTCGCTCTTCGTTTCCGGGCAGCAATCCGACATCGTCATCACGGCGGATGCGTCCAGCGGCACGGTCCTGGTGAAGGCGCCGGGGCCGCAAATGACGGAGATCGCGGAGCAGATCGACGCGATGGAAGAAAAGATCGCGACGAGCACGGACGTCCGCATGATCAAACTGATGGTGGCCAACGCCGAGACCGTCGCCGAGAAGATGCAGGCCATCTTCGCCGATGCCCGCGGCAAGAGCGGCGGCAAGCAGAACATCAGCATCAAGGGCAACAAATCCAACAGCACGCTCTACGTCAGCGGCGCCGACAACGACATTTTCAAGACGATCGAATCGGTCGCCCACGACATGGACAAGGCTCCGCTGGATTTCATGGTGAAGAGCTTCCCGCTCAAATACGCCTCCGCCGTCGACGTCAACCAGAAGCTGACGGAGATGATGCTCAAGGCGACGCAGACCAAGGTCCTCGAAGGGGCCAAGCTCGATCTGGTCGGCGTCGTGCCCGATGCGCGGACCAATTCGCTCGTGGTGACCGGCGGGCCGATCACGTTCGGCTTCATCGGAAGCATCATCGATCAGATCGATCAGGAGGCCAAGGACACGGCGCGCTATGCACAGACCTACACGCTTCCGCCGTCGGTCGATGCGACGCAAGTCGCCGCCAACATCCAGGCGCTCTTCGCCTCACCGACCGCGCAGTCGATGGGCCAGGAGCCGCCCGCCATCACCGCGAACCCCGGCGCGAACGTGGTCATTGTGAACGCGACGGAGCGGCAGCATAAGCAGATCAAGGAAGAAGTCGTCGATCCGCTGCTCGCGACCGTCGGCACGGGGCTGCCCGAGACGCGCTTCGTCGTGCTCAAGCACGGCAAGGCCGACGAAGTCGCCCGGGCGATGATGGAATCGCTGAAGGCGACGGCCGCTCCCAATGCCCGGGGGCAGTGGCCGATCAACGTCACGCCCGATCCGGCGTCCAACACGATCATGGTGACCGCGCCGTCGAACAAGTTCGAAGAAGTCGACAAGATGATCGCCGCGCTCGACACCGCCGGCGAGGGCGTGCGCAAGGAATCGACCATCGAGTTGACCAACACGAGCCCGGCCGATGTGGCCAGGAGTCTTCAACAGGTCTTCACGGCCAGCGTGCAGGGCAAGGCCGGTCGAACTCCGCCGACGATCCAGGAAGTGCCGGGCTCGACGCGATTGGTCGTCCTGGCGACCGATTCGGAATTGGAGCAGATCAAGAATCTGGTGCAGCAGATCGACGTGGAAGGCAGCAAGGGCCGGATGGTCCACACCGTGACGATGCCGGAGCTGATCCCGGCGAAGACCGTCGCCGAGACGATCAAGCAGCTTTTCGGATCGACCAAGGAAGACGGTGTCAAGGCGGAGTACCACGAGCCGACGAACACGCTTCTCGTCCGGGCGACCGAGGCCGAGTTCGAGCGGATCAAGTCGCAGGTGATCGACAAGGTTTCGGAGACGCCGACGATCGGCGCGCTGAAGATCTTCAAGATCCCGCTGAAGTACGCCGTGGCCGATGAGGTCGCGAAGACGCTACAGGATTTCTTTGACAAGAAGTCGGGCGTGACGCGCGGCAACAACAATCTTCCGCCGTGGATGCGCGGAAACGAGCCGCCGAGCAAGCAGGCGGACAATCAGGTCTCCATCGTCGCCGAGGCTTCCAGCAATATGCTCCTGGTTTACTGCACCGATGCGACGAAGGAGATGATCGACGGCATCATCGCCGACATCGATTCCGACGTCTCCGCCAAGAACACCATGGAGATGGTTGCGCTCAAGTACATGAGCGCCGAAGACATGCTCGGCATCATGACGGAGTACCTCAAGGTCTCCAAGCGCTCGCCCGGCGAGGAAAATAAACGAGTGATTCCGTGGTGGATGGACGCCCGCGAGGAGAAGTCGGACGACAAGACCGTCCTCGCCGGGGACATGCGCCTCAAGGCGGTCGAGACGCTCAATGCGATCATCGTCGTTGGCAAGCCCGAAGCTGTCACCGACGCGGTCAACAAGATCAAGGAGTTGGACGTGGAGAGTCCCGAGTCCGGCGATACGCCGCAGCGCATCGAGCTGGCGCACGTCAGCGCGTCGGAGATCGCCGACACGCTCACCAAGGTCTTCAACGACCCCAACGTCGCCAAGACCAAAGGCAAAAGCTACGTCCCGCCGGTCATCGTCGCCCAGGACGCGACGAACTCGATAATCGTGAAGGCCAAGGCCAATGAGTTCAATCTGATCAAGAAGATGGCGGAGAATATGGACAGCGAAATGAAGGAGGAAGACGGCCGGGGCGTCCGGCTCCTTCAAGTGTCGTCGGGGCAAAACGTCGATGAACTCGCGACGTTGCTGGAGAAATCGATCAACGACAGCGAGAAGAACCGGCAGCAGGTCAACAAGGAATACAAGCCGCGAATCGTCAGCATCGGCGCCGACCCGCGGGCCAATGTGCTGCTCGTTTCCGGCACGAAGTCGCAATACGAGCAGGTCGAAGCGCTGGCCAAGCGAATGGCGGCGATGGGGCCGACGGGAGGCATTAAGCGCGTGCCGGTGATTCTCAAGTCCATGACGTCGCAGCAGGCCAAGCAATTGATCGAGACCATCCAAAAGGGTCCGCAGAATTCCGGGAGCAAGGGACCGCGTTCGGATGCGGACTGGTCGCGTACCCGGCGCCCCGTGCGCAAGTTTGCCTGTGCCATGTCCATTCCCGCCTTCCTGATGCAGGCCACGCTCAGCTCCGCAATCGGACAGACGAAGCCACAACCGACGACGCGACCTGCCGCACCGGTGATCTCAACGATCCGCCCGCGGACAACGCCGGCCAGGAAACCGGCGCCCCGTCCGCCGGCCAAGGCGCCCGTGTCTCGGCCCGCGACGACGCGGCCCACTGCGCCGAAGTCGCTGACGCCCGAAGAGATCATCCGCGCCAAGGCGGCCGAGTCCGGCGGCGTGAATCTGGAGCGCATGACCGACTCCGCCCGCGAGGCTTTTCGTAAGAAGCTGTCCGGGGCCCCGATCTCCGTCGCCGAGGCTGGAGACGACACGATTGTGATTGAGGGCAATGAGGGCGACGTCGACGTGTTGCTCTCGGTTCTGGATATGCTGGATACGGTCGGACCGACGAAAGACATCGAATACGTCACGCTGAAAAACGCCAGCGCCAAGGACCTGGCGAAGACGCTGGCCGACGTTTTTCAGAAAACGGAACAAGTGGGAAGCCGAAAGGTCAAGCCGGAAGACAAAGTTGACATCATCGCCGATCAGCGGACGAACGGTCTCTACATCGCCGCGACGAAAGAGAAGATGGCGCAGGTGTTGGAACTCGTTCGCAAGAATGAAGAATCCGCGCCGAGCCTTTCCAAAAACGTCAAGACGTACGTCCTCAAGAATCGCCGCGTCATGGAAGGCGGCGAGGTCTTGAAGAAAATGGTCGCCTCCTATCTCAAGCAGAAGGGACTGGATCCGAACCAGATCAGCGTCGAACTCGATCCGCAGACCAACTCCATACTGGTCACCGCGGGCGAAAGCGATCTGGCTTTTGTCGACAAAGTGATCACTGGTCTTGATGCCGAGTTGCCCCCGTCGGAGCCCGGCAAGACGCAGCCCATCGGCGAATCCGACGTGATGGTCGTCCCACTGCGCATCGCGCAGGCTGATACGCTCGGCACTTTGCTCAACGAACTGCTCAAAAAAGCCGCGACCGGCGATACGCCGATGAAGGATTTTATCCGCCGCTTCCGCCTTCTCGATGAAAAGGGCAATCCCCTGGCGACGGTCAATCTGGACCGGCCGATCTACATCGTCGGCGACAAGGACAGCAACTCGCTCATCATCGCCAGCACGCGCGACAACTGCCTGATCATGAAACAGGTCGCCGCGGCCTTCGACAAGGAGCCCGCCCGCGCGGAGGTGGAGTACAAAGTCTTTACGCTGAAGTATGCCGACGCGTCCGACGTTGCCGAGGCGTTCTCGAAATTGATTACCGATGCCGAAGCACTGACGCAGCGTCCGGGCAAGGGCGAAAAATCCGGCGTGCCCGAGGGCGACGCCGGTCCGCTCGTTTATAAGGCGGTCGTCACCTCCGATCCGCGGACGAATCAGGTCGTCGTCGTTGCGCGGCCCGATGCGATGTCGATTCTCGGGGACATGATCGCGAAGATGGACATCCAGGGGCTGGACGTCATGCCCTTCGAGATCGTCAAGCTGGAATACGCCAGCCCCACGGGATTGCAGGAGGCGCTAAATGAACTGGTCAAGCAGCGCGCCGAAGCGCTGCCCAAGGGAAAGGGCCCCAACGCCGACAAGGCGGAGAAGATCGTCATCATCGGCGACGTGCGGTCGCGCTCCCTGATCATCGCCGCCAAACAGGCGCGGCGCGAGGAACTGCGTGATCTCATCAGGAAGCTGGACGTACCCGCGACCGCGCTGATCGAGGACATCCGCACGATCACACTGAGAAAAGCCAGCGCCGCCGACATGGCCGACAAGCTCAAAAAGCTCTGGGAAGATCGCCAGAAGCAGCAGGATACCGGGACCAAGGGGATGAAGCTGGAAATCCCGGCGATCGTTGCCGACGAGCGCAGCAACTCGCTGGTCATCGCGGCGAGCAAGGGCGATTACGACGCGATCAAGTCCGTCGTCGAAAAAATCGAAGCCCTTGAGCTCAACCCGATGAGCAACATCTACGTCATCCGGTTGAAATACAACTCGGCCAAGCAGCTCCAGACCGCGATGAAGGCGCTGTTCGACAAGCGGGCGGAGATGCGCGGCGTCGACGGCAAATCGACTCGCCCGGAGGACAAGGTCGAGATCCAGGTCGACGAGGTCAGCAACTCGCTCCTGATGGTCGGTTCGCGCGAGAATTACGAAGTCCTGGAGCAGAAAGTCAAGGAACTCGATCTCGAACTCGGCGTGCCGGGGCAGGTCGAATTCTTTGTCTGCACCAACGTCGGAGCCCATCGCGTCAAGGACACGATCGACAGCCTTTTCAAGGACGGCGTCTACAAGCCCGGCGGCGCTCCCGGCGGCGACGTCGGCAAGGCCCGCGAGAAGGTCAACGTCAGCGTCGACGACCGCTCGAATATGCTCATCGTTTCGGCGAGCCCGGAGAACATGGAGATGGTCCGCGAGGTGTACAAGCGGATGAACAGCGTGGCGACGCCGTGGGACGTGGCCATCACGAAGATGATCATCATTGAGCACGGCGATTCTGTGAAGATCGCCGCTCAGGTTCAGGACTATTTCGAAAAGCTCGATAAAGTTCGCGACACCGGCGGTGACAGCAAGAGCAAATCCGGTTTCGGCATCACCATCTTCGCCGACGAGCGCAGCAATCGCGTCGTCATCGGCGGCACCAAGGACGGCATCGACGCCGCCGTGGAACTCGTCAAGAAGATGGATGTCCCTCCGGGGACGCCCGGTCAGCTTGTCGAAGTGTACAAACTCACGGAAGCGCCGGCGGCCAAGATCGCCGAGATCATCGACAAGGTCTTCAAGGAGCGCAACAAGCCCCGCGGCGGCGATACCGGCACGAAGGTGGAAAACGTGCCGGTCATCATACAGTCGGAATCGTCGACCAACAGTCTGCTGATTAACGCGTCGCGCGAGGACCACATTCTGCTCAAGGAATTGATCTCGCGACTGGATCGGCCGTCGACGCTGCTGGAAATGGTCAAGGTCATTCCGCTGGAAAAGGCCCCGGCGTCGCGCGTCAAGGAAATCCTGGAAGAGTTGTACAAGTCCGGATCATCCGGCGGCGGAGGGGGCGATAGCAAGTCCGGCGGCGGTGGCAGCGGCATTGCGGTCGTCGAAGATACGCGGACGAATTCCGTGGTCATCACCGCGCCGCCCGGCGAATTGGAAAACATCACCACGCTGGTCAAGCGGCTCGACGAGACGGAAGTGAAAGGCCAGGCCGAAGTCGGCATTTTCCATTGCGAAAATGAGGACGCCGTGAAGATGGCCGACTTGCTCAACTCGATCATGACCGGCCAGGCCGTTTCCGGCGGCAGCAGCCGAAGATCGAGCAGCAGCAGTTCGAGCAGCAGCACGAGTAGTAGTTCCGGCGGGGGTTCGAGCAAGGACGAAGAGAAGCGGGACATCGCTTCGATGTTGATCTCCCTCGCGACGAAAGACGAACGCGGCCGGGAGATCTTTCTCAAGACGATCCGCGAAAACGTGCAGATCACGTCGAACGAGCGAACCAACAGCGTGATCGTCGTAGCCCCGCCGTCGTCGCTCAAGCTGATTGAACAGCTCATCCGCGAACTCGACCAGATTCAGAAGCGTCCGGTCATGGTCAAGGTCTTCGTCTTGCGCAACGCCGATGCGACCAAGATGATCGACCTGCTCGACAAGATGTTCGCCCAGGAAGAAGGGGCGGAAGACCAGGCGGCCTTCCAACGCGGCCGCGAGATCACCGTCGAAGGGGGGACCAGCGCCACGTTGGGCGTGCCGGAACCCGCGTCGGCCGCCGGCGAGGGCCAAAAAGGAACCTTCGGCCGTCCGAAGACCACCTTCGTCGCCGACGAGCGCACCAACACGCTGATCGTCGCCGGTTGGCCCGAGGACATCGACGTCGTCGCGGATGTGATCGACCAACTCGACTCAAGGCCGATTCAGGACCGCGAAAACATCGTGTACTCTCTGGTCAACCAAAAGGCCGAGGACGTGCAGTCCGCGCTCGACGCGTATTTCCAGGCCGAAACTCAGCGACTCGACACGCTCGGCGAGACCGTCTCTCCCCAGCGGAGGATGGAGCAGGAAGTCTCCATCATCGCCCACGAGCCGAGCAATCAGCTTATTCTCTCCGTCAGCCCGCGATACAAACAACAAGTCCTTTCAATCATCGAACAGATCGACACGGCTCCGCCGCAGGTCATGATCCAGGTCATGATCGCCGAAGTCACGCTGGACGATCGTTTTGAGATGGGGCTGGAGTTCGCGCTCCAGCAATTGCGATTCAGCGAGACGGCGACCGCGGATGCCAACGGCATTCTGCAAAGCAGCCACTTCGACGTCGTCGGTGGAACGGACCTCGGCGCGGCCGGCACCGGTCTCGGCGGCTTTTCATTCACCCTGACCGGCGAGGATTTCAATTTCCTGGTCCGGGCCCTTCAATCCGACAGCCGACTCGAAGTCATCCAGCGGCCCATGATCATGTGCCAGGACAATCAACAGGCGACGATTCAAATCGGCCAGTCAGTGCCGACGCCCACCGGCTCCCAGGCCTTCGCCGGTCAGACGTCGACGCAGGTCAACTACCAGGATGTCGGCGTAATCCTCAATGTCGAGCCGCACATCAACCCCGACGGATTCGTCTATATGCTTGTCGAGCCGGAGGTCTCCTCCGTGAGCGCGTCGTCGCTGCAGATCGCCCCCGGGGCGTTCGCGCCGATCATCAACCAGCGCCGGGCGACGACCTACGTTGCCGTCAAGGACGGTGAGACGGTGGTCATCGGCGGCCTCATCACCACGACCGAGACCGAAGCCGAAGCCAAGGTCCCGTTGCTCGGCGACATCCCCGGTCTCGGAATCCTCTTCCGCTCAACGACCCGGACAAAGAACAAAACGGAGCTGCTCATCGCCATGACGCCCAAGGTGGTCCGAACGGTGGAAGACGGCCGCCGGATCAGCATCGAGAAGCGCGACGAGTCCGGGATCATCACCGACAACATGAAACAAAGCCCCTTGATGGAAGGATTGCAGCTCAAACCGGAGGACGAGCAGGAAATTTCCTCGCTCGACCTGCCTCCCGAGAGCGCCGAGCCCGGCGCGATGCCCGCGAGCTACGAGCCGGTGGTACCCGTCGAGCCCGTGCCGGGTCAACCTCCCGTCGCGCCACCGCCGACCGAACCGTCGAAGCCCAAATATGGTCCGGAAGTGCCGAAATATGGACCGATGGTGCCGGCGAGTGAGGACACGGTCGCCAGACGATAAGAAGTCATGAATAGCGAATTACAAATAGCGAACAGCGAAACTTCGCGGCGGTTGACTTGGCCCATTCGGGTCTGTCTTTCACGACTCGCTATTCGCTATTCGCTGATTTTTCTTGTCCCCGTCCTTTTTTCATGCAACGGACCCCATTCACAATGGGGCACATCGCATTCAAAAGCGGACGCCAATCCCACCGAGCCGCCGCCGGAATCCAACATCGTCCGCGTCAACAAATTCTTCAGCCAGAATCCCTGGCTCTCCTTTACAAACGACGGCAGCGGAAAAGTCGACGGCGTCAGTTTCACGGTCTATCTCGAAGGTCCGCGCGGGCCCCGCGGCGTCTTCGGCACCGGCACCCTCGTCGTGACGATGTATCGCCTCGATCGCGACCCGCTGGGGCGCGAATCCGTCACGCCCGCCCACGAATGGGTCCTGCGGCCGGATCAGGCCTACCCCTGGCGGTGCAAGCGGCCCTCCGCGATGGGCTGGGGCTATGGCCTTCGATTGCAGTGGCCGGAGACCGTCAAAGTCGCCGGCAAGCAGGTTGCCATCATCGTCAAGTACGTCCGCGAGGACGGCCGCGAGATCAGCTCCTCGCGCCAGGTGCTCAAGGTGCCTCTCAGCGCGACGCTCGCCGTTCCGACCGCGGTGACCGGAAATCCTGTGGCCAAGCCTGCCGTTCCGCGCGCACAATGAGGGGATGCAAACCGCTTCGCCGCCGCTGGCCGCCCCGAGCGCGATGCCTTCACGTTCCAAATGGCGGATTCCGCGAATCGTCGGAATGGTGCTGACGATCGTCGGCGTTGTCATTTGTTCGATCCTTCTGCAAATGGGATCCGGCGGCGGCCCGGCGCTCGGCGCGAGTCTTTGCAAGCCTTCGCAAAGCGTCAACTGCGATTTCGTCCTCGCCAGCCGGTGGTCGCGGATTGGATCGCTGCCAGTATCGGCCCTGGGCCTGGCCTATTTCGCCGCGCTCGCGACTTGGCTTGCGTTTGTCGGGCTGCCCAACCGCGCGGGCCGTCATTGGCACATCATCCCGCTCGGCGTTGCGGCGCTGGGGTTGTGCGGATCGATCTATTTTGTGTACGTGATGGCGGTTCACCTGCCGGTCTGGTGTCCGTGGTGCCTTGCCGCGCATGCCGTGAATGCGATGCTGTTTCTCACGCTGTTGACCGGCTGGCCGCGGATGACGGCGCCGGATGCGGCGCCGATCGCGCCTTATCCCACGGCATGGCGTGCGCTGGCCGTCGTGGCGGGTTGCGGCGGATTCATGATTCTCGTCATCGCAATCGTGGTCGCCGTCGGCGCGCAGATGACCGCCACCAGGATTCAAACCGAATTTCTCAAGGTCGCCAACAACGTCGACTATGTTGAGTGGCGCTGGAAACAGAGCGAGCGGCGGGAGATTCCCATCCGCGCCGATGATTTGTCGATCGGTCCCGCGGACGCCGCGAATACCGTCGTGGTCTTTGTGGATATTCAGTGCGCGAGCTGCGCGGGCTTTCACCGTTACACGGACCAACTTCTGAAGCGGCATTCCGACGTGCGGATCGTCTTCAAGAACTTTCCCATGTCCCGGGTCTGCAACGCCTACGTGAACGAAGCCTTTCACTATTTTGCCTGCGAGGCGGCTCATGCGATAATCGCCGCGCAAAGCGCCGGTTCGGTCCAACAGGCGTTGGCGTTTCAATCCCGCCTCTTCGAAAATGCCGCTCGGCTGGATGATCGCCCGTATGCCTCGCTGGCCAGGGCAGTTGGCCTCGATCCGGCGAAGTTCTCCACGGCACTGGCCGGTCCCTCGCCGGCCGCGCGCGTCGCGGAGGATATCGAGCTGGCGCATCGCCTCGGCGTTGAGGCCACGCCCGCCGTTTTTCTGAACGGCCGGAAGCTGTGGAACTGGCACCTCTTGAATGACGAGGCTCGGCCGCAGGTGGATCTGAAGGCGACGGAACAGCTCTGGGACCGCTTGTTGAAATGACGGGCCCATTCGGGGTCAGGTTCGCAGGATTCGCTTTCGCAAGATCAAGACGAGTGCGGCATAGGCGATGATCGCCGCGAGCTGGGGGATCGTTCCGGCGACCAGGCGCTGCGGATGCCAGAGCGTTTCCGCGAAGAGGATCGCGCCGAGCGGCAGCCAGGCGATTCCTGTAACGCCAAGCCGGCAGGTCAGCGCGTCGAGCCCGTTGCCCGCCATGAGCAGGACGGCCGGGAAGGCCAGCACGATAAGCCGCTGCGTATCCGTCGCAAAGATCATCTGCGCATAGACCATCACCACAAATGGCCACAACCTCCCGAGCAGTGTCAGGTTGCGCCGAATTGCCAGGAGGCTCAGCAGGCAGGGGGCGATCCCGAACGCCTCGGTCGTGCAGGCATGGAAGGCTGGCCAACCGAGATCGTGAAGACGGCGGGCGGTGATGACTCTGGCTCGCTGGAGGTAGTCGTAGGAAAGAGCCACGTCGTCGGCGGCTCGGAGGTTTGCGGTGAGCGAAGCGACGTAGGTTTCGTCGGCATTCTGCGCGGGAATCGCGGTGCGGATGGAGAGCCACACGACCACGGCCGGCAGGCCGAGTGCCAGCCGGCGCGAGATGATCCCCGCCCTTTTTTGAGCGAGTGGCGCGAGCGTGGCATACAGCGGCGCGACGAAGAGGGCGCTTTCCTTCACGAGTACACCGAGACAGGTCAAGGCGATGAAAGCGAGCGGCCGACCGCGTTTGGCGCAGACGATGGCCCACGCGACCAGGGCCATGAGCAAACCGTCGGGGAGCCAGAAATCGAAAAGGGCGAATCGAGCCGCCCAGCCCATCGCATAAAAGAGCAGGATCATGATGAGACCGGTCGAATGATCGAGCTGGAACGCTCGGGCCGCTGCGTACATGCCGACGCCGGCCGCACCGATGCCGATGCAGGCGATCATCAGAAAACCGAGTGACCGGCTCACCGGCAACGCGCGCGCCAGCGCCGGCACGCCGATGCGCCAGCAGAACGGGGCAATGTGAAAAGCGGTCGGCCCGTACTCGGCCATGTAGATGTATTTGTGATGGTCGGCCGGCTCGGCGAAGCGCAGGTCGTCGGGCGTCAGGCGCGGCGTCGCGGCCGTCAAGACGAATAAGCCGATGAGCGTCAGGACGGCGGCGGCGATCCACTCGTTCCTGGCGATGGGTCCGTCGATCGGAGTAGTTGTCGCGATCACGCTAATCCAGGTAGCCCAGATCGCCGAGTCGGCTGGCGACTTCCTGCATTTGGCGCTTGGTGAGGGTCGGTTCGAGTTCTTCGACCTTGCGCTCCTGCGGCGGTTCGTATTCGACGGACACCGGCCGCGCGAAGATTCGAGTCAGGACGCGGCCGTCCATATCCTTGGGGACGCGCTCGCCGAGACCGGCCAGAAGCGTCGGGGCGATGTCGGCGATGTGGGCGCGAATTTTTTTTCCGGCGGCGATCGTCGGGCCGTGGGCGACAAAGATGCCGTCGAGGCGGTGCGTGCCTTCCAGTCGATCCAGCGGCACCCATCGGACCGGCTCTTTGCCGCGGATCTTTTTCACGACGGCCAGACCGTCCGACGGAGCGAGGAGCAGATCGGGCATCCACGGATAATCGAAGCGGCTGCACCCGTAGAGTTCTTCGGAAAGGAAGACGTCGGTGAAGACCTGCATCTTTTGTCCGTCGCGGTCGAGGCAATTCGCCGAAAGCAGTCGCTGGCGAATCTCGTCGCGGAGCGATTCATAATCGGACGGGTCGACGATGCCGTGGGGCTGGCGACCCTTGAGGTTGATGTAGAGGAAGCCGTAAATGCCGGCGTGCAGGACACAGGCCCTCGTCTGTGACCAGTCGACGGCGAGGTCGTGATCGAGTTCGTTTAGTTGACCGGCGGGCGATCCGTTTTTGGACTTGGTCAGCCGTCGCCACCAAACCGTGCCGCGCGTTTTGACCCGGGCGAGATTGTTTCTCAAGGAGAGATAGCCCCATTCCGAGAGCAGCAGATTGGGCTGGGCCTTGCCGTCGAGGCTGCCGTGGCCGTGATCGGACATGATCAGGACGGTCGCGCCGGCTTCGTCGGCGAGCGCCTTGAGCTTGCCGAGGACGATGTCCAACTTGGAGAAGCATTCCCGCGTGAGCCGCTCGCGATGGGGGCTGGAATCCCTGGTGCGGGGGTCGAGATAACGCCAGGCCTTGTGCTGGAGATTGACCACCAGCTTGAAGAGGACCATCATGACGTCCCAGCCATACTTGCCGCCGCAGAAGCGGGCCAGCTCGTAACCGCGCTCGAAGCTCTGGCTGATGTATTCGAGGTTTTTCGCGAAAATCCTGTCGCCGCCGAGGGCCTTGCGCTCCCATTTTTTTTCGTGCGTGTAGTCGGGGTGCTTGGCGAGGATCTCGGCCTGAAGCTCCTTTGGATAGGTGAAGTCCTGACCGCTCGGCGTGTCGAAGCCGCTGATCATGAAGCCGTTGACCGGCTCCGGCGGAAACGTCATCGGGACGTTGATCGAACCGACGCGATATTCCTTGTCGCTGAGGATCTGCCAGATCGTCTTCTGGCTGATCTTCTGGTTATTGTTGAAAGTCAGGCGGTTGGTCGTGGGGTCGTAACGGAGAAAGTCGATGATGCCGTGCTTGCCCGGTCCCTTGCCGGTCATAAAGGTGGTCCATGCGGCGGGGGTGATCGGCGGCCGCGTGGATTCCAACACGCCGCTGGTCCCGCCCGCGACGAGCGATGCGAGATTGGGCATGGCCCCATCGGCCATCAGGGGGCCGAGGACGTCGAAGGTCGCGCCGTCCAGACCGATCATGAGCACGCGGGAAAACATCGTGCCGTTGGCTTTGGATGGAATTCGACCGTGAGGAATCACGTGCAAGGAGCCTCGCTTGGCCATGGTGTGACACCCGCCGTGGCAAGTGCCTTTCGTCCTGGGTCGTGCCGCATGGAAGGCGGAGGCGACCGCGCCTTGAAGTCGGGAGTATGGTAGCCGCAAAGGCAAAAAACGTCAAAAACCCCTCTAATTTCCGCTCCACGGTGCTATTTTCTCGAAGAGGGTCAAATAGGGCTCCACGTGAAACGGCGCGGGTGAAGTGCGGTGAATCAGTCGGAATGACGGACTTGAGAGGAATTCTTCCAGGCGGAGCCCATGGTCCGGCGAACCGGCGAATTGGCGTTCCCAGGCGAAAAGGGTTCCTGCGGGGGCTTGGACGATTTGCTCTCGGACGGTCGGGCGGTCGGGGGGCAATCGGCGGCCGGTGACGTAATCGAGCCAGACGTTGGCGGAGATGATCTCTCGATCGCCCAGGCCGTGATCGGCCAGCCAGCTCCTTGCGTCGTCGATGATGCTCGCTTCGGCGGGCCTTCGGACGGGATGACACAAGCCGTAAACCGCCAGGAAAACGAGCGCGGTCAATGCCACCGGCACGAGTCCGCGCGACCCGCGAATGTTCACGGCGGAGACGCTTAGGGCGGCGAACAGCGCCAGCGCGAGCGTGGACCAGCGGATTGCGGCGACAGCCTGATGCAGTTGCGGCAATTCGGCCAGGATATCCTTGTGTGCCTGATAGAGCGCAAGCTGCCGCTCCATCGCCACCCATAAGAGCACCATCGACGCGGCGGAAAGGAGCGCGGCGCGGCGCCGCCGATGAAGATCCTCACTCCACAATTTTTCCCAGCCCGCCAGTGCGGCAATGCCGATCAATGGGCTGATCGGCACAAGAAATCGCGCGTATCCGCCCGAATCGTAGAGGCCGAGTGCGCGAATCACCGTCTGCGTCGTGAAATAAGCGGCGATGATCGTGGCGACCATGGAACCGCCGCGCCGTCGCGCGAGTGCGACGAAGCCGGTCAGGGCCAGGACCGTGATGCCCGGTCCCCAGGCTTCCAGGGAACGGCAGAAGAACGAGAGCCATCCGCCGCGGCCATAGTGCGTCGACGGCGTCGGCTCGAAGAGTTTTTGAACGGGGGCGCTCATCCCGGCGAGCGGCGCGAGGAGATTGACCGCCAGTAGGGACCAGAGGATCGGCCAGAGCCGCCAAAGCGAAACGCGATTTTGCCAGGCGAAGGACATCCAGACCGGCAGAAAGATGATCGCTTCGTGCCGTGTGACGAAGGCGGGGGAGAGAATCGCCGCCGAGATGGACCATCGCCCCTTGAGTGCGAACATCATGGCGAGCGTCAGGTAGAACGCCATCGGCGTCTCGGTCAGCGTGGTCTGCGAGAGCTGAAAGAAGAGCGGTTGAAGGTAGACCAGCGGGACGACGAGCCATGCGCGGCGCAGGCCGATCGTTCGGGCGATCTCGTAGGCCGCGAGCGCCGCGCCGGCGGAGAGCGTCGCGGACAGGATTCGACAGGCGGTCCAACCGAGCCCGGCGGGGAGGAAGTAGAGCGCGGTGAAACCGGGTCGTCCCCAGTCGTTCAAAAGGTATGACGGCCAGGTCCAGGCCCAGCGCGCGTAGAGGTAGTGGGTCAAGTCGTCGAATTGAACAATGCCCCGCGGGTCGCACAGCGCGAAGATGAGGGAGAACGCCAGGCCGACGGTCGCGAGGGCGATCGCCAGGGATCGTTCGTCGTGGATCGCGCGACTTGCGCCGATCCGGGTGTCAGCGGTTACCATGACATCATCTTCATCGCACGCGGGCTTTCCGCAAAGTCCGCGTACGACGGAGGGCTGCAATGTCGCTCGCCTTGATGGATATGGTCTGCATTCACTTCGACGGGGATCTACCGCGCCTTTGCAAGTGGGATGGATCGTCGCTTCGGCTTGGGTTCGTACGAACGGCCGTCTCGATCGTGAGCGTCAAAGAGGCCATCGAGCAGCTCAGCCCCCGTTCCGGATTTCGCGTGCGATATCGTGTTGATCCGGACGTGCCGGCTTCAGAGGAACTGTCAACGCAAATCGAATCGGCTGCACGCGAAGCAGGCTCGAAATGGGTTCGTCGCCTTTCAAACGATATTCACGCCGATCCCGGGTTTGCCGCCGTTCGACAAGCCGCCGATCAACATCGCTTGGGAGGGGTCATCGCCTTGGAGGGGCGCAAGTCTGCCTATCGATGCGCTGCACTCGATCATCGCGGCATAGTGCTGACGCATGTATGTATTGAAGACGCATCTCCTCTTGCGCTGGGAGAGAAGTTGCAGCAAGTTCGAAGTGAAGCAAATGCAATTGCAACCGGTGATTTTTCCTCGCTCGTTTGTTTTGGAAGTGCCGGCACTCCTCCCACAGCGGTGGCCATGGGCGACCGCTCCGGTTTTCGGCGGGTCCTGATTCCTGATTACTCGCCTTGCCTTTCGCTCGTTGGGATGCTGATCGTCAATCTCGCCATCGATCTTCGATCCGAAGCGCCGCCCGGGCGGATTGACGAGCGAGGGCTTCGCGAGCGTTTTGCCCGACTGATGGACGAAGCCGCGCGGGAAGTTACGAAGGAAGGCTACGACATCGATGATACGGTGTGCGAGCGTTTTGTCGAAAGGCGGTCCACAGACGTTCGCGTCCCGTTCGAAGAGTATCTCCGAACGCCGTTCGAAGTCGGCGGCCTGCAACTTCGCGCGACGATCCACACCCCCAAGTTTTCATTGCCATCCACCGGAATGGCAAGATTGATTTCGATAATGAAGTAAATCCAATGAAGGCTATTCGACGGGGAGTTGCGCCGACTGCGTGGTCGGGGCCAGATTCTCGGGTTGCGTTTCCATGCCGCCTTCGGCCGGCGGTTCCATGGCCCCCAGGGCGATCAGGCGCGACCGCGCTTCGGCCGCCCACGTCGTCGCGGCCCAGTCTTTTTCGACGAGCTTGTAGTAATAGGCCGCCGCGTCGATCTGCTTGACGCGCTCGTAATATTGAGCGATGCGGTAGTCCTTCTCGGCGCGCTGGTCGTTGATCCGCGCGAGGGTCTGCGGGACCTGCTGCGCGCCGGCGTCGTTGGGATACTTTTGCGTGAAGTCCTTCAGGTAGACCTCCGCCTCGAGCAGGTCGGCATCGTCGAACTCCACGCCGGGGAACCGCGCCAGGGCGGATTCGCCGGCGCGGAGCATCGCGAATTTCTGATAGCGACCGCGGGGGAATTCGCGCATCAGCCGCGCATAGGCCGTTTCGGCATCCTGGAAATTTCCGTTGATGTAGTGGTAATCGGCCTTGAGCCGCAGAGCCTGTTCGGCGATCGGCGTCTCGCGGGCCCGCTCGTCGATGATGCGGTCGAGGATCGACAGGGCCTCTTCGTCGGCCGAGAGCCAGAAGATCTTCCAGACCTTCTGCTTCCGGCCTTTGAAGAGCACCATCTCGGCGATGATGAGTTCCTTGCGGAGGGCGCGTTCGGCGATCTCCGTGCCCGCCCAGCCGTCGAGCACTTCTTCCAGCCACTGGTGGGCCTTCATGAGGTCGCCGCCCTTGGGCTTGGCGTCCTCGGCGGAGACTTCGTTTTCCGCGGCGTAGAAAAGGGCCTCGGGCCGGTGGGTCGACTCGGGATAAGTCTTGAACCATTCATCGAAAGCCTTGCGGGCCTTTTTGTATTCGCACTGGGCGGAAAGGGAACGTGCCAATGCGAGATCGCCGTCCTCGGTGCCGGGGATCGGCGGGGCGATTTCGATCCACTCGCCCTTGGCGGCGTCGTATTCGAGGCGTTCGTGGTAGACGGGCTTGTCGTCGGAAGCCCGTGCCGCGGCCGATGCGGCGAGGAGGAGCAACAAGACTGGGAAACGTCCGTGCTTCATGGGGGGCCGATTGTAACCATGAAGTTGGAATGCGGAAGCCCCGTCGTGGCAGCCAAAGATCGTGGGATATGGGGCGTTACGGTCCTATGCCTGTTTGGGGTTTGAGACGATACAATATGATCAGGTGACCAGCCATGAGTAAGGTCTCTGAAATCGAAGCGGCCATCCAGCGGCTATCGGCGAACGATCTGGAAGCATTTCGCGCCTGGTTTGCGGAGTTCGACGGCGCCCAATGGGACCGGCAGATGGAGCAGGATGTCGCGTCAGGCCGGCTCGATGGGTTGGCAGACGAAGCCCTCCGGGATCTTGACGACGGTCGCTGCAGGGATCTGTGACCCATCGCGCTTCTCAACGCTTTTGGACCTGCTACCTCGCTTTGCCGGCGGTCATCCGTGAAACGGCGGACCGATGTTACGACCTTCTCAAACGCGATCCTCGTCACCCCTCTTTACGACTTAAGAAGATAGGCCGCTTCTGGTCGGTTCGCGTTGGCCTGAATTACCGCGCTTTGGCGATCGAAAAGGGCACCGACCTGGTCTGGTTTTGGATCGGGTCGCACGCCGACTACGACAAGCTGCTTGGCCATCGGTAAATATCGTGCTTATGTGCCGGGGCCGGGGACCAGGCAAAGCGTACGCCGGCGGGAAGCCGGAAATTCCGTCAGATCGACGTAGACGAGTCGCAATTTGTGGATTATGCTTCTATCGGACTTGGTGGACGGCGAGTGATGAATCGCGACGCTCCATTATTCTCTGATATTATTTATTGATCGTTTAGCTGCATTCATCATCATCCCTTCGTGATTTTCACCACCGGCGACCGGGTCCTTCGTTGACGGGAGATTCCCCGTCGGTTCGAAGCGTTGGACCCTGGGGGTCGGAGTGTCGTCATGTCACAACTTGGCGGAGCGTTCTTGCGTGGGCGGTCGGGTTCCGCGCGCGCCGAACGCGTCGAAAGGATTGAAAAAACCGGATCGGTATCTCTTGTGGGAGTCCGTGCGCGCGGAACGCAGGGACAGGGCCCCCAACGGCGTCGCTCGGGGCATGGGCTCTATTGCACGGTCGCGATGGTGATCGTCGCGCTCGGGCATGCCCCAGCGACCCGGGGCCAGTGTGCGTTTGACTGGCGGCCGGGGGAGGGTTATCCCGGTGTGGAAGGAAGTGTTCACGCGACCACCCATTGGGACCCTGACGGCCTGGGGTCGCAACAGGAAATGCTCATCGCGGGAGGGTACTTTTGGAAAGCCGGCAAAGTCGCCGCCAACTCAGTCGCGGCCTGGGACGGCCAATCATGGCACGCGCTGGGAAACACGCGTGAAGACGGATGGGCGTACGACTTATCGGTAGAAGCCCTTTCTGTCTATCAGGGAAAGCTCATAGTCGCGGGCACATTCGGGTATGTGGGTGGAATGCCGGCGTATGGAATCATCGAATACGACGGCACAACTTGGCGATCGCTGGGTGACGGTGCGGACGCCGACGTTCGTGCCATGTGCGTTTATGAGGGCAAGCTGATCGCGGGAGGATATTTTAATGAAATCGGTGGAATTCCCGCTAACAACATCGCCCAATGGGACGGCCAAGCCTGGCAACCCCTGGGAGAAGGCACGGGCGGCACTCGACCGGATGTCTGCTCGCTAACGGTCTATGAGGACAAACTTGTTGCCAGTGGAGAATTCACCCGTGCCGGAAACGCGAATGCGATCGCGATCGCCCAATGGGACGGTCAACGATGGGACACGCTCGGCAGCGGATTGGCGGGTATCGCCGATTATGGCCCTGTGGTCTTATCTCTAACCGTCTATCGGGATGAATTGGTGGCCACGGGCGGTTTTGTCATCGGAGGCACCTCCGTCGAAAGTACCGTCGCGAAATGGGATGGCCAAACGTGGGAGCCTTTGGACACTCAGTTGCTTTCCGATTACTACGTCGTAGCCTGGTCCTCAACGGTCTTCAATGACACGCTCATCATTGCCGGAAGCATTGGTAGTCACGGTCAGAACGACAGCAACAATTACGTTTTTCAATGGGACGGCTCTTCTTGGAGGAGGCTTGACCCCGTGACGTCGAATTTTGACATCTATGCTGTTGACTCATATGAAGATCGGCTGATTGCGTGCGGCGATTTCGGTGTCGTCCAATGGGATGGCAATGCATGGGGTTATCTTTATGGCGGCCTGAGCGATGCGATCAGTGCGATGACCGTATTTCAAGGAAATCTCGTAGTAGCGGGACCGTTTGCTTTTGCCGGCCTCGTCAACGTCCATCGCATTGCTCAATTTGACGGCGCGTCCTGGCAGGCGCTTGGGACGGGGATCGCGGATTTCAATCGCGAGGACGGAGGCAACCGAAATGGGATTCCTCCCGTCGGGATATCCGCCCTTGAGAAGTATGACGGCAAGCTGATTGCCGGGGGATACTTTCCAATCGCCGGCGGTCAATTCGTCAATCACATCGCGGAATGGGACGGCAAGAGTTGGCAATCGTTGGGCAGCGGAGTGAGTAACAAGGTTTTCGCCTTGACAATCTATGATGGAAAACTCATCGCCGGCGGCAGTTTCACATCGGCGGGCGGCGTGACCGCAAATCATATTGCGATTTGGGATGGTGAAAGCTGGCAACCCCTGGGAAGCGGAGTGAGCAGCACGGTGACGGCTCTGGGTGTGTACCACGGCCTGCTCATTGTCGGAGGAAATTTTACGACGGCAGGCGGCGTCAGCGTCAATCATATCGCGCAATGGGACGGTGAGTCCTGGCAGGCGCTAGGGGGCGGCATCAACGGAGACGTCTATCAGATCGTCGCTTATCAAGATAATTTTCTGATAGTAGGCGGCAACTTTTCGCGAGCCGGCAGCGAGACGGCCTATGACGTGGCGCGTTGGGATGGTGCGAATTGGCAATCCTTTGGTAACGTGGGACTTGAAAACGTTCGCTCATTCGCAGTATTCGATGGCGATCTGTTTGCAGGCGGTTACAGATCTTACAACTCGGCGACGGCAGCCGCTCGATGGGACGGGCTCAACTGGCAACGGGTAGAGGTTAATGGTGATGTCAAGGCAATGGTCAACTACGGAGGAACCCTC
The DNA here is from genome assembly GCA_964414585.1 of uncultured Planctomycetaceae bacterium. Classification (GTDB taxonomy): domain Bacteria; phylum Planctomycetota; class Phycisphaerae; order UBA1845; family UTPLA1; genus DATEMU01. The sequence goes on from CAYPXR010000025.1 coordinate 52,964, forward strand.
GTCGTTGGGGGAATTATCTATTCAACGGATGATAACGGTTCGGTATTTTTTGCCCGCTGGGGGCCGACCTGCAAACCCGGCGACATGAATTGTGACGGCGTCGTCGACAAGTTCGACCTCTACCCCTTCGCCGACGCCCTGCTCGATCCGGGCTCGGACACCGACTGTGTGCGTTATCTGGCCAACGTCAACGGCGACGTCGAAGCCGACGGTGCCTCAAAGGTTGACGGGGCGGACATCGCCCCATTCATCACGACGCTGATGGACGGAAAATGATCGACCCCTCCGCAGAGCCCCGAAAAGAGGATTTCACAGACGATTGCTGCCCTGTCCAGCCGGGTTATAATCCCCGGCGTTGAACGGACAGCCTTCATGACCCACCCCAAGCGCGCGATCCTGTTGACGACCTTCCTGCTCGCCGGGTGCGGGTACTCGACTGATCGGGACAAGGTCATCCGCACGACGAATTCGAAAAAGGAGCGGATTCACACCGTCGCGCTGGACGTCTTTGCGTCGCGTGAATTTCGCCGGGGGTTGGAATTGCAACTAACCGAAGCTCTCGCCAAGCGTCTAGAAGCGGAGACGCCTTTCAAGCTGGCCAAGAAGGACCGGGCGGACACGATCATCACCGGCGAAATCCGCGAGGTTCGCCAATCGACGCTGGGGCGCGATTTTCGGACGGTTCGGCCGAGAGAGACGGCGGAGACCGTCGTGGTGAGCTTCCAGTGGAAGGATCTGCGCACCGGCGAGGTACTTCTGGATCGCCCAAACTACGTTCAGACCGTGGATTACGTTCGTCCCCTGGGGGAGGACTTTTACCATGCCAGCCAGCGGGCGATGGACCGTCTGAGCGAGCGCATTATTGAAGAGATGCAGACCACCGATTGGTGATACTGCCCCCGCGACTATAATCCGATAGAGTGATGGCGATCCGGGACTTGTTTTCAGACGTATTAAGTTCGCCGCGCTAGGGTATGGGTTAACGATGCCGGAAACTGGCTTGGAACCTGACGATCCACAAGAAGGCCGCACCAACGGCCGAAAACCGCGACCGGGCAAGGGCGGGCCGTTGCCGCCTCCGCGCATGAAGATGTCCCGCGGCGTGATGAGCTGGATCGGCTTTTTGCTGATCGCGATGATGATCGCGCTGGTCGTTTCGCAGGGCTACGTCGCTCCGCAACCCATCAGCATCGACACCTTCTGGAAACACGCGGCGGCCAACCGCTTTGAGACGATCGTTCTTTCCGACGACGAGATCACCGGCGAATTCCGCGAGTCGGCGCAGGGCCGTCCGCAGAGCCGGGTGAATTCGAAATTCAAAGTGACGTACAACACGACCGGCCAGGTGGCGGAAATTGAAGAGAAGCTGCGCAAGACGTGCCCGACGACGAAGATTGAATATCAGCCGAGCAGCACGCCGTATATGAACCTGCTGATCGGGATCGTCCCGTGGATCCTCATCTTCGGCTTCATCTATTTCATCATCTTCCGTCATCTGCGGGCCTCGGCCGGCGGGGCGGGGATGCTCGGCAGCTTCGGCCGTTCGCGCCATCGCATCAGCAATAAGGAATTGACGAATATCACGTTCAAGGACGTGGCGGGCGTCGATGAGGCGAAGGAAGAAGTCGCCGAGATCATCGAGTTCCTCAAGACCCCCAAGAAATTCCAGCGCCTCGGCGGTCGCATCCCCCGCGGCGTGCTTCTCGTCGGCGAGCCGGGCTGCGGCAAGACGCTTCTGGCCAAGGCGATCGCGGGCGAGGCGGACGTGCCGTTCTTTTCGATCAGCGGCGCGGACTTTGTTGAGATGTTCGTCGGCGTCGGCGCCAGCCGGGTACGCGACTTGTTCAAATCGGCGAAGGAAAATTCGCCGTGCATCATCTTCCTGGACGAAATCGACGCGGTCGGCCGGCGTCGCGGGGCGGCCTACAACGGCGGCGGCCACGACGAACGCGAGCAGACGCTCAACGCCATTCTCGTCGAAATGGACGGCTTCGATACGTCCGATCAGGTCATCGTTATCGCTGCGACCAATCGCGACGACATCCTCGATCCCGCATTGACGCGGCCGGGGCGATTCGATCGCCGCGTGTATGTCCCGCTGCCCGACATCAAGGGCCGCATGGAGATTCTCAAGGTCCATGCCCGCAAGGTGAAGATGTCGCCGCGGGTGGACCTCATGCGCCTGGCCCGCGGGACGCCGATGTTCAGCGGCGCCGAATTGGCCGCGATCATCAACGAAGCGGCGATCATCGCGACGATGCAGAACAAGGACCTTGTCGAGATGGGCGACCTTGAGGAAGCCCGCGACAAGATTCGCTACGGCCGCTCGAACAAGAGCCGGTCGATCGAAGAGCAGGAACGGCTGGCCACGGCCTATCACGAGGCGGGGCACACCGTCATCCAGGTTCTCCTGCCCGACGCCGATCCGCTGCACAAGGTGACAATCATTCCGCGCGGCCGAGCCTTGGGCTCGACAATGTCGCTGCCGGAGAAGGACCGCTATGGTTTCGGCGTGCGCTGGTTGCATGCGACGATGCGCGTCCTTTGCGGCGGCCGTATCGCCGAATATCGCCACAGCAAGGACGCCAGCAGCGGCGCGGCGATGGACATCGAATACGCCACCAAGCTCGCCAAGGCGATGGTGGTCGAATGGGGCATGAGCCCCAAGCTCGGCTTCGTGAAGTATTCCCCCGAGTCGGGCAAAGAGGCGTTCTTCGGCAACGACAAGCCTTATTCAGATGAGACCGCCCAACTCATCGACGAAGAGGTCCGCCGCCTGATCGACGAAGCCTACCGCGATGCGGAGCGAATCCTGACGGAGAACTGGGAAAAGGTGGAAGCCGTCGCCCAGGCGCTGATCAAACACGAGACGCTGGACGCCGATGAGGTTCGTTTGCTTTGTCGCGGCGAGTCGCTGGACCGGCCGAGCCTTTCCGGCATTCTTTCCGACGAGAGCACCGGCCCCAAGCCGCAATCGGCCCGACCGGTTGTCGGTCGTCCCGAGCCGCAGATGCCCGGCGGGCTGTCGGGGGGATCCATGCCGCAGCCAGGATTGGGCTGAACAAGAATTACGAATTACCAATAGCGAATTGCGAATCCCATAAGCGTGATCCCTGCCCGGGTCGAGGGGCCTTGCTTTTTCCTTTCGCTATTCGCTATTCTTAATTCTCTATCTTGAAGGGTGCCTGCACCATGGCCAATGCTGAAGTCGTGATCGTCGGTCCCGGTGAATTGCCGCTGATTACCGATCTCTACAATGAGATCTTTCGGCCGTCGCACGATGTCGAATTTTTTCGGCGACGCCTGCGCGGTCGGTATAACGCACTCCTCGTGGTCGCCCACGTGGACAAGCGGCCGGTCGCCTTTTCGACGGGCTTCGAGTTGAAACCGACGGTGTTTTTCTCGTGGCTCACGGGCATCCTTCCGGATTATCGCCGGATGGGGATCGCCACGCAGATGCACGAGGCTCAGTGCGCCTGGGCGCTGGAGCACGAGTATCAGTACATGCGGATGGAGTGCCACAACGCCCATCGGCCGATCCTGCACATGGCGATCAAGATGGATTTCAACATCGTCGGCGTCCGCTGGGACCCCGACCGGCAGGATAATCTCATCATCTTTGAAAAGAGCATCGCGGACGGATCCAACGCCGAGGAAGAATGACGGATAGCAACGTAGCTCTGACCTCGCATGATTCGTTAGACGGGCCTTTCGCTATTCGCTATTCTTGATTCGCTATTTTCATGCGCACGCTCCTGCACAACATTGGTCAGCTCGTCGCCGTGCCGCCCGGGCCGGTCGCGGGCGAGCGATTTGGCAATCCGCCAATCGTCGCAAACGCCGCGCTCGTGGTGGAGGACGGGCGAATCGCCTGGTTCGGGCCAAAGCAGCAGCGGCCGGAAGGGCCCTTTGACGACACGATTGACGCAGGTGGCGGGTGCGTCACGCCGGGATTGATCGATTGCCACACGCACGTCGTTTTCGCCGGTTCCCGTGAAGGGGAATTCGTCCAGAAAATCCGGGGCGCTTCCTATCTCGAAATCATGCAGGCCGGCGGGGGAATTCGCAGCACGATGCGCGCGGTCCGCGCGGCCAGCGTGCAGGAGTTGGTGGATGAATCACTGCCGCGCGTGCGGCGAATGATCGCGAACGGCGTCACGACGCTCGAAATCAAGAGTGGATACGGCCTCTCTCCGATTGACGAATCCAAAATGCTTGAAGCCATACGCGAGATCGGAAGACAGGTTCAGATCGAGATTGTCCCCACCTACCTCGCCGCGCACACGGTCCCTCCGGAGTTTGAGGGGAAAGCGGATGCCTATATCGAACCGGTATGTAACGCCAAATTGCTTCGGCTTTTCGTTAAGGAAAGGTTGGCTGAATTTGCGGATGTGTTTTGCGAACGCGGGGCTTTCACCGTCGAGCAATCCAGGAAGTTTCTCACCGCCTGCAAGAAGGCGGGACTGACGCCGAAGATCCATGCAGAGCAAATTACGAATTCCGGGGGCATGAAGATGGCGGTCGAACTCGGCGCGGCGTCGGCCGATCATCTCGAATGCGTGAACGACGAGGACATCGCCGCGTTGAAGGCGTCGAAGACCATTCCCGTCCTATTGCCCGGTTGCTCGTTTTTCCTGAATACACCGCCGGCGCCGGCGCGAAAGATGATCGACGCGGGGCTGCCGGTCGCGCTGGCAACGGATTGCAATCCCGGCTCGTCGATGATCGAATCGCTCCCACTGGTCATGTCGATTGCCTGCACGCTGCTGCGGATGACGCCGATGGAGTGCCTCGTCGCTTGCACGGCAAACGCCGCGGCGGCGTTGAATCGGGCGGATCGAATCGGCGCCATTGAAATCGGGCACCAGGCGGACTTGCTGATCCTCGATGTGCCCCACATCGATGCGTGGCCCTATCGAGTCGGCGTTCGAGCCGTCCGAATGGCACTCAAAGGCGGGCGGCCCATCGCGTTCGATTGTGAGGACGCAACGCAGCGCTGATCCAGCAGGTCGCCGGGCTTCGTTGTCAACGATCGGCATCCAGGATATTCGCGTCTGCGGCAAAGCCCATGATATCGTCGACGAGCGTTCTCGTCGGGCCGGAAATCGTCTGAGGATCGTCAAAGGTATTGGGTGGATGGAAGACGACGAATCGCTCGACATTGTTGTAAGGGTACTTGAAATCCCACTGCTTGAATTTTGATGGATCGGAACGCAGAGTCACCTTCGCCCATTCGGTCCCGGTCTTCTTCAAGAGAAATAGGTAGACGTCGTTATTGACTTCGTTGATCCAAACGATCATCGTGGCGCGGCTGCCACCGGCGGTGGCATCGACCAGCCCGCCCTCCACATAGGGGCAGTCGCCAGCGGCATAAACCCAGCCCGCTTCGAGAGCGACCCGCGGCTCGGAGTGAAGGAACTTGGCCTTGGCGGGCGGGACCGGATCACCGACGTAGGGATGGGGCCCGATGAGCGCATCGAACGCCAGGTCGCGACTGGCGGTCTTGAAGACCTGCACACGCTGGAAGTTCGTGGATTCCAGTTTTTCCATTGGTCGAAGCATCACATCGGTGACAATGGCCCTGGAACTTTTTCGATCGAGATCATGCGGACCGAAGCTTTCTGTGACGCAGCCGCTCCAGATGATGACAAAGGCGGAAAGTGACAAGAAGTTCATACGGGTTTTCATTAAGATTCTCCTTTATGAAGCGGTTCGTCGTCCAATCGTGCTTTTTTCAGGCATCCAAAGGCTCAATTCGCCTGCCATGATCATTGCGAGCATCGGGATCAGAGGAATCCAGACGACCGTGGCCCATCGGACCATGACGAAGCTCGCGACCAGTCCCGTAGCGGTCGCGGCGGCCACCAGCAGATAGGCCTTCCAGCGTCGTCGGGAGGTCATCGCGGCAAACAGACACCCCAACAAGGCGCCGCCGATGTTCAACGCCGTTCGCATCATGGTGTGCGGGCGATCGACCGCCATCGATCGCAACATCATATCGATCCCCACGGCATGCGCGTAACAGCCCGGCAGCGTGCGGCCATCCGGATGAGAATGCCGATCTGTTCGACCGTGCATATCGCCGATGACGATCACCTTTCCACGGAACAGGTCGTCAAGTTCTCCCGCCTTGATTGAAAAGACCTTTGAATATTCGGTTGTGGTCGCGGCGAAAGCATGGTCGTCGGGCATTGGCAGAACAAAATAGCCGACGCGGTCTCCCGCTTTGAGCCCCATTTCCGGCGTATCAGCGGGCACCGATTTCAGGTAGGTCAGATCGACGTGATCGGATTGTTCGAGGAGTATCCTGGACTGGGGGACGGCTGGCTCCGCCTTGTAATAAAGAACCTCCACGGCTTCATTCGACTCATCGATGCGAAAAGCCGGTTCGGCGTCCGGATGGCGACAGGCTGCCAGTGTGGTCAGCGCCATCGAAGGAAGCGGTTCGGCCAGGCCGCGCTGCATGAAAAGCACCAGGTGCCAGGGGGATTCCTTTGTCAGGCCAGCAACGGGGCGACCCCAGCGGACGTGAGGAGCGATCGTGCGGCTCAACTTTGCTGCCGACAATCCCTGGAGCGGCCATTCGGTCACGTTGACGATGACGTCCGCGCCGGCGTCGCGCAGGGCCATTGCGCCGCGCGCAAAATCCGCATCAAACGGCGTGTCACTTTCGAAGGTAATGTCGAAAGCAACGGCCCTTACGCCGGTGCGGGCCAAACGTTCCATCAACCGGCCATGCAGGCGGCGCAGGCTTCGACGATTGTTCTTTGTAACGTCGGACAGCGACTCCTGCCGAGCCAGCGCGTCGATATCGGTCTCATCCGTCAGCGCGATCAGGCGGACCTGTTGAAGCGCGGCATTCGGCGTCGTCGTCACGAGTTGGTCTGTGAGGAAGCGATCAAGGACGATGGAGGCCCGAGTCCATTTGAAGAACAAGGGCTCGCCGATCCAGGCTGCGAAGAGCGTGGCCACGGAAACGATGGCCAGCTGCACCGCGACGGGATGCCGGGCGACGCCCTGGCGGAGGTGCCGGCGGAGCAGATCGATGACGCTGTCCTGCTTCGCCGAAATGGTCGAGCCTGCCAGGAAGGCGCGGAGGTCCTCGGCCAAAGCTGCCGCGGAGGGATATCGGCGCTCGCGTTCTTTGGCGAGACACTTCAGGACGATCGTATCCAAATCATCTTCGATGCCTTTGCAGATGGAACTGGGCCGCGGGGGCCGGGCGTGCGAGATGTTGTGAATCGCCTCGGTCCAGGTTCCGTCGGTATCGTAGGGCATGCGTCCGGTCAAGATCATGAAGAGGATAATCCCCAAGGCGTAGATGTCGGTCCGGGCGTCGATGGCGGCCGGATCGCCGGCGGCCTGCTCCGGGGCAAGGTAGCGCAAGGTGCCCAAGACGGCCCGAGTCGACGAAACCTGCTGGTCCACGTTTTCCGACAAAGTGCGCGCCAGTCCGAAATCAAGAATGTGAGGTTGGCCGTCGCTGTCGACGAGGATGTTCTGGGGTTTGAGATCGCGGTGGACAATCCCTTGTGCGTGGGCATAGGTGACCGCTTCGCAGACGGTGAGCGCGAGCCGGACGATCAGGTCGATCGAGGCGCCCTGGGCGCGGAGGTATTCGTCCAGTCGCAGACCGCGGACGTAGTCCATGACGTAGAACTGGCGGCCGTCCCTGGTCAAGTCGGCGTGAAAGATCGAGACGATGTTGGGGTGGCGGAGTTGGGCGAGGAGTTCGATCTCGCGTTGAAAGCGTCGTCGCGCATCGCGATCGGCGTAATGGCCATGCAGCAAGACCTTGATGGCGACTTTTCGTTTGGTCGCGAGCTGCACCGCCTGATAGACGATGCCTTGTCCGCCGCGGCTGATTTCGGCGACGATTTCGAAACCGGGGAATAAGTCGGCCGGCGTTGGCAGCACATCGCTGGGGGCAACGGGGGAATTGTTCTGTCGCGCAGGAGTGGTGGACTCCGAGCGGTTCTCCCCGGGAGTGGACGGTGGCGAAGTCTCAGACAAGACCAACTCCGGCCAACGGCGACGAATTGTCCAATGAGAAGACGGTGGCGATGCAGTGCCCGACTAGAACATTCGCCGCATTAGGTTGAAATAGTATCCGAAACGGCAGGGTCGTGTAAAGGCTTCGCCCGGCTTGGGTTGCGGGTTGAGCGGCAGAGTCCTAGTCTACCGGTCAGAGGGTTGGGCATGCCACCACTGATTGAGTGCGTTCCGAATTTTTCCGAAGGCCGCGACCGGGCCGTCATTAAGCAGATCACCGATCAGGTGGAGACGGTTGAGGGTGTTCGCCTGCTCGACGTCGATCCCGGCGCGGCGACGAACCGCACCGTCGTGACGTTTGTCGGGCCACCGGAAGCGGTCTGCGAGGCAGCGTTTCGCGCGGCCCGAAAGGCCGCCGAGCTGATCGACATGCGCCGGCACAAGGGTGAGCACCCGCGATTCGGGGCGATGGACGTCTGCCCGCTGATTCCCATCGCCGGGATCACGATGGAGGAGACGGTCGAATATTCAAAAAAGCTCGGCCGCCGGCTCGGCGAGGAGTTGGGGATTTCCATCTATCTCTACGAATACGCGGCAACGAAGCCGGATCGCAAGAATCTGGCGAACGTTCGAGCAGGTGAGTATGAGGGGCTCGCCGACAAGCTGGGTCGCCCGGAGTGGAAGCCCGATTTCGGCCCGGCGACGCTCAACGAAAAGAGCGGGGCGACGGCGGTCGGAGCGCGGGATTTTCTCGTCGCCTACAACGTCAATTTGAACACCACGAGCGTCCGGCGAGCCAACGCCATCGCCTACGACATCCGCGAAAAGGGCCGCGTGAAAACGGTCGATGGCACGTCAAGCGGCAAGCCGGTGCTCGACGCCAAGGGGGAAAAGGTCTGGACGCCGGGTTCTCTGAAGTGTTGCAAGGCGATCGGCTGGTTCATTGAAGAATATGGCATCGCGCAGATTTCGATCAACCTGACCAACCTTGCGGTCACGCCGATTCACGTTGCATTTGACGAGTGCTGCAAAAAGGCGGACGCGCGCGGCGTGCGCGCCACGGGCAGCGAGATCGTGGGCATGGTCCCGCTGGCGGCGATGCTCGAGGCGGGGCGATATTTCCTGCGGAAACAGCAGCGATCCGTCGGCGTCAGCGACCCGGAGTTGATCAAGATCGCAATCAAAAGCCTGGGGCTGAACGATCTCAGCCCGTTCAAGCCGGAGGAAAAGATCATCGAATACGCCATCGCGGACAAGAACGCGAAGCGCCTGGTGGATCGGACGGTCGAGGGCTTCGTGGAATTGACGGCGAGCGAAGCGCCGGCGCCCGGTGGCGGGAGCGTGTCGGCGATGGTTGGGGCGTTGGGGGCGGCGCTGGCAACGATGGTGGCGAATCTGTCGAGCCACAAACGCGGCTGGGACGAGCGTTGGGAGGAATTTTCCAATTGGGCGGATAAGGGCAAGCAGCATTGGACGCGTTTGATGAGGCTTGTGGATGAAGATACGTCGGCGTTCAACGCGCTAATGGCGGCTTTTGGCTTGCCCAAGAGCAGCGAAGCGGAGAAGTCCGCGCGATCGGCCGCGATTCAAGCGGCGACGAAGCAGGCGATCGAAGCGCCGCTGGCGGTGATGGAAGAGGCGTTGGCCTCGATGGACGTCATCGCCGCGATGGCCGAGCATGGCATGGAAGCGAGCGTTTCCGATGCCGGGGTCGCGGCAGCCTGTGCCCGCGCGGCGGTGATCGGAGCACATCTCAACGTGAAGATCAACGCAAAAAGCCTCACCGACAAGTCCGCCCCGGAAGCGTTCGGCAAACGGGCGGGTGAAATCGAAGCCAAGGCGATCACCCGTGAGAGGGAGATCATCAATATCGTTGTCGGAAAGCTCTAGGCGCCGAGTCACACGGGGCCAGACTAACGTCAGGTCGTGACCACTTCCGCCGGCGTGATATCCGGCGCGATGGTGTTCTTCGCGTCCTGCACGTCCTTATTCATCACGTCGGAATAGATCTTCCCATCGCGGAAGAAGACGACGCGCTGCGTGTACAGCGCAATGTCCGCTTCGTGCGTGACCAGGGCGATCGTCAGCCCCTCGTCGCGGTTGAGTTCCTGCAGGATGCGCATGATGTCGATGCCGGTCGCCGTGTCGAGGTTTCCGGTCGGTTCGTCGGCGAGGACGAGAACGGGCCGCGTGACCAGGGCCCGGGCAATGGCGACGCGCTGTTGCTGGCCGCCGGAGAGTTGATTGCTGTGGTGGCGCATCCGATCGCCCAGTCCAACACGATCCAGCATCTCGGCGGCGCGGCGGCGACGTTCGGCGCGTCGCACCCCCTGATAAGTCAGCGGCATGGCCACGTTGTCCACCACGGTCGTCCGCGAGAGCAGGTTAAAACTTTGAAAGACGAAGCCGATTCGCCGGTTTCGAAGTCTGGCGAGGTCGCGCTTGGAAAGCCGGGTGACTTCCTGGCCGTCGAGTTCGTACCGGCCGCGGTCACAATGGTCGAGGCAGCCGAGCAGGTGCATGAAGGTCGATTTTCCGGAGCCGCTCGGGCCCATGATGCCGACGAATTGTCCGCGGGCGATTTCCAGGTCGACGCCGCGGACGGCGGGGACTTCGATGTCGCCGATGTAGTAGGTCTTATGAAGGTCGCGCACGCGAATCAGCGGTCGATCGTTCCGGTCGCGTTCGACATCGGGATGAGAGGCGAGTGCGGTCATGATCGCCTCAACCGCGCGGGGGGCGCATGGTCCGCGCCAAGTCGGGCGAGCCGGAGCCGCGTCCGCGCCAATTTCGCTCGGTGATGACGGCGGCGCCTTCCTTCAATTCGCCGGAAACGAATTCGGTATAGGTCCCGTCGGACAGGCCGATCCGGACTTCCAGGGGCTTGGGATCGTTTTTTTCCATGACGTAGACGGTCGGAATCCGCGGACCGCTTCGGTTGCCCTTGGAGGCCGTAGCCGAATCCGGCGGATTGGGGTTGAAGCGCAAGGCCGCGTTCGGGATGCGGACGACGTTTTCCGCCTTCGCGACTTCGAAAGTCACGTTCGCAGTCATGCCGGGCCGCAGGACGTAGTCGTCGTTCTTGACTTCGATGAGCGTCACGTACGTGACGACGCCGTCCAGGATCGTTGCGTTGTAGCGGATTTGCGAGATGGTTCCCGAAAAAACCCGGTTGGGATAGGCGTCGACCCGAAAGGTCGCCGGTCGCCCCTCGTCGATGAGGCCGATGTCGGATTCAGCGACGTTGGCGTTGACCTGCATCCGCGTGAGGTCGTTGGCGATGATGAAAAGTTCCGGCGCCTGAAGCGACGCCGCGACGGTCTGGCCTACATCGATGTTGCGCGCGATGACCACGCCGTCGATCGGCGAGCGAATGATCGTCCGATCGAGATCGACTTTGGTGGCGTTGAGGCTGGCCTCGGCGGACTCCACGCCGGCCTGCGCGGCGTGCCAGGCGGCCTGCGCGGCGTCTTCGGCGGCCTGGGCGACGAGATATTCGTTTTCGCTGGCGTTGTTCTTATCCATCAGCGATTGAATTCGTTTTCGCTCGCGCTGGGTGTCCTTGAAGCGGACTTTGGCTTCTTCCTCCCGTGCCTTGGCGGTTAACAGCTCGGCTTTGGCCTGGTTCAGGGCGGTCTGAAAGCGGTCGGGGTCGATTTCCGCGAGGACGAAGCCGGCGGATACTTTGGCGTTAAAATCCGCGTTCCAATTCATGATCTTGCCGCTGACCTGGGAACCGACAATGACCTTGGTGACCGGCTCGATCGTGCCGGTGGCCGATACGGTTTGCACGATGTTTCCGCGATCCAGCTTCTTGACGACGAAGGAGTCGGCAGGCTTCTCGGCAATGAAATTGGAATAGCCGACCCAGCCGCCTCCCGCGAGCGCCGCAATAACCAGGATGATGCCGAGACCCTTCATGATATTTCTGATCGCTCGTTCGCCAGGAATTGGCCGGAGACCATCCACGGCCGCTCCCGATCGTTCCCCGACTGGACATTATAGTGCGGCGGGCGAATCCGCCAACGATGCGCATTGGATGTGGCGCGCCTTGCAGGACAGGGCTTTCTGCCATATCCTTCCGGTCGATCCCATGAGAATCCTGCTCGACGATAAGGGGATTCGGCAGACCCTCGAACGCCTGGCGCGCGAGATTGCCGAATCCATTCCCACCGGCTGCGCGGTTGGGCTGATCGGCATTCGCCGCCGGGGCGATGAACTGGCCCGGCGAATGTTGCCGATGCTGGCCGCCGAGGGTGTCCGAGAGGTGCCCTACGGCTCGCTCGATATCACGCTCTATCGCGATGACCTGGCCGAGATCGGTCCGGCGGCTGTCGTCCGAACGACCGAGATCGATTTCGACGTCGCCGGGCGATACCTCATCCTGGTGGACGACGTGCTCTATACCGGCCGTTCGGTCCGCGCGGCCCTGGCGGCGATCCACGACCTCGGCCGGCCCAAGGCGATTCGCCTCGCGGTCCTTGTTGATCGCGGGGGGCGGGAGTTGCCCATTCAACCGGACTTTGTCGGTGTCACAACCAACTCGGAGGCGGAGCATGTGACGGTGCGCCTGATCGGCAGCGACGGGGTGGATCGTGTGGAGGCGTCGGAATGAGCGGAAGCGCAAACCCCGCGGACCAGATACGCCGCGCCGTCTCGGCCGCGGGAAGCGGCGCGCGCGAGGCGGTCGCGTGGCCCCATCGCAATTTGCTCGGTTTGGAAGACCTGACGGCCGACGAGATTCGCACGATCCTGGAGACTGCCGACGCGTTCGAGGACGTGTCGACGCGCAGCGTCAAGAAAGTGCCGGCGCTTCGCGGGCGGGTCGTGGTTAATCTGTTCTTCGAGGATTCGACGCGGACGCGAACGAGTTTCACCCTCGCGGCGCAGCGGCTGTCCGCCGACGTGATTGACTTCACCTCGCGGACCAGCTCCGTCAGCAAGGGCGAAACGCTCCGCGACACCGTCCGCAACATCGAGGCGATGGGCGTCGATCTGATCATCTGCCGCCATCCCGCCGCCGGTGCGCCGCATCTCGTCGCCAAAAACGTCAAGTGCTGCGTCATCAACGCCGGTGACGGTCGACACGAGCACCCGACGCAGGGTTTGCTCGACATCTTCACGATCCGACAGGCCAAGGGACGCGTGGACGGGCTCAAGGTCGCGATCGTCGGCGACGTGGCCAACTCCCGCGTGGCGCGATCCAACTTGTACGGGCTCGTCAAGCTCGGCGCGCAGGTGACATTCGTGGGGCCGACGACGCTGGTCCCGCGGGCGTTCACGCAGCTCGGCGCGAGGATCTGTCACGATTTCGACAGCGTGATCGGCGAGTTCGACGTGATCAACATGCTGCGCGTTCAGAGCGAGCGAATCGCGTCGAATGTGTTTCCGAGTTTGCAGGAATATTCGCGGCTCTTCGGTCTGACTTCGGAACGGATGAAGCGGGCCAAGCCGGACGTGCTGGTCATGCACCCCGGGCCGATCAATCGCGGGATTGAGATGTCGGCGGACGTGGCGGACGGTCAAAAGAGCGCGGTATTGAAGCAAGTCACGAACGGCCTGGCGGTGCGAATGGCGGTAATGTTCCTGTGCAAGCAGGCGGCGGAGGGGGCGTGAATCGCGATGCAACCAGATTTGATTATCAAGAACGGCCGCTTAATCGATCCTTCGCAGGGGCTCGACCAAAACGCGGACGTGGTCGTCGCCGGGGGGAAGATCGCCGCGATCATGCCGGTTGACAAAGCATCGCAAGACCCCGCCCTCAAGCCCCAGGTCTCAAGTCTCAAGCCTCAACTCATTGACGCCTCCGGCAAGATCGTCTGCCCCGGCTTGATCGACATGCACGTCCACCTGCGCGAGCCGGGCAATGAGGACGAAGAGACCATCGCGTCCGGCATCGCGGCGGCGGTGGCGGGCGGCTTCACGTCGGTCGCGTGCATGCCGAACACACAGCCGGCCCTCGACAGCGAGGCGATGATCGAATTCGTCTATCGCCAGGCGTCGCGGGCGGGGCTTTGCAACGTCTATCCCATCGGCGCGATCACCAAGGGCCGCGCGGGCAAGGAACTCGCCGAGATGGGTCAGATGGTCCGCGCCGGGGCCGTCGCCTTCAGCGACGACGGCTGCGGCGTCGCCGACCCGGCGGTCATGTTTCGCGCGCTGCAATATTCGACGATGTTCAATCGGCCGATCATCCAGCATTGCGAAGACGCGGACCTGGCCGCGGGCGGATGCATGAATGCGGGGTTGACGGCGACGCGGCTCGGGCTGCCGGGCGCACCGGCAATCGCCGAGGAAGTGATGATCCAGCGTGATATCTTCCTCGCGCAGGAGACCGGCGGGCGATATCACGTCGCGCACATTTCCACGGCCGGCGGCGTGGAGCGCGTTCGCCAGGCCAAGCGCGACGGCATCGCCGTTACGACGGAGGTCTGCCCGCACCACCTGCTGATGACGGAAGAGAGCGTGCTGGGCTACGACACGAATTACAAGATGAACCCGCCGCTCCGGACGCGCCGCGACGTCGAGGCCTGCATCGCCGGCGTCGCCGACGGAACGATCGATTGTCTGATTACCGATCACGCACCGCACGGGCGCGAGGAGAAGGAGCAGGATTTCCAAAGTGCGCCTTTCGGCATCGTCGGACTGGAGGTTGCGCTGGGGTTGTTCATCCGAGCCCTCATTACGCCGGGTCAATTGGATTGGCCGGGTTTGATTCAGCGGATGAGCACGAATCCGGCCCGCATTCTGGGTATCCCCAAGGGAACGCTCAAGGTCGGCGCGGAGGCCGACATCACCATCATCGATCCCGAATTGTCATGGACGGTCGATACGGCGGCCTTCCGCTCGAACAGCCGCAATTGCCCCTACGAGGGCTTGGAACTCACAGGCAGGGCGACCCACACGATTGTGGGCGGTGCGATCCGTTTTGCCCTCGCCAGAGATGCGACGTTGATGCCCGTTTAACGATTTTCCGGACTCTTCAGACGTCCCCATTGCTGTAACGAATTCATAACATCGAGTCCCTTGCCGACCGGGATGGCGTGGGGGACATCGTCTGGTTCCCAAGGCGGCGGCGGATCGCCCATCGGGAATAATCCCCAGGGAAAGCACTATTGACGGCCGGCGAATGAATTGTACAATGTTATCGCTCTTCTGGACTCATGGTCCTTCATTTGTGGCGCGGTCAAAATGGCAGTCGGTCTCGTCGCTTCGCGGGAATTTGTGATGCGACCTGGCGGAGATCGGGAGACGTAGGAAAGGAAGCCCCACAGGCGCCGGCAGGCCGGGCCTCTGTCCGCTTGACGTCGCGTCTGTTTGAGAGCGGTTGAGTTCGCAGAGCATCGGCTCTGTGTCCATCGTTACGCCGTGGCGTAGTGATGACCCGACGTCGCCTGGTATAAGGAGACCCACATGCTCGCCGATCCCCCCACTCCGATTCCCGTCGGCTCCCCCCATCTCATGGAACCCCCGCTGTTCGACCGCTGGGGAATTTCGTCCTCGCGTGCGCATCGTTTGGACCATCGGGACTACGACCGCAAGCACGTTCAGTGCGATCTCTGGTTGATCGAGCCATCATCGCAATCGATCCTGCGCTGCAAGACCAACAACGTCTCTGATGCCGGTTTGCACGCCCACGCGCCGGTTGGCTTCGGCCTCGCCGTCGGCCAGCGCTACGAAGTCCGCCTCGCCCCGCCGAACACGACGCCGCGACCGCTCTCCGATCAATGGGCGAAGTCGCTCGGCTACGCGACGGTGGTTCGCACCGAAATCCACGTTGGCGATGAGAAACCGGACCACGTCGGCTTTGCCGTCCGCTTCGACGTGCCGCAACTTTTGCCGATTCACTGATCCCGCGATCGCTCCGGTGACAAATCCTAGAGCGCGATTAGAGATGCCCCCGTCATTTCTGTCGGTTGTTTGAGCCCCCCTATCGCTAATAGTGTCGGCGCGATATCCGCCAATCGCCCGTCTTCGCGTAGTTTCCGCCCTTTCAGTCGGTCGTCGACGACGATCAGGTCGACGTCATAGGTGGTGTGCGCGGTGTGCGGGCCGCCAGTCGCCGGGTCGATCATCTGTTCGCAGTTGCCGTGGTCGGCGGTGACGATGGCCGCGCCGCCTTTGGCGAGCACGGCGTCCACGACTTTGCCGACGCATTCATCGACGACTTCGACGGCCTTGATCGCCGCTTGCAGATTGCCGGTGTGCCCGACCATGTCGCCGTTGGCGAAATTAAGGATGAAGAGATCGTACACGTCCGAGGCGATCCGCCGGAGCATCTCCTCGGTCACGCCGAGGGCCGACATCTCCGGCTTCTGATCGTACGTCGTCACGTCGCGCGGGCTTGGCACGATCTGGCGATCCTCACCCTCAAACGGCTCATCGCGATAGTCGTTGAAGAAAAAGGTGACATGGGGATATTTTTCCGTTTCTGCACAGCGGAATTGCTTAAGGCCCAGATCGGCGGCGTAGGCGCCGAGGATGTTTTTCATCTTTGGGGGCCGCTCGAAAGCGAGTTGGACCGGCAGACCCTTTTCATATTCGCACATCGTGCAGTAATAGAGGTTTTCGATCTTCGGCCCGCGATCGAAGCCCATTTTCTTTACCGTGCCGTCCTTGTCGGTCGCCGTGTAGGGGAAATCGTCGAAAACGAAGGCCTTGGTGATTTCCCGGGGCCGATCGCCGCGGAAGTTGAAGAAGATGACGGCGTCGCCGGCTTTAATTCGGGATTTCATGTATTCGCCGGGCCCAGTGGAAACAGACGGGACAACAAATTCATCTCCCTTCATTGAGGACGAAGTCGGGTTGTCATAGTATTCGGCGATAGCACAGTCGGCGTTGTTAAACGTCGGACATTGGCAGCACGTCGATTGCCCTTGTACGAGCATGTTGTATGTGATTTGTACGCGGTCCCATCGATTATCGCGGTCCATCGCGTAGAACCGCCCGACCACGCTCGCGATCGGATTGACGCTGAATTGCCTGCACTTGGTTTCGATTGCATCCAGATAATCGACGCCCTTGTTTGGCGGCGTATCGCGACCGTCGGTTATGGCATGGACCCAGACCCTGTCGCCTGGGAAACGAACCTTGACGCTCAGTTCAAGTAGTGCGTAGAGATGTTCAAGATCACTATGCACTCGCCCCTCACTGCAAAGCCCAAGAAGGTGCACACATCCGCCTGTCGATTGCGCGTGCGCGAAGGCCCCGACAAGACCGCGATTCTCATAGAACGAACCATGACGGATTGTCCTCGTAATTCGCATGAGTTCCTGATCGACGATCCTGCCCGCGCCGATGTTCTGGTGGCCGACCTCGCTGTTGCCCATGACGCCTGCGGGCAGTCCGACGTCTTCGCCGCTGGTGTGAATCTGGACCCACGGATACGCCGCCAGAAGCCGGTCGTTAACCGGCGTCTTGGCGAGATGCACGGCGTTGGCGTGGTTCCACTCGGGAAAGGGGTTGTGCCCCCAACCGTCGCGGACGATTAGAAGAAGCGGTCTTTTCGCAAGTTGAGGCAACGCCGTGCTCCTTTTTATCGATGGATTCTAGCGGGATTGCGCCGGGATAGAAATTATCGTCGGCGACGTTATGCTGGGCGTTTGGGAGCGGAGAACCTTGTCGGATCCATCGCCGAACACCACGATCATCGGTCGCATCAAGACCCTGTTGATTGGAGGCGCGCGGAGCCCGGAAGACCGCGATATCTATCACAAATTGACCCTGGCAGCATTTTTTGCGTGGGTGGGCCTGGGTTCCGACGGGATGTCGTCGTCGTGTTACGGCCCCGAGGAGGCGTTTCTCGCCCTCGGGCAACACAAGTTTCTCGCCCTTTTTGTCGCCCTGGCATCGGCAGTTACGATTTTCGTCATCAGCGCCAGTTATTCGCAGATTATCGAGTTGTTCCCCTCCGGCGGCGGAGGCTACGTGGTTGCGAGCAAATTGGTATCGCCAGTGGTCGGCATGGTCGCGGGTTGCGCCCTGCTGATCGACTATGTTCTGACCATCTCCATCTCCATTGCGGCAGGCTCCGATGCGCTATTCTCATTTCTTCCCCCGGTGTGGGATTCATATAAGCTCGGATTTATTTTCGCGAGCCTGTTTGGATTGATTGTCTTGAACCTTCGTGGAGTCAAGGAATCGGTCGTTCCGCTCGTGCCGATCTTTCTTGCATTTCTGGTGACCCACGCGATCGCGATCCTGTACGCCATCGGAACGCACGTGCTGGATTTTCCCGCCTTGGCGCGTTCAACGGCGTCGGACCTTCGCATTTCCCACTCCGAACTTGGGCTCTGGGGCATGATGGTCCTCATGCTTCGCGCCTACAGCATGGGCGCGGGCACCTTTACGGGGATCGAAGCCGTCAGCAATGGACTCTCGATTCTCCGGGAACCGCGCGTCCAGACGGCCAAGCGAACCATGCGATACATGGCGATTTCCCTCGCACTGACGGCGGCCGGTCTCATGCTCGGGTATCTTCTATACCGATTGGAGCCGCAGGAGGGAAAGACCCTGAACGCCGTGCTCATGCAGCGCGTCACCGCGAACTGGAATCATGGTGCGGCCTGGGCTTTCGTCTTCGTGACGCTGCTGTCCGAGGCCGCGCTGTTGACAATCGCTGCGCAGACGGGCTTCCTGGATGGCCCGCGCGTTCTGGCCAATATGGCGATGGATCGCTGGTTCCCGACCAAATTTGCAACGCTTAGCGACCGGTTGGTCACGCAAAACGGCATCATGCTCATGGGCGGGGCGGCAATGCTGACGATTTGGTTTTCCGGCGGTTCGGTCCGTCTGCTCGTCGTGCTTTATAGCATCAACGTCTTCATCACCTTCGTCTTGTCGCAACTAGGAATGGTTCGGCATTGGCTACAAGTCCGACAATCCGAGCCGGGTTGGTTTCCCAAATTCTTGATTAACGGCAGTTCTTTGCTCTTGACCGCGTTGATTCTCGTCGCCGTCGTGGTCCTCAAGTTTCACGAAGGCGGCTGGGTCACCATGGTCATTACGGCGGCGCTGATCGTGGTCGCCCTCTTGATTCATCGCCATTACCGGCAGACGCTCCGCTTGTTGGGGCGACTCGACGACCTGATGGCGACGGCGGTGTCCAATGCCGATGCTTCATCGACGCCCGTCCCTCCATTCAATCCGCAAAGCAAGACGGCGGTCATTCTCGTCAACGGCTTCAACGGATTGGGGCTGCACACGCTGCTTAACGTCGTCCGGTTGTTCGGCAGCCACTTCAAAAACTTCGTATTCGTGCAGGTCGGCGTAGTGGATGCCGGCAATTTTAAGGGTGCGGCCGAGATTGACCGCCTCAAAACGAAAATTGAAGCGGATTTGAATCGCTATGTGTGCTTCGTCGCCAAGCAGGGCTACTTCGGCAAGGGCATTTGCTCGATCGGAACCGAGGTGATCGACGAAATCAGCGCGCTGGCCCCCAAGATTCTCGAAGAATTCCCCGGCGCGGTCTTCTTCGGCGGTCAGCTCGTCTTTGCCCGCGAATCCTTCATCACGCGCTGGCTGCACAACTACGTCGTCTTCGCCATCCAGCGGCAGCTCTACCCTCAAGGTATCGCCTTCGTGATCCTGCCGATTCGCGTCTAGCGAACGACCGCCGTGATAATTCTTTGCGGGGCCTGGTCCACGAGATGATCGCGGAAAAATCGCACGATCCGTTCGTACAGACGCATCGTCACCACGGGCTCCGGCACCATGTGCGTAAAGCCCGGCAGAACGAGAAGGTCATACGGCCGGCCGGCCCGGAACAGGGCGTCCGCCATCTTGAGCGTGTGGGTGAAATAGACGTTGTCATCGGTTGTGCCGTGAATCAGCAGGAGCGGACGGCGAAGTTGATCCGCATAGGTCAGGGCATTGCAGATTCGGTAACCGTCGGCGTTGTCCTTCGGCAGGCCCATGTATCGCTCGGTGTAATAGGTGTCGTAATCCTCCCAATCGATGACCGGCGCGCCGGCGACGCCTGCGTGAAAGACGTCGGGCCTGCGGAGCATGGCCATCGTTGTAAAGTATCCGCCAAAGGACCATCCGTAGAGGCCGACGCGGGCCAGGTCCAATTCGCCGTAGGCCCGTCCGAGGGCTTGAATCGCCTCGGCCTGGTCGTCGAGCGGCGCATCGATCAGGTTTCCCGACGTCGCCCGTTCCCACGCCCGGCCCCGGCGCGGCGTCCCGCGCCCGTCGATCGAGACGACGATGAAGCCCTGGTCCGCGATCCATTGCTGCCGAAGAAAAGATCGGGCCGCCGAGGTAACGACGTTGACGTGAGGACCGCCGTAAACGGAGTTGATGACCGGGTACTTTTTGGATGAGTCGAACTTTCGTGGCCGGATGATTGCGGCATGGAACGATCGGCCCGCCGCGCTGACCCTGGTGAGCTCGAGATGGGGTGCGAAAGGCGGCGTCTCCGCGACCGAGGGCAGTTCCCCGCGCGCCATCGTGTCGCGCCCGTGTACGATCTGGTGAACGCTTCCATCCGGCAGCGACGCGCTTTCGACCCACCGGCTGCCGTCCCTGGAAAATTTTCCGGAATGACTGCCCGCTCCCTGCGTCAGGGCGACGACTTCGTCTTTGTCCGCCGACAGCCGGAATAGGTGCGATTGCGTGGGGTCGGCGCTGCCTTGCACGACAAACTCTCGTCGGGCGGAATCCATTGCAACGACACCGTAGAGATCGGCTTCGGGCAGCTTGAACGTCCGCTTGATCGCCCCTTCGCGACTTCGCAGCTCAACTTCCCACTGTCCCGATCGCTCGGTCGTCCAGAGAAAGTCCTTTCCACCGGCGAACCAACGCGGCATATCAGCGTCGAGATTCAGCCAGGCGGCGTCCGTCTCCCGCAAGAGCTCCGTCAGTTTACCGGTGACGTGATCGACGAGGTAAAGCACCCCCTCGCGTTGATCTCGCGTTTGGACGTAGATCGTCAGCGGCGCATCCCTGCCCCACTGCACCGTCGCCATGTACGGATATTTTTCACGGTCCCAGTCGATCCAGTGCGTCTCACCGCCCGTCACAGACAGGACGCCCAGCCGGACTTTGGCGTTGGCGCGGCCCGCGCGGGGATATCGCCAACCATGCGGCTCGATTTCGGGGTTTCTGGCATCGGCGATGTAGAGTTTTTCCACGCCGCGCTGGTCGGACTCCTCGTAAGCCAGATACTGCGAATCCGCGCTCCACCAGTATCCCGTCCGCCGGTCCATTTCCTCCTGCGCGACGAATTCGGCGACACCGTGCGTGACGTCCTGCGATCCGCCCATGGTCAGGGCGCGTTCCTGCTTCGTGGCAAGGTCGATGACGAACAGGTCGTAACCGCGAATGCACGAGACGAATTTCCCGTTGGGGGAAAATCGGGCATCCATTGCCGGCCCCGCCGGATTGTCGTGAAGCGGTGTCCATTGCCCGTCGGAGCGGTTGATGACATAAAGGCGGCCGCTGAGTCCGGTGAGGATCTTTTCACCGTCTTCGGAGAGGCTGTACCAGGTGAAGCCGCGGCCGATTTCCCGCATGCGTTCGCGCCGGGCCTTTTCTTCGGCGGTCAGGTGTTCCTTGGAACCCTGAAGGAGGTCTTCGGCGCGGAGGAGGCCGCGAACCTCGCCGGTTACCGTCTTGTACTCGTAGAGATTACGAACGATGTCGCGGGGCCCGCTTCGAAGGAATAGGATGGCGTCCCCTTTGGGGGTCAATTCCATCCCGGTCGGCTGGCCCGCGGAATACCCGTAGGTCTCAGCGTAGTCCTTCAGAAAAGAAGTATCGATGGCGGAGGTCGTTCGCTCCGGGGCCTTGCAACCCATGGAGGAATGACAGAGTAGCATCACGGCAAGGGTACATCCCCCGATTCGAATTTGAGACAATGGAGTGCTCCTGTGCCCGGAGCCACGATAGGGAAACCGTGGTGGGGTCGCAAGCGGCCTCAGGGGCATGTCTTGGACCGGGGTCGTTAGTGACCGATCGGCGCGAACCGCACAATGTCGGAGAACAGGTCGAGTCCGGCTCCTATAGAGCTTGCAGTCTGGGTGGCAGGACCGAGGAGGCCCGTCGCACTGGTCAGCGAGAGGCCCGTTCCAGCCACATCTGCGACGTTCTGAACACAGGAGAGAGACCCAAAGACCCATCCCGCCGCGACGGCTGCCGTTAGCCGCTTGATCCATCGAATTCGACGGCGAGTCATTTCGATGCGACTCCAATTGAGGGGCTGAGCAACTTCCACTCGGATGCCCGAATCCCTTCGGACCCTTTGACCGAACCGGCTAACGTCTTAACGGAGTCGTCGGAGGCTGTCAACGACAATCTATAACGTTATTAATTGAAATAACTTAATGCTGAATTTGTACGGCGGTGCAAAGGCGAAAATTAGGTGATTTCGCGGATGTGTGCTCCAACCCCGTGATAGACAAAAGGTTAGTTATCGGGCTAGTACGATATCAATTGCATCTTAATTGGAACACGGCACTAGGATTGATACATTAGGTCCTATGCAAGCAGGCGTACTCAATCGCCAGTTTCGAGTCACAAGGAGTTTCCATGAGCGGCAAGGAAAACGCCCCGGGGAGGGGACCGGACAGGTTTGACCGGCACTTCGATCGGCAGCGCGAGGAAAAAAAGCGGATCGCGGCCGGTCTGCCTGGCGAGGACGATCCGCCGCTGCCTCCGCCGGTCGAGCCGATCAAGAACGCCAAGACGGAGCCCGGACGCAACGACCCTTGTCCATGCGGCAGCGGGAAAAAGTACAAACAGTGCTGTTTGAAGAAGGCGTGAAGATTAGGGTTCCCGGTCCGGTCCGGCGCCGCCGCAAATCCGGGCGTTTTGACTTTTTGACTTTTTGACGTTTCAGTCCGCCGATGCCTATTCGTTGGCTGGATTTTCTCTATCTGCCGCTGGCTCTTGCCTACCTGCCTTTTCTTCTTTATCAAATGATTGTGCTTAAGAAGAACCGCCGCGGCTGGGCCGAGCGGTTTGGCGGTGTCCCCTCGCGGACGAGCGACCGGCCCTGTGTCTGGGTACACGCTGTTTCGCTTGGCGAAGTCAACGCGACGCGATCGCTGGTGGACGAAATCACTCGCCGATTGCCGGATCACGACGTCGTCATCTCCACCACGACAGACACGGGTTTCGCCGCCGCACGGCGGCAATATCCCGATCGGCCCGTCTTTCGATATCCCCTGGATCTGACATGGGTCGTGCGTCGGGCGCTGAATCGAATTCGCCCGGCGGCGATCGTGCTGATGGAATTGGAGGTCTGGCCCAACCTGCTTTGGCACGCCGCGCGGTTGGGAATACCGGTTTGCATCGTCAACGGGAGAGTGACCGAAGGGAAGTCGATGCGGCGATTTCGCCTGCCGGTGATTCGGTCGTTGGCGCGGCGGATGTTCGGAAGGCTGGCGGTCGTGGGGGCGCAGGACGAAACCTATGCGGCGCGATTCGTGGAATTGGGCGTGCCGAAGGATCGCGTGCGGATTACCGGGTCGATGAAGTATGACACCGCCGTCATCGCAGACGAAATTCCCGGGGCGGATGAACTGGCGGCGGCGATGGGGATCGACCGAAAGCGACCGCTCATTGTCGCGGGCTCGACGGGCCCCGATGAAGAAGCCATGCTCCTCGACGCCTGGCGGTCGCTCGTCGCCGAGATTCCCGGCGTTCAACTTGCCGTCATCCCCCGTCATCCAGAGCGGTTCGATGAAATTGCAAGATTAATCGAGACCAAAGGCTTTGCATGTATTCGCCGTAGTCGGCCCACGGATTCGAATGGGCCCCATCCGCCATCACCTGTCGTTTTTCTAGGCGACACCATGGGCGAGCTTCGCAAGTTCTACAGCCTTGCAAGCGTGGTCTTCGTCGGGCGGACGCTCGTCGCGCTGGGCGGCAGCGACATGATCGAGGTGGCCGCGCTGGGCAAGGCCATGTGTTTCGGTCCGCATGTGGAAAACTTCGCCGACGTGGCGGGAAAGTTGATTTCGGCCGGTGGGTCGGTGCAGATGCGCTCGGCGGGGGAGTTGGCATCGACCCTGCGAAACTTGATGACCGATACATCGAATAGGGCCGATTTGGGAAGGCACGCTCGCGAGGTCGTTCAAAAAAACCTTGGAGCGACGAAGCGAACCGTGGATCTCCTGATAGGGTCTTTGCAACGGACCGACGGGTAGGAACTCCTGCCGAGTGGATTCCCTGATTAACGGTTCGCTTCGATGTGCGCGATGAGCTTGTATGCGAGCTTCGCCGCGAGGAATTCTGTCTGGGCGCTGCCGGGCAGGGGAAGGACCTCGACGATGTCGGCGGCGACGACGCGGCGCTCCATCGCCACGGCCCTGAGCAGGTCGTTGACCTGATACCAATCCATGCCGCCGGGCTCCGGCGTGCCGGTGCCGGGGGCGTAGGCGGGATCGAAGCCGTCGATGTCGATCGTGACGTAGACGTTTTCGGTGAGCGCTCCGACGGCGCGTTCGATCCAGTCGACGTCCTCATAAGTCTGCTGCGCGGAAATCGGCCGGATGCCGAGACGCGTCATGTAGCGATGCTCCTCCGCGCTGTAGTTGCGGATGCCCACACCAACGACGGGAACGCGAAGGTCCCACACGCGGCGCATCGCCGAGGCGTGGCTGTAGGGCGTGCCCTCGTAGCTGTCGCGAAGGTCGGCATGCGCGTCGATCTGGAGCACGCTCAGTTTTTTGTACTTGCCTTTGACCGCGCGGACGAGCGCGCTGGTAATCGAATGCTCGCCGCCCAGGCCGAGGAGAAACTTGCCGTCGCGGACGACTTTGCGCGCGGCGGCGTAAATCGATTCGTGCATCTCGCGGGGACCGGCCATCTCAGGGGCGACCGGTTCGAGCGTCGCCACACCGGCGGAGGTGAACTCTCGTTCGTAGGCTTCATCGAAGAGTTCGACCTGCTGGCTGGCGGTGATGATGGCCCGGGGGCCGTTGCGCGTGCCGACCTGGAAGCTGACGGTCCCGTCGTACGGAATCGGCAGGACCGCGTAACGCGATTTGCGATAGTCGCATTGGCTGGGCGGAAGACCCAGGAAGTTGTCGGGGATGGTCGCCATGAGTAACGGCAAAAAAAAAATCAGGACGTCATTTCTGTTATGGAACGAACGTTTGGCATGATCGCCGGGCGGTCAAGGCGTGGCAAGGGCAATCCGTGATTGTGACGATGCCGGGATGAAAACCTCTCATTTTCGCGGAGCAAGCCGTGTGAGAAGGCCCGGCGTGAGGGGTACGTGTAGTGAGAAACGGTAACGGAAGAATGTCGCCGATGAGGCAGACGGGTAAGATGGGTTCCATTGGAGGATCCGTCTTCCGTGGATACGACCCGTCCCAGTTTGCTCATCCGGCTCAAAGACCATCACGATGCGGCGGCCTGGCGGCTCTTCGACGACATTTATCGACCGATGATGCAACGGTTTGCGCTGGCCCGGGGGCTCGGGCACACGGACGCCGAGGAAGTGGTGCAGCAATGCATGGTGGCTTTGAGCGATCACATTCGTTCGTTCGAATATGACCCGACGAAGGGGCGATTCAAGGCCTGGCTGCGGACGATGGTGAACAACAAGGTCCGCAACTTCGTTCGCGACCGGAAAGAATTCGTCGGCGACAGCGGCCCGTTTCGCGCGTTGGAATCGCCGGACGATTCCGCGGAGGAGACGTTTGAGAAACTCTGGATGCAGGAGCATCTCTGGCACTGTCTTCGCCAGATCGAAGGGCAGGTCGATGAGACGACGTTCAAGGCGTTTCAATATTTCGTCATCGAGCAACGGGCGGTCGAGGAGGTCGCCGCTGAGCTGGGCATCACGGCGAACAACATTTACACGATCAAATGGCGCCTGACGCAGAAAGTCGCGGAGAAGATGGCCGAGCTATTGGGCGAGAACGAGTGATCCAATGAAGCCCTGCCTGAGCGAGACCGACCTGCTCGATTTCCACGCGCATCAACTGGATCAGGGCGAAACGGATCGAATTGAGTCGCATCTGCGATCGTGCACGAAATGCGCCGATCGAGACGCGGCGATCTTGAGGCATCACGAGAGTTGGGTGGAGCGTTTGCGAGTCGCTGGGCCGGCCCTCCGGCGCGGTGAGGCGGCGCTTCCGGCGGCCGTTGCCACCGGAGCGATTGCCGGGTATGAGATCGTCGACGAGATCAGTCGCGGCGGGCAGGGCATCGTTTATCGGGCAATTCAGAAATCCACCAAGCGCGAAGTCGCTCTAAAGGTGTTGCGAGAAGGGCCGCTGGCGTCGCGCCCAGCGCGAAAGCGATTCGAGCGCGAAGTGGAGCTGGTCGCGGGCCTGCGTCATCCAAATATCGTGGCGGTCTTCGATTCCGGCGTGACCGCCGACGGACGCCACTATTGCATCATGGATTACGTTCGCGGGAAGCGGCTGGACCGGTACGTTCGCGGTCGTAGCGTGAAGCTGGACGACGTCTTGAAGCTATTTGTCACGATCTGCGACGCCGTCAACTTTGCGCATCAGCGCGGCGTCATCCATCGGGACTTGAAGCCGTCCAACATTCTCGTGGAAGCCAATGGCGAACCTCGGGTACTGGATTTCGGTCTGGCCAAACTGACGAACAAGCCCGATGAAACGCTCGGCACGACGACGCATCTCGTGATGGGCACACTTCCGTATCTGTCGCCCGAGCAAGCGCGGGGGCGACCGGACGATGTGGACATTCGCAGTGACGTGTACGCGCTGGGCGTCATTCTCTACGAGCTGACGACCGGGCGATTGCCCTATTCGGTTGAGGGCGACATTTCGACGGTGTTGCGGACGATCGCCGAGACACCTCCGACTTCACCGCGCCGGGCAGTCGATCGACGGGAGACGATCGAGCCCCTTGCCGGCGTCGTCAATGACGAAATCGAGACCATCCTGCTCAAGGTGTTGTCCAAGGAGCGCGAGCGACGCTATCAAAGCGCCGGTGATCTTGCACGGGACCTTCGGCACTATCTGGCGGGAGAGCCGATCGAAGCGAAGCGCGACAGCGGCTGGTACATTCTGAAGAAGACGTTGCGTCGTCATCGGGCGGCCGTCGCGGTCAGCGCCGCGTTTTTTCTTCTGGTGGTTTCCGCGGCGATCAGCCTGGCCGTGATGTACGGCCGGCAGTCGAACCTGCTCAGGGAAGTCCAATCGCAAAAGAAAGTGGCAGAAGGAGCCGAGGCGAGCGCCCGGCTCCGATTTGATGAATTGCGCGGCCTAGCCCACACCGTCATCTTCAAGTTGGACGATCGCGTGCGGAATCTCTCCGGCTCGACGCCGGCGCGCGAACTTCTGGTCAAGACGGGCCTGGATTATCTGAACCGGCTCGCGGCCACGACCGCGGAAAACGATTGGGAAACGCAAGCGGAATTGGGAGGGGCTTTCTTCAAGTTGGGGGACGTACAGGGCGATCCCAACGTTCCCAACCTCGGCGATCAATCCGGCGCGCTGAAAAGTTATCTTCGGGGCCTGCAGTACCTGAAGGCGGTGGCCCTTGCCTTGCCCGACCATAACGCTACTCAGGAGTCGTTGGGAAGCGCCTATTTCAGGATCGGCCGGCTGCTGACGGAGATGGGTCGGTTTGAGGAAGGGCGTGCTTATTACGATCAGGCCAAGCCCGTTTTTGAGCAGCTCGTTGCGAAGCATCCCGACGATCTCCAGCTTCAGCGACAATTGACGTTTTACGACCATGAGATGGCGGATCGGCTTCGAGCGGCGGGACGTTTCGATGAGGCCCTGGCGCTTTACCGCAAGGCCATTGACAAATTGGAAAAAGCGCCGATGGACCACCCGACCTGGCACGCCATTTCATCGGAGCGAGATCAGATGGGGCACACGCTCTTCAAGCAGGGAAAACTGGATGAAGCCTTCGTGCAACACCGGCTTTGCCGTGAGTTGTTGGAGCGGGCGGTTGCGGCCGCTCCCGACGTGGCGCAGTACCGACGCGATTTGGCGGTTGCCTTTGACCGGATCGGTGAAATCGAGCAGCAACAAGGGCGCACCACGGACGCATTAGAGCACATTCGCGAATCGTTGCAGATCAGCGAACGCCTTTCCGCGAAAGATCCCGCTGATTTGAAATCATTGTCCGGCATGGCGACGGCGCACTGTCGGATTGGCGAGATCGCGCTCGCCGCGGGCGATCCTCTGACCGCCCGACGGGAATTTGAGCAATATCACGAGCTGGCGACCCGGCTTGCCGGGGCCGATGCCTCCGGTGCGGCGGCGCAGCGCGAGGTCGCGGTCTCGAATTACAAACTGGCGGAGCTTCACCAATCCGAAGCCAAAAAAAAAGGGGCCGGTGCGGCGGAACGACTGAGTCACTGGCAACGTGCCCGAGAGCGATTGCAGACGTGCCTGGAGATCTTCAAGCGGCTCAAGTCCGATGGAAGGCTCGCCACTGCGGATGAGAATGTTCCGAAGGAATTGGCGGACGAAATCACGGCCTGCGAAGCCGAGATTACCGCTCTGAAGCCGAATCACTAGGACATCAAGTCGCAGCGAGATTCATATTGTTCTGTCAAATAAGGAGTTACGATCCATCGGTACGTTTCCTGGGGCCGATTTGACCGCCCTGAATCGGAGGTTGACGGTCGGCAGGAACCTTTGTCATATACACGTCTTGCGTGACCCCCCGGGCTTGCGTGGGGAGGAACGCCGGTCGAACAGGTTTTAAGAGGATTCTCTCATGACCCATGTCGTCACTGAACGCTGCGTCAAGTGCCGCTACACGGACTGCGCGACGGTTTGTCCGGTCGAGTGTTTCTGGGAAACGGAAGACCCGCCGATGCTGGTCATCGATCCCGATACGTGCATCGATTGCGGTCTTTGCATCCCGGAATGCCCGGTGCATGCGATTTACACCGAAGACGAGGTGCCCGGCCCCTACAAGGAGTGGACGGCGAAGAACAAGGAGTTGTTCAGCAAAGGGACCAACATCACCGAGAAGAAAGATGCGCTGCCCGGGGCGCTCACGCTGGAGCAGATCCAGCAAAAAGAAAAAGACAAGGGCTGGGACATTCCCGAACCGGGCGGAACGTAAATTTTCAATCGCGGACGATCCATGAAAAGAGTTGAAACCTGTCGCGGTCGATCTCTGCGCCGCTGGATCGCCGGGTGCGGCTTGTTATTCCAGCCGCTTTTTGTCGCCTTGGTCGGCGGCTGCGCGGAGAACGTCAAAGGGCCGGTCGTGTTTTATCTCGATGGCGCGGGCTGGTACGGCAGCGCCGGCTCGGTCGAATCGGGCCTGCACAAAGCCGGTTATGACGGAGCGTTTCAGCGGTTCTCGTGGAGTTCCTATCTTGGCCCGGCCCACGACCATTTCGTCAACGCCAACAGCAAATTAATCGCGCATCGGCTGGCGCGGCGAATCGAAAAGGCGCGGGCCGCCAATCCGGACGCGTCCATCAACGTGATGGGCCTTTCCGCGGGCACGTCGCTGATCATTCTCGCCTTGGAAGAACTCGACGAGGGCGTGCAAGTGGACAACGTCGTGCTGTTCTCGCCGAGCGTGTCCTCGGAGCACAACCTGACCAGGGCCATGCGCCACGTCAAGCGCAATCTCTACGCGACCACGAGCACCCACGACGCCATTCTGGGCGGGCTTCCGGTCAACGCCGACGGCAAGGGCGGACCGCCGGCCGGCCGAGGCGGTTTTCGATTTCCGCGCAGCGGCGGCGCGGAAACTCTTTCTTCCTATCAGCGCGTCATCAATCTTCCATGGCAGCCCTCTTATCTGGGTTACGGATGGAACGGCAGTCATACGTCGGTGACCGACAGCGATTTCGTGGCGTCAGTCATCGCGCCGCGGATTTTGACCAACGATCCGTACCCGCTGGATCGTTCGATTTCCGGCAAGGTCGCGATGAATAAGCCGGGGGAGCGTTGATGAAGAACCTTGCATGGATTTCCATGACGTTCGCGGCGGCGCTCGTCGGTCCGGCCGGGATCGGGTGCGCCGACGGGAAATACTATCAATTGGGAAAGACCGCGGAGCAGAAGGGGGACTCCGCGGCGGCGTATGATTATTATTGCCGCGCGGGCGCGAAACAGCGAAGCGGGGCGGTCGCCGGTGGATTGGCGCGAACGCGGGCCGACGCGGCGGCGCAGTCTGAGCGGGCCGGTCTCGCGGCAATGGACCAGGGCCGTTACGACAATGCCTGGCGATGGTTCATGAGAACGCTGGAGATTCAGCCCGACCATCCCACGGCGGCGCAACTCGTTCGAAAATTGGAAAATGAGCATTCGAGCGAAGTCGCCGCGGCCCGGCAGGAATGGTTGATGCACGGGGCGTTGGCGCTCGGCCCGTCCATGCGGGAGGAGATCGCGGCGGCCGAATCGTCGCCATTACCGGCTCCCCAAAAGCAACCTTATTCGGAAGTCATTTCATCGCTGGCGTCCGTTCCGCCCGCGCGCATCCCGGCGCCGCCGCCACGCATCGAAGCGAAAGAATCTGCGACCCATAAGAAAGAGGCGCCCAAAGTTCCGGAATCGGCTGCAAATCCACCGATGGAATCTCTGCCGCGGCAATCGGACAGTCGGCCCATCTCCCCGGCCGGGCCCGGCGATTACCTCGCGGTTCATACGCTCAGTCTGAAAGACCGGCGTTATCCGCGAATGGTGATCGCCGTCGATGGCATCGGCGTCAAGTTGAAAGACACGGACAGCGACGGCGAAGTGGACATGGACCTGTTCGATGGAACCAAGCGGGTGCAAAAGGTCCGCGACCTGGAACTGGGCCGATCGCAAACCTTTCGCGGGAAGTCCGGCGAACTCTATCGCCTGACGCTGATCGGCGTTCACCACAAGTCGGAGACGGTCAAGATCGGCGTCAAGCGGACGTGAAAAAAGTGGTCATCTGCAGGTGGCCACTACATGTACATTCCGCCGTTCACGCCTAGCACTTCGCCGGTGATGAACGATGCTTCCGGCGACGCGAGGAACGCGACGGCCGCGGCGACCTCTTCCGGCTTGCCCAGCCGGCCCATCGGCGTCATCTGCCGAACGATGTCGAGCGATGCGGTCGGCACCTCCGCCGTCATGTCCGTCTCGATGAAACCGGGGGCGACGGCGTTGACGGTCACGCCCTTCTTGGCGAACTCGCGGGCCAGCGTCTTGGTCAGGGCGATGAGCCCGCCCTTGGCCGCGGCGTAGTTGGCCTGGCCGAAGTTGCCCATTTGTCCGACGATGCTGGTGATGTTGATGATGCGCCCCCAGCCGGCGTCGAGCATCGGCTTGATGAGCCGGTGAATGACCATCGCCGGGCCGGTGAGGTTGACGTTGAGCACCTCATGCCACATTGGGCGGTCCATCTTCACGAAGGATTTGTCGCGGGTGATCCCGGCGTTGTTGACCACGATGTTGATCGCCTTGAAGTCTTTCTTGAGCTGGGCGACGAGCGCATCGTCTTCCTCGGGCAGGGACACGTCGGTCTTATAGACGATCGCCTTTCGCCCCATCTTGTGAATCAGTGAGGCAACCTCTTCGGCGGGTTTGCGATGGGCCACGTAGGTCAACGCCACATCCGAGCCGGCCTCCGCCAGCGCGATCGCAATGGATCGGCCGATGCCGCGGGAACCTCCGGTGACGAGACTGACTTTTCCTTCGAGACTGCCCATGACAGGACCTCCAATATGGCGGCGAGTTTGCGACTCCCCGAGCGGGAGTCTTGACGGACGAGAAACGCGCCTTCGGCTGAGCATCGAACCGCGAGAACATGAGGTTCGGGGCTCCCTCCGCGAGACGCCGGTATTGTAGATGAGGCGGCCGATCAGTTCCACCGGTCTCTTTCGGCGGACTGGCGCGGCGGCCGACGTTGCGGTATGCTGTAGGGCGGTGACCAACCTACAACGTCTCAGGAGCGATCCATGTTCAGACTCCAAACAACCCTTTGGATGGTGGCGGCCATGACCATGTCTTCATCTTTAGCGTGGGCGGACGGCCCAAGCCCGGCGGAATCGTCCGGCGGCTCATCGGCGGCGGAAAAAGAATTCAGCGCGGTCCACGACGCCTACCTCGCGAAGTTCAAGCCGCTCTTTCTGCGTTCCGCCAAGGCCTGGTGGGTGGCCAATACCACCGGCTCGGACGCGGCGTATGCTGAAAAGAAAGAAGCCGAGGGGGCCATGGTCGATCTGCACAGCGACAAGGCGACCTTCGCCAAACTCAAGGCCCTTCGCGACGGCGGGCAAGTCACCGACCCTTTGCTCAAGCGCGAACTCGAAGTCATGTATCACACGTTCCTCGGCGGCCAGGGCGATCCGGCGCTGCAAAAGAGAATCGTGGAAATCGAGAACGAAGTCGAGCAGACCTTCAACACCCACCGCAGCAAAGTCGGCGGCAAGGAGATGACCGAGAACGACGTGCGCAAAATTCTTTCCGACTCCAAGGATTCCAAAGAAGCCAGGGAGGCCTGGGAAGGCTACATGGCCGTCGGTCAAAAGATCGAGGGCAAGCTCAAGGAGGTCGTCCGTCTGCGCAATCAACGGGCGACGTCCCTCGGCTTCAAGAATTATTATGTCATGAGGCTGGAATTGGACGAGGTCGGCGACGAGCAATTGATCACGCTCTTCGACGAGCTGGATCGCCTGACGGCCGGCCCATTTGCATCGCTCAAGGCGGACATCGACAAGTCCCGGGCGGCACGATTCGGTGTCGAGGTCAAAGACCTTCGCCCGTGGCACTTCGGCGATTTGTTCTTCCAGGAAGCCCCGGCGATGGACGAAGTGAACCTCGACGAAATCTTCAAGGATCAGGACCTGCTGGCGTTAACGAAGAACTACTACGAAAGCCTCGGTTTACAGGTGGACGACATCATCGCCCGCAGCGATCTCTACGAGAAGCCGGGCAAGAGCCCGCACGCTTTCAGCACTGATCTCGATCGCGCCGGCGACGTGCGAACGCTCTGCAACATCCGGCCAAACGCCATGTGGGCGGACACGGTCATGCACGAACTGGGCCATGCGGTCTATGACAAATACATCGATAAGAACGTGCCGTTTGTCCTGCACGAGGCGTCGCACAGCATCACGACCGAGGGCTTCGCGATGATGATCGGCGCGATGTCCAAGAACGAAGACTGGTTGACAAAGTGTCGCAAGCTCCCGCCGGACCGGGCGGCCGCCGTCGTCGCGGCGGCGAAGAAGGAGCTTCGCGCGGAAAAGCTGATCTTCAGCCGCTGGGCGCAGGTCATGGTCCGCTTCGAACGCGGCATGTACAGCAACCCGGATCAGGACCTCGGCAAGCTCTGGTGGGACCTGAAGAAGGAGTATCAACTGCTCAATCCGCCGGAAACGACCAGCCGCCCGGACTATGCGGCGAAGATTCACATCGTGACCGCCCCGGTCTATTACCACAGCTACATGATGGGCGATCTCTTTGCCAGCCAGGTCCAACATGCCATCGCGGTCGGTGTGCTCCACATCAGCGACCCGACGGCGACCAGCTTCTACGGCCACAAGGAAGCGGGCGATTATTTGCGCAAGGAAATCTTCGGCCCGGGCAATCTTTATTCATGGAACGAGCTGACGAAGCGCGCGACCGGCGAGCCGCTGACGGCGAAGTATTTTGCGCAGCAGTATGTGAATCGGTAGGAAACTCGTACTTGATTATGTTATAACATATGTTATAATAATAGTTGGTGTGGCAATGACGGCCCTAAAAATCACTACGATCGGCAATTCCGCAGGGGTCATCCTTCCGAAGGAAATCCTCGAACGCTTGCGCGTTGAGAAAGGAGATGTTCTTTACGCGATCGAAACACCGAGCGGTATCGAACTCGTTCCCTACAACCCCGATTTTGGCAAACAGATGATGGTCGCCGAAGGCGTGATGCGCGAAGACCGCGATGTCCTCCGCAAGCTTGCGGAGTAACGGCCGATGCGCGAACCGATTTGGGTCAGGGACGATGTCGTTCGGGCGATCCACTTGCGCCAAATCTCGGAGCACGGTGGAGAAGCAGGCCTTCGCGACGCCGGACTTTTAGACTCCGCGCTGGCTCGTCCCAAAAGCCTTTTGGCTTACTCTGACTCACCGCCGGACTTGTCGACGATGGCCGCGGCATACGCATTCGGCATCGCCAAGAACCATCCGTTCATCGATGGAAATAAACGGACGGCCTATGTCGTGTGTCGCACATTCCTCATACTCAATGGCCAGGAGATAAAAGCAACGCAAGAAGAGAAGTATACCGCGTTCTTGGCGCTGTCAGCAGGCGAACTCGATGAAGCCGATCTCGCGGAATGGTTGCGCGGCCGGTCATCAAGAATTATTAAGAAACGGGCTTAAACACTAACGCGCGGTCGGCGCTTTCATTTCCCCAATATCTCGTCCGCCAGCGCATTGGCGTCGTAAACCTTCCGCAGCGCCTCGATGATCGACTGGCTGTGTACGCCGACCGCGCGGCCCAGTTCGTCGCTGAACTGGAAGTCCCAGATCAGCCCGTGGATGTTGCCGTCAAAGACCAGGCCGACGACCTCCGCGTTCTTGTTGAAGATCGGGCTGCCGGAATTGCCGCCGATGATGTCGTTCGTCGTGACAAAGTTGAACGGCACCGACAGATCGAGCTTGTCCTTGCGATCCATCCAGCGCTTCGGCAGGTGGTACGGGTCTTCGTCGTTGTGCTTCGCGGCGAGTTCATAGAGACCGCGATAGGTCGTCATCGCCGGGACCGCTCGGCCGGGCTCCTGATAGCCTTTGACCGTGCCGATGGCGAGGCGGAGCGTGAAGGTCGCGTCGGGATAGACCGACTCGCCGTATTTTTCGAAGCGGGCCTTGGCGATCTTGGCGTACGCCTCCTTCTCGACGCTCTCGAACTCGTCTTCATATTGCTTGCGAACCTTGCGGGCCGACGGGTCGAGCTGCGCGGTGAAGCGGATCATCGAGTCCTTGCTCTCGGCGATCGCCGCCGAGCCGCCTTCGTAGAGCTTCTTGCGGACGGCGACGTCCATCAGCTTCGTTCCGGAGATCAGTTCCGCCGCACGAACCGCCGCACTCTTGCCGCCGAAGGCCGCTTGCACATACGGGTGATCCCCGCCGAGCGCCCGGCCCAGGCGGATCAGGCTGTCCTCCAGTTTGTACTGGTCCAACTCCGGATAGATCGGCGCGGTCGAAAACAGGGCGCCTTCCAGCGACGGCAGATTCGCGTCGCGGTACTCTTCCAGCCGCTCCCCGTCGGGCTTCGCCCGCTCTTCGGCGGCGCGGACCAGCCTGGTGGCGATGCCGGCAAGTTGGCACAACCCCGCCCGGCGGTTTTCGATCAGGAAATACTCGGCGTAATAGGGCCGCACGTCGGTGAGGGCCTTCGACAAATTCTCATAAGCGCCACCGTAATTCCCGGCACGGGCCTTGTCTTCATTGATAAAGGACCGCAGGCTTTTCTCGTCCCGCGACTTCATCTCCATCAACTTCGGGTCCAGCAGGCCTGCAATGATCCCGCCGTAGGCCTTGCGGCCGTTCTGAATGCCGAACAGATCGTCCCGGGCAATGCGTTTGTTCTCGGCGCTCCGCTGGGAAAAGAGCATCAGCGCGACTTCGCGCTGGTTGTAGGCGTTGAGAATGAGCGGGATGTACACGTCGCGGAGGAACTTGAGATGATCGACGGTGTAGAGCCGCTGCGTACGGCCGGGGTGGCCGGAAATGAACGTTAACTCGCCGTCCTTGGGACCGTTCGCGCTCCACTTCAAATAGTCCGGCGTCTTGGCCGGCTTGCCGTCCTCATATGCGCGCAGGAACGAGACGTCGAGATTGAACCGCGGATATTCAAAATTCTCCGGGTCGCCGCCGAAGAAGGCGATCTCCGATTCGGGCGCGAAGACCAGCCGCACGTCGGTGTATCGCTTATAAAGATAAAGATCGTACCGGGCCCCGTTGTAGAGTTCGACGATCTCCGGTTGCAGACCGGTCTTCTCCTTCGCCTCTTTCTCGATGTCGGCCTTGGCCTTCTTCCTCGCGGTCATCGCGTCGGTAGGCGACATCTTGTCCGTCACGCCGGCGTTGACCTTGTCCGTGACCGGCTGAATCTCCATGAGCACATCAAGCTCGACGTGCGGGCATTTCAACTCCTTGTCCCGCGTCGGGGCGTAGAAGCCGTCCTTGATGTAGTCGTGCTTCTCATCGGACAGATCGGCGATCGCATCCGACGCGACGTGGTGATTGGTCATGAGCAGCCCGTCGGGCGAGACGAACGACGCCGACCCGCCGGCGCCCACGCGGACGCTGGCGCGCTGGACGTGCTTCATCCATGCCTCGTCCGGCGTGAAGCCGTATTTCTCCTTGAGCGTCTGCGTCGGCAGGTGATTCAGCGGCCACATGCCTTCGTCGGCACGGGCATACGAGTTGGATAGGGTCATGGCAATTCCAATGAGAACGAGACCAGCGGACTTGCGCATCTTTCATCTCCTAATGGGACCGAAGCGTGGAGAAGCAATTGTACCACGAAGGCCGTTCTGCTGTCACGAGGCGGACATCAGGAGCGTCCGCCGAGATCGGCCGGATTGGGCGGACAACCGTGACCGTCGCGCGTCAATCGTCGACTTCGACGTCGACCTTGACCTTTTCTTCCTTGTGTTTCTTGGGTACTTTCACGCGAACACGGGCGTAGGGCGCATCGACTTTGATGGTGTCGGAGTCGTCTTCACACTTCTTTTCCTTATGGGCGCAACCCGAGGCGAGCGCCAGGGCAAACCCCACGACCAACGTGATGACCAGCCAACGTCGCATGTTCGGTCTCCGTGTCCGCGAGCGAGCTCCCTCCATCATAGCCCGGCACGATGCGATCTTCTTAATCTATCGGCTTCCGGAGGTCCCGCCCACGGGTGAACTTTGCCTGGCGTCTTTGAGCGGGCTTCCGCACTCCGGGCATCGACCGCTGACGTTGCCGGTAAGGTTGTAGCCGCAGACTCGGCACATGCCGGTTTGCACGGGTCCCGCAAGGCCCGCTCGTGGGATCCAATACCAGTGTCTATTAATGCCCTTGGAGCGCATTGTCTTTTCTGCTCAGTAGGCGGTTATCACGAGGATCGGCAAGTCCGCGAACGGTAAGAAAATCAATATGAACTGAATAATCGACAGAATCACTGGATCTTTCAGCCGATCCGACAGCCGTACGAAGCTCGTAAGGGAGAATAATTTGATCGCCACAAGGGCGGCGATGGCTGCGATCACAGGCCAGTCACTCGAACCGCAGGGGCCGAACGAGGGGAGAATGTTTAGGACCCCTGTGGCGCCGTAATAGAGCGAAGTTATGGTGAGTGCGATGGTGACCCAGCGGTGCAGTCGCACAATTTCCGGTATGGACTCCGCCGGATCGTTCGAGGTTGACTTATTAATTGGATCGGAAGTCATGATCTAGTTTTTGGCGGTGCAAGAATCATGTCTCCGTCAGGCCGGCTTCCAGCCGGTCAGCTTTTGCCACCAGCTTTAGCTGGTGGATCCAAGGACCTTCTTGTTTTTTTTCAATTAGCCGGCTTCAGCCGGCTTGGAGTATTCCGGCGCATCAAAAACCTCCAGCCGGTCCTCGATCTTACCCGCGCGATGATGCTCGCGCTGGTTGGCGATGTAGTCGAGCACCCATTGAAGATGGGCCCGACCGAAGCTGACGACGCCATAACCGCGCTGCCATTGCAGCGATTTTCGATTCGTTCGTCGATTGACCTCGAACGACGAAAATCCCTTCAACTCCTGAACCATCTCGCTGATCGTCACCGAGGGTTCGATGGTCACCGCAACATGCACGTGGTCATCCGTGCCGCCAACGCCTTTCAAATAAGCTCCGCGGATGCCCCCACATTTCTGGCGGATGGCCTGATGGCAAAAAGACTCCACCTCGCCGCGAAGCAAAGGGAGATCGTCCTTTGTGTGCCAGTTCAAATGCAGAAAAATCTCATGATAGACATGACTACTCATGGTGGCCCTCTAATTAACAGAAAGCCGGCTGAAGCCGGCTCATCGAGAAATCATGGTGGATCAGGCTACCACCAACTGAAGTTGGTGGCAAAAACCGGCCGGCTGAAGGCCGGCCACGGGATTCATTGCAAAATCCGACTCCAACATCAGCTCGATGCGACTCTCGGCAATCAGGACCGGCTTGGTGCATCGTTCTCACGCTCACCCTTCGGCGGTATAACCCCCACCAGCAAAATATTCACCGCCGCCGAAGCAAATACGCTTACGGCTCAAGGCTGACGGCTTATGGCTTCTTCCATCCGCTATCCCTGGTTCGTCAAGGGCGATCTCGACGGCTTCTTCGGCCTCGCCGTCGACAACCTCGTGCAGGTCATCGTCATCATCGCCCTCTGCACCCAGCTTTGCGGTTTCAACGACGAACTCATCTATCATCGCGTCCTGCCTGGCATCGCCGTCAGCCTCCTCATCGGCAACCTCTATTATGCCTTGCATGCCCGGCGGGTCGCGCGGCGCGACGGCAACATGACCTGCACGGCCCTGCCTTACGGCATCAACACGCCGTCGGTC
Organism: uncultured Planctomycetaceae bacterium; assembly: GCA_964414585.1. Taxonomy (GTDB): domain Bacteria; phylum Planctomycetota; class Phycisphaerae; order UBA1845; family UTPLA1; genus DATEMU01. Next base: position 91,402 of record CAYPXR010000025.1, read on the forward strand.
TTCGCCTACATCCTCTTCATCCTCGCGCCGGTCTATCAGCGATTCTCCGCGCAGCTCGGCCCGGAGAAGGCCGGCGATCTCGCCTGGAAGATGGGGCTCGTCGCCTGCATCGGCAGCGGCGTGATTGAATTCGTCGCGGCCTTCATCGGTGGCTGGGTCCGCCGCGTCACGCCGCGCGCCGCGCTGCTCTCGGCGCTCGCCGCCATCGGCGTCATCTTCATCGCCAGTCCCTTCGCCTTTCAGATTTACGAACGACCGCTTGTCGCGATGGTCCCGCTCTTCATCGTGCTCATCGGCTACTTCGCGCGCGTGCGCTTCCCGCTGGGGATGCCCAGCGGGCTCGCCGCGCTGATCGTCGGGACGATCCTCGCCTGGACGCTCCCGCTGATTCCACACCTCGGCCCGAAGATGATGAACACCGGCGCGGTCACAACGGCATGGGAAGGCGTTCGCGCGACCGTCGGCGGCTTCGTCCATCAGCCCGGCTGGGACAAGCTCTTCATCCCGCATTACTTCGGCGGCGAAATCGTCAGCCTCTTCCGCCAGCATCCCGACCTGCTCTGGTCGTTTCTTGGTGTGATTATCCCGATGGGGCTGATCAACGCGATTGGCTCGCTGCAAAACATCGAATCCGCCGAGGCCGCGGGTGACCGCTTCTCGACCGGCCCGTGCATGGCGGTCAACGGCATCGGCACGATCGCGGCGGGCCTGTTCGGCAGTTGCTTCCCCACGACGATCTACATCGGCCACCCCGGTTGGAAGGCCCTCGGTGCGCGCAGCGGCTACCCCATCCTCAACGGGCTGTTTTTCACCGTCATCTTCGTGTTCGGGCTGGGCCAGTTGATTTTCAGCGTCATTCCGATGGAAGCGGGCATGGCGATCGTGCTCTACATCGGTGTCATCATCGCGGCACAAAGCTACGAAGCCGTGCCGACGAAGCATTATCCGGCGGTCGCGCTCGGCTTTTTCCCCGCCGTCGCGATGATGGCCGTGTTTCTATTGCCGAGCGTGTTGCCGGGCGTTGGCGCGACGCACGGAATCCTGCCGATGATCGAGCAACACAACCAGGCGTTGGCCGACGCCGCCAGAAGGACCGATTCCTGGTGGCCCGTCGGCGTTTATGCCCTCGCCGGGGCCAACAGCGGTTTCGTGATTACCGGCATGATCATCTCGGCGATCACGGCGTTTCTGATCGACCGCCGATTCAAGACGGCGGGCATTTGGTGCGTGATCGCCGCGGTTGTGACGCTGCTCGGTTTTCACCACGCCTATCGCATCGAGCCGGGCCCGTACGAATTCACCCCGCGCGAACTGCTTGTCTGGCAGCGCACGGAGCCGGCCTTCAACGGCACCCCCCTGCACCTCGACGCCCCCGCAGGCACCTTCTTCCACCGCGGCTATCGTATCGCCGCCGGTTACGCCCTCGCGGCCATGTTGTGTTTCGTGATCGAGGCCATGCGCAAACGCCGCTCCGGATTCGAAGATATTGCGGTGGACCTGCACGGCGCGCCCATGCCCATCGCGACCGATCCGATCCCGCCGACAATGCATAGTTAAACGTCTTGTCCCCCAATCTCCATCTTCAGGATATAATGCCACGCGACGGGGCGTAGCTCAGTCTGGTTAGAGCGGTCGCCGCGGCGACAGATCGCGCCGGTTCGAAATTTTCCACGATTTAGATATAATGCCACACGACGGGGCGTAGCTCAGCCTGGTTAGAGCGCCTGGTTTGGGACCAGGAGGTCGCAAGTTCGAATCTTGTCGCCCCGAATTCGATGGACGGTCCATATCACGACTACGTCTTGCGAAGCCAAGTCACTGGCCGGTTCTACGTCGGTTCGACCGGAAACATCGACGATCGCCTGTTCCGCCACAACAGCGGCCAGCCCAAAGCCACGAAACACGGAATTCCCTGGGATATCATCCATCAGGAAGTTCATGCCACGCAGTCAGATGCATTGCGGCGTGAGAAGTATTACAAGACGGGTAAAGGCCGGGAGGAGATCAGACGTCGGCTCGCCATCGCGTTGGATTAGAGCGGTCGCCGCGGCGACAGGCCGAAGGTTCGAATCCTTTCGCCCCGAATCAGAACGGCTTAAAACATAAATGTCTTCGGGAGGTCATCCACGCTGTCCCCCGACTGCCCAAACCCGCCGCCTTCCCCTAAGATGCCGCCGCCATGATCCAACGACTCCTCGCCCGGCCCGGCGTCCGCATCGGCCTGATCGCGCTCGCCACGCTTGCCGCCTACATTCCCGCCTATCGCGCCGGTTTCATCTGGGACGACAACGAGCACGTGACGAAGCCGGAGCTGCAATCCGTACAAGGCCTCTATCGCATCTGGTTCGACGTCGGCGCGACGCAGCAATATTACCCGCTCCTGCACTCCGCCTTTTGGATCGAACATCGGCTATGGGGTAATGCGCCGCTCGGCTATCATCTCGTCAACATCGTCCTGCACATTCTGAACGCCGTCCTGGTCATGCTGATCTTGCGGCGATTGCTCAGAGAAAAGGCCGTTCCCTGGGCCGATGCGGCGGCCCTGCTGACCGCCGTCGTCTTTGCCCTCCATCCCGTCCACGTCGAATCGGTGGCCTGGATCACGGAACAGAAAAACACCCTGTCCGCGGTCTTCTATCTGCTCGCCATGGGGGTCTATTTGGACTTTGATCGTACGCGCCGCGCAGGCTCCTATGCCGGGGCCACGGCGCTATTTATCCTGAGCCTCCTGGCGAAACCGATAACGGTCACGCTTCCGCCCGCGCTCCTGGTCATTATTTGGTGGCAGCGGGGCCGATGGTCATTGAAACGGGATGTCCTTCCACTGTTGCCATGGTTCGCGCTGAGCATCGCCTCCGGCCTTTTTGCGGCATGGGTGGAGCACAGCGTCATCGGGGCCAAGGGCGAGGCGTTCACTCTATCCGCCGTGCAGCGGGTTCTCCTGCCCGGCCGCGCATTCTGGTTCTACCTCTACAAACTCCTTTGGCCGTCGGAGTTGATCTTCGTCTATCCGCGCTGGAATGTGGACCCCGCCGTCTGGTGGCAGTGGTTGTTCCCGGCGGCCCTGTTGGCGTTGTTGATTGCGCTGGCGGCAATTTGCCGTCGGAGCCGCGCGCCCTTGGCGGCGACGCTGTTCTTCATCGGAACCTTGTTTCCGTTGCTGGGCTTTTTCAATGTCTACCTGTACATCTACACCTTCGTCGCCGACCACTTCCAGTATCTGGCCAGCCTGGGCATCCTTGCGCTGGTGTGCTCGGCCATCGCGGCGGGCCTTTCGAGAATGCGGTCGGCGACGGTGGGTTGGCTCGCTGTCTCGCTGGCACCGATCGCACTTGGCGTTTTGACCTTTCGACAATGCCGGATGTACTCCGACGAAAAGACGTTGTACGACACCATCCTCCGGGAGAACCCCGATTGCTGGATGGCCTACAACAACCTGGGCCGCTATTACGCCAATCGCGGCAGTTTTGAAGAGGCCGCCGAGCGCTTCAGGGAGACGATTCGATTGAACCCGAAGTTCCCCGAAGCGCATCAGAATCTCGGCAATTCCCTGGTCTTTCTCGGCCGCTACGATCTGGCCGAGGCGGAGTTGCAGGAAGCCCTCCGGCTGGTTCCTCATTATCTGAATGCCCGCTTCAGTCTGGGCCTCCTCCGCGAGCGACAAGGACGCCTGGACGACGCCATCGCCGAATACCGAACCGCGGCCGGCCTCAACCCGTTCTTCGTGCTGGGGTACCTGAATCCGAGCCAGCTCCTGATCAAACAGGGCAGGACCGAGGCTGCGATCGCCGAGCTGGATCATGGCATTGAAGCGTTCCAGGATCGACCCGACGCGGCGTGGTTGTACAAAGCCAAGGCCGCCATTTTTTTGAGCGCCAATAAGACCGACGACGCGATCGCCTCCCTGAAGCAGGCGGTTCGGTTGGCGCCTGATCTAGCCGAGATGCGTCTGCGGCTGGCCAATGCGCTATTCCAGGCCGGGAAACTCGACGATGCTGCCGCCGTTTACGTGGAGACGCTCGCGATCAGCCCGGATAACTCCCAGGCCCACTACAATCTTGCCATCATTCGCATTTCACAGGGAATTCCGCAGGAAGGCATGGAGCATCTGCAGGAAGCGGTTCGTCTGAAGCCCGACTATGTCGATGCGCGTTTTGCGCTGGCCCAGCTCCTCGAAGCCGCCGACCGAAGAGACGCTGCCAGTCACGAGTATGAAGAAGTCCTGCGTTTGGCGCCTCATCTTTCCGACGCCAGACAGCGGTTGGAAGGGCTTTTGCATCCTCGTGCCGGAAAATCGGCAACAACAACGTCCGCGCCGGATCGCCTCCGGGCCCCCGCAGCCGGCCACTGACGACGGCTATCCAAACCGCCCGCGTTCCTTTGGCGCGCTTGAGCGCAACAGGTTGAGCTGATAATCGCCGAGATATCCCCTGGCCTGGAAGTGCTTGAAGAGGTCTTCGACGGTCGTGAAGACCTTCGTCGCCGTCTCCGTGACGAAGGGCGAGGGGTCCTTTTTCGGCCGCCAGATGACGTAAACTTCCTTGGTCCCTTCCCACGCATGTTGAAGCTCGCGCTCGACGCCCGAGGAAAGGGCCGGGAAGCCGCTGGGCGTCTCGGGGATGTAACTGACAATCATGTCCGACTGGTCGATCAGCTTGAAATCACGGGCGTAAATTTGGCTGTCGATGTCCCGCGCGACGCTGGAGACGTCGGTCACGTTGAACGGGACCTTTCGGCCGTTGACGTCGAGCGTGATGGACTGTTCCCCTCGCTTGGTCGCTTCGGCGGCTTCAAAGAGCAGCCGCTTTTCGTCGAGATCGCCGGGATCGAAACAGATGAAATGCTCCGCAAGACTGTCGCGGAAGGCGTCGATCTCCGCCAGCGTCTCCGGCATGTCCATGACGTGCGACATGGGAAAGCTGGGGTAAATCTTTTTGGTATCTTTCTCAAACATGAGCCGCACGAGCGATTCGGCGGTGCCGGCGCCGTGGCCGCGGGCGAGAACATAATACTTCCCGTGACCGCCGATGCTGTGCGCGAGAATCTCCGTCGCGAGAATTTCCTCCTCACGCCAGACCATGATGTCCTTGAGCGAATGGACGAGATCATGATCGCGGAGGAGCCGTTCGTGGACGGCGTCGAGATTATCCACCAGCGTCACGTACAAATCGGCGTTCAGGGCCGACATGTGGTCGAAGTCGAAGGCCTCGAAGAGCCCGTGCTTCCAGCGGAAGGTCGCGTGGGTGTTGACGATGACGTTCTCGGTTTTCTCGGAAACGGAGAGAATGTCCTTGAAGACGGAGCGGCGGAGGGTGTTGAGCCGCGTCCTCGGCAGATCGAGGATCTTCCCCGGCACGACGTCGGGCGCTTCTTTGTACATCATGTCGCCGACGTTGCAGAGCGCCAGTCGTTGGCCCTTCTGCTCGGCGATCCGCACGACTTGTTCGAGGAATTCCTTCTTATCGACGCCGACCTGCCCCGTCACGACGACGCGGCAGCCCGTATGCCCGGTCTTGCCGAATAGAGTTTGATTAGTTGCCATGAGATGCTCTCAAAAATAACAGGATAACCGACGAAACGCCCAGGGAAAAGGAGCTACCAGTCCAACGGCGATTGCCAGTCCCTGCGGAGGTCTGATAACGCGACGGTTTGTTCGGGCCCGGTACCCATCCGAAAAGTGATCACCTCCGGTGCGGATTCTCGACGAGGTCGTGACTCGCCTAGCAATCGATGCGCCACATCTCCGCAAACATTCGTCATTTCATGGGCCGCCGGTGGTGACGCCTCGACCACATAGAGGGGAAATCCATCGCCGATCTTTTCGAGCCCCGCGTCCAAGTCAATCATCGCCCCGCGATCGGCCGCCATGCACATCTCCGCAATGGCGACGAGCACGCCGCCGTCGCTGACATCGTGCACGGCCGTGGTGATGCCCTCTCGAATCAGGCGTGCGACGGCTTGGTGCGTATGGATGGCCTTGGCAAGCTCGGACCCTGCCGCTCCGATCAGATAGAGTTGCGAGCCGTCCTGCTTCAAATCCATCGTGACGCAATTCGCCACGTCGTCGATCAGAGAGACCGCCGAGATGAGCAGCGTGTAGGGGATCGCCAGTCGCCCGCCGCGAATCGGGTCGTTTGCCGAGTGATTGGCGCCCATTTTCTTCATCGCCGCGCGAACGGCTTCGACGTCGCCGGCGTCCAGCGCGAATTCGTTATTGAGCGAATCCTTCCCACTGATGAATGGAAGGCCGTACGCCTTGGCGACGTCATAGCACGCCTGACACGCGCGGACCATCGCGCCGAGGTTGTGCGGATCGTCCACGCGCGGCCAGCAGAAATTATCGAGGATCGCCGTGTGCGACGGGTCGCCGCCGACGCAAACGACGTTGCGCAGGGCTTCATCGATCGCGGCGACCGCCATCCAATAGGGATCGCCGTCGGCCAGTTGCGGCGCGAGACCACAACCGATGGCGATGCCGCGCGGGCTGTCCAGCCTCGGGCGGATCACCGCCGCATCCGAAGGCCCGTGACAAGGGCCGACGAGCGGCCGGACGGTCGTTCGCCCACGAACTTCATGGTCGTACTGGCGGATGATCCAATGCTTCGACGCGACGGTCGGCGAACTCAGCCGTGTTTTGAGTTCCGCGACGATATTGGTGGGCGGTTGCTCGCGGTTCTTGCTCGCTGCGGGTTGCCACTGTGCGATTCGCTCGGTCTTTGGTAGTCCCTCGTGCAGAAAATGCAGATCAATTTCGCCGACCGTCTTGCCTTCGTAACGGATGGCCAGTCGCCCGCTGTTGGTGAAGGCGCCGATCACGGTCGCCTCGACGTTTTCGCCCCTGGCCAGGGCAAGGAGCGTCGCCACATTCACCGGTGGCACGGAGAGGACCATTCGCTCCTGCGATTCGGAGATCCAGATTTCGTCGCAGCGCAGCCCAGCGTATTTCAGCGGCACTTTTTCGAGATCGACCTCCGCGCCCGTGCCCCCGGCCATCTCGCCGATCGCCGATGAAAGCCCGCCTGCGCCGCAATCCGTGATCGCCGAGAACAGGCACGTACGCTTGCCGTTCGCGTTGGTGTAATCACGTGCTTGCAGGACGATATCGAGGACTTTTTTCTCCTCGATCGCGCTGCCGATCTGCACCGCGTGGGCGAATTCGTCCTCGTGCGTGTCGGTCAACTCCGCGCTGCTGAAGGTCGCGCCATGAATCCCGTCGCGACCCGTCCGCCCGCCCATGACGACAATGGCGTCGCCGGGCCGAACCTTCTTTTCGATTCGATCGATCGGGATGAGCCCGACGCAGCCGCAGAAGACGAGCGGATTGCCGAGGTAGCGCGGGTCGAAATGGACCGCGCCGTTGACCGTCGGGATGCCCATGCGATTGCCGTAGTCGCGCACACCGGCGACGATGCCCTTGAGCACCGTGCGCGGATGGATCACGCCCTTGGGCACGCTGTCCACCGGCCAATCGGGCGGCGCGACGCAGAAGACATCGGTATTGGCGATCGGCTGCGCGCCGAGGCCGCAACCGAGCACGTCGCGGATCACGCCGCCGACGCCGGTCGCCGCCCCGCCGTAGGGTTCGATCGCGGAAGGGTGATTGTGCGTCTCCACCTTGAACGCGATGCCATATTCGCCGTCGAAATCAATGATCCCGGCGTTATCCTTGAACACCGACAGACATTTCGGCCCGCGACCTTCGCGCATCAACTCCTCCGTAGCGCGGGCGATGGTGTCTCTTAGCAAATTCCCATAACGCAGCTCGATCACTTCCGTTTCGACGTTGCGACTTTTCGATTTTTCGACGTTTAGCCGCGGCATCGGCGCGCCGCGATAAACGATGGCGCTCTTGAGCGTCTTATGGACGCAATGCTCCGACCACGTCTGCGCGATCATCTCCAGTTCCAGGTCCGTGGGGTCGCGTCCGAGTGCGCGATAGTGACCTTGAACCGCCCGGATTTCTTCCAGTGACAAGAACAGGTGGCCCTGCCGGCTGAGTTTTTCCAGTGCCGCGTCGTCCAGCGCTCGAAGCGAAACATGCCGGAGCGAGAACTGATACTTCGGCGGCGACGGCGGCGGCTCGATCGGTCGTGTGCCGATGATGACGTCTTCGATGCAGTCGTTGCCGAGCAGCCGTGGAATCTTCCGCAAGTCGGTGTCGCTCGGGATCGGCGATAACTCGAATCGTCGGGCGGTCCGAACGCTCGTCGCCGTCAGCCCCATATCCGCCAGTGCGAGCATGGTCGATTGAGCGACGTTGTCCATCACCCCCGGCTTGAAGTGCACCTCGATCGGCAGCGACCCCTCAGGCTCAGGGATCGCCTCTCCTCGCCGTTGGACAGTCCATGTCTCCGCGACCGGGTCGGCCAAGAGCTCCCGGGCCACCCGAGTCACGACTTCCCTCTCATCCCTTGCCCCGACGGCCAAGTCTACGATGAACAGCCGGGCCGATCGGACCCCAGAAACGGACCGAATCCCGAAGTCCGCAAGGGACTGCAAAACTTGCCGCCCGACCGGGTCCGGCAGCCCCTCGGCTGAGCCGATCTGAAATCGCCAAAGTCCCAAAATGTTTCTCGAATTCTACGGCACCCCGCCGTGGACAGCCTTAACTTAATATCCTATACTTACTTACAGCCATTCTCGCAGGTTCACTCGCCGCCGAGCATAGTAGTCCTATCTGATGTGGTCAATTCTTACTTGTCGATGTTCTAAGGATTGGCTACCCTGTTAGGCCTATCGGGACCGCCCACGGTCCCGTCGGTCCATGGAGTGACCGGCAATGACGTGGGTGTATCAGGTTTCGGACGGGCTCGCCGGTTTCAGCGCGGAAGCCGACGTGCAGGCGGCAGGGAATGCCGCTTAAGAAGCCCGGTTCCGAAAAACGGCTGCCAGCCACAACTATTGGCTCGATTGCGGAAAGGATCGTCTTTCCTCGCGTAGGTAGCCGGGCTCTCTGAGGATTCTAAATGAGTGCGACGACGAGTGCTTCAGCGGGCCTCAACGGCGGGGCTTACCTGCCTTTTGAGATGCCCTTGGTTCGGATGGAAAAGCAAATTGAGGAGATGGAAGGCGCCCAGGCCGTCACCGGGCGGGATATGTCCGGAGAAATCCGCAATATCCGCTCGGAACTCCTCGCGGCCCGACGAAAAATCTACTCCAAGCTCGACGCCTGGGAAACCGTCCAGGTCGCCCGGCACCCCAAGCGTCCCCTTGTGCCCGACTATCTCGGCATGATGGTCCGCGATTTCTGCGAGCTTCATGGCGACCGCAATTTCCGTGACGACAAAGCGATCATCACCGGCTTCGGCCGCATCGGTAATTTCAAGTGCATGTTCGTCGGCCACAACAAGGGCAAGGACACCAAGGAGCGGTTGGAAAACTGCTTCGGCATGGCCCATCCCGAGGGCTATCGCAAGGCCCTGCTCAAGATGAAGCTCGCCGAGAAGTACGGCCTGCCCATCGTCTGCATGATCGACACCGCCGGGGCCTATCCCGGCATCGGCGCGGAAGAGCGCGGCATTGCCCAGGCGATCGCGGTCAATCTCCTCGAAATGTCACGATTGAAGACTCCGGTTGTGTGCGTCGTCATCGGCGAAGGCGGTTCCGGCGGCGCGCTGGGCATCGGCGTTGGCGACAGCATGGCGATGTTCGAACATGCCTACTATTCGGTGATCTCGCCCGAAGGCTGCGCGGCGATCCTCTGGAAATCCGCGGAACACGCCCGCACGGCCGCCAAGGCCCTGAAGTTCACGGCGAAGGATCTGAAGAAGCTCAAGCTTGTCGATGACATCATTAAGGAGCCGCTCGGCGGCGCCCATCGAGACCCCGCGGCCGCCGCGGCGAGCCTCGAAAAATACATCACCGACACGCTCCGCGACCTCAAGCGCGTCCGGCCCGACACGTTGGTCAAACGCCGCTACAAGCGACTCCGCGATCTCGGTTCGTTCTTCACTGTCGAAGGCGCCTCGGCCGCCGCCACCCGGCTCCGCACCCGTGAGCAGACCGCGACCCGGCGAGCCGCCACCGTCGCCGAGCCAGCAAGAGTCTCGGCCAGCGCGTAAGAACACCATCAGTTTATTTTGCCCCCGGTGAATCACCGGGGGTTCCGCGCCCGTGCGGAAATCCTTTCTCGCGGCCACCTCACGAGAAAAAATCCACGTTATCATGGCGACATGGAGACGATCGCCGCGCCAAAGGATTTGGCCACCGTTCAAGAAAAGCTTGAACGCATGAGGGCGATCCTTCGCTCGCTCGGCAGAGTCGCCGTCGCCTTCAGCGGGGGCGTCGATTCGACCTTTGTGCTCAAAGTCGTCGCCGATACTCTGGGTCGCGATAACGTTCTCGCGGTGACCGGAGCAAGCGACAGCATCGCGGCGACCGAAATGGAAGATGCCCGGCGTTTAGCGGCGACGATCGGCGCGGAACACGTCATTCTTGACACGCACGAATTCGACGACGCCCATTATCTCTCCAATCCGACCAACCGCTGCTATTACTGTAAGACGGAACTCTACTCACGGATGGCCGAGCTGCTCGCCCCGCGAGGCAGGTTCGCCATCGTTAACGGCACCAACGCCGATGATCTGGGCGACTATCGTCCCGGTCTGATCGCGGCGAACGAACACGATGTCCGCGCCCCGTGTGCCGAGGTCGGTCTCACCAAATCGGAGATTCGCATTCTCTCGGCCGAGATGGGCCTGCCGACCGCGGACAAACCCGCCGCGCCGTGTCTGTCCAGCCGCGTGCAATACGGCGAGGCGATCACGCCGGAAAAACTCCGGATGATTGAGCGCGCCGAAGCGCTTCTGCGAACCCTGGGTGTGCGCGAATGCCGCGTCCGTCACCACGACAAGCTGGCCCGAATTGAAGTCCCCGTCGAAGAGATCGCCCGCCTCGCCTCGCCCGACGTACGCACCCGGATCGACGCCGCCTTCCACGAGATCGGTTACCACTACGTGACCCTCGACCTCCGCGGCTTTCGCTCCGGCAGCATGAACGAGGTTATTGCCTTCGGTCGAAGACAACCATAAGGGCCGGCGTCCTGCCGAACGTTGAAAAATGGTGTCGCTCCGGTGACGACATGCTTTTTTGAAACTCATTGACCGGCCGGAAATCGGCTCGTAAAATAGCGGTATGAGTCGTGATTCCATTTTGAAACATGCATTGTCGCTGAGTTTGGACGATCGCGTCCAGCTCATAGACGAACTCCTGGAACGCATGCTCGATCCGAACACCTGCTCGGAATTGTCCCCTCACCAGCAACGCGATCTGATTCGACGCCTGGAGGCCGATCGCGCCGATCCTGGCGCGGCGGTGCCCTGGGAAGAAGCCGAAAAGCAAATCCGTTTGCCTCTATGAGTGCTCGACTCGTCCTACGTCCCGAGGCAGTCACCGATCTACGAGAAGCGTTTGTCTGGTATGAGACTCAGAGGCCCGGCGTGGGCCAGGCCTTCCTTCGCAGAGTGCGCCAGTGTCTGGACCTCATTCGTGAGAACCCTCGGCGTTTTCCAATCGTCTAGCAATCGATTCGCCGTGGATCTCTTAAACGGTTTCCCTACGGCATTTATTACGAAGATCAGGGAGATCGCCTCATCGTCCTTGCCGTATACCATTTTAAGCGATCGCCGGAAGGCTGGAGGTCCCGAACGTGATGGGATCATCTTATTCAAAGGTCAATCGTTGGATTCTTGCGAACCGTCTCCCGAGTTGCCGACATTTCCTATGGGCAGCGGTATCATGAATAAACGAGGTCGCGATGTCCTACCCATTAGACGTCCTTAGCGAAGTAAAAGTTGCATCACCTTGTTCGGCATCGTGGGATGCGATGCATGGTGATGATCGCGTGCGATTCTGCAATCATTGCGAAAAGCATGTTTACAACTTATCCGCCATGACGGCGCAGGCGGCGGCCGACTTGGTATTGAAAACCGAAGGACGCCTTTGCATTCGTTTCTACCGCCGAAGAGACGGCACCTTGCTGACGGATGACTGCCCGGTCGGTCTTCGAGCGCATAAGCGTCGATTTCATCGCGTGGCAGCGTCGATCGCAGCTCTGCTAGGCATTTCATTGGGAACATCCGGTTGCATGGGTGCAAGGGCTATACAAGGCAGTCCCATGCCGCCGAAACATCTCGATCACGATCGTCAGCCGCATCCAACATCCGCCCCGAGTAATCGATAGTCACGTAAAAGCGGATTACTCTCGATACAATCGATTCGCCAACGGATACTTGGGCGCGTCACCTCCGCCTATTCGATTCGACGCTTCTCCATCGCCCGGTGCGTCGCCGGGAGATAGAATGATTCAGTCGCGATCGTTGGAAGGGTCCGCCGTTCGGTCAAACCATTCGCCATGAATCGACGACTTACAAAAGCCTGCCTGATTCCCGCCTGCATCACGGTGCTATCCATCTCATCATCCCGCGCCGACATCATCATCCAAACCAACGGCAAGATCGTCGTCGGTCGGGCGACGCACGAAGACCAGCCCGAAATTCGCGTGGCCACCGGCTCGGCGCAAGGCCCGCGGGAGATCGCAATCCCGCGCGACAAGGTTGGCCAACTCCTCCGCGGCAACGAGGAAATCGCCAGGGTCCACGCCTGCACGGATCCGCAACTGCTTTCCCAATGGACGGCGGCGTATTATTTCGCCCATCTGGAATTGTCGGCGACGCGCTGCCTGGAGCGGGCCCTCACCCTGGACGCCTCCCTGAGTGAAAAGCCGTTGGCCGCGCCGAAGACCGCTGGCGGCCCGGCCGCGAAATATGTCGCTTTCTGGAATCGCACCGTCTTGCGCCGACTCGTCGCGTCGCATCCCAAAGCGGACGTCAGACATTTTCTGGACCTTGCCCGTTGGACTCGCTCGGCCGGTATGAACGACACCGCCTCCAACTATCTGCGACGCGCGCGGGCCGCCGATCCCGGCGATGCGGAGGTCAAGCGACTCGCCGTTGAATGGGCGGTCCCTCTTGAGTCCTGGGTTCAGGTAGACCTGACGCTCGCCCTCGATACTCCCCTCGTGACAACGGAAATCACCGACGATGGCGTTCGCGTCATGGCCGAGCCCGGAAAATTCTTTGTCACGCTGCCCATTCGCTATGAACCGCCGATCGCCGCCGCTCCCACAAAGGCCGAGGCCGCCCCATCGCTGTCGATTTCCCGGGCCGCTCTCCGGGGAAGAGATGCCCGCGGCTTCTACGGAATCCGAATGGTCACACCGACCAATGGAACGATGAGATTCGACGGTTCCGATCACGGACCGATCTACGAACGCCTCGATCTGACGTCCGGCGAGGGCGGCGGACTCGTGGTCCTGCGAAACAGACTGGGCCCGCGCCGTGCTGAAGACAACAAATCGAAAGCCGGCAAGTCTCGACAGGCCAAACTCCGCGACGAAACCTTGACCGTTCGTTCCACGGGATTGGCCGTCTTGGTGCTGGAAGTGCCCAAATCGACCGATCGATTGAGCTTTGAATGGCCCGATGGCGGCGGCGAATCCATCGATCTGGAATTTCTCCGATACACCGGCGAAACCGACATCGAAAAAATCCGCCCCAATGGTTCCAACGGTAAGTCGCCCGATCACCCATGGGCCGAGGCGCCGGCGATCGCCCTTCATCTTAGAATTATCGCCTCTTCTTCCTCCGCCATGTCGGCCCTCGCCGTCGCGCGGTTGTCGGAAATCCGGAACCGTCTCCTTGCGGATTTCGACAAGAATCCACTGGACGAAGACGCCCTCACTGCCTGGATCGCCGACGTGGACAGCGCCGTCGTCTCCTCCGTCGCACGCGACGACGAGCGCATCGGCGTTGCCGCGTGGAATTATTTTTGCGAGCCACCCGACCATCTAAAATCGAGCCCGACGCCGCTGCCCGACGAGACCTTGAGTCTGTTCGCCGACGCGGACCCCGTTCTCCAGCTTCGCTGGGTCCGGCTCATGGCCTGCGGCCTTTGCTGCGAGGATTGCGGCCTCTGGTGGAAAGAGCCGTTATTGGGCGATTCGCCCCCGAAGGAAGCGAATCCTTCCTCCTTTCGACGAGGCCACGCCCTCGCCATCCTGGGGGCCCTCCTGCGCTCGGAAGATGCCTCCGTCACTTCAGAGGCGATGGATGTCCTCACCAGCCTGATGCCGCCGGTCACCGATTGGGATTTCATGAATGAGGCTTCCGTCGCCGCGCAACGGGCCGCGGTGGAGCGCGTCGACAAAATCACCGATCGCGCCGCGGCACTCCAGCTCATCCAGTCCCTCATCGCCAACGCCGGCGAAGAAACGGCGGCGGACATCGCCGACGCCGCGATGGCCCTCGGCTCGGCGGCCGACGATCCGAGCCAGACGCTCCTTTCGCAATGGCCTTCGCTGCATCCGCCCACCCGAAGACCCGCCTTTCTGGCGGCACTGAGCGGCATTGACCTGGGCGAAGGCGTTTATTCGCGGCCTTTCGTCGATCTTATCCAGGAGGCGACCAAGGAGCCGGGCCCGACTCGTGACGCCGCCTGGCGGCTCTTGATCTCCCAGCTCCGTCTTCGCCGGGAAAACGCCGAAGCCTCCGGGCATAGCGGCACCGATCCGCCATCGACCAACCCTTCCACGCCGTCGCCAGGACCCTTCCCGCTCATCCTCGTTCGATCGGCGAACGACCCGCTGACCAAGGGCGTCATCGCGATCGCCCATGAGGCCGGTCCCGTCCTCCGCATCGACGCGCTGAAAGCTCTCGTGGAATCCGGCTACGCCGAACAGGCCGCCTTTTGTCTCGCGGAGACCTGCCGAACCGACGAGGAACGCGAAGCGGCGCTTTCCGAGTTGATCCCGCTTGCCCAGACTGGTCATCGCGACGCCGTCCTGGCCCTGCTTGCCGCGCTGCTCAAGAAAGAATTTCAGTCGATCGCCGGGCGAATCCTCGATCATCTCTCGCGCATTGTCGCCCAGGTCGACCGAAAGGATCATTGGCGGGTCTTTGCGGCGGTGAAGTCCGGCGTTCATCTGGGCGATCTCGACGAACTCGGGCTCCGGCTCCATCCGCCGGCGTCCGTGGCCGTCGTGCGCTGGCTCCATGCGCTCGGTCATTTGTCTCCGCAGGATCAGCAACGATTGACCTCCTCGCGCGAACCGGCCGTGCGCGCGCAGCGCCTCGAGCAGATCGACTTTCGACGCGGACAACTCGTCGACGGCCGCTACGGCGTTCTCGCCGTCGTCTCGACGACGCGGCGACTGAATCCCTTGCCGCCGGGCAAGGGTGCGCCCCCGGGTCAAGAGCCCGATCCGACGCCGCGATGGAGCCAGCCCAAGCGGATGACGCTAGCGCTGGCCCCCCTGACGCTGACCACCTTGACGGATCAGGACATTTACAAAGTCCGCTGGGGCGATCGAGAGATCGGCGAAGGGCTCATTCTTCAACGGCCGCGGCCCGTCCGCGGTCCGGCGGCTTATCTGCCCGCGTTGAACACATTCGGTCCCTGGGGACCGCCGCCGCCGCCATCGCTCCTCACGATCACGCCGCCGGCCGACGATGAGAACGACGATCCGCGAATCGGCCCGCTGCAACTGCCCAGTCGGGCGCAACTCGAACGCTTTGCGGCTGGAACGATGACGATCGATCTGGCCGCCTATCTGCGCGACGCCTTTGCGAAACAGCACGTCTTCGAGGATGACGACCTCGCGGGCATGTTTCCGGCTTCCTATAAGATCACGCTTCGCTACGGAATGTTCGGCGGCTATTACGGTTGCGGGCCACGCCGGCCGCCGTGGCGCGACGAAAGGTCCATACCCGATCCCGATGCCCCGCCAGAGCCTCCGCGCCCGCCCGGAACGCACTATTTGTTGAACGTGATGGTCGTGGTCGAGCGAATGGATTGAGACCGATTAGGAGCGAATCTCCACCTGCGAATAGCGCTCGACGAGCAGTTCGTAGACCATCTTGATGTCGTCCGGCGTCAGGCGTACGCAGCCCATCGACATGTTTTCGCCAATGCTCTTGGGGTCGATCGTCCCGTGGATGCCGAAGCCCTGCTTGCCGACGGCCTCGCCCGCGATTCCTTCGAGACCGATCCACTGTTCTCCGATCGGATTGTCGGGATCGTCCGCGAGATAGTGACGGCCGTTTCGAGGATCGGTCCAGTCCGGGTTGGCAAGCTTGTTGCGGACGATCCAACTGCCGGTGGGCGTGCCGCCGTTGGTGCCGAGACCGACGCGGAAGGAGCGCACGAAGACCTCGCCGAGATAGACGTCCATTCGATGCTGCGACTTGGAGATGACCGCGCGGAATGGGCCCTGGATTACTTTGAGCCGCTGGCCGACGGCGATCTTGTTCGGCTCGCTCACGCCGTTGATCGACATCATCAGTTCGTCGGTGATCCGATTCTGCCGGGCGATCACGTGGATGGAATCGCCGGCGGCGATGGTGCGGACGCTGGTCAGCGGGTCGTTCGTGTTTGTCGCTCGGGAAAAAAGCAGGGCATTCGAAATTCGTTCCAACTCGCTGCGCAGCTCGGATTCCTCCCCGAACGGCAGCCCGCGATCGAGCGCCGCGGAGAACGCGACCCGCGCGGCGAGGAGGTCGCCCTTGGCGAGGTAGGCTTTTCCGTTCTTCACCTGCGCCGCCACTGCCTCTCCCTTCCAGGGAGAGGGTTGGGGTGAGGGTCGAGCCGCCGGTTGGCCGGACGAAGCAGATTGGACCGGCGTTGCCGTTTTTGTCGCGTTCGTCTTCAGCAGCGTCATCTCGACGCCCTCGGCGTCGAGCGAGCGCGGGGCATTGGCGTTGACCGACGTGGTCAATTCGCCCGCGGCCTGCGGCTCCAATGAATCGGCAGCGCCGGTCGATCGCGTCGCGCGGAGCGACGTGAGATGCTCGCCCGTGGGCAGAGCCTCCGCGGTCGGCGAAGGTGTCCCGAACAGGCTTTCCGGCGCGGCATACTTCCATGCATAAAGTCCCCAGACGCCGGCGGCGACGACGATGACCGCCGCGAGGACCGGCCACGAGGCACGAGCGGATTTTATGAAACGAGGCAAGACCCATACTCCCTTCGTTTGGTCAATCTGGCGTAGGGTTTAACACGTCCCTGCGTCACGACTTGCGACGGCTGGCCGCCACATCCTACGCATAGCCTATCGAGGTACGAGGAGGATTCAAGGCGTGTTCGCGACGGGAGCGATTCCGGCCTGTTAATTGTTTGGGTTTGCGTCATGAGTGCGTCCATCCGGGAGCGAAAAGGGAGGCCGATTGAACGATCCGCGAAACGATGAGCCGGTTCGGGGGCCAGGTCGCGAGGGACGAGCGTGTTGGTCGTCATGCATCATTCGGCGCTTCCTTACGGGCGCGGCTCTGATCGGTCACTTTGCCAGAGTCTTTCATCAGGCCGAACCTGATCAAGACGTTGCGGATTTCGCGGCGGCGGGATTGTTCGATCGGGCCGGCGTTGTCCGGCGGCGACGGGGAGAGACCGTATTCGGCGCAGAGTTCGGGGGAGATCCAGTCTTTGACGTGCGGAATGGCATCGAATCGGTCATAGGCGGTACGGACTTTCCGGCGCAAGGCTTCGCGCCGGGGGTCGGGGTCGGGGTCGG